>CAMTVY010000009.1:0-11388 GCA_947085325.1 uncultured Gammaproteobacteria bacterium | reverse complement strand
GCTCGTCATCGATGACATCGAAACCATGCGCGCGCGCGTGCCGGTGCTGTGCGATTTGAAACCGTCGGGCCAATATGTCGCCACCGATCTGCACCGGGCCGGCGGGATTCAGCAGGTGATGAAGATATTGCTCGCGCACGGCGTGTTGCACGGCGATGCGCTGACCATTACTGGCCAGACCGTCGCGGAAGTGTTGAAAGATATACCGGAACAGCCGCGCCAGGATCAAGAGGTGATCCGCCCGTGGAACAATCCTATGTATGCGCAAGGACATCTCGCCATCCTCAAGGGTAATCTTTCACCAGAAGGGTCGGTAGCGAAAATCACCGGCTTCAAGCTGGTCAAAATCACTGGTCCGGCGCGCGTGTTTGAATCCGAGGAGTCTTGCATGGAAGCTGTCTTGGCGCAGAAAATCAAGCCCGGCGATATCGTGGTGATCCGCTACGAAGGCCCCAAGGGCGGGCCCGGCATGCGCGAAATGCTGTCGCCCACCTCCACCTTGGTCGGCGCGGGTCTGGGCGACAGCGTGGGGCTGATTACCGACGGACGCTTCTCCGGCGGCACCTACGGCATGGTGGTGGGCCACGTTGCGCCGGAGGCAGCCGTGGGCGGCGCTATCGCGCTGGTTCAGGAGGGCGATTCCATCACCATAGACGCCGATGCGCGTTTGCTGCAACTCAACGTGCCCGACGCCGAACTCGCGCGCCGAAGCAAAGCATGGCAGCCGCCCGCGCCGCGTTACACGCGCGGCGTGCTGGCCAAGTACGCCAAACAGGTATCGAGCAGCAGCCTGGGCGCGGTGACGGATTAGAGGCAAAGGGGTATGAGGGAAAAGGTGGTCAAATCCGCTGCGGAGTGGAAAAAACTGCTGACGCCGCAGCAGTACGAAATTGCGCGTGGACACGGTACCGAACGCGCGTTTACCGGCGAGTATTACGACTGCAAGCAAGCGGGTGTATACCGCTGTGTATGCTGCGGCAATGAGTTGTTCGGTGCGGAGGCCAAGTTCGATTCCGGTACCGGCTGGCCGAGCTATTGGGCGCCGGTCAGCGAAGAGAACGTCACCACAAAAGCGGATAATAACCTTTTCATGCGCCGAACCGAGGTGCTGTGCAGCGTATGCGATGCCCATCTCGGCCATGTGTTCCCGGACGGCCCAAAGCCGACGGGGCTAAGGTATTGCATCAATTCGGCGGTGCTCAAATTGGAAGTGAAAAAGTGAGTTCTGCGCGTATAATGCGCGTCTCCTTGTGATGGGCGTTCGCCATGTCTGAAAAAAACAGCCACGCTGCATTTGTAAACTGGTTTCGTCATTCCTCGCCTTATATCAATGCCCACCGCGCGCGTACGTTCGTCATTGCGTTCGGGGGTGAGGCGGTGGCAGATGCGAAATTCGCGCACTTCATCCATGACGTCGCGCTGCTCAACGCGCTCGGCGTGCGTGTAGTGCTGGTGCACGGTGCGCGTCCGCAGATCGAGGCGCGGTTGCGCGAGCGCGGGATCAAGATGCGTTATGCCAATGGCCTGCGCGTGACTGACGCCGCCGCGCTTGCCTGTGTGAAGGAGGCCGCGGGCAGCGTGCGCGTCGAGATCGAGGCGCTGCTCTCCATGGGCCTCGCCAATTCACCGATGGCGGGCGCACGCATACGCGTGGCCTCCGGCAACTTCGTCACCGCACGCCCGCTCGGCGTGCGCGGCGGCGTGGATTATCAACATACCGGCGAGGTGCGGCGCGTGGATGTCGAGGGCATCCGGCAGGCGCTCGATGACGGCGCCGTCGTGCTGGTCTCTCCCGTCGGATATTCGCCCAGCGGCGAGGTGTTCAATCTCTCCGCCGAAGACGTTGCCGCGGCAGTCGCTGTCGAATTGCGCGCCGACAAACTGCTGCACATGGTCGAGGGGGCCGGTGTGCTGGATGCGAAAAAGCAGCTGGTGCGGCAACTACAGCCCGGCGCGGCGCAAAAAATGCTTGCTGCCAAAAGCGCGTTGACAACAGGCATCAAGCGCCTGGTCAGCGGTGCGATTCATGCCTGCCGCAAGGGCGTGCGCCGCGTGCATCTCATCAGCCGCCACACCGACGGCGCCCTGCTGCTCGAATTATTTACCCGCGACGGCATAGGCACACTGATCTCGGCGGATGTCTACGAAGACACGCGCCCGGCGACCATCGACGACGTTGGCGGCATCCTGGAGTTGATCTCGCCTCTGGAGGACGAGGGCGTGCTGGTGCGCCGCTCGCGGGAACGGCTGGAGACCGAGATTGGCCACTTCACGGTGATGGAGCGTGACAACGCCATCATCGCCTGCGCCGCGCTGTATCCTTACATCAAGGAGGGCTGCGGCGAGCTGGCCTGTCTGGTCGTGCATCCGGACTACCAGGACTCGGGCCGGGGCGAGGCGCTGCTGGAATACATGGAGCGCACGGCGAAACAGCAGAAGATCAAGCGCATGCTGGTGCTCACCACGCGCACGGCGCACTGGTTTGTGGAGCGTGGCTTCACGGCGGCGGACATCAAGGCCCTGCCGGTCGCGCGGCAGCAGCTCTATAACTACCGGCGCAATTCGAAGGTGCTGGTGAAGAAAGTCATATAGCGGCTGAGAGGGAGGGATTCGAACCCCCGGACCCTTGCGGGTCAACGGTTTTCAAGCCCGCCGCGCTCGACCGCCCGGTCACCGCTCACGCCGGCGCGAGGATAGCCGGCAGCCGCCGGGTCGCCAGACCTTGATCTTCCGGCAGACTCCAGTATGCTAGGCGTCTATGACATCTGCTGTGGTCTAATCTTGGAGTCAAAGCGATCATGTTTTGCTTTTCGTCTCTGAAAAATCCCAGGGCCGGGTTTTTCAGAGCTTCCCTAAATAATAAGGCGCGCGATGTCTCCGACGGATAAGGCACCAGAAACCAAGGAATGGACAGTCCCTAAAGAGGCGCTCCTGCCCGATGACCCTTTGGCGAACTGCCTGGCCATACTCACCCGTATCCAGCATCAACCGCATTCGGCCCAGTCACTGACGGCCGGACTTCCGCTGGAGGAATCCCGCCTGACGCCCGAACTTTTCATTCGGGCGGCGGCACGCGCCAATCTCTCTGCCCGCATCATCAAGCGGTCGCTTGCGGAAATCTCGAATCTCACGCTACCGGCTGTCCTGTTGCTGCAGGACGGCGACGCCTGCATCCTGCTGGAAAGAGAGGAAGGCGGCCAGTTGCGCATCATCCAGCCGGAGTCGGGGGACGGCGAGATCAAGCTGGATCCGGAGGCGATCGAGAGCAGCTATACCGGTTATGCGATCTTCGTCCGGCCGGTCTTCAAGTTCGACGAGCGTGCCGACGCGTCACCGTTGCCGCAGGGCGGCCACTGGTTCTGGGATACGCTGAAGCAGTCGTGGCCGATTTATGCCGAGGTTCTGGTAGCGTCCTTCCTGATCAACGTATTCGCGCTGGTTACACCGCTGTTCGTCATGAATGTGTATGACCGGGTGGTGCCGAACCAGACATTCTCAACCCTCTGGGTGCTGGCGATCGGCGTGGCCATCGTCTTTGTTTTCGATTTTCTCATGCGCAGCCTGCGCGGATATTTTGTCGATATCGCCGGGAAAAAAGTCGACATTATTCTTTCCGCGACGATTCTTGAAAAGGTGCTTGCCATACGCATGGAGGCACGCCCGAAGTCCGTTGGTGCGTTCGCCAACAACCTGCATGAGTTTGAATCGTTCCGGGAATTCCTAACCTCCGCCACCATAGTGACGCTTATTGACCTGCCCTTTGTCCTGCTCTTCCTGCTGGTCGTCTGGTGGGTGGGAGGCCTCGTCGTGCTGGTGCCGCTGGTGGCAATCCCGCTGATTCTGATACCGAGCCTCATCCTGCAAAAGCCCTTGTCGCGCGTCATCGGCGAAACATTCCGGGCGACTGCCCAGCGCCAGTCGGCCCTCATCGAAACCCTGGGCGGGCTGGAGACGATCAAGGCGCTGGGCGCGGAAAGCCCGGTGCAGCGCCGTTGGGAGCAGACCGTCGGCCAGATTGCCAAGCTTGGCCTGACCGCGCGGCTGCTGTCCGCCGCCGCCGTCAACTCCTCCGTTTTTGTGCAGCAACTCGCAACCGTGGGCGTCGTCGTCGTCGGTGTCTATTTGATCTCCGACAAATCCCTGTCGTTGGGCGGTCTTATCGCCTGCACGCTGCTGGCGGGGCGGATTCTGGCCCCCCTGTCCCAGGTGGCGGCCCTGTCCACCCGTTTCCACCATGCCAGATCGGCACTCCAGGGTCTGAACAGCATCATGAACCTGCCGACCGAGCGCCCGCCGGGCAAGCAATTCGTCAACCGCCCGGGCTTCGAAGGGGCAATCGAGTTTCAGAATGTCAGCTTCGCCTATCCGGGACAGCCGGTGGAGGCGCTGAGCAAAATATCCTTCAAGATTGCGCCCAGGGAGCGGGTCGGCATCATCGGGCGTATCGGCTCGGGCAAATCCACCATTGAAAAACTCATCCTGGGACTGTATCAGCCGGCCTCCGGGTCGATCTGGGTTGACGGCGTCGATCAGCAGCAGATCGATCCCGCCGACCTGCGGCGGAATGTCGGTTACGTGCAGCAGGATCCGCTGCTGTTCTTCGGCAGCGTCAAGGAAAACATCGTGATCGGGGCCCCCTACGTCGATGACAAGGCAATGCTGCGGGCAGCGGAAATTGCCGGGGTAACCGATTTCGTGAACCGCCACCCTCAAGGCTTCGATATGCCGGTGGGCGAGCGGGGAGACGGCTTGTCGGGCGGGCAGCGGCAATCCATCGTCATTGCCCGGGCATTACTGCTGGATCCGATGATACTGCTGCTGGACGAGCCGACCAACTCATTGGACAACCGCTCGGAGGAAAACTTCAAGGCCAGGATCAAGTCGCACCTGGCCGGCAAGACCTTGATTCTGGTAACGCATCGCGCCTCGATGCTGACGCTGGTCGATCGTCTGATTGTCGTCGAAGGCGGCAGAATCGTTGCTGACGGGCCCAAGGATCAGGTGCTTGAGGCGTTGTCCGGAGGGAAGCTCAATGTCGCCAAGAGCTAGACTTTCTGAAGTGGCCGCATCACTCATGGGAAAGGCCAGGCAATCCGAATGGCTTATTTCGCTGCGCGACAAGGCGAAGCGTTTAATCCTCCCCGATGAACAGGAGAAAGCAGCGAAGGAGGCCGACCTCGAGCTCATGCCGGAGAGTACGGCAGCGATCTTTCAGGGGCCACCGCGCTACGCCTCGATGATCATCCGGGGGTTTGTTGTCTTCCTGGTTATCGCGCTGATTTGGGCCAGCTTTTCCCAGCTTGAAGAAATCACGGTCGGCGAAGGCAAGGTTATTCCCTCGGCCCAGGTTCAGGTGATCCAGAATCTCGAGGGGGGGATCGTCGCCAGTATTCCGGTCAGGTTGGGAGACATCGTCAAGAAAGACCAGATCGTGCTCAACCTGGACAAGACGCGATTCGCCTCGTCGATGGGCGAAGCACAGGCCAAATATGATGCGCTGCTGGCGAGAATCGCCCGTCTTACCGCCGAGGTTGAAGGCCGGCCGTTCCAGGTTCCCGAGGAACTCTTCCGCGACAACCCGAGTATCGCCGAAGAGGAAAGACAGCTCTACCTGAACCGGCAAAGCGAGCTGGAGGCCACGCTCACCGTTCTGCGCCAGCAAGCCAGCCAGCGCGGCCAGGAACTGCACGAGAAGCGCACGCGCTTGCAGCAGCTTGAGGAAAGCCTGCGGCTGATTTCACGCGAACTCGAGATCAGCAAGCCGCTGGTTGCGCAGGGCGTCCTGTCGGAAGTGGAGGTGCTGCGGCTGGAACGTCAGGTAAGCGATCTGAGGGGCGAGACCGACGCGACCCGTCTGGCGCTCCCGCGCCTGGAGCAGAGTCTGGCCGAGGCGAGAACCAAGGTTGAGGGCCAGATCGCAAAATTCAGATCGGATTCCTCAACCGAACTCAACATGGCGCGGGCCGAGTTCGAGCAAACCCGCGCGTCCAGCGTAGCCATGGCAGACCGCCTGGAGCGAACCTCCGTCCGCTCTCCCATGGCCGGTATCGTCAAGCAGATCAAGATCACCACGGTCGGCGGCATCATCCAGCCGGGCATGGACGTGATGGAGATCGTCCCGATAGAGGATAACCTGCTGATCGAGGCGCGCATCCGGCCCTCGGACATTGCCTTCATCCACGCCGGCCAGGAGGCAACGGTAAAGTTCACGGCGTACGATTTTTCGATCTACGGCGGTCTCGATGCCATCGTCGAGAACGTTACCGCCGACTCCATTACGAACGAAAAAGACGAAAGTTTCTTTCTTGTCCGTGTGCGCACCAAGACCAACAACCTGGGCGGCGATGGACAGAGAAATTTGCCGATCATGCCCGGGATGGTCGCCACCGTTCACATCCGCACCGGCAACAAGACGGTGTTGAACTATCTTCTGAAGCCCGTGATCAAAGCCAAGTACGACGCCCTGCGCGAGCGTTGAGATAGTACGGTTCGGTAAAGCGCGGAACAGGCAGGCTAAAGATCATCACCCCAACGCGGCGTAGTGCGCAGGGTTTTCGCCCTCTCCCTCCGGGAGAGGGCGGGGGTGAGGGAAAATAAGCGCCTTCACTTACTCTCATTACGCACTATTTATCGCTCCCATCAGCAACATCGTCACAAGTAAGCGGACGATGCTTGGCCATCAAGCATTGTGGCAGCATGCCTGCGGCACCAGCGGGAGTGATTCACGAAATAGCTTCCTTGCCTCGTTGTGCATGGCGCCGGACGCGATAAGAGCGCGGTAAAAATAGTATTTTACCCAATAGCGCCAGGGGGCTGAACGATGCAGCAATAGCTGCTCCACATGCGCCTTGTCTTCACCTGCCACTGCATCATAAACGTATTCACGAATCATGCTGGCCAGTCGGCGCTTGGCATCTTCAAATGAATCCGCCTGGGCAGCCAGGCATGGGTCGAGACAAAAAGCTTGCCACTGATGGTCTTGTTTCTCTGCGTAACAGCGCAGAATAAGATCGATAGGTTTCATCGTTACTCTCCTGCCGGGCGTCCTGAGACTGCCTGATTACTTGTTGTTATAGCGGCAAGTAATAGACGGAATCTGTACCTCACAACAGTAAGTTTCAGGCGGGTCACCCTAGTACCAATGCTAGTACCAAAGTCCAATGGAGTTTCCCGGGCAGTCCGCTAAAGTAACGGTCGCGGCAATATCTAATTATAAATAATTGTTAAGTATAGGTATTTCGTAAGCGAAACGAAGGCTGATGCAGACACGCAAAATGAGCCATGGATATAACATGATGTCTTGCTCGTTCCCGGATATGCCCTGTGCGCGGGCGTATGCTGCGGAAGAGGCGTGCGCGTTTGCGGGTGCATCAGGTGCGACTACTGGCGTTGATATGCCATCGCAATGAAAACGCCGCCACTTGACCACGACGCAGAGCAACTGGCAGCCTTGCGGCGCTTCAACATTCTGGATACCGCGCCTGAAGCGGTCATCGAAGATTTCCTCCAGCTTGCTTCGCACATCTGTCGCACGTCGATTTCTTATATCGGCCTGGTTGATAACACCGGCCGCCAGGTATCCGGATCCGAGCCTGCCCCTGCTGCCCCGGTAATCCCGCGCGATGTGTCATTCTGCGCCGCGTCGTCGGGGCACCCCCCCGGTGTTTTCGTCGTCACGGGCGCGCAGCTGGATGAACGCTATACCGCTAATCACCTCGTAAGCTCCGAGCCCAACATACGCTTTTACACCGGCGTTCCGTGGACCACGCCCAGCGGAGATGCCATAGGCACGCTGTGCGTGGCGGATCATATCCGTGGCGGGCTCAATATGGAGCAGAGAGAGGCCCTGCATGCCCTGGGTCGGCTGATCGTGAGCCAGGTCAGCGGCAACACGGAGGAGGCCAAGCCGGGGGGTGGGGAGCCGTCTGTCGCCGCTACCGTCCCCCAGGTCGTGTGGACCGCGCTGCCTGACGGTACGCTGGACTACTATAACCACTACTGGTACAACCACCCCACCCTGGCGCGCGAACACAGTCAAGGCAGGAACTGGAAAGCGGTGCTGCACCCGGATGATCTGCAGGACTGTTTGCAGCGCTGGGCCGAGGCGGTGCAGAGCGGCGAAGCGTACCGGGCCGAGTACCGCTTCAAAAGACCCAGTGACGGCGCCTATCACTGGCACGTGGTGCGTGCAACGCCGTTCCGGGATCAGGACGGCAGCATCATCAAATGGCTGGGGAGTGCGACCGATATCGAGGATGAGAAGCGTGCCGAGGAGCGTCAGCGCGCGCTTAACGAGGAGCTGGAGCGCCTGGTGAGGGCGCGCACCGTGGAGCTGTTGAGATCCAACGATAAACTGAACGAATTGGCCCATGTCGCCGCCCACGACCTGCAGGAGCCGCTGCGCATGGTGGAGAGTTATATCCAGTTGCTGGCGCGGCGCTACCAGGGCAGATTCGACCCTGCCGCCGATGAATTCATGCAGTTTGTGATGGACGGCACGCTGCGCATGCAGCGCATGATAGACGGACTCCTGGCCTATTCTCAGGTCGGCTCGGCGCCGGCTACCCTGGAGCAGGTGGATTGCAACAAGGTCTTCAATGAGGTGGTGAGCAATCTGCAGGTGGCCATACAGGAGAGTAACGCTACCGTGACCGGTAAATCACTGCCCACGCTCTACGCCAACCAGACCCAGCTGGTGCAACTGTTCCAGAACCTGATCGGCAATGCCATTAAATGCCGTGCCGAAAAACCGCCCAGGATCCAGGTTCGCGCGGAGCACAAGGAGGGCTGCTGGCAGTTTTCGGTGCGGGATAACGGCATCGGCATAGACCCGCAGTTCACCAGCCAGATATTCATGCTGTTTCAACGGCTGCCCGGCCGGGCCAAATACACCGGAACCGGGATAGGCCTTGCAATTTGCAAGAAGATCGTGGAAAGTCTTGGTGGAAGGATATGGGTGGAATCAGAACCGGGGGCAGGGAGTACCTTTTACTTCACTCTGCCGGATAAATAAATGGGGAAGTAAAATGCATGATCCGCATGATCTGAGCACACCGCACGATCCGAATATGGATGCGCCAATACATATCTTGTTGGTGGAAGACAACCCCGGTGACGCCAGGCTGGTGTCCGAGATGCTGGCCGATGCGCGTACCGGTAAATTCATCCTCGTCCATATTGATTCGTTCACTGAAGCGCTCAAGCGGCTTGCCCAGCAACACTTTGACATCGTTTTGCTGGATCTGATGTTACCGGACTCCAGAGGGCTCATCACCTTGACCCATGTGCAGGCGGCGGTTCCGCACATGCCGATAGTGGTGTTGAGCAGGTTGCACGACGAAGCGCTCGCGTTGCAGGCCGTGCAGCACCGGGCACAGGACTATTTGATCAAGGGCCAGGTGGACACCCAGCTGCTGGTGCGTTCGCTGCGCTACGCCATTGAGCGCAAGCGCGCGGAAGAGCGCATGCACTATATGGTGACGCATGATGCGCTCACCAACCTGCCCAACCGGATGCTGTTCATAGACCGCCTGTCGCAGGCGCTGATACATGCGCCGCGGCATGACAACATGGTGGCCATGTTGTTGATGAATCTGGATCGCTTCAAGCGTGTCAACGACACCCTTGGGCATGCCGTCGGCGATTTATTGCTGATAGCGGCGGCGGCACGCCTGTCGATCATGGTGCGCAAGAGCGATACGGTGGCACGGTTTGTCGGAGACGAATTTGCGTTGATAGTCGACGATGTCGTGAATCCGGCCGACGTGGCCATGTTGGCGCAGAAGCTCGGCGACGCCTTTTCCGAGCCCTTCGAAATCGTGGGCCATACCCTCAATGTCACCGCCAGCATCGGCGTAAGCATCTTCCCGGGCGACACTGACAACCCCGATACACTGCTGAAAAACGCCGATCTCGCCATGTGCCGCGCCAAGGAGCTGAGGAGCGGCTTCCAACTCTATTCCCCCATGCTGAATGACGGTGCCTCGCACCGCCTGAGGTTGGAAAACAAGCTCTGTCACGCCCTCGAGCGTGACGAGCTGTTTCTGCGCTACCAGCCGCAGATTGACCTTGTCACCGGCAAGATCGTCGCCGTAGAGGCGCTGCTGCGCTGGCAAAACCCCGATCTCGGTCTGGTATCGCCGATTGAATTCATCGCCGTAGCGGAAGAAACCGGTTTGATCACGAGCATCGGCGAATGGGTATTGCGCGCCGCCTGCAAACAGAACAAGGCCTGGCAGACCGCCGGCTACCCGCCCATCCGGATGGCGGTCAATCTCTCCGCGCGGCAGTTTCGCCAACGCCATCTTATCGGCACCATCCATGATGCGCTGAGCGAGACCGGCCTTGACCCCGGCTATCTGGAGCTGGAGCTTACCGAAAGCGTGATGCACGGGGCCGAGACCGCCGCTATCCTGCAAAAAATAAAGGATGCCGGCATACACATTGCCCTGGATGATTTCGGGATGGGGTACTCGTCGCTCAGCTACCTGAAGCGCTTTCCCGTCACCAAGCTGAAGATCGACCAGTCCTTTGTCCAGGGCATTCCCGACGACGCGGACGACATGGCCATCACCACGGCGATAGTCGCCATGGCGCACAGCCTGAAACTGCAGGTTATCGCCGAAGGCGTGGAAACAAGCAGGCAACTGGATTTCCTGCGCTCGCTGCGGTGCAACGAGATGCAGGGCTATTATTTCAACAAGCCGCTGCCGCCCGCCGAGATAAAAGAGTGCTTCAGCCGTGATTATTGCGAGAGGCGGGTTGCAGCCGTCCATTGATCCCGGCTACCCTGTGCAATGCGGGACGGTAACAGACACGGTATAGTGTCTGCCGGATACGCCCCCCGTTCGCCCTGAGGCTGCGCCGGGGCACAGGTGTATCAAGGGGCCGGGGGTCGCGCTCAGGGCGAACGGTACGACCGAAATTACTGCTACGGCTTGCACATGTACCTACTGGCTACCAACTCACCCGAAATAACCACCAGCTTTGAGGGCGTGCTCCGGAAAAAGGGGGCGACCACCGTTGTCGGGTCTCTGGTTGAGCTTTGGCAAGACCTTGCCCGTCATCCCGCAAAACTGATCCTGATTGACTTCGGCCTGCTGGCCCCCGGCCCGCAGGCCGAAATCGCCAGAACCAAACAGCTAACCCCGGACGCCAAGGTCTTGATCGTGGCAGCCGGGCTCTCGCCGGAAGTGGAGCTATCCCTGCTGGGGATGGGCGCCGCGGCGTGTTGCGGCGCCCAACTCTCCGAAGACACCCTTACCCGCATCATCAACACCGTGCTCGACGGCGGCACCTGGATATCCTCTGCGGCCCTGCCCCTGCTGCTGAAAGGCCTGGGCGGCCTTAATGCGGCGCCTGCAGCGAACCGGCCCGGCGCGGGCATCG
>CAMTVY010000008.1:0-103830 GCA_947085325.1 uncultured Gammaproteobacteria bacterium | reverse complement strand
CAGCCATGCCCTTCATCACCACGCCTGCACAACATCATTTCCCCTGGTACGTGCGGCTGTTCTTCTGGAACCAGCGACGCAAGTACGGCGCCGTGCTGGAGCCCGCGCGTCTGTGGGGCCGCAGCCCACGGGTGTTCCTCGGCGTGGCCACGCTCTACGGCGCGCTCGACCGGCGATCTTCGCCACTCGAGCCGGTGTTGCGCTCGCTCGTCACGGTGAGGGTATCGCAGATCAATTGGTGCCGCTTCTGCGTGGACATCAACTCGGCCCTGGCGCTCAAACGCGGCGGCGACCTCGAACGGCTCGAAGCGCTCGAGCTCTTCGAGGAGAGCACGCTGTTCAGCGAACGCGAGAAGGCGGCGCTCGCCTATGCCGAGGCGGTCACATACTCGGAGCGGCAAGTGACGCCCGAGCACCTCACGCGGCTGCGGCATCACTTCGACGACGACGCCATCATCGAACTCACCGCGCTGGTCGCGTTCCAGAACCTGTCGAGCAAGTTCAACGCGGCCCTGGGCGTCGAGCCGCAGGGCTTCTGCCATGCAGCGCCGCAGCCCAAAGACGCGCACCTGAAGCAAGGCGGCTGATCAGTACCAGCGATTCGTGCTGGTACGCAATGACCCGTGCGGCATCACGGCCATTTCAGGTTAATGCAGCGCGATCTCGGCGATATAAATGGTCATGATCCCGAGCGCAATCAGGACGATCTGCTGCACCGTCGCGCGCAACTGCGTGCGTTCGTGCAGGCCGGGGATCAGATCCGCTACCGCGATATAAATAAAACTCGATGCAGCAACCGCCAAGATCAGCGGTATGGCCTGTTGCACATGCGCCAGACTGTAGTAGGCAAGCAACGCACCCACCACTGTTGCCAGACTCGACAGGACGTTGTACACCAGCGCCTTCGCACGGCTGAAGCCGCTGTGCAACAGTACGACGAAGTCACCCATTTCCTGAGGAATCTCGTGCGCCGCTACAGCGATACTGGTCAATATGCCGAGATGGATGTCAGTTAGAAAGGCGGCGGCAATCAGCACGCCATCTACAAAATTGTGGATGGCGTCACCCATCAGGATCAACGTGCCGCCAGCACGGGTATGTGACACATCACCCGGACACGCTTGCGCGGCGCCATGGTGATGGTGACGCCATAACACCATTTTCTCCAACAGGAAAAACCCCAGCAATCCGGCAAGCACGGTGAGGCTGACAAGGTTGATATCCACCCCCGGCGCCGACATGGCCTCAGGCAGCAGATTGAGAAACACCACGCCCAGCAGGGCACCCACGGCATAGCTGACCATGGAGGGCAGCACACGGGCAAGCAGATGATCGGGTAACAGCAGAAAACTGCTTGCCGCGATGACGCTCAACACACCGCCCAGCAGGCTGAATAAAATAATCCAGGTCAATAAATCCATGTATGCCTCGCGCGCATAAGCGCGTCATGATACCTAAAACGCAAAGACAAGATACAAATACAAGGGGAAAGCGGAAAAGGCTTATCTTGTATCTTTTATCTTTCCTCTTGTATCTGCCTCTATCCAGATCATTGTCGCCATACGCCCGGTAACAGCGTCACGGCGATAAGAGTAAAAGCGTTCGGCGTCACTGTACGTGCACCAGTGTCCGCCATATACCTTCTCCACGCCGCGCGCCGCCAGACGCTGGCGCGCCAACTGGTACATGTCTGCCAGCCAGCGTCCGTGTGACGCTGGCCGGAATGCCGTCTGCGCAGAGGCAGCGTGCGCCATGAAGACAGCGCGCACCTCGCCCCCCACCTCGAAGGCAGTGGGACCGATGGCGGGCCCCAGCCAGGCCATGAGATCCTTGCCCTCTCCCATGCCGTCCAGTGCCGCTTCCACCACCCCGGCAGCCAGGCCGCGCCAGCCCGCATGCACGGCAGCCACCTGTGTGCCGGCGCTGTTGCACAACAACAGCGGCAGGCAATCCGCCGTCAACACGGCGCAGACCACACCCGCCCGGTCAGTGCGCGCGGCATCCGCTTCGCAGCCACCCTGTGTTGCTTCTACCACCCGGGTACCGTGCACTTGCCGCAACCATACCGGCGGCGCAGGCAAACCCAGCGTTTGCAGCAACCGGGCGCGATTCGCCATCACCGCGCGCGGGTCATCACCCACGTGATCACCGAGGTTGAACGAATCATACGGCGCGGCACTGACACCGCCTTGCCGGGTGGTGGACACCGCCCGCACTGTGGGTGGGGCAGGCCAGTCCGGGATGATCCAGCCCTCAACCGCCGGCATCTTCTTCCAGCACCCTGATCAAGTGCAGCATGTCGGCCGGCGGTGGCACCGACCACTCCAGCATCTCCCCTGTGACGGGGTGCTCCAGCCCCAGTGTGGCCGCGTGCAGCGCCTGACGCTTGAACGCCCGCAAGGTCTGCTTCAGCGCTTCGCTGCATCCGGCGGGGAGAGCGAGGCGCCCGCCGTACACCGGATCGCCGACGATGGGGTAACGGATATGTGCCATGTGCGCGCGAATCTGATGGGTGCGCCCGGTCTCAAGCTGCACCCGGATCCGGGTGTGGGCGCGATAACGCTGCGCCACGCGGTAATGCGTGATCGCCACCTTGCCGTTGCTGCCTTCACGGGTCACGGCCATGCGCGTGCGTTGCACCGGATGACGCCCAAGCGCCGCCTCGATACGCCCGCCTGCGGTCATCACACCCACCACGACTGCGTCGTAGGCGCGCTGCACGCTGCGTGCATGTAACTGTTTCACCAGTGACTTCTGCGCAGGCAGCGTGCGCGCCACCATCAGCAAGCCGCTGGTCTCCTTGTCCAGCCGGTGCACAATCCCCGCACGCGGCACCGTGTTGAGCCCGGGCGCATGATGCAACAGGGCATTCAACAACGTGCCCTGCGGATTCCCCGCGCCGGGATGCACCACCAGGCCCGCAGGCTTGTTGATCACCAGCAGCGCATCGTCTTCATACACGATATCCAGCGCGATGGGTTCAGACTGCCAGCTACCCTCCGCCTTGAGCACCGCCATGATCTCCACCGACTCACCGCCGCGCACCTTGTCGCGCCCGCGCCACTGCTGCGCATCCACGCGCACCTCGCCTGCGCGTATCCACTGTTGCAGGCGCGCGCGCGAATAGGCCGGGAATATCTGCGCCAGCGCCTGATCAAGGCGCAGCCCAGCCAGCTCGTCAGGGATGCTCGCGGTGAGTTGTTGCGGTGTAGTCATAGCGCTGGGGTCACATGGTATACTTTGATCGGTTTTCAGGAAATCCGCTTTTCATGCCTCTATCCAGATACCTTACAGCAGTGTGTTTGTTGCTTGCCAGCGCATCGTGTTCGCTGCTGCCGGACAAGATCGATGAAACCAAGAACTGGTCGGCAAACAGATTTTACACGGAGGCCAAGGATGCGATGGACTCGGGTGACTATGCGCTTGCCGCCAAACACTTCGAAACATTGCAGGCGCGCTACCCCGTCGGGCGGCTGGCACAGCAGGCACAACTGGAGATCATTTACGCCTACTACAAGGACAGCGAACCGGCATCGGCCATCGCCGCTGCTGACCGCTTCATCAAACTCCATCCGCGCCATCCGTATGTGGATTATGCCTATTACCTGAAGGGCCTGACCAACTTCAACCAGGGCCGGGGGCTGATTGAGCGCATCATCCCGCAGGACGTAACCCAGCGCGACCCCGGCGCGGCGCGCCAGTCGTTTCAGGATTTCTCCGAACTGGCGCAGCGCTTCCCGCAAAGCAAATATACCGAAGACGCCACGCTGCGCATGGCCTACCTGCGCAACAATCTGGCGCAATATGAAGTCAACGTGGCCGAATACTACATGACACGGGGCGCTTACCTTGCCGCCGCCAACCGCGGCAAATACGTGGTGGAAAACTACCAGCGCACCCCGGCGGTAGCGGATGCATTAACGGTGATGGCCAAGGCCTACAAGGTGATGGGGCTGGATGACCTCTCGGACGATGCCCTGCGCGTACTGGAACTCAACCACCCGGGCTCCCCCGGCATCGCGGAAGTGAGAAGCCTGGTCGTAAAGTAGCGCTGGGCGCCTGCTACACCGCCGCCAGATCGGTCTCGCCGGTGCGAATGCGCACCACACGCTCGACCGTAGTGATGAATATCTTGCCATCGCCGATCTTGCCGGTGCGCGCGGCCTGGGTGATGGCCTCGATGGCGCGCTCGACCTGCTCGTCCGCCAGCACCACCTCGACCTTGATCTTGGGCAGAAAATCCACCACATATTCCGCACCCCGATAGAGTTCCGTGTGCCCCTTCTGGCGCCCGAAACCCTTGACCTCGGTCACGGTCATGCCGGTGATGCCGATGTCGGACAACGCTTCGCGCACATCATCGAGCTTGAACGGTTTGATCACTGCCTCGAGCTTTTTCATAAATGATTGTTCTCTCTTAAATGGCCGCCCACGTAATAGGATAGCGCCGATCGCGGCCAAAGGCACGCTGCGTAATGCGCACGCCCGGCGCCGCCTGGCGTCTTTTATACTCGTTCCGGTCCACCATGGCGAGCACACGCCGCACCGTCGCCTCATCGTAACCTTCGGCCACGATCTCCTCCAACCGCCAATCCCGCTCGACATAACGTTCCAGAATCGGGTCCAGCACGTCATACGGCGGCAGGCTGTCTACGTCCTTCTGGTTGGGCGCCAGTTCTGCCGAGGGCGGACGCTCAAACACCCGGCGCGGGATCACGGCCTGGATGCTGTTGCGGTATTCCGTCAGCCGATACACCAATGTCTTGGACACGTCCTTGAGCGGGGCAAAACCCCCCGCCATGTCGCCATAAAGCGTCGCGTAACCCACGGCCATTTCGCTCTTGTTGCCGGTGGAGAGTACCATCTTGCGCTTCTTGTTGGCTATCGCCATCAGGATCACGCCGCGGCAGCGCGCCTGAATGTTTTCTTCCGTGACATCCGCCGCCAGCCCGGCGAACGTCGCCTGCAAACTGTCCGTGAAGGCCTTGAACGCAGGCTCGATGGAGATCACGTGCGTCTCGACGCCGAACGCCTGCGTAATGGCGGCGCCATCCTCCATGCTCATCTGCGCGGTGTAGCGCGATGGCATCTGCACCGCCTCCACCCGCGCCGCGCCGATGGCATCGACCGCAAGCGCCAGCGTCAGCGCGGAATCCACACCGCCCGACACGCCGATCACCACGCCGCCGAAGCCGTTTTTTTTGATGTAGTCACGCACGCCCAGCACCAGCGCCTGATAGATGCTTGCCACCTCCGGCAGCGGCACATGGCAGACACCCCGCCCGGCGCTGATCTCGCCGCTGGCGGCCACCGCATAAGTCTGTTCATACAAGCCTTCCTCGAAGGCAGGCGCGTACGCAGTGAGGTTGCCGCGCCTGTCGACCGCGCATGAGCCGCCGTCAAACACCAGCTCGTCCTGCCCGCCCAGCAGATTCACATACACGATCGGCATGTCGCCTTCCTGCGCGCGCTGGCGCAGCAAAGCCTCACGCTCGCCGCCCTTGCCGGCATGAAATGGCGAGGCATTGATATTGACCAGCAAGCGGGCCCCGGCGGCGCGCGCCTGCTGAATCGGCTGCGGTAGCCAGATGTCTTCGCAGATGGTGATTGCCAGCGGCACGCCGCAGACCTCAATCACACAGGCCTCGCTGCCCGGCTCGAAATAGCGCTTCTCGTCAAATACGCCGTAATTGGGCAGGTGCTGCTTGAAATAACGGGCGGCAATGGCGCCGTTGCGAATCACCGCTGCGGCGTTGTACAGTTTGCCGGATTCGCTGTGCGGATAACCTACCACGACATCAATACCGCTGAGTGCGCGCTGCAACTCCTCCATGCCCCACGCAACCCGCGCCCGCAGATCACTGCGCAGCAGCAAATCCTCCGGCGGGTAACCGGTAAGCGCGAGCTCCGGAAATATCACCATCTGCGCCCCCAGCTCATCCCGCGCGCGCGCGGCACTGCTGATGATGCGCGCCACATTGCCGCGCACATCACCGACGCACAGGTTCAACTGTGCCAGCACCAGCTTGAGGCTGTCAGCCATGGGTCTTGCCCCGCTTCAATTGCTGCAACATCCCCTCACCCAGCTCGGCAGGCGAGCGTACCACCCGGACACCGGCGCGCTTCAGCGCGGCGATCTTGCTGCCTGCCGTGCCCGAGCCCCCGCTGATAATAGCGCCTGCGTGCCCCATGCGCTTGCCCGCCGGCGCCGTGAGCCCGGCGATATAAGCCACCACCGGCTTGCTGACATGGGCCGCAATATACTCCGCCGCCGCTTCCTCCTCCGTGCCGCCGATCTCGCCCACCAGGATAATCCCTTCGGTCTGCGCATCCTGCTCGAACAGCGCGAGACACTGCATGAAGTTCATGCCGTGAATCGGATCGCCGCCGATACCGACGCAGGTGCTTTGCCCCAGGCCGCTTTGCGTGGTCTGGTGCACGGCCTCATAGGTCAGCGTGCCGGAGCGCGAGACAATGCCGATGCGGCCCGGCGTGTGGATCGCACCCGGCATGATGCCGATCTTGCACTCGCCCGGGGTGATAATGCCGGGGCAGTTCGGGCCAATCAGCCGCGCGGGGGGGTAATCGTTCAGCCTTGCCTTCAGCTTGAGCATATCCAGCACCGGAATGCCCTCGGTGATGCATGCAATAACGCATATGCCCGCTTCCGCCGCCTCCAGAATTGCATCCGCCGCATACGGCGCGGGCACATAGATCATGCTGGCATCGGCCTGCGTGGCCTGTACCGCCTCACGCACCGTGTTGAACACCGGCAGCCCCAGATGCGTGCTGCCGCCCTTGCCGGGCGTCACGCCGCCGACCATGCGCGTACCGTAGGCAATGGCCTGTTCGGAATGAAACGTGCCCTGCTTGCCGGTAAAACCCTGGCAAATAACGCGGGTGTTCTTGTCAACTAATATGCTCATAAAATTAGTAGCGAGTGGCGAGTGAGCCGTAGAAAATTACGAGCGTACGCATGCTTTTTGTCTGACTCCCTCGCTACTAGCCACTAGCTACTCGCTACTTGTAATTTGGCACTTGCCACTGCCTTTACTGCGGCGTCAGTCAAACCGTCGGCGGCAATGATTTTGAGGCCGCTCTCCCGCAACAACTCGCGTGCACGCTCGGCGCTGTTGCCCTCCAGCCGCACGATCACAGGCAAGGTAATGCCGACCTCGGAGACCGCCTTGATGATGCCTTCCGCAATCAGGTCACAGCGCACGATCCCGCCGAAGATGTTGACCAGTATGGCGCGCACCTTTTTGTCAGACAGAATGAGCTTGAACGCCTCTGCCACCTTTGCCGCTGTCGTGCCGCCGCCCACATCGAGAAAGTTGGCGGGTTCTCCCCCGTGCAGCTTGATGATATCCATGGTAGCCATCGCCAGCCCGGCACCATTCACCATGCAGGCGATAGTGCCGTCGAGCGTGATGTAGTTGAGGCCATAGTCGCGCGCCGCGCTTTCGCGCGCGTCTTCCTGCGTTACATCGCGCAGCGCGGCAAGCTCGGTCTGCCGGTACAGGGCATTGTCGTCGAGCACGATCTTGGCATCGAGCGCGAGCAGGCTGCCCGCGCTCGTCACCACCAGCGGGTTGATCTCGAGCATGGCAACGTCTTTTTCCGTGAACAAACGATACAGTCCGTCCAGTATCCGGCTGAACTGCGTGACCTGGTCGTTGTTGAGTTGCAGCGCCTCCGCCAGACCGCGGCATTGATCCGCCTGCAGGCCGTTGACCGGATCGGCATGCACCGTATGGATAGACTCAGGCTGCCCGTGGGCGAACTGCTCGATCTCCATGCCACCCACCGCGGCGGCCATCACCAGCACGCGCTCGCTGCTGCGGTCTACCGTGAGCGAGAGGTACAGCTCACGCACCACCGCACAGGGGGCCTCCACCAGCACAGCCCCCACCGGCAGGCCGTGCGCGTCCGTCTGCTGTGTCACCAGATGACTGCCCAGCAGGGCCTGTGCAATGCGCTCCACTTCCGCGAGGGAAGCGGCGCGCTGCACGCCGCCCGCCTTGCCGCGCGCCCCGGCGTGCACTTGCGCCTTGATCATCCAGCCCTCGCCCGCCAGCGTCTGCGCGGCCAGCACAGCCTCTTGCGCCGTGCGCGCAATCCGGCCCGCAGGCAGCGGGATGCCATAGGCCGCAAGCAGTTGTTTAGACTGATATTCGTGAAGGTACACGGCATTCCGCCTGCAAAGAGCGCTATTGTGGGGGAATACGCCGATTTAGGGAACCTCTGATTGATTCAGCGCCCCCTCCCGGCACCTGTATGCAGGGCGCTACAGAGATTCCTCCGGCAAAATACGCTATGCTTCCCCGACGATTTATTGCATCGATTAGCCATGAACCTGCTGCGCCTGATATTTATTACCCTGGCCGTCTGGGTGCTTATCGCCCTGGTACGCTCCTACCTGCGGCGCACCGCCGCACCCAAACAACCTCAGCGCATCGGCACCATCGTACGCTGCGCCAAATGTGGCCTGCACGTACCGCAGGGCGAGGCGCTGCTCAAGGATGAGCGCTACTATTGTTCGGCGTCACACCGGGATGCCCGGGATTGACCGAGGCCGGGGTGACTGAACTCACTGCCACTCCCACCATCCGCGCCGACGCGGCCGCCGATTCCAATTTCACCTGGAACGCCCTGCGCTTCCTCAACATCTACCGGCTCCTGCTGGCGGGCCTGCTGTTCGCCTTCACGCTGCCGGAGATCCACCTCAAACCGTTTGGCGAATTCGCACCCCAGCTTTTTGCCGCCCTCAGCGCCTTTTATCTGGTGTTTGCCGTCACCTGCGGCTTTGCGCTGCTCTGGCGCTGGCCACCGTTGCGCCACCAGGTATTCATCCAGGTGCTCATCGACATTGCCGCCATTACCCTGCTCATGTACGCCAGTGGCGGGGTGGACAGCGGCCTCGGCATTTTGCTCGTGGTGGTGGTCGCGGCCGGCAGCCTGTTCATGCCGGGACGGATTACGATATTTTTCGCCGCCGTCGCGACCCTCTCCACGCTGGGCGCAGCTGTTTACCTGGACTGGCAGACACCGGGGACGCCAGGCAATTACTCGCTCGCAGGCATGCTGGGCGCAAGCTATTTCGCCACTGCCATACTGACGCAGTATTTCGCACGTAGCGCACGCGCCAGCGAGACCCTCGCCGCACAGCGCGCAGCAGACCTCGCCAACATGCAGCAGCTCACGGAATACATCATCGACCGCATGCAAACCGGCATCATGGTGCTGGATGCCGACGGCACTGTTCGCCTCATGAACGAGTCCGCCGCGCACATGTTCGGCCTTGCCCGCCCTGCGGCCGCGTATCCGCTGGCTGAGGTCGACTCCGATCTGGCGCGGCAGTATCACGTCTGGAAGCACGACCACCGCAACCCCGCCCGGATCATTCGGCCCGCCAATGTGCCGGCGGATATCCAGCCACGCTTCGCTCAGCTCGGCACCGGCACCGCATCAGGCGTACTCATTTTCCTCGAAGACATCAGCGCCATTTCACAGCAGGCGCAACACCTCAAGCTCGCCTCGCTCGGCAGGCTCGCCGCCAGTATCGCGCATGAAATCCGCAACCCGCTGGGCGCCATCAGCCATGCAGGCCAGTTGCTGAGCGAGTCTGCCTCGCTCAACGAAGAAGATTCGCGCCTGACAGACATCGTCTGCGATCAATCGCTGCGCGTGAACAAAATCATCAGCAATGTGCTGCAGATAAGCCGCCGTGACCGCACACAGCAGACAGATATTGCATTAAAATCCTGGCTGGAAGAATTCACTACACAACTTGTGCATACCCACAACCTCACAGACAACGATATTGCCGTTAAATACGGCGCCCGCGACATCACGCTACACATGGATCCGGGCCAGTTGCATCAGGTACTCTGGAATCTGTGCGAAAACGCTCTGCGCCACAGCGACCCCTCCCGCCAACCCAGGCTGACACTGAGCTGTGTTCCCGGGTCTCAAACCGCCGCACCCCACATCGATGTCATTAACGTGGGGGCCTCGATCACAGCGGAAACTGCGCAACATATCTTCGAGCCCTTCTTTACCACCGAGCAAAGCGGCACCGGGCTTGGTCTGTATATCGCGCGCGAACTGTGTGAACTCAATCAGGCACGACTCAACTACATACGCACTCCCGAAGGCAGTTGTTTTCGTATTACCTTCGCCGACCACAGACGCACGTCGCTGATGTGAGAAATTTCAGAGGTGCCCATGAGTGAACCCATTGCACTGGTGGTGGATGATGAAGCCGACATCCGTGAGCTGCTGCAGCTCACGCTGAAGCGCATGCACATAGACTCGCAAACGGCTGAAACAGTGCAAGAGGCGCGCGCGCTGCTCGCGCAACAGCCGTTCGATCTCTGCCTCACCGACATGCGCCTGCCGGACGGCAACGGCCTCGACCTCGTCGAACACATGCAGGCCCACTACCCTGACACGCCGGTCGCCGTCATCACCGCCCACGGCAACATGGAGTCGGCCATCACCGCCCTCAAGTCGGGCGCGTTTGACTTCGTTTCCAAGCCGGTCGACCTGCGCGTGCTGCGCAATCTGGTCAGCACCGCGCTGCGGCTCTCGTCCACACGCACCGAACCACCGCCAACGCGCGCCGGGCTCGACCTGCTCGGCAACTCGGCCATCATGCAAACCATCCGCAGCACCATCGCCAAGCTCGCGCGCAGTCAGGCGCCCGTGTACATCAGCGGCGAGTCCGGCACCGGCAAGGAACTGGTCGCGCGCCTGATCCACGAAAGCGGCCCGCGCGCGCGTGAACCGTTCATCCCGGTGAATTGCGGCGCGATTCCCGAACACCTCATGGACAGTGAATTCTTCGGCCACAAAAAAGGCAGCTTCACCGGCGCAGTAGCTGACAAGGCCGGGCTGTTTCAGGCCGCCCATGGCGGCACCCTGTTTCTGGATGAAGTCGCCGACCTGCCGCTGCACATGCAGGTAAAACTGTTGCGGGCGATACAGGAAAAATCCGTGCGGCCCATCGGCGAACAAAAGGAAGTGGGCATCGACGTACGCATTCTGAGCGCCACACACAAAAATCTGGCCACCCTGGTGAAACAAGGCGAGTTCCGGCAGGATTTGTTTTACCGCATCAACGTCATCGAGTTGCACGTGCCCAGCCTGCGCGAGCGCCCACAGGATATCCCCCTGCTGGCCGAACACATCCTGCAACGCCTCGGCACAGCGACCGGCGTAGCCACGCCACGCCTGAGCCCTGCCGCACTGGAAGAACTCATCCACTACCCGTTCCCCGGCAACGTGCGCGAGCTGGAAAATATCCTTGAGCGTTCGCTCACCCTGTGCGAAGGCAGCGTGATCGACGCCCCCGACCTGCACCTCTCGCAGGCGCACGAGGCCGCCGCGCACGATGGCAACGCGCTGGAACCCTATCTCGGCACGCTGGAAAAAGAAGCCATCACCAAGGCACTGGAAAAAACGCGCTACAATAAAACCGCCGCCGCCAAACTGCTCGGCATCACCTTCCGCGCCCTGCGCTACCGCCTGAAGAAGCTCGGCCTCGACTAGCCCGTCAGATACCAAGCACTTGCCATGAAACAAGATGCGGCGTCTAATTCAACACAGGTTGCATACGCTTTCAGGGTACGTGGGACTATTCTCAGCATAACTTGCTCGCGCACCTGAGCCAACAAGCGCGAACGACCTGCCAAGGGGCTTTAGAGGGATTTATAGGGTGCGCCCAATTTACTTAGTTAATAAAAATCAAATACCTACGATAACTGCATCGGTGTTATACACCTTAGTAAGGTGTACTTCCCTGTTTTTTAGGGTGTCTACTTCTAGTTATATTTCACAAGTAAGGCCGAGTGGTGTTTGAAGCCAAACACCTGAAACGCATTCAGTTAAGCACCGCACGCGGGGTCACACCGCACGCGGGGTCAGGTCTTGCATCAACGCATTTATCGGCTATAATGCACGCCATGGCAAGACCTCTGCGTATCGAATTGGCTGGCGGCTTATATCACGTGACCTCGCGGGGTGACCGCCGGGAAGACATCTATGGTGGGGATGAGGACAGGCGCGCGTGGCTGGAACTCTTCGGCAACGTCTGTGCGCGCTTCAATTGGCGCTGTCACGCCTACTGCCAGATGAGCAATCACTACCACCTCGTCATTGAAACCCCGGAGGGTAACTTGTCCCAAGGTATGCGCCAACTCAACGGCGTCTATACCCAATATGTCAATCGCACTCACAGCAAAATGGGGCATGTCTTTCAGGGGCGATATAAAGCGATACTGGTGGAGAAGGACAGCTATTTGCTGGAATTGGCGCGCTATGTTGTCCTCAATCCGGTGCGGGCGGGGATGGTCAAGAACGCGGGAGGCTGGCCCTGGAGCAGCTACCGGGCGATGACCGGTGCAGCGGCCTCGCCGCCTTGGTTGCAAATGGACTGGTTGCTGGGACAGTTCTCCGCGCGACGTAACCGGGCGATAGCCAAGTACATCGATTTCACGCGAGCCGGCGTGGGACTGCCGAGCGTGTGGGGTAAGCTCAAGAACCAAATCTATCTGGGGGATGAGAAGTTCGTTACACGGATGCAGAAAAAAATCTCGCCCAAAGACAATCTGAGTGAGATACCGCGAGCGCACCGCAGGGCTGTGGCCAAGCCGTTGGCGTATTATGCGAAACGCCATGCCGACCCCAAGGCCGCCATGGTCGCAGCCTACCTAAGCGGGAATTACTCGATGAAGACGATAGCGGAATACTTCGGTGTGCATTACTCTACTGTCAGCCGGGCGATAGGCGGTCATGAGCGGAAGGATAAAGAGTGATGTGTTCATGCAAGACCTGACCCTAATTATATGAGTATATGAGCGGAAGGATAAAGAGTGATGTGTTCATGCAAGACCTGACCCTAATTATAAAACTAAAATTCGGAGGACTCCCATGACGTTTGGCGACTCTATTAGCACCTGTTTCTCAAAATATGCCGTGTTTGACGGCCGCGCCTCGCGGTCAGAATTCTGGTGGTGGGTTCTTTTTACGTTTTTGACGTCGCTAGCAACAAGCATTGTAAGTGAGGCGTTGTCAGCACTTTTTTCGTTGGGAGTTCTACTGCCATCTCTGGCAGTAGGCGCACGGCGGCTACATGACACAGACCGAAGTGGATGGTTTCTGCTGCTCTGGCTCATTCCAATAGTTGGATGGATTATCTTAATTGTGTGGGCTGTACAAGAAGGCAAAGAACCAAATCGTTTTGCATCGGCGGGGTGACGGGCCTGACGGGCCGTGGCCTGAGTTCAACCGTTAGGCGCCAGCGCTCGCAGGGGAAACAGCCCCGCGTATTCTGTAGAATGAACACCCGCCCTACCACCGGAGCACTCACATCTTTCACATCGCCCTGCACTTCCTGCTGCCGCTGGTGGTGGCGCAGCTATTCTTCAAGCCTGAATGGAAGATCAGTTACCTGCTGATGATGTCCACGATGCTGGTGGATCTGGACCATCTGTTTGCCGACCCCATCTACGACCCGAGCCGGTGCAGTATCGGGTTTCACCCGTTGCACAGCTATATACCTATCGGCATTTATGTCGTGCTGAGTTTTATACCTTTCACGCGGCTGATTGGCATCGGCCTTGTGCTACACATGGCGCTGGATGCCACGGTCTGCATCTAGGCGGGACTAACGCTATTTGAGCTTTTCTTTCAGCAGCGCATTGACCTGCGCCGGGTTGGCCTTGCCTTCGCTGGCCTTCATCACCTGGCCGACGAAATAGCCGAACAATGCCTCCTTGCCGGCGCGGTACTGTTCGAGTTGCTGCGGACTGCTGGCAATGACTTCGTCCACCACTTTTTCTATCGCGCCGCTGTCGGTGACCTGCCGCAGGCCCTTGGCCTCGATGATCGCATCGGCATCACCCTCGCCGTGCCACATGGCATCGAACACCTGCTTGGCGATCTTGCCGGAGATGGTGTTGTCCTTGATGCGCACCAGCATGCCGCCGAGCGCCCGCGCCGTGACCGGGCTGGCGAGGATATCCAGCCCCGCCTTGTTGAGCGCGCCCAGCAGTTCGCCCGTGACCCAGTTGGCCGCCAGCTTCGTCTCGCCCTGCGCGGTCTTCACCACGCCCTCATAAAATTCGGCCAGCTCGCGGCTGGCGGTGAGCACGCCCGCCTCATACGGCGTGAGCCCGTAGTCGTTTATGAAGCGCTGCTTCTTCTGATCGGGCAGTTCGGGCAAGGTATTTCTCACCTCTGCGATAAAGTCGTTCTCGATTTCGAGCGGCAGCAGGTCGGGGTCGGGGAAGTAGCGGTAGTCGTTGGCCTCTTCCTTGGAGCGCATGGAGCGGGTTTCGTCCTTGTCGGCATCGTACAGCCGCGTCTCCTGCACCACAGTGCCGCCGCTTTCCAGTAATGCGATCTGGCGCCCGACTTCGAAGTTGATCGCCTTTTCCACGAAACGGAACGAGTTGATGTTTTTCAGTTCCGCACGGGTGCCGAGTTTCTCCTGCCCCTTGGGGCGCACCGACACGTTGGCGTCACAGCGGAACGAACCTTCCTGCATGTTGCCGTCGCAGATTTCGAGATAGCGCACCAGCGAGTGGATTTTCTTCATGTACGCCACGGCTTCTTTCGCAGAACGCATGTCGGGCTCGGAGACAATCTCGAGCAGCGGCGTGCCGGCGCGATTGAGGTCGATGCCGGTCTTGCCGTGAAAATCTTCGTGCAGGGATTTACCGGCGTCTTCTTCGAGATGCGCGCGGGTGATGCCTATGGTTTTGACGCTGCCGTCTTCCAGCTCGATCTCCAGCGCGCCCTTGGCCACCACCGGCAGTTCGTACTGGCTGATCTGGTAACCCTTGGGAAGGTCTGGATAAAAATAATTCTTGCGCGCAAACACCGAGCGCGGCGCAATCCGTGCGCCGACGGCGAGGCCGAACTTCACTGCCATGCGCACCGCCTCTGCATTCAACACCGGCAGCACGCCGGGCAAGCCTAGATCAACCGCGCACGCCTGCGTATTGGGCGGCATGCCGTAGGCCGTGGCCGCGCCCGAAAAGATTTTGGTTTGCGTGGCGAGCTGGGCGTGGATCTCAAGCCCGATGACGGTTTCCCATTCCATTATTAACCCCAGTGGCGAGTGGCAAGTAACGAGTGGCGGGGTATAAATCTCCTCGCTACCCGCCACTCGCTACTTATAAATATATTCACTGCTGTCATTACTCAAAGCCGACGGGCACGCGCTGATGCCAATCGGTAACCTTCTGATATTGATGCGCGACATTCAGCAGCCGCGCCTCGTCGAAATAGTTGCCGATGAGTTGCAGGCCCACCGGGCGCTGCCCGACGAACCCGGCGGGGATCGACATGGCGGGCAGCCCGGCAAGATTGACGGCAATGGTATAGATGTCGGACAAATACATGGTGACGGGATCGTCGGTCTTTTCGCCGAGGTTGAACGCCGCCGTCGGCGCAGTGGGGCCCATGATCACATCCACCTCGCTGAAGGCCTGTTTGAAATCATCGCTGATCAGGCGGCGCAACTGCTGCGCCTTGAGATAATAGGCATCGTAGTAGCCCGCCGAGAGCGCGTAGGTGCCTACCATGATGCGGCGCTTGACCTCGGCGCCGAAACCTTCGCCACGCGAGCGTTTGTACAAGTCTTCCAGGTCTTTCGGCTCTTTGCACCGGTAACCGAAACGCACACCATCGAAACGCGACAGATTTGACGAGCACTCGGCGGGCGCAATGACATAATACACCGGCACAGCAAGATGGGTATTGGGCAGGCTGATGTCATGCACGGTTGCGCCGAGTTTTTCATATTCCTTGATCGCGGCCTCAATCGACTGCGCCACCTTGGCGTCCAGCCCGTCGCCAAAATACTCCTTGGGCAAGCCGATCTTGAGGCCCTTGATCGAATCATTGAGCGCGGCGTCATACCCCGGCACCGGCCGGTCAGCGCTGGTGGAATCACGCGGGTCAAACCCCGCCATCGCCTGCAACAACAGCGCGCAGTCTTCCGCCGTGCGTGCCATGGGGCCGCCCTGATCGAGGCTGGAGGCGAAGGCAATCATGCCGTAGCGCGACACGCGCCCATAGGTGGGCTTGAGTCCGGTGATACCGCACAGCGCGGCAGGCTGGCGGATCGAGCCGCCGGTATCGGTGCCGGTGGCGGCGGGCGCGAGACGCGCAGCCACCGCCGCCGCCGAGCCGCCGGAGGATCCACCCGGCACGGCGCTGGTGTCCCACGGGTTTTTCACCGGCCCGTACCAGCTGGTTTCGTTGGACGAGCCCATGGCGAATTCGTCCATGTTGGTCTTGCCCAGCATCACCACACCGGCGCGGTTAAAACGTTCGACGGTTGTGGCGTCGTACGGCGCGATAAAATTGTCGAGCATTTTCGAGCCACAACTTGTCTTCACACCCTGCGTGCAGAATATGTCTTTCTGCGCCAGCGGCACGCCCATGAGCGGGTTGGCGTTGGCCTCCGCAAGCCGTGCGTCTGCCGCACGCGCCTGCTCCAGCGCCTGCCCTTCAGTCACGGTGATGTAGGCATTGAGCTCGCCATTGTGGCGCTTGATACGCACGAGAAAATCCTGCGTCAGCTCGGTGCTCGAAATCTCGCGCCGGTGCAGTGCACGCGACAATTCTGCAATAGTTTTAGTGTGCATGTTAACGACAGATAAAAGGGGAAAGAGAAAAGAGAAAAGTTAAATTCACCCACCCATACCTTTCTCTTGCATCTTGTATCTTGTATCTTTTTTCTGCCTTCATTCTATAACCTTCGGCACCAGGTACACCCCTGCATCCACTTCCGGCGCAGTGGCCTGGAAGCGTTCGCGCTGATTGGTCTCGGTAACAACATCAGGGCGGATGCGGGCGGCCATGTCGAGGGGGTGCGCCATGGGTGTAACATGGGTGGTATCGACGGCGTTCATCTGGCTGACCAGATCAATAATGCTGGACAGGTTGCGGGCATAGGCCGGGATATCCTGCTCACTTACGGCAAGACGCGCCAAATGCGCGATTTTTTCTACGTCGCTGGATTGCAAAGACATGATGCACTCATTAAAGTCAGTCGTTAAGTCTACACTCTCCTGCACGTCCCCGCTCCCTGCTGAGGGGGCAGGACAGGGTGGGGATAGCGTATAGTCAGGGTTGTTGCTCAGGAGGCCCCAGCCATAGCGTGCTCTTGCCTGGTGTCTCCTGAGTAATCTCAAAACATCATCGGCCCGGCCTCGCCGGGGTTCATAACGTGCAACTTATCACATTTGGCGGCTTGCCCAAAGGCCCGGCGGTTGATAGAGTGAGTTGTTTATACCCTTTTATACCCTTTGTCAGGACTGAAGATACATGTTTGGACGTTTTCGCAGGATGTTTTCCACTGACCTCTCGATTGACCTCGGTACGGCCAATACGCTGATCTACGTGCGGGGCCAGGGCATTGTGCTGAACGAGCCGTCCGTGGTGGCCATCCGCCAGGAGCGCGGCCCACAGGGCCCGAAAACCATCGCCGCAGTGGGCACCGAAGCCAAGCGCATGCTGGGCCGCACCCCCGGCAACATCAGCGCCATTCGCCCGCTCAAGGATGGCGTGATCGCCGATTTCACCGTGACCGAAAAGATGTTGCAGTATTTCATTCACAAGGTGCACAAAAACCGCTTCCTGCATCCGAGCCCGCGCGTGCTGGTGAGCGTGCCCTGCGGCTCCACCCAGGTGGAGCGGCGTGCGATCAAGGAGTCCGCCATAGGCGCGGGCGCGAGCGAGGTGTTTCTGATCGAAGAACCGATGGCGGCCGCCATCGGCGCAGGCCTGCCCATCGGCGAGGCCAACGGCTCAATGGTGCTGGACATCGGCGGCGGCACGTCGGAGGTCGCGGTGATCTCGCTCAACGGCATTGTGTACTCGGCCTCGGTGCGCATCGGCGGCGACCGCTTCGACGACGCCATCGTAAACTACGTGCGCCGCAACTACGGCAGCCTGATCGGCGAATCTACCGCCGAGCGCATCAAGCAGGAAATCGGCTCCGCCTACCCCGGCAACGAAGTACGTGAAATGGAGGTATGGGGCCGCAACCAGGCCGAGGGCGTGCCGCGCCATTTCAAGCTCAACAGCAATGAAATTCTCGAAGCGCTGCAAGAGCCTTTGTCCGGCATCGTCAGCGCAGTGCGCGCTGCGCTCGAACAAACACCCCCGGAACTCGGCGCCGACGTGGCCGAGCGCGGCATGGTACTCACCGGCGGTGGCGCACTGTTGCGCGATCTCGACAAGCTGCTGATGGAGGAAACCGGCCTGCCGGTATTTGTGGCCGAAGACCCGCTCACCTGCGTGGCACGCGGTGGCGGTATCGCATTGGAAATGATTGACGAGCACGGGCGCGACGTGCTGATTCAGGAGTAAAACCCAAGGAAGGACTACGAAATCGCCCGCCGCGCTCGCACCAACAAACGTTGAGGGCTTTATCAGAGGTTCGCTAGCGGTGTTATGACCAGCGGATGGTAAAAGCAGCGATCACACCGGAGCAGATGAAGCCGCTGTTCGCACGTGGACCCTATACCACGCTGCGACTTCTGGTGTTCGTGCTGCTTGCACTTGCGTTGATGACGTTCGACCATCGTCAGCACCGCCTCGACAGCGTGCGTCAAGCGCTCTCCCTGCTGATCTACCCGGTACAATACAGCGTCGACCTGCCTTTCAGGGTGAGCGCCTGGATCGCCGACAGCTTCTCTTCACACACACACCTGCTGCGTGAAAATGCAGAATTGCGCAGCGAGTCGCTGGTGCAGGGCGCACAACTGCACAAACTCAATTCACTGGAAAATGAAAATGCACGTCTGCGCGAACTACTGCAGTCCTCGGCCAAGGTGGGCAAACAAACCCGTGTGGCAGAACTGCTCGCCGTTGACCTCGACCCTTTCCGCCGCGAGGTTATCATTAACAAGGGATCTGTACACGGCGTGGTACCGGGGCTGCCGCTGATTGATGCCCACGGCCTCATGGGCCAGATCATCCATGTGAGCCCCGTGTCCAGCATCGCACTGCTCATTACCGATCCCAGCCATGCCGTGCCAGTGCAGGTCGAACGTAATGGCCTGCGCACGCTTGTCATCGGCACTGGCATCTCTGACCGGCTGGACATCCCCTATGTGCCTACCGATGCCGATATTCAGGTGGGCGACCTGCTGGTCACTTCCGGCCTGGGCGGACGCTTCCCCCCGGACTACCCGGTAGCAAAGGTGGTCAGCGTAGAGCATGACCCCGGCCTGACCTTCGCCATGATTCGGGCCGAGCCCACCGCCCGCATGGAGCACAACCGCGAGGTACTGCTGGTGCTGAGCGGGCCCGCACAGGCTGAGCCCGCGCAACCTGCCGTGCTGCCCGGCGACACACCTGCGGCAAAGGTGACATCACCATGAGCCCGTTTCGCCCGCGTCGCGGCTGGGTCGTTGCGTTCTCCCTGCTGGCAGCGCTGATGCTGAGCCTGGTACCCATCCCCACGTGGGCCACACTGGCACGCCCGGAGTGGGTGATGCTGGTACTTATCTACTGGTGTCTGGCCTTGCCGCATCGCATCGGCATCGGCACTGCCTGGGGCATGGGGCTACTGATGGACGCCGCCACCGGCACCCTGCTCGGACAACACGCACTCGCCTTTGCGCTCGTGGCCTACATCACGCTCAATCTCTACATGCGAATACGCCTGTTCACGCTCTGGCAACAGGCGCTCAGCATTCTTGCACTGGTGTTTATCGAGCAGATGCTGGTGCTGTGGATTACCGGTATGACCCACCAGATCCCCTGGCGCTGGGGTTACCTGCTACCGACCCTGACCAGCATGCTGCTGTGGCCACCCATATATCTGGTGCTACGCAATCTGCGTCGCACGCTGCGGGTCACATGATCCACGCACTACCCGCTGGCAACAGCAGCTAAATGATGGATCGCCGTATCACCGCCAAAGATCATCTGCGCGATCCGGTGCGCGAAACGCGCTTGTTGCGTCGGCGCATGGTGATCGCCCTCGCATTCACCGTGCTGCTGGTACTCGTCGTGTTGGGCCGGCTGGTCTATCTGCAAGTCATCAATCACGAGCGTTACATCACGCTGTCCAAAAACAATCAGATCAGCATCGTCTCACTGCCGCCAGCGCGAGGGCTGATCTACGACCGCAATGGCGTGCTGCTCGCACAAAATGTACCCTCGTTCGGGCTCGAAGTGATTCCCGAGCAGGTGCAGGACATGAGTGCCATGCTCGCGGCATTGCAGGGCGTGATTAACATTACCGACGCCGACCTAAAACGCTTCCAGCGGCTGCGATCGCAGAAGCGTTACAGCAAGGGTGTGCAGCTGCGACAACATCTTTCAGAAGAGGAGCTAGCGCGTTTTGCGGTAAACCGCCCGCGCTTCCCGGGGGTCGATATCACCGCCGGCATGGTGCGCTACTATCCCCACGCCGAGCTTGCCGCGCACGCGCTGGGCTATGTCGCGCGCATCAGCGAAGACGATCTTGCGCAGCTCGACCCGATCAATTACAGCGGCAGCACGCATATCGGCAAAACCGGCGTGGAAAAAACCTATGAAGATGTACTGCATGGCACGGTCGGCTTCGAGCAGGTGGAAACCAACGCCCAGGGCCGTCTGCTGCGTGTGCTGCAACGCACCCCGTCGCAGACCGGAGACACCCTGCACCTCAATCTGGACATTCAACTGCAATCGGTCGCTGCCGCAGCACTGGGCCAACAGCGCGGCGCTGTCGTCGCACTCGACCCCGCCAACGGTGCGGTGCTCGCACTGGTGAGCCAACCCGCCTATGACCCCAATCTGTTTGTGAACGGCATCGACAGCAAGGACTACAACGCGCTGAATCACTCGCCTGACAAGCCGCTCTACAATCGCGCCTTGCGCGGCCAGTACCCGCCCGGCTCCACGATCAAGCCGTTTATCGGCCTGGGCGGCCTCGAGCTGGGCGTCATTACCGAACAGCAGAATACCTTCTGCCCCGGCTGGTTCAGCCTCAAGGGCCATCAGCACCGCTACCGTGACTGGAATCCCAAAGGCCATGGCACGGTCGATCTGGAACGTGCCATAGTGGAATCTTGTGATGTGTACTTCTATACCCTTGCCGACATACTCGGCATCACCCGGTTACACAGTTTTCTGAGCCCGTTCGGTTTCGGCCAGAAGACCGGTATCGATATCGGCGGCGAACTCCCGGGCCTGCTGCCTTCAGCACAATGGAAGCGGCGCGCCCGCCAACAGCCCTGGTACCCGGGTGAAACCGTCATCACCGGGATTGGCCAGGGGTATATGCTCACCACCCCGCTGCAACTTGCCGTTGCCAGCGCCACACTCGCCATGCGTGGCACGCACAGCACACCCCGGATAGTTGCTGAAATCCATGACGCTGCCACCGGCCATGTCACCTTGCCAGAGACCCCCGGCAGCACCGCCGTGCCGGTCAAGGATGGCCGGAACTGGGACAGTGTTATCGCGGCCATGACCCAGGTGGTGCACGGCCCACGCGGCACGGCCCGCGCCATTGGCATCAAATCTCCCTACACCATCGCCGGTAAAACCGGTACCGCGCAGGTATTCGGCATCAAACAGGGCGAAAAATATGTGCAGAAAGACATAGATCTGCGCCTGCGTGACCATGCCCTGTTTATTGCCTTCGCACCGGCGGAGCACCCGCGCATCGCTGTGGCGGTGCTGGTGGAAAACGGCGGTCATGGCGGCAGTGTAGCGGCACCCATTGCACGCAAGGTGATGGATCAGTATCTGCTGGGGAAGCCACCTGCCGAGCCTGTCGATACCGGTAGCATTGATCCGGATCTGAATGAGTAGCATGATCAGCCCCTGGCACAAGCTGCATCTCGACGGCCCGCTGCTCGCAGGACTGTTGCTGCTGGCCAGCGTCAGCCTGCTGGTGCTCTACAGCGCAGGTGGCCAGGACATGCAATTGCTGTGGCGGCAACTGCTGCGCTTTGGCCTTGCCTTCGGCCTGATGTTCGTGCTGGCACAAATACCACCGCATCGCTATCAGCAGGCCGCACCCCTGCTGTTTGGCGTCGGCCTGATTCTGCTCATTGCAGTCCTGCTGTTCGGCGACACGGCCAAAGGGGCGCAACGCTGGTTGCAGATCGGCGGGTTGCGCTTCCAGCCCTCCGAGATCATGAAGCTCGCAGTACCGCTGATGGTGGCCTGGTATCTCGGCAGCCGGCCGCTGCCGCCCAATCTGTCGCGTGCGCTGGTGGTGCTGGCGTTAATCGCCGTGCCGACTGCGCTCATTGCCAAACAGCCGGACATGGGTACGGCGGTGCTGGTCGCCAGCGCAGGCATGTTCGTGCTGCTGCTGTCCGGCCTGCGCTGGCGGGTGATCGGCGGCGCAGCATTGCTGGCCACCGCCGCCATCCCCTTAGTCTGGCGCGTCATGCATGACTACCAGCGCCAGCGCCTGCTCACCTTTCTCGACCCGGAGAAAGACCCGCTCGGCGCGGGCTATCACATCCTGCAATCCACCATCGCCATTGGCTCGGGCGGCGTATTCGGCAAAGGCTGGCTGAACGGCACCCAGTCCTATCTCGACTTCATTCCCGAACGCACCACCGACTTCATTTTCGCGGTCTACGGCGAAGAGTTCGGCCTGATCGGCGCGGTGCTGCTGCTTGCGCTGTTCCTGTTCGTCATCGTGCGCGGCCTCATTATCGCCTACAGCGCCCAAAACAACTTCAACCGCCTGATCGCGGGCGGACTGATACTCAGTTTCTTTACCTACATCCTGATCAACATCGGCATGGTCACCGGACTGGTGCCCGTGGTGGGTGTGCCCTTGCCGCTCATCAGCTACGGCGGTACGTCGCTGGTGACACTGATGGCATCTTTCGGTATCCTCATGTCCATCCACACCCATCGCAGACGCGAACACTCCTGAGACTCACCGTGCACAAACTGAAAATGTTGTTCCTGCCACTGCTTTGTGCCCTCTATGGGCCTACTGTCAGCGCCCTGGATGTCGATTCCCGTCCGGATCTGCAAGGCTTCATCGACGAGATGGTCAAACAGAATGGCTTTGACCGTGTGGAGATAACCCGATTGCTTGCGCAGGCCGAGACCAAGTCGTCCATCCTCGACGCCATCAGCTCCCCTGCGGAAAGAAAACCGTGGCGCGACTACCGCCCCATCTTCGTAAACCCGTCCCGCATTAGCGGTGGCGTGGAATTCTGGAACACACATGCGGCCATTCTGGCGCGCGCCGAAAGCGTCTATGGCGTACCTGCTGAAATTATTGTGGCCATCATCGGCGTGGAAACGCGCTACGGCAAAAACACCGGCAGCTACCGGGTACTCGATGCACTCGCTACGCTTGCCTTCGACTATCCGGCGCGCAGCCCCTTCTTCCGCAGCGAACTCGAACACTACCTGCTGCTCGCGCGCGAAGAGCAGATTGATGCCACCGTACCCAAAGGCTCTTATGCCGGCGCCATGGGGTTGCCGCAATTCATGCCCAGCAGCTTTCGCCGCTATGCCGTGGACTTTAACAAGGACGGCCGACGCGACTTGTGGGGCGATATCGACGACGTGATCGGCAGCGTTGCCAACTACCTCAGCGTACACGGCTGGCAACCCGGCGCGCGCATTGCAAGCCGGGCCCGGGTGCGCGGCGACAAATACACCCTCCTGCTTGATGCAGGGCTCAAACCTGAACTGGGCATCGATCAACTGCCTCACTACGGCATCACCCTCAATGATACCGACCCACCGTCCACACCTGCTTTGGGCTCGGGCATCGTGCGCGGCACACTGCTGGAACTCGAAGGTGGCAATGACATGGAATACTGGGTAGGCATGCAGAATTTTTATACGATTACCCGTTATAATAACAGCGCCCTTTATGCCATGGCTGTCTACCAGTTGAGCCAGGAGATTCGTGCGCAACGCCAGTAAACCTGTATCTTGCTACCCGCCCAGGGGGGCATGCAGTTACCCCTTCCCTACCCGTTTGCCGCTTGCCGTCTGCTGCCTGCTGCTGGTTGCAGTGCTGTCCGCCTGCGGCACGGCACCGAAGTCAGTCGTCGTGTCTCCGTCGACGCCGGAGAGGCCCGCGCGCGATGGTGCACCAGCGAATCCGCCCGATTTCGCATCCCTGCCCGAGCCGGTGCCGCGCCCCGAGCCTCGCAGCAGATATGGCAACCCGCCTTCTTATACCGTCTATGGCAAGCGATATTTCGTCATGGAGAGCAGCACAGGCTATGTCGAGCGCGGCACTGCCTCGTGGTATGGCACCAAGTTTCACGGCCAATACACCTCCAGCCGCGAACCGTATGACATGTATGCCTTCACCGCAGCGCACAAGACACTGCCCATCCCCTGTTATGCACAAGTCACCAACCTGCGTAACGGGCGCACGCTGATCGTGCGCATCAATGACCGCGGACCCTTCGTGGACAACCGCCTGATCGACCTCTCCTATGCCGCAGCGAGCCGGCTGGGCATGCTCGATACAGGCACCGGCCAGGTCGAAGTGCGGGTGATTGACACCTCCACGCCGGCGTCCACGGCTGTTGCCCCCAATGACCGACCAACACCTGTCCCGTTCCAGGCAGCACAGTCCTCGTCCGCATCCCCAACCTACCTTCAGGTGGGGGCCTTCCAGAGCCGCGACAATGCCGAACGTCTGCGCGACGCGTTGCTGAGCAAGGCGAACGTAACCGTGCAGATCATGGAAGCGGCTAGCCATGACGGCACGCTCTACCGTGTGCGCATCGGGCCGGTGGAAAGTGCCGAGGAGACAGCTCGCTTGAGCGGTATACTCAATCAGTTCGGATTCGGTACACCGCAGGTGGTCATTGACTGACACGACCCGATTCGGCGCTCTTCACTAAGCGCTCTTCACTAAATGATGTTACTCAAAGGCGATTGTTTATCATGATGACTATGACTCGTATGCTGTGCAGTCTTGCATTGCTCACCGCCCTGCATGCGGCGCATGCCGCGCCCTCCACCGATGCACCTGCCAGTGCGGCACGACCCATTCCTGCCGCACCTGCAATTGCAGCACGCGCCTATGTCCTGATCGACGCTCACAGCCAGCGTGTGCTGGCGGAGAGCCAGGCTGATGAGCGGATGGAGCCAGCCAGCCTCACCAAGCTCATGACCGCCTACAGCGTATTCAAGGAACTCGCGGCAGGCAAGATCAAGCTTGCTGATCAGGCCACCATCAGCGAAAGGGCGTGGCGCATGGAGGGTTCGCGCATGTTTGTGAAGGTGAACACCCAGGTGTCACTGGAAGACCTGCTCAAGGGCATGATCATCCAGTCCGGCAACGATGCCAGCGTGGCGCTGGCCGAGCATGTGGCGGGCACTGAAGAAGGTTTCGCCACCCTCATGAACCAGCATGCCCAGGAGCTGGGCATGGCCAACAGCCATTTCACCAACAGCACCGGCCTGCCAGACCCCGACCTGTACGTCACGGCGCACGATATCGCGCTGCTGGCGCGCGCCATTATCATGGAGTTTCCCGAGTACTACGCGTGGTACTCCATCAAGGAATTCAGCTACAACAACATCACCCAGTTCAACCGTAATCTGCTGCTGTGGCGCGATCAGGGCGTTGACGGCGTGAAGACAGGACACACCGACAGCGCCGGGTTCTGTCTGGTGGCTTCGGCATTGCGCGACGGCATGCGCCTGGTCTCGGTAGTGCTCGGCACCAAGGACGAGAAGTCGCGCGCGCAGGAAAGTCTGGCGCTCCTGAATTACGGCTTTCGCTTCTTCGAAACCCACCGGCTGTATGCCGCCGGGCAAGAGCTCTATACCCTGCCGGTCTGGAAAGGCGCTGAACGCAACCTGCGTCTCGGCCTCAACACTGACCTCTACGTTACGGTGCCGCGCGGCCAATACACGAACCTCTCGGCCTCGATGGACATGCACGCGCATATCATCGCGCCAGTGGCCAAGGGCCAGTCCTTCGGCAACGTGAATGTGTCGCTCGCGGGTGACGTGATCGCCAAACCGCCGCTGGTAGCGCTGCACGAAGTAGCACAGGGCAGCCTGTGGCGGCGCCTGATTGACAGCATCCGCCTGTGGTGGAATTAAAAAACAGTAGCGAGTGGCAAGCAGCGAGAAAAAGCATGGGTATCTTGCCACCAGCTACTCGTCACCAGCCGCTTAATTTATGACAACTACCTCTCCCATTGTTTATCTGAACGGTAAGTTTTTACCGCTTGAGCAGGCCTGCGTGCCCGTGCTGGACCGCGGCTTTATCTTCGGTGACGGTGTATACGAAGTAATCCCGGCCTATAGCGGAAAACTGTTCCGTCTTGCGGAACACCTGGCGCGCCTTGATCACAGCCTGGCCGGAGTGCGCATCAGCAACCCGCTCTCGCACCCACAGTGGGACGAGATACTGAGCGAACTGCTGCGCCAGAATGCAGCGCAGGACAACCCTGACCAGTACATCTACCTGCAGGTGACGCGCGGCGTTGCCAAGCGCGACCATGCCTTCCCGCAAGGGGTGACGCCCACAGTGTTGGCCATGAGCAACCCACTGCCACCCGTGCCGGAAACCTTTGCGACGCAGGGCATCGCCGCGGTCACGCTGCCAGACATCCGCTGGAAGTACTGTCACATCAAGGCCATTGCCCTGCTGCCCAACATCCTGCTGCGACAGGAGGCGGTCGAACGTGGCGCGACGGAGGCCATCCTGATCCGCGACGGCGCCGTCACCGAAGGCGCAGCGAGCAACCTGTTTATCGTCAGGCAGGGCACCGTCATTACCCCGCCCAAAGGCCCGCTGCTGCTGCCCGGCATCACCCGCGACCTGATACTGGAGCTGGCACAAGCCGCCGGCATTGCCCAGCGCGAGGCCGACATCAGCGAGCCCGAACTGCGCACAGCAGATGAAATCTGGCTCACCAGCTCCACCAAGGAAATCATGCCGGTGACGCGGCTGGATGACGTGGCCGTCAGCGGCGGCAAGCCCGGCCCGGTATGGAAGCGCATGACCGCGCTGTATCAGGACTACAAACAGCAACTGCGCAGTGGCGCCCATGCCTGACCACAACGCCGAGGTGATGGTGCGGCAACTGGGTGTACGCGATTACGCCCCGGTTTGGGAGGCGATGCGCGCATTTACCACCGCTCGCACCGCCTCTACAACCGATGAAATCTGGCTGGTGGAGCACCCGCCGGTATTTACCCGCGGACTCAACGCGCGACACGCGCCTGACTGCGCCACGTCTGATATTCCCGTCGTGCACAGCGACCGCGGCGGCCAGATGACCTATCATGGCCCGGGGCAAATCGTGGCCTATGTGCTGCTCGATCTGCGCCGGCGCGGCCTCGGCGTCCGCCACCTGGTCAATGCGTTGGAGCAGTCTGTCATTGATCTGCTCGCGCACCATGGCGTCTCCGCCAGCCCCCGCCGCGACGCACCCGGCGTGTATGTCGACGGCGCCAAGATCGCGGCGTTAGGGCTGCGCGTGCGCCAAGGCTGTTGCTACCACGGCCTGAGCCTCAACCTGGCCATGGATCTCGCCCCCTACGCCCATATCCACCCTTGCGGTCACCCCGGCCTGCCCGTCACGGATATGCGCACGCTCGGCATCCAGGCGGATTTTTCCCAGACGGCTGTCCGTCTGGTTGCCCAGCTTGCGCATCACCTGGGTTACACTATCGGGACAGAACACCCTATAGACGTCTCACCACCAACCGACCCCGCCCGCCTCGCAGCGGGCTACTGACTCTCTCCGCCATGGACAACAACGAAACACTGCGTGAGCTGAAAGGCGCCTCCAAGGTCGCGCGCATCCCGATCAAGGTCATTCCCAGCACCACGCTGGGGCGCAAACCGGCCTGGATCCGCGCCAAATCCACCGCCAGCCCGGAAGTCGCACGCCTCAAAGGCATCTTGCGCGAACACCGCCTGCACACCGTGTGTGAAGAGGCCGCCTGCCCCAATCTCGGCGAATGCTTCGGCCACGGCACGGCCACCTTCATGATCATGGGCGCGATCTGCACCCGACGCTGCCCGTTTTGCGATGTCGCGCACGGCAAGCCCGAAGCACTGGATACCCAGGAGCCCTCCAACCTGGCCCACGTCATCCAGTCCATGGGCCTGAAATATGTCGTGATCACCTCGGTGGATCGCGATGACCTGCGCGACGGCGGTGCGGAGCACTTCGTCAACTGCATCCGGGCCGTGCGCCAGCAGTCGCCGCACACCCGCATCGAAGTCCTGACGCCGGACTTTCGCGGGCGCATGGACATCGCCCTCGACATCATGCACCAGGCGCCGCCCGATGTGTTCAACCACAATCTGGAAACCGTGCCGCGCCTGTACAAGCAGGCCCGCCCCGGCGCCGACTATCAGTATTCGCTCACCCTGCTCAAACGCTTCAAGGCTGCGCACCCCGGTGTACCGACCAAGTCAGGCTTGATGCTGGGCCTGGGCGAAGATATCGCAGAGATCGAACAGGTCATGCGTGACCTGCGCGCGCATGACGTCGATATGCTGACCCTGGGCCAGTACCTGCAACCCAGCCGCCACCACCTTGCGGTGGCACGCTTTGTCACCCCGGAAGAATTTGATCAGCTGGCCGACACCGGTAGACACATGGGCTTCAGCAATGTCGCCAGCGGCCCCATGGTCCGCTCGTCGTACCATGCTGATTTACAGGCACAAAACCAGTATACAGCCTGACCCAAAAAACCACGCGGCTAACGCTTGACTTATATAACTATATAAATAATTATGTAGTTATGAACAAAAATTATCTTCGTGCCCTGCCGCCACAGTGGCAGGTGGCCTCCAAGGCCTTTACGGCACTGGGTGACGAGCACAGGCAGCGCATCCTGCTCACCTTTGAGCCGGGGGAGCGGTTGAATGTGAGCCAGCTAGTGGCTGTCTCCAGCCTGTCACGCTCAGCCGTCGACCATCACCTGAGAGTGTTGCGTGAGGCCCAGGTATTGCTGAGCGAGAAAATCGGGAAAGAGCTGTACTTGTGGATCAATCGCCCCTTTCTGCTACGGATATTGAAAGATGTGCGCGACTACGTGAAAACTGATGTCTAGCCGCAGCCCCGGGGGATGACATGCTTAGAATAGTATTGAAAGCGCTATTGAAGGTTTTGTTTCGGGTGCGCGTCACGGGCGAGGTGGCATTGCCTGCGCAGCAAAGACTCCTCATTATCGCCAACCATCAATCGTTTCTGGATGGCTTGTTGCTCGGCCTGTTCCTGCCTGTCGATCCGGTATTTGTCGTCAATACCGATGTTGCACGCACAGGGCCCTTCCGTATTGTACTGGCGCTGATCGAGCATTTGACGATAGACCCTGAAAATCCTCTCGCCATGAAGAAAGTCATACGGCTGCTGGAACAAGGCCGGCCGGTGATGATCTTTCCGGAAGGCAGAATCACTACCACCGGCAGCCTGATGAAAGTGTACGATGGCCCGGCCTTCGCCGCCGCCAAAACCGGCGCCACGATTATCCCGGTCGGCATTGATGGCTTGAGCGGCTCATGGTTCAGCCGCACCCGCGACAGCCACCCACATACGCTGTTCCCGGCCATACGCATTTCAATCCAACCCGCAACACGGCTATCTCTGCCCGAGACTGGCAACGCCAAAGAACGCCGCAAACTTGCAGGCGAGGCACTCCGCAGGATCATGCAGGCAATGGTGTTTAACACCCAGCCATGCCAGCCCCTCCACACGATGCTGCTTGATACCATAAAACTGCACGGCCGACGGCGGCGTATTGTTGAGGATGTTCAGCAAATAGAGTATTCCTACGCCCATGTTCTTAAAATGACGCTGGCCCTGGGGCGGCTCAGCGCAAAATTCAGCGGGCCGGGTGAAAACATCGGCATCCTGCTGCCCAATCTCACCAGCACCGTCTGCCTGTTTCTGGGCATGAACGCATGGGGCCGTGTGCCTGCCATGCTCAACTACACTGCCGGCACAGAGGGTATGCAAAGCGCCTGTCATGCGGCCCGGATAAAAACCGTAATTACCTCTCGCGAATTTGTCAGAAAAGCGGGCCTGACTCAGCAGCTTGCGGCGCTAAAAGATGTCCGGCTACTGTATCTCGAAGACATGCGCTCACGCTTCAGCCTGCTCGACAAACTGTGGCTACTACTGCTGGCATTACCCTTCCCCCGGCTGGTGATGCAAGCCGGCGACCCGGAGGCCGCAGCGGTGGTCTTGTTTACCTCAGGATCGGAAGGTAAACCCAAAGGTGTTGTGCTATCGCATCGCGCGCTGGTGTCGAACATAGCCCAGATACGCTCCGTTATAGATTTCTCCCCGCACGACAAGATACTGAATGCCATGCCCGTGTTTCATGCGTTCGGGCTGACGGCGGGCGCACTGCTGCCCTTGCTGACCGGCACCCGGCTGTTTCTTTATCCATCACCATTACATTATCGCGTTATCCCGGAGGTCGCGTACGACCGGGCTTGCACCGTCCTGTACGGCACCAGCACTTTTCTCGGCAACTATGCCAAATTCGCACATCCTTATGATTTCCACCGCCTGCGCTACGTGATTGCCGGTGCAGAGAAATTATCGGACGCCGTGCGCGCAGTGTGGTCTGAAAAGTTCGGCCTGCGCATACTGGAAGGTTACGGGGCCACGGAAACGGCCCCGGTGCTGGCCGTTAACACACCCATGGCCTACAGCGCGGGCACGGTCGGCCAGTTTCTCCCCGGCATCGAGGCGCAGGTACTGCCTGTGCCAGGCATTGAGCGCGGCGGGTTATTGCACGTGCGCGGACCCAATGTGATGTCAGGTTACTATCGGCATGAGCGCCCGGGCGTGCTTGAGCCCCCCGCTTCCGAGGTAGGCATGGGCTGGTATTGCACCGGCGATGTGGTCGAGATTGATGACAACGGTTTCGTGCGCATACTGGGCCGCGTCAAACGCTTCGCCAAGGTGGCCGGCGAGATGGTGTCACTGGAGGTGACTGAGCATATCGCCAACCATGCCTCACCTGAGGCACAGCACGCGGCCACGGCCATCACTGACCCGCAGCGAGGCGAGGCCATCGTGCTGGTCAGCACTGATCCACAGCTGTCCAGGGAGGCGCTCCAGCGGGCGGCACGTGAACTCGGCCACGCCGATATCACTGTGCCGCGCAGGATTCTGCATGTCGCCAGCCTGCCCTTGCTCGGCACCGGCAAGATTGACTATGTAGCCCTGCATACACTTGCGGAGCAGGCGCCATGAGGCGGCGGGATTTCCTGCTGGGCGGTGCAGCACTTGCGCTGCCGGCGCTGGGCGTGACCGGCTGGCGGTTATGGCCGGAACAAGGTTTCATCAATCCCTGCCTCGGGCGTTTACCGGCCCACCTCGCGCAACATGAGCTGGTACAGGCAGCGTGGCACGGATTGACGCCTGAGAACGTCTGGGATAGCCACGTACATCTCATAGGCGCAGGTGACAGTGGCAGCGGTATCCGGGTGAGCCCGGACATGGACAGTCTGCTACACCCGATTCAGTATGCGCAAAAGCTGTTCTTTCTGAATGGCGGCTGCGCCAGTGGCGGCAGCGATGGAATTGACCGGGGTTATCTGGAGCGCATGAACAGCCTGATGGGCGACATGCGCAGCGGCTGCAAGCTGCTGCTGCTGGCCTTTGACAGCTATTACACTGAATCCGGTGAGCTCGACGAGAACCGCACCACATTTTATACGCCGAACAGTTATGCCCGGGATGTCGCGCAACAGCATCCCGGGCTGTATGAGTGGGCGGCATCCATACACCCGTACCGCAGCGACTGCATCGCCGCCTTGGATGATGCCGTCACCCAGGGTGCACGCGCCGTAAAATGGCTGCCCGCCGCTATGGGCATTGATCCCGCCTCGCCTTTGTGCGACCGCTTTTATGCGGCGCTGGCCCGGCATGATATGCCGCTGATCACGCATGCAGGCACCGAGCGCGCCGTGCACGGCGGTGGCCACCAGGAATACGGCAACCCCCTCAAGTTGCGCCGCGCCCTTGAGCAGGGGGTGCGCGTGGTTGCGGCACACTGCGCCTCGCTGGGCCAGGATCGCGATCTAGATCAAGGCAGCAATGGCCCCTGGCGGGACAGCATCCAGCTGTTTGCACGGCTCATGGATGACCCCCGCTATCACGGCAGATTATTTGGCGACATCTCGGCCATGACGCAAAGCAACCGCGCCCGCGCGCTGAAACTCATACTCGAACGCGATGACTGGCATCCCAGGCTGCTCAATGGCTCTGACTACCCCTTGCCCGGCGTCATGCCGCTGTTCTCGGTGAATCTGCTGGTTGACTTGCAGCTGATTGACGCTGCTGCAGCGTCGGTTTTGCAAGAACTGCGCACGTACAATCCGCTGCTGTTTGATTTTGTTACCAAGCGCCATCTGCGATTCGGCTCCAAACAGCTTGCCCGATCCATCTTTGAAACACGTGCATTTTTCAGGCAACCATGACGACCCCTGAAACTACTGCACTTGGTGTCAGGCTGACATCCCGCCCGATGCTGGCCGTGCTGCTGGCACAATTTCTGTCGGCATTGGCAGACAATGCACTGCTGTTTGCAGCGATCGCACTGGTCAAATCGCTGGCCGCCTACCAGGACTGGCACGCACCGTTGTTGCAGGAGTTTTTCATCCTGGCATTCATTGTGTTCGCGCCGTTTGTGGGACCCTTCGCCGACAGCTTTCCCAAAGGACGGGTGATGATGCTGGGCAACGGGCTCAAGTTCTTTGGCGCCGCAGCGATGCTCGCCGGACTCAACCCCTGGCTGGCCTACGGCCTGGTGGGGCTTGGCGCTGCGGCCTATTCGCCTGCGAAGTACGGCATTCTGCGCCAGCTGGTCAGCACCGAGCAACTGGTCAAGGCCAACAGTCTGATGGAAGGCTCAACCATCATCGCGATTCTGCTGGGCGCGGTGGCGGGCGGCATCCTCGCGGACATCTCAGTACAGCTGGCACTGGTCTCCATAACAGCCTGCTATCTGCTTGCTGCGCTCAGCAATCTCATGATTCCGCGTCTTGCAGCCGAACACCCTTTGCAACGTGCAGACCTGCAGGCGCTGGTCATGGATTTTCGCCATGCCCTGTCGACACTGCTACGCAATCGTGACGCGCGCTTCTCGCTCGCCGGCACCAGTTTATTCTGGGGCAGCGGCAGCACCCTGCGTTTTCTGCTGGTAGCATGGGTGCCGGTAGCGCTCCTCATCAGCGACAACAAAACCCCGGCCAATCTGAGCGGTGTTGTCGCCGTGGGGATCGCGCTGGGGGCGCTGCTCGCCGCCCGCTACATCACCCTGCCCACGGTAAATCGTGCGCTGTACCCCGGGCTCGTGCTGGGTGTTGCGGTGATGGCGCTCGCTGGCGCGCAGGACATCTATGTCAGCATCACCTTGCTGGTGCTGATCGGCGCGTGCGGCGGCATGTTTGTGGTGCCGCTGAACGCGCTGCTACAGGAACGCGGCCATGAAACCGTCGGCGCCGGGCATGCGGTTGCGGTGCAGAATTTCTGCGAGAATCTCGCCATGCTGTTGCTGGTCGGGCTCTATACCCTGATCGTACGCATGGGCGCGCCGATCATGCAGGTCGCATTCGGGTTTGGTGCGCTCATCCTGCTCGGTATGCTGTGGCTCTACGCCATGCGCCGCCGGAAACCCTGACCCTCACTGGTGATTCAGCTGAACAGCAGCATGCGTACGCCCAGGAATGCCAGCAGCAGCGCAAAGTAAATTTTCAGCTTGGCGGCAGGCAGCGTGTGCGCGAGCTTGGCGCCGAGCGGCGCGAATAATACACTGGCAGCGGCAATGCCCGCGAAGGCAGGCCAGTAAATATAGCCCGTGCTCCAGGCCGGCAGTTGCGCCGCATTCCAGCCGGTGATGATGAAGCCCACAGTGCCGGCCACCGCGATGGGCAGGCCACAGGCGGCAGACGTGGCCACCGCCTGACGTATGCCGGTATTGCACCAGACCAGAAACGGTACGGTAAGCGTGCCGCCGCCGATGCCGATGATGGCGGAAACCTTGCCGATAATGGCGCCCGTCAGACTCATACCGGGCCAGCCCGGCAGCTGACGGTGCGGCGAGGCCTTGATGCCGAAGGCCATCTGCATCGCCACCAGCAACTCGAATATGCCGAAAATTATGCGCAGCGCCGCATTAGGCAGCTGATTCACGACGTAGGCCCCGAGCAGGGTGCCGGCCACGATACCCGGCGCGAGCTTTACAACTACCGGCCACAACACGGCACCGTGTTGGTGATGCGCGCGCACCGAAGACAGCGACGTGACCATGATGGTGGCGAGCGAAGTGCCTATCGCCATGTGCATGATTACCGCCGCAGACATCTCGCTGCCGTGAAAGATAAACAATAGCGCGGGAACAATGATCAGGCCGCCACCGACGCCGAACAGGCCCGCGACCACACCCACAAAAGCGCCCAGCAGCAGGTACAGCGCCACGATCTCCATGGCGCTACTTGATCCACACGGTCTTGCTGTTTACAAACTCGAGCAGGCCATGGCGCGCAAGCTCACGGCCATAACCAGACTCCTTGATGCCGCCGAAGGGCAGGCGCGGGTCGCTCTTGACGATGCCGTTTACAAACGCCGCCCCGCATTGCAGCGCGCACGCAATCTGCTCACCGCGCGCACTGTCCTGTGTCCACACGCTCCCGCCCAGGCCAAAACATGTGTCATTGGCAATACGCACGGCATCACGCTCATCGCGTGCGCGGATCACGCATGCCACTGGCCCGAACAACTCTTCGTGCCAGGCGCGCATGCCCGGCTTGACCTGATCCAGCAAGGAGGGCGCGTAATAATGTCCGGGGCCGGGCAGCAGGGTGCAGCCCGTCAGCGCCAGCGCGCCGCTGGCAATGCTGTCGCTGATCTGGGCATGCAGCTCGGTGCACAGATCGGCACGCGCCAGCGGCGCCAGCGTGGTCGTGTCTTCCAGCGGATCACCGGGCCGCAGGCGCTCCACTGCCGCCTTCAGCCGCTGCACAAACACATCGGCAACACCCTGCACCACTATCATGCGCTTGGCGGCAATGCAGCTCTGCCCGGCATTCAGGAAGCGTGAGATCACCGCCTGCGCCACAGCAGCATCCAGATCGGCATCGTCCAGCACAATAAAGGCGTCCGACCCACCCAACTCCAGGACCGTTTTCTTCAACTGCCCGCCTGCGGCCGCTGCCACGGTGCGGCCTGCCCCGACGCTGCCGGTGATGCTCACCGCCTGCACCCGTGCGTCGGCAATCACCCGCTCGACCTGACTGCTTTCAATCAGCAACGTGCGAAATACATCCGCCGGGAAACCGGCGTCACTGAACAGTTCCTCGATGGCGAGCGCGCACTGCGGCACGTTAGAGGCATGCTTCAGCACAACACTATTGCCCGCCAATAATGCCGGTGTGGCGCAGCGGAACACCTGCCAGAAGGGAAAATTCCAGGGCATCACTGCCAGCACGGTGCCCAGCGGTTCATACCGCACATAGCTCCGTGTCGCATCACTGGCAATAATTTCAGGGGCGAGGAACTGCGCCCCGTGCTCGGCATAATAATCGCAACCCCAGGCGCACTTCTCTATTTCCGCCTGCGCCTCCACCAGCAACTTGCCCATCTCCAGCGTAATCAGGCGCGCCAACGCCTCCTTGCGCGCGCGCAGCAGTGCCGCCATCTGACGCAGCAACTCAGCGCGTACCGCCAGCGGCTGTGCCGCCCATACCGGTGCGGCCCGTGCCACCTGCCGCAGACACTGCTCCAGCGCAGGCTCGCTCCAGGGCTGCACCGTCTTGAGCAGCGCGCCCGTAGCAGGATTAGTCGAGGTGAACGTCATCACCGGGTTCCCCAGAGTGGTTGTTAGCGCTAGTATAGCGCCATGAGATTATGCTATCGCACCCTGCCCGTCTTATTGTTGTGCATCACCCCGTTAATCTGGATACCGGCACATGCTGACGGCATGAACACGCTGGAACAACAGCGCTCCGGCTTTCTCGCGGCACGCAAGGCACTGGATGACGGCGACATGAAGACGTACCAGCACCTCGCCGGTCAGTTACGCGATTACCCCCTGTACCCCTATTTGCGCTACGACGATTTGCGCCAGCGGATTGCGGATGTTCCGGAAAGCGAAATACGCGACTTCCTCAGCCGCTACAGTGACTCGGTGGTGAGCAGCCGGTTGCGTGCGGCCTGGCTCTCCACCCTTATCAGCGCCAAACAGTGGCAGACCTATCTGCAGGAATATCGCCCTTATCCCAATGAACAAGGTGTGGCGCTGCGCTGTTATGAGTTACTGGCACGTTACCGCGCCCACGAGAGCCAGCCTGTACCTCCGGGCTGGTTTGCAGAAGTGCAGGAGCTGTGGCTGACAGGCAAGTCGCAGCCGGGCGAGTGTGATGGCGTGTTCGGATTGTGGCGCGTGGCCGGTCACCTGACCCCCGACCTGTCCTGGCAGCGCATCCGCCTCGCCATGGACAACCGCCAGACGGATTTCGCCGACGTGCTCGCCAAGGGGCTGGATGCGGATGCACAGCAGTGGGTACAGCGCTTTCAGCGGATGCACAGCAACCCCGGGGACATGCTCGAGCACGCCGACTTCAAGAGCGACACGCCCAAGGCCCGCGACATATTGCGTCATGGCATCAAGCGGCTGGCGCGCAGCGATGCACTCCAGGCCGCCGGGCACTGGCAGCGCATCAAGGACAGGTATGGCTTCAGCCAGGAAGAGCGCGGCGCCACCGAGCGCGATATCGCCACTTACGCTGCATTGCAGCGCCTGCCACAGGCGCTGGATTGGCTGGCAGCGATAGAGTCCGGCCAGGCGGATGAGAGGACGCGCCAGTGGCGTGTGCGGGCCGCGCTCGCCAAGCAGGACTGGCGGGCAGTACTGGCCGCGCTCGACGCCATGGCACCCGCAGAGCGCGAGGAAGAGCAATGGCTGTACTGGCGCGCACGTGCGCTGGAACAACTCGGACCCGCCACGACAGGTGCCCATCCGCACGTCAGCCCGGAACAGATGTATGCCTCCCTGGCGCAGCAGCGCAGCTACTACGGGTTCCTCGCCGCTGACCGTCTGCAGCATCCCTATACACTCAATGACCGCCCCATCCAGCACACCCAGGATGCACTGGCAAAAGTAAGGGCCCTGCCGGGGATTGCGCGCTGCCACGAACTCTACCAGCTGGGCCTGATCGGCAGTGCGCGCCGCGAATGGGACTATGTCACTGCATCCCTGGATGAGCGCGAGCGTCAACTCGCTGCCGTGATCGCAAGCCAGTGGGGCTGGCATGACCGCAGCATCTTCACCCTGGCCAAGGCCGAGCACAATGATGACCTCGAGTTACGCTTCCCTACGGCATTTCGCGACCAGGTGCTGGCCAGTGCAGAACAGCAGGGTCTCGATCCCGCCTGGGTATATGGCGTCATACGGCAGGAAAGCGCCTTTATGCCGGATGCACGCTCCAGCGCAGGCGCACTCGGGCTCATGCAGCTCATGCCAGCCACCGGCACGCAGACGGCAAAGCTGCTGAACTCACCCCTCCGCCACATCAACGACCTGCTCGAAATCGACAAAAATATTCAAGTCGGCAGCGCCTATTTGCGCCATGTGCTGGACAAAAACAATGATCACCAGGCCTTGGCGACGGCATCTTACAATGCCGGCCCGTCGCGCATCAGGCAATGGCTGCCGGATACCACACAAAAGGCCGATATCTGGGTGGAAAATATTCCGTTCACGGAAACGCGCAATTACGTTCAGCAGGTGATGGTCTACAGCGCCATCTTCGGCCACCGCCTTGGGCGTGCTATCGTACCTCTGCGCGAGCGCATGCCGGACGTTCCACCGTTCGGCGAATAGCAGTTCCATACCACCTACTGCCAGGATTATCCGCGTGCACGTGAAAACGATTTGTGTCCTGGGTGGCACGGGCTTCGTCGGACACCACCTCGCCCATCGACTGGTAGAGCACGGCTATCGCGTGCGCGTACTCACGCGTCGACGCGAACGCCATCGCGACCTGCTCATCCTGCCTGCGCTCGATCTTGTCGAGGCAGATATTCACAATCTGCGAGCGCTTGCCGAACAATTCACCGGCTGCGATGCGGTCATCAATCTGATCGGCATTCTCAACGAGAAAGGCCATGATGGCAGCGGATTCCGTGCCGCTCATGTTGATCTGCCGAGTAAAATCGTGCGCGCCTGTCTCGCCTCAGGCGTCGAGCGCGTGCTCCACATGAGCGCGCTCAATGCCAGCGCCCGTACTGCGCCCAGCCAGTATTTGCGTACCAAGGGTGAAGGCGAGGATTTGCTGCATGCTGCACCTGACCTGCGGGTCACCAGTTTTCGCCCTTCTGTCATCTTCGGTCCGGGTGACAGCTTCATCAACCGCTTCGCCGACCTGCTGCGGCGGATTCCCCTCATCCTGCCGCTGGCCTGCCCGCAGGCGCGTTTTGCGCCGGTGTATGTCGAAGATGTGGCCGAGACCCTGGTACGCGCCCTGCCGGATTTCCACACCGTCGGCAAGCGCTATGACCTGTGCGGGCCGCGCACGTACACGCTCCAGCAACTGGTTGAATATACCGCCCGCGTGCTCGGCAAAAAACGCCGTGTGCTTGGCCTCAACGACAGGCTGTCACGTCTGCAGGCCGCTGTCTTCGAGTATCTGCCGGGTAAACCGTTTTCGCGCGATAACTACCTCTCCTTGCAGGTTGACAGCCTGTGCCGCGACGACTTCCCTGCCATCTTCGGAATCAAACCCACGCCGCTGGAGTTTGTCGTGCCGGACTATCTCGCGCCTCGCGGAGTCAGGACGCGCTACCCCGGCTATCGCACTCACGCCAACCGGGATTAGACGCCGTGCATATCTACCAGGTGGGTGGTGCGGTACGCGACAAACTCATGGGCCTGCCGGTGCAGGATCGCGACTGGGTCGTGGTCGGCGCCACGCCCGTCGAGATGGAGGCGCGCGGCTTCAAGCTGGTCGGCGCGGACTTCCCCGTCTTTCTGCATCCCGCCACGCACGAGGAATATGCGCTCGCGCGCACCGAACGCAAGACCGCGCCCGGCTACAAAGGCTTTACCGTCCACGCCGCGCCCGATGTGACGCTGGAACAAGACCTCCAGCGGCGCGACCTCACCATCAACGCCATCGCGATGGATGAGCACGGCACTCTCACCGACCCCTTCAACGGCGCACAGGATATTAAAAACAAAATCCTGCGTCACGTCTCGCCTGCGTTTGCCGAAGACCCGGTGCGCATCCTGCGCGTGGCACGCTTCGCCGCGCGCTTTGAGGACTTCCGCGTCGCGGATGAAACCAATGCGCTGATGCGCCGCATGGCGGAAAACGGCGAAGTGGATGCCCTCGTGCCCGAACGCGTGTGGGCAGAACTGGAGCGCGCCCTCGCCGAGAAAACCCCCGTGCGTTTTTTTGCAGTGCTGCGCGCCTGCGGCGCGCTGGAAAAATTATTCCCCGAACTCGAGCGCCTCTACGGCGTGCCGCAGCCGGAAAAGCATCATCCGGAAATCGACACCGGCCTGCACACCATGATGGTGCTGGAACAAGCCACATGCCTGTCCGCCGACCCGTGCGTACGCTTCGCCGCGCTGATGCATGACCTGGGCAAGGGCACCACACCCCGGGAGCAGTGGCCGCAGCACATCGGCCATGAAGCGCGCAGCGTGGAGCTGGTCAGGAACATCTGCACGCGCTTCCGCATCCCCAACGATTACCGCGACCTCGCCGTTCTGGCCGCCCGATATCACGGCGATTGCCATCGCGCTGCCGAACTGCGGCCTGACACATTGCTGAAAAAACTGGAGGAGCTGGACGCCTTCCGCCGCCCGCAGCGTTTCGAACAATTTCTGCTCGCCTGCGAGGCCGACGCGCGCGGCCGCACCGGCTATGAAGACCGGCCCTACCCGCAGGCGGATATGTTTCGCAAGGCCTTTGCGGCCTGCGCGATCGTGGATGTGCGGCCGTTGCTGGAGCAGGGCTTCAACGGTGAGGCCATCGCGCGCGAACTGCACCAATTGCGCATCCAGTCTATACGCCAGGCGTTGGCACCCTCATAACAGTACCGGCTGATCCGGAAGTTCGTTGGCGCTCGCGCCCTGCCTGGGATAATGCCTGCGCAGATACGCGCTGACGGCGCGGATGCCCGCCAGTACGCCTGCTTCAAAACGTCCCGCGCGGAATTCAGCCTCCATGGCGCGGCAGATCTGCTCCCAGCCCTCCCGCCCCACGCGCGCATCCACGCCACGGTCGGCGATGATCTCGACATCGTGATCGGCGAGCAGCAAATAAATCAGCACGCCGTTGTTGTCTTCGGTATCCCACACGCGCAAGCGGGAAAATATCTCGATGGCGCGCTCGCGCGCAGTTTTGTTTCCGAGCAGCGGGCCGACGTCGAGCCCCGCCTCCACGGCAAAACGGATTTGTCCGTGATGCGCCGCCTCCGCTTCGCGGATCGCGGCCTCGATCGTCTGCAGGGCCGCTGCCGGAAATGCGCGCCGCACCTGCCAGTGGCCGCTGCATAGATGCTTGAGCCAGCGTGAGATCATCATCACCACCTCCCCGACGCGCCACCACCGCCGAAACCGCCCCCGCCTCCGCCGAACCCACCGCCGCTATAACCGCCGCCACCATAGCCGCCGGGCCGGTATCCGCCGCGGCCGTGCGGAATAATACCGCTCAACAGCGCAAGCACAAATGCAAAAAATCCCGCCATCAATGCGATCAACAGTGTGCTCAGCAATACCCAGCCCGCGATAGCCGCGACCAGCCCTATGACCAGCGCCGCCGGAAAACGGCCCAGCATGCCGCGCAGCATCGGCGCCACGATGAACACCAGAATCAACCCCAACATCAGCACGTCGCCGAAGTCACTGCCGTCTGCTCCAGCTTGGGAGACAGGCGCGGGCAGCGGCTCGCCTTCAACCTGCTTTATCATGGACAGCACGCCCGCCTGAATGCCGCCGAAGAAATCGCCGCTGCTGAAATAGGGCGTGATGATGTCAGACACAATGCGCTTGGCAATCGCGTCGGGCAGCACGCCCTCCAGCCCATAACCGACCTCGATGCGCAGCGCGCGGTCGTCTTTGGCGATCAACAGCAGCGCGCCGTCATCAATGCCTTTGCGCCCGAGTTTCCATTCTTCCGCCACGCGGATGGAATATTGCTCTATCGCCTCCGGCTGCGTGGTGGGCACGATGAGCACCGCGATCTGGCTGCCCTTTTTTTCCTCGAAGGCCTGTAGCGTGCGCTCCAGCTCGCCTTTTTGTGACGCGGAAAGCGTTGCGGTCAGATCGGTGACGCGCGCAGTGAGCGGCGGCACGGACACATCGGCCTGCGCCGCCACAAAAGACAGACTGAGCAATAAGAGGACAGCCCAGACTTTAGACATTACGGTTTAGCGGGTGCGGAAAAATCCACCTTGGGCGGCGTGGCGATGGCCTTTTCATTCTCCACCGTGAAGCCCGGCTTGACCTTGAAGCCGAACATCATCGCGGTGAGGTTGCTGGGGAAGGAGCGCACGGTGACGTTGTACTCCTGCACCGCCTGGATGTAGCGGTTGCGCGCGACCGCAATGCGATTTTCCGTGCCTTCCAGTTGCGCCTGCAAATCACGGAACACGGTGTCCGATTTCAGTTGCGGATAGTTTTCTGCCACCACCAGCAATCGCGCGAGCGCACTGCTCATCTCACCCTGCGCGGCGATGAATTTGGCAAAGGCCTTTTCGTCGTTGATGAGTTCCGGCGTGGCCTGAATGGAACCTACCTTGGCGCGCGCCTGCGTCACTCCGAGCAGCACGTCCTTTTCCTGCGCAGCGAAGCCCTTCACCACGTTGACGAGGTTGGGCACCAGATCGGCGCGGCGCTGATATTGGTTCAATACCTCCGCCCAGCCGGCCTTGATCTGCTCATCGGTGCTTTGCAGCGTGTTGTAGCCACAGCCGCCAAGCAATGCGGTCAGAACCAGTAAGCCCACTGCACGTAATCTGTTACGCATGTCATCCTCCAGAGGTATTCTTGTAAAACCTAGAATGAGGGCGATCGGCGCGAAACACAAGGCCGTTACTGTAGAAATCACAGCCTGCCGCGATTATCCCTGAGTGCAAAACCGAGCAGCGCGGCATCGATGCCGCGCGTGAGTGCAATCACCTTGAATATCTCCCCCATTTCATCCGGCTGGGTGAGTTTTTTGACCTGCTGCATCAGCGGCAAATACGTGGCCGCATCATTCGCATCGGCACCACCCACCATCTCCATCAGACCGCAGGCGAGCAGAAAGTGCGCCTGTGTGGTGTAACCCGCCACGGCGAGGCCGGCATCGTGCGCGGCCTCGGCCACGGCGGTGAAATCGACGTGCGCGGTAATATCCTGCAAGCCGGTGAGTATCAGCGGGTCGGCATGCGCGCGGTGACGGTAATGGCACAACAGCGTGCCGTCTGCGCGCTGCGCATGATACAGCTCGCTGCGTGCATGACCGTAGTCGATCAACAGTACCAGGCCGCGTTCGATCACGTCCGCGATGCTGCGTATCCAGGCGGACGCAGCGAGACTTACCTCCGACTCAAACACCTGCGGCAGATCGTGCACACGGCTGCGCACGGCGTCGATACGCCCGGCCAGCGCAGCATCGCTTACGGGGCCGTGACGCCACACAAAACACCCGCCCTCATATCCCACGTAACATTCATAAATGGCGTCGCCGTCGATACGGAAGCGATGCAGCGGCATCGCGTCCAGCACTTCGTTGGCAAGCACCACGCCGTGAAAGCCGTGCTCCGGCAGCGTGTCGAGCCAGCGCACGCACCCGGCGAGATGCGGCACGCGCCGCAGCGCATCCCGTTGCCGTGCGCGCAATTCGGCGCTGAGTTCGAGAATAAAGTAATGCTGCGGCAGACAGCCCAGGCGTTCGCACTCGCTCAGCACATCACACGCCAGCACGCCGGAGCCCGCACCCACCTCCAGAATACCCCCCTGCTCCATCTGTTCCAGCACCTGCTGACACTGGCGCGCGATACAGCGTGCAAACAAGGGGGAGATTTCCGGCGCGGTGACGAAATCCCCGCCCGCGCCGAACTTCTGCAGACCGGCGCTGTAATAGCCGAGGCCAGGGGCATAGAGCGCGAGTTCCATGTAGCGCGCAAAGGTAATGCGCCCGCCCGCCCGCTCGATCTCGCGGCGAATAAGATCCTGCAGGTGCGCGCTGTGCGCCGCCTCAAGCGGGCCCGGTGCAGGCAAATCCATGCGCGTGATGTTCATGCAGAGGTTATTCTATGCAGTAGCATTTTAGGTTACGCTAGCCGTGAACGACGGCCTGACGACACGAGGGTGCGATGCAGAATAATACAAACAGCCTGAGCGGAAAAGTGGCGCTCATCACCGGCGCGGCGCAGCGCGTGGGTGCGGTGATCGCCGCAGCACTGCATGCCGAAGGCCTCAATCTGGCGCTGCATTACCGTACCTCCAAACAGGCCGCGCATGCGCTACAGGAAAAGCTCAACGCTGCACGCGCCGACTCCGTCGTCCTCATGCAGGCCGATCTTCTGGACAGCGCAAAGGTCACGCACATGGTGCAGGATGCCATTGGCGCGTGGGGCAAGCTCGATGTGCTAATCAACAATGCCTCCAGTTTTTATCCGACACCGCTAGGCTCGGTGAGCGATGCACAATGGAATGACATCATGGGCAGCAATCTGCGCGCGCCGTTTTTCGCGGCGCAGGCCGCCGCGCGCGCGCTCGCCGAGGCGAACGGGTGCATCATCAATATCGTCGACATCCACGCCGACCGTCCGCTCAAGACCTACCCCGTCTACAGCACGGCCAAGGCCGGTCTGGTGATGCTGACCAAGGCGCTGGCCTGCGAACTCGCGCCGCAAGTGCGCGTGAATGCGGTCTCACCCGGCGCCATTCTGTGGCCGGAAGCGATAGACGAGGTCACTCAGCAGCGCATCATTTCCCGCACCCTGCTCAAGCGTCAGGGCGACCCGGATGACATCGCACGCGCGGTGCTGTTTCTGATCCGTGATGCGGGCTATATCACCGGCCAGGTAATTACCGTGGATGGCGGGCGCTCCATCAACGCCTAGCAGCCTGCTAACCGTTCACTGCGGCGTCGAGGTCAATAGGAAAATCCACCCGCGTGAGTTTCTGCTGGCCTTTATCGAAGCGCTGCCACAACTCCTGATACGTCCGCCCATCCTGCGGGTGACGCAACTGGCCGGCAATCTCCGCCAGCGGCCACAACACAAAGGCGTATTTCACAATTTCCGGGCGCGGCAAAGTCAGGCCCGGCTCCTGCGACACAAGGTCACCGTAGAGCAAGAGGTCGAGGTCGAGGGTACGCGAATTGAAGCGCGCGGCACCGTGCACGCGGCCGTGCTCGTGCTCGATGCGCTCCAGCGTGCCAGCCAGCGTATGCACGTCCTCGGCGGTATCAAACCCCACCACCAGGTTGTAAAAGTCATCGCCCGAAAAACCCAGCGCCTTGCTGTCGTACACGGACGACACGGTGAGCGGGCCATAGTGTTCGCGCAATGCGGCAAGACCGGCGCGGGTATTGCGCTCGCGCTCGATGTTACTGCCCATGCTGACATAGACGCGCGTCATGGACGCTCACCGCGCTCGATAATCACGCCCACGTCCATCGCCCCCCGCACCGCGCCCTTCTTGTTCACCCGCACGCGCACCCAGGCGACGTTAAACTCAGTGAGCACAATGTCAGCCACGCGCCCAGCTATGGTCTCCACCAGATGAAACTCACTGTGGCCGACAAAGTCGATCAACCGCTTCGACACCGCCTTGTAGTCAAGCGTGTCCGCGATGCTGTCGCTCGCCGCCGCCTTGCGGATATCCGCCGCCATATCGAGATCGAGCGTAATGGTCTGCCGCACCCGCCGCTCCCACTCGAAAATGCCGATGACCGCGTCGATCTTCAGGTCATGCAGGTAAATAATGTCCATGGGCGTGACTGCCTGTGTACGACTTAGAGGTGCCCTAAATGGGAACCGTGAGAGTTTATACGCGGACGCGCCAGAATGAAATCACTTGTAACGGATAACGCGGCAGGCTATGCAAAAAGCGTATAGGTTGGGTGAAGCCCATCGACTTTTCTCTCGCAGACGGCCGGTGAATGATAGGGTTCACCCCTCCCACTCTTGCTTTCTATTTCTTGCATAATTTACTGCATCGTTAAGTTTGTCATAGCGATATTCACCGTACTGGTACTTATCATTAGAAAACGTGATCTTATATTTTTCCATAAGCTCTTGATCGCCTGGTATAGGCACGTTTTCTTCAGTTTTCGGCACCCCAGATTGATTAGCCAAGTCTCGACCGCAATAGCGGCAGACAATGGCCTCTTTCTTGATGAGTTCAGCGCAATACGGACAAGATTTTGTCTTTTCTTTTTCCGCCATTGTCTCTTTTGCTATATTTACAACCCCCGCACCCATACGGACAAACAAAAGAATTACGCCAACAAAAATAATGAAACCGCCGACAAAAAACCCAATGACTCCATTGACAAGAACCATAAAAACTATTCCAACTACAATGAGGACGCTGGGGCCAGTTGCTGATTGCGGTTTTGCCATGATCTTATTCCCTAGCACAGGTTCCTTAGTTTGCATAACTTAGGTAGATACCCAATAGCTGTCCTACAATGTGCCCATTAAGACGCCCAATCCAAAGCTGCAGATTACAACTTATTTACTCCCTCGGTTACGGGGTATAATGATATGCCGCTTTTCCGAACTACCCCGCACTATAAGGCCAGCACCCTCTGACCGGCAAGGCATTCGCCCACCCTGTGGCGCTTGCATCCACGGCGTAACACTGCCGCCGGGCTTGACCTTGAGCACACAACCGGTTCCAATTAGCATATGCCTACGGACACTGTCCTTATCCTCACCGCCGTCGCCCTGCTGATTGCGGCCTATCTTGCGGGCTCGCTCTCCAGCGCGATTCTGGTGAGCAAACTCTTCGGCCTGCCCGATCCGCGCACCAACGGCTCCGGCAATCCGGGGGCGACCAATGTGCTGCGTCTGGGCGGGCGTCAGGCGGCGGCGCTGACCCTGCTGGGCGACATGCTGAAGGGGCTGGCGCCGGTGCTGATTGCAAAATATCTGGGGTTGCCGCCACTGGCGCTGGCGGTCGTCGCGCTGGCGGCCTTTCTCGGCCATCTGTATCCGGTATTTTTCGGTTTTCGCGGCGGCAAGGGCGTGGCCACCTTTCTCGGCGTGTTGCTTGGACTGTCGTGGTGGGTGGGTGGCGCGGTGATGCTCACCTGGCTGATCATTGCCCTGCTGACGCGCTATTCGTCGCTCGCCGCCCTCACGGCGGGCTTTCTGGCGCCGCTGTACATGCACTGGATGGGCGCCCCGGCGGGGTTCATGCTGGCGGCGGTTGTCATGACCACCTTCCTCCTGTGGCGGCATCAGGGTAACATCCGCAATCTGCTCAGCGGCACGGAACCAAGGATCAAACTGTCATGATGAACATAGACTTCCTCAAAGCTTTCAATGTCATCACCGGCCTGGTGCTCAGCGTGATGCTGGCCTTTATTACCCTCGGCATCATCATCGGCGTGGGCATGCTGTTTCTCAACCTGGGTAATTTGATCGGCAGCAATAATCTGGCGCGGGAATATCAGCGCATTATCTCGGACGTGCTCACGCTGTTCATCCTGATCGAGCTCTCGCGTTCGCTGGTGGATTACTTCACTACGCACCGCCTGCGCATGACGTTCATCGTCGATGCCGGGATCGTGTTTGTGTTGCGCGAGATCATGATCAAGATTTTCGAGCACAAGATTACGACGGATGAAATCTATGCCTTGAGTGCGCTGCTGTTTGTGCTGGGCGCGTTGCGTATCGGTTCGGTGATGGTGTACCAGCGCGAGAAGACCATGATGGAGCCCGTGCCGAAACGCGATGTTTAAGCCTTCGGTTTCACTCATGCCGCGCGGTGCGAAATAATCAATTTTCTTGCGCGCCAAGCTACGATTACTTGCAACCTTCCATCTTGTAGATGAAGTAACCGTCTTTATTAATTTCTGCGACGACGTTGTCGGGCGCGCCCTGGCTGTGACAAAATCTGCATTCTTTGCTCGAGATTACTGCATCGCCTTCACCGATTGAAATCAACCACTGTTTGGCGTACTCAATTGCTTTTTGATCGTCTTTCACCGCAGTGAATACGTCAAAGTGCATCGTGCCACCATCTTTGGCTGTGACATACGTGTCATAGACATGAATTTGCATACCTGTTCCTCTGGAAATTTATAAAACGGATGCTTGATTTGTTCAAGGCACGAAAGGTGCCGGCTAATTGGTTTTTTCCGTAGCGCGCGCCTTGAGTATCACCCCGCCTTCCTGCCGCGCAACGGTTTCCAGCTCGCCTCCCAGTTCGGCAAGATTGCGCGCCAGATCACGCTCCACCCGGTAGGGATCAAACACCAGATGGGTCACGCCGGACAGCATCTGCAACTGCGCCACGCTGTCTTTGGCCGCCGGGGGCAGCGGCAGCGCATCGCGCCGGGTAACGAGCATGGTGCGCGCCGGCCATTGGCTCGCTACCCGGAACGGCTGCTTTTCATCCCCCGCCTCCTGCACCAGCGCCTGCAGTAACCGGTCTTGCGCATCCAGCGGGGCAGCGCGGGCATGCAGCGCCTGCTGCCGGTCCTGACTCATGAAAAGCGTGGCTAACACCACCACCAGCAGCAATACCGCGCCCCGCTGGCCGAGCAGCCCGCCACCGCCCCAGGCGGCGTTCAATGCAATCAGTTGCGGCACGCCGTAGTAAATCACGGCGGTAAGCGCGAGCAGCGCCCAGGTATTGTCAGCCGCACTCAGCCCCAACAGCAGGCCCAGCGCCAGCATCAGGCCGGTGGTGTCGTACCGCCAGGCGGCGCGGCTGGCCAGCAGCACCCACACGGTCAGCGCGCCGGTAACGAAACCCAGCCAGTGCGCTGCATCGCCCACGGTGGTGCCGGGCGTGGTGAGCAGGCCAGACAACACGGGCAGCGGGTTGCTCCACCACGCCAGACCCGACCAGCCCATGCGCACCAACACGACGACGACCACCGCCACCGCAAGCCCGATGAACGTCTGTTGCTGTTCACGGCGGCTGAGCGGCTCCCTGTACCAGCGCAGCGCGAGCGCAAGCGGGTGTGCCAGGCCCGCCGGGTGCAGGCTTACGCTGATGGCCACCAGCACCATCTGGGCGAAGTATTTCCCCCCCAGTGGCCGCGGTTCAGCCCGGTAGGCCTCATCCAGCCAGGCGCCCAGCGCAAACAGCGCCACCAGATAGATGCCCGCGCCCAGGCTGTTTGCGGCATGGAGGGTAAGCGGCGCAATCAGCCACAGACCGGTCGCGATCAGGGCGGCCTCCGGGCCTGCCACCCGGTTGCTCCAGCGGTAAAGCAGCAACCCGGCGCCAAACGTGATCAGCAACGTGAACACCTTGGCGGCCAGCAGACTGCCGGACCAGTAGACCGCCACCGGAATAAACAGCACCGCGCGTAAATCCGGCACGCCGAAGGTAAACACCGGACTCGCCACGCTGTCGATCAGCGTCCAGTTCAGCAACAGGGCATGGGCCGCGCCCTCTTCGATGCCATAGCCGTCCTGCCGCAGCAGCAGCAAGGCCAGCCCGCCCCAGAGCAGCAGGGCAGCCAGGGTCCAGACACGGGCCGGAATACGGGCAATCAGGTCGGCGAACATGTTTCCTTCCAGGGGTTGCGCTAAACTGTCGCAGTATATAGGAGAGCCACGGGGCCACGCACCTGAACCGATACCGGCCTGCATGGTCATAATGAATGATGCCGCACCCTCCAGCCAGCCAGGACTATCGCTTGAAACCGCGCCATATGTACAGCCTGTTGCTGCTCGCCGTCCTTCAGCAACCGGCCCAGGCCGCCGCGCTTAACCTCAATCTGCCGGACATCGGCGACACCGCAGGCAGCAGCATCTCACCGGCCGATGAGCGCCAGATGGGCGAGGCCTTCATGCGCGAGATACGCCAGTCACTCAAGATCATGGATGACCCGGAGATCAACCAGTATATTCACTCGCTGGGCTACCAGCTGGCGGCACAGAGCGACAACCAGTCGCTCGACTTCACATTCTTCGTGGTGGATGACCCCACGATCAATGCCTTTGCCGCGCCCGGCGGCTTTATCGGCATGCACAGCGGGTTGATCCTGGCGACCGAAACCGAGGGCGAACTGGCCTCGGTAATCGCGCACGAAATCGGCCACCTGACCCAGCGCCATCTGGCGCGCCGGATCGAGGCGGCCGACAAGATGAGCTTGCCCAGCACAGCGGCCCTGCTCGCCGCCATTATCATCGGCACGCAAAACAGCCAGTTGGGCGCGGCCGCGATGGCCGCGACCCAGGCCGGCGCCGTGCAGGCGCAGATCAACTTCACCCGCAGCAATGAAGAAGAGGCCGATCGCGTGGCCGTGCCGACGCTGGCGCGCGCCGGCTTTGACCCGCGCTACATGCCGGGCTTCTTCGAGCGCCTGCAAAAGGCCAGCCGCTATGTCGGCGCCAGTGTGCCGGAATTTCTGCGCACCCACCCGGTCGATGAGGCCCGCATTGCCGACACGCGTAACCGCGCCGAGCAATACCCCCACCGCCAGATCAGCGACAACCTCAACTACCATCTGGTACGCACCAAGCTGCGGGTACTGAAGGAAGGCAATCCGAAACAGGCCGTGCAGCACTTTGCCGCCGCCCTCAAATCCGGGCAGTACCGCAATCTGGCCGCTGAGCGTTATGGCTACGCATTGGCCCTGTCTGCCAATGGCGAGTATGCTGCCGCGCGCACCGAGCTGCAGGCCCTGCTTGCCACGGACAAGGAGCGCATTGCCTATATCAATGCCCTGGCCCAGGTCGATCTGGCGGATAAGCGCGTGCCCCAGGCACTGCGTGCCTACGCTGACGCCCTGCAATTGCTGCCAGGTAACCCGGTGCTGACCCTGAACTACAGCCGCGCCCTGTTGCAGGCCGGTCAGCCGGATCAGGCACGCCGCCTGCTGGGCGACTATGCCCGACGCCGCACCCCTGATCCGGCGTTGTACAAGCTGCTGGCCGATGCCGAAATCGCTGCCGGCCAGACCGCGGCCGCGCACCAGGCGCTGGCGGAACACTACTATCTCAATGGCCAGACCGGGGCCGCCGTCGAGCAGCTCCAGGCCGGCATCAAGGCCGCAGACAGCGACTTCTACCGCAGCTCGCAAATGGAAGCGCGGCTGAAACAGCTACAGGAAGAGCTGGCGCAGGCGGACAAACACTGATGACGCCCTCCCCCGGAATCGGCTATAATCGGGCTTCAGTTCCGCAAACTGACTTTCCCGGCAAGCCAGGAGTACCACACCCGTGACGGACAATTCACGCCGACGCTTTTTAATGGGCACGCTGGCTGGCGCGCTATGGGGGATGCTGTTGTGCTTCCCGCGTCTGGCGGCCGCCGCCTGGCCGGCCGAGGCCTTCCGCGAAAAGAATTCCCATGGGGCTCTGCGCGCCCTGTTTGGCGACGCCCCCCTGATCGATGCCCAGGACAAGATACAGCTCAGCATCACGGATCTGGCCGAAAATGGCGCCGTGGTGCCGGTCACCATCGAAAGCTCGCTGCCCCAGGTGGAGGCGATCCTGATTCTGGTGGAGAAGAACCCGAGCGCCCTGGTGGCCCGCTTCACCTTGGGGCCGAACGTCAACCCGTTCATCAAAACCAACATCAAGATGGCGCAAACCTCCCACGTCACTGTCGTGGCCGTGGCCGGAGGCAAGCTCTACAGCACGCGCAAGAAAGTCAAAGTCGTGCTGAACGGCTGCGGCAACTAGGCAGGCAACAATCTCATGGCGGGCACCATCAAGATACGCGCGACACTGGAAGGCGATGTCACTACCGTCAAGGCCCAGATCCTGCACGTGATGGAAACCGGCCTGTTCAAGGACAAGAAAACCGGCGCCCCGATTCCTGCGCACGTCATTCAGGAAGTCACCTGTACGCATAAGGGTACTGTTGTGCTGTCTGCGGACTGGGGCATCGCCATTTCGAAAAACCCCTATCTCGCCTTTACATTCAAGGGCGGACAAAAGGGTGATAGCATCACCTTGAGCTGGGTAGATAACCTGGGTGAGCGTGACGCCATAGAAACCACTATCAGCTAGCGTGCGGGAGCGCCGCCGGTCACGCGGCGCGCAAACTATAATAAAACCGTCTGCCCGGCAGACACATGCGCTTTAAGCCTTCCCTATGCAGATCGGACCCTACACACTGAACAATTCCCTGGTGCTTGCGCCGATGGCGGGCGTCACCGACCGGCCGTTCCGCCAGCTGTGCAAGAGCCTGGGCGCGGGCATGGCGGTGTCTGAAATGGTGTCGTCCAACTCCCTGCTCTGGGGCAGCGAAAAGACACTGCGCCGCGCCAACCATGAAGGCGAGATCGAGCCGCGCGCCGTACAGATAGCGGGCGCCGACCCCAGACTGATGGCCGAAGCCGCTCGCTACAATGCCGACAACGGCGCACAGATCATCGACATCAACATGGGCTGCCCGGCCAAAAAGGTGTGCAATGTCATGGCAGGCTCGGCCCTGTTGCAGGATGAAGGCCTGGTCGCGCGCATCCTCGAGGCCGTGGTAAAAGCGGCCACCGTACCGGTCACGCTGAAAATCCGCACCGGCTGGAACAAGGACAACCGCAATGGCGTGGCCGTGGCCCGCATCGCAGAGGCCTGCGGCATCCAGTCACTGGCGGTGCATGGCCGCACCCGCGCCTGCGCCTACACCGGCGAGGCCGAATACGACACCATCGCCGCGATCAAGGCAGCGGTCAGCATCCCGGTGCTCGCCAATGGCGACATCCGCACCCCCGAACAGGCCAGGCATGTACTCGACTATACCGGCGCCGACGGCGTGATGATCGGGCGCGCCGCCCAGGGCCGGCCGTGGGTGTTCCGCGCCATTGCCCACTATCTCGCCACGGGCGAACATCTGCCGGAGCCCGGCATCCATGAAGTCCGCGACATCCTGCTCGATCACATGCGCAACCTGTACGCCTTTTACGGCGAGCATACCGGCGTGCTGATGGCCCGCAAACATTTATCGTGGTACAGCAAGGGCCAAAGCGGCGGTGCCCTGTTCCGCCAGACCATCAATGCCGCCGCCGGTCTCGAACAGCAGATGATGCTCACGCGCGAGTTTTTTGATGGCCTGGTGGAAGGCGCAGGCCACGCGGAGCTGGCAGCGTGAACAGCGCAACACACCACGGTAAATCCGCACCGCCGTGTGACAACCGCCCCAACAAACCCCTGCGCGACTGCATCCGCAACGCGCTGGAAACCTATTTCAAGGATCTTGACGGCCACAAGCCGGGCGATCTCTATCAGATGGTCATTTGCGAAGTGGAGCGCCCGCTGCTGGAAAGCGTGATGCAGCATACGCGCGGCAACCAGAGCAAAGCCGCCGAGATACTGGGCCTGAACCGCAGCACACTGCGCAAGAAACTCAACCTGCATGGCCTGGAATAAGCCGCTTGCCTGCCGCTCGAGCACCGCATGCCCCTGATTAAGCGCGCCCTTATCAGTGTCTCCGACAAGACCGGTATCGTCGAGTGCGCCCTGCGTCTGCAACAGCTCGGGGTTGAAATTCTCTCCACCGGCGGCACCGCAAAGCTGCTGGCCGGGAATGGCGTCAAGGTCATTGAGGTCTCCGACCACACCGGCTTTCCCGAGATGATGGACGGCCGCCTCAAAACCCTGCACCCCAAAATCCACGGCGGCCTGCTGGGACGGCGCGGCGTTGACGACACGCTGATGGTGCAGAACGGCATCGCCCCTATCGACCTGCTGATCGTCAACCTCTACCCGTTCGAAACCGCCATTGCCCGGCCCACCTGCACCTTTGACGAGGCGATTGAAAATATCGACATCGGCGGCCCGGCCATGCTGCGCGCTGCGGCCAAGAATTTCTCCGCGGTCACGGTGCTGGTCGATGCAGCGGACTATGGCCCGGTCCTGGACGAGATTGCAGCCCGCAACGGCGTCGGCGACCAGCAGCGTTTTTCGCTGGCGGTGAAGGCGTTTGAACACACCGCGCGTTACGACGCCGCCATCGCCAACCATCTCGGCACGCTGGACAGCACAGGCCAGCGCGTTGCAGCCTTCCCGCGTACCTATACCGCCCAATTCCGCAAGACCCAGGAACTGCGTTACGGTGAAAACCCGCACCAGCAGGCCGCATTCTACGCCGAGCACCGGCCAGCGGCGGCCTGCATCAGCAGCGCCAGCCAGTTACAGGGCAAGGAACTTTCGTTCAACAACATCGCCGACGCCGACACCGCGCTCGAGTGCGTAAAGTCATTCACCGAAGCGCCTGCCTGCGTGATCGTGAAGCATGCCAACCCGTGCGGCGTGGCGCTCGGCAAGACACCGCGCGAGGCATATCAGCGCGCCTACAGCGCCGACCCTACCTCGGCCTTCGGCGGCATCATCGCCTTCAACGAGCCGGTGGATGCCGCCACGGCGCAGGCCATCATCGAACGGCAGTTCGTCGAGCTCATCATCGCGCCCGCCTACACCGACGAGGCGCGTACGCTGCTCGCTGCCAAGCCCAGCCTGCGTGTGCTCGCCTGCGATCCCTGGTCCACGGCGCGCATCACCAGCCTCGACTACAAGCGTGTCGCCGGTGGACTGCTGCTACAGGATCAGGATCTCGGCATTATCAATCCGCAGGATTTCAAGATCGTTACGCAATGCGCGCCGACGCCAACGCAGATGCAAGACCTGCTGTTTGCATGGAAGGTGGCGCGCTTCGTCAAGTCCAACGCCATTGTCTACTGCAAGGACGCCATGACCACCGGCATCGGTGCCGGCCAGATGAGTCGCGTCTACAGCGCGCGCATCGCCGCCATCAAGGCCGCCGATGCCGGCCTCACCATCAGCGACTCCGTGCTGGCAAGCGATGCCTTCTTCCCTTTCCGCGACGGCCTCGATGCCGCAGCGGAGGCCGGCGTGAGCGCGGTGATCCAGCCCGGCGGCTCGGTGCGCGACCCGGAAGTCATTGCCGCCGCCAACGAACACGGCATTGCCATGGTGTTTACCGGCATGCGTCATTTCCGGCACTAAACGTTAAAGACCAACGCAAAGACGCCAGGAAAGATAAAAGCGAGATACATAGGAAGGTATTTATTATCATGAACTTATTCTGCGCAGACCGATGTTGTGCTTAGCCCTTTCACCTTTGCGTCTTCGCGTCTTTGCGTTAAGTTGTTGGCCGTTGAGTTTTTAGCATGAAAATACTTGTTATCGGTGGCGGCGGGCGAGAACATGCGCTGGCATGGAAAGTCGCACAGTCGCCCAGGGTGCGCACGGTTTTTGTCGCGCCCGGCAACGCAGGTACGGCGCGCGAGCCCAAGGTGGAAAATGTCGCCATCGCGGCCGAGGATGTCAGCGCCCTGGCCGACTTCGCGCGCGACCATGCCATCGATCTCACGCTTGTCGGCCCGGAAGTGCCGCTCGCGCTCGGCGTGGTAGACGCCTTTATTGCGGCGGGGCTGCGCTGCTTTGGCCCCGTGCGCGGGGCGGCGCAACTCGAAAGCTCGAAAACCTACGCCAAGGACTTCCTCGCTCGCCACCATATCCCCACTGCGGCCTATCGCGCCTTTACCGACGCTGATGCCGCTGTCGCCTATGTCGCCACTGTCGGCACGCCCATAGTGATCAAGGCGGATGGGCTGGCCGCAGGCAAAGGGGTGGTGATCGCACAGGACGAGGCCCAGGCCGCCGCGGCCATTCGCGACATGCTGGGCGGCAGCATAGTCGGCAATGCCGGGCGGCGCGTGGTGATCGAGGAGTTTCTGGCCGGCGAGGAAGTAAGCTTTATTGTGATGGCTGACGGTACGCACATCCTGCCGCTGGCGACTGCGCAGGATCACAAGGCGCGCGATAATGGCGACTGCGGCCCCAACACCGGCGGCATGGGGGCGTATTCACCCGCGCCCGTGGTGACACCGGCACTGCATGCGCGCATCCTGCGCGAGGTGATCGAGCCCACCCTGCGCGGCATGGCCGGCGAAGGCATTCCTTACACCGGCTTTCTCTATGCCGGCCTGATGATTGCGCAAGACGGCAGCCCGCGCGTACTGGAATTCAACTGCCGTCTGGGCGACCCGGAGGCTCAGCCGATCCTGATGCGCCTGCGCTCCGACCTGGTCGATCTGTGCAACGCGGCGCTCGATCAGCGTCTGCACGAAGTCCACGCGGAGTGGGATGAGCGCGCGGCACTGGGCGTGGTGCTGGCCGCAGGTGGCTATCCCGGATCGTATCGCAGCGGTGATGTCATTCACGGCCTGGATCAGACGCCGCCCGTCGACTGCATGTTATTTCATGCCGGTACCCAGTTGCGCGACAGCGCGGTCGTAACGGCAGGAGGACGCGTACTGTGTGCCTGCGCTCTGGGGGATACCGTGGGTGAAGCGCAGCGGCGTGCGTACGCACTGGCCCAAATGGTTCGCTGGGACGGCATATACTACCGCACCGACATCGGCTACCGTGCTATCGCGCGTGAAGCCCTGGGCTTAGGCTAGCCTACATAGTAGCCAGAAGTTTTTCTTCCAGCGCGCTCAGATTGGGTATGATGGCGGTCTCGCCGTTCACAATCACATGGCAGTGCATGAGCGGGTGCAGCTCGGTCTCGTGCTCGATCATGGCAAGGTTATCGTCACTGACCTGCAGCAATTGCGGCATATCCTGTACCACTACCCCGAAGAAATCCAGTTGCGCGTTGCCGCCCGGCGCGTTCAGAACCACAATCTTCGTCTGCCGGCTATCCGCAGGCACCTCTTCATCGCAGGCGGCCTCGAATGAAACCACCGCAATAGCACGATCGCGCCACTTGATGCGCCCCAGCAGCCAGGGTAGCGCACCCTCCACCGGCTCCAGTGTGCCAAAGCGCATGACTTCGGCGATGGCAGTACTGGGTAGCAACAGATGCTCATTCTTGAGCGGCAGCAACTGACAGCGGACTACTGATCCGGCAGTACTCATGCCGTGCGTTCCTTCTGCATTTGCAACAGATGTGCGACAGCAGCCGAGGGTGCGTAACGTTGTGACAGCCGTTGCGCAAGAATCTCCGGCGTACCACTGAAACTCACCACGCGGGTCAACCGTGCCTGATCCGGCATGCTGCTTACAAGGCAACTGGCGTAGTCCTGCGCCCACACCTCGCCACCCTGCGCAGAGATGGCGCGCACACCCTCAGCGCCGTCGTTGCCCATACCGCTGAAGATTATTGCACCACTTCTCCTACCGTAACGCCGAGCAATCCTCACCAACACCGTGTCTATGGACGGCCGGCACAATACGCCATTATCGGCCACCGGTGTGCACTGAATGCGTCCCGCTGAGTCAATATCGATCTCTTCATCCACGGGCGCAAGCACTACCTGCCGTTGGCATAATACTTCTCCCGCCTGCGCCGGCAGTACGCGGTAAGATGAAGCCTGATCCAGTTGCCGCGCCAGCAAGGCCATAAAATTGGTACCGATATGTTGCGCCAGTATGAAGGCCAGCGGCAAATCGGGCGCCAGTGCCGCCAGGAATTGCTTCAATGCATGCGGACCGCCGATTGAAGCGCCCAGCACCCAGACATGAACTGCTGTCGATACTACGCTATGGCGCTGTACCCTGACGGGAGCGGCTAAAGGCTGCGGCTGCAACGAGGATATCGATGGTTGGCTACGGGTTTCAGCCGTGAGCGCAGCCAGCTTGCGTGTCAGCCGGCGTCCCCAGTCGTCTGCCAGCACATCGGCATTCATTCGCATCGCGGCACTGTCGTTGAGCAGCATGGGCAATACATCCTGACCCAGAAATGACGCAAGCAGCGCTCCGTTGAAGCAGGAATCATCCAGATCAATGAGCAGCACCTCGGCCTTGTGTTCGCGCGCCAGCGCCAGAAACTCGTGGCTGGGTGGCTGGTTGAGCACCACCTGCAGGCCGTTTCTATCCAGAATCTGGCCCAAGTTAATACGCTGATGCTCCGAGCAGGAAACGATGGCGATACGCGGCGACGTGTCTAGCATGGACGCCACCTCAGTGCCGGGCTTCCGCGTGCTCAGCCAACAAAGCATGGATGTTGTCCAACAGATCTACCTCCTGGAAAGGCTTGCCCAGATAGCGGTTCACACCCAGCGCAAACGCATGGTCGCGGTGCTTATCGCCGGTGCGTGAGGTAATCATCATGATCGGCACATCGCGCAGACGTTCATCGCTGCGCATATGCGCAGCAAGTTCATAGCCGTCCATGCGCGGCATTTCGATATCCAGCAACACTACATCCGGCACATGCTGCTGCAACAATACAAGCGCATCCATCCCGTCTTTAGCCGCAAGTACTGCAATATTGTGGCGCTCAAGCAGGCGGGCGGTCACCTTACGCACAGTGATAGAGTCATCTACCACCATGACGGTAATGCCATCGTGCCCGGCTTCCTCCAGGGTGTCTTCGACTGTGATGGACGCTGCACTGGAACGCAGCATGATACCGATATCGAGCATCAAGACCACACGCCCATCGCCCATAATAGTGGCGCCCGTAATGCCTTTTACCGTGCTGATCTGCACACCCACGGATTTCACTACGATTTCTCGGCTCCCAATCAGACCATCCACATGGAGCACGATGCGCCGCTCACCCGCACGCACCAACAAGGCCGCTGCCTTTTTCCCCGATCCCGGCAATTGAGGATTACTTGCATGCAGCAACGTGCCCAAGTGCAAAAACGGACACTCTTGCTCTGCAGCGCGATAAGTACGCTCCTCGCTCGCGTACACCTGCTCCAGTTCTTCATGCGAAATGCGCAGTATGCGCTCAACGGTGGCGAGTGAAACAGCGTAGATGCTATCACCCACCTGCACCATCAACACATGGCTCACTGACAATGTAAATGGCAGGCGCATGGTGAATGTGGACCCTTTGCCCCTCTCTGATCTGATGGAAAGGGTGCCCCCAAGCTGCTTTATATCGCTACTCACCACATCCATGCCCACACCACGCCCGGATATCTGCGTGACCTCTTGTGCCGTACTGAATCCCGGCTCAAGAATGAACTGCATCAACTCGCTGTCGGTCACTTGTGCATGCTTGTGCAGCAAGCCGCGTTCAACAGCCTTGGCGCGCACGCCCTCTAAATCGAGGCCGCGCCCGTCATCATTGACGCTAATGACGACATTGGTACCTTCGCGCGCAAGTCTCAGGGTGATGGTGCCAGTTTCCGGCTTGCCCACCGCCAGGCGGTCTTCTCGGCGTTCGATACCGTGATCAACGGCATTGCGCAATATATGCTCCAAGCTCGGCACGATGCGATCCAGCAGGGTACGATCAACCTCACTCTCCGCACCGGAGACGTGCAACTCGACCTGCCTGCCCAGTTCCTCGCCCGTCTGACGCAGGATACGGCGCAGACGCGGCAACACCACGGAGAACCGCACCATGCGCGTACGCAGCAGGCTCTCCTGCAGGTCTGTATTGACTCGCGCCTGCTGCGCAAGCAGCATTTCTGATTCGCGCACCAAACCCTGCAGCAGGCCTTGTATGCTCACGATGTCGCTCACGCTTTCCAGCAAGCTGTGCGAAAGCTGTCCCATATGGGTAAAGCGGTCAAATTCCAGCGGATCAAACTCCTGCTCGTGCGCCTGGTCACTCTCGGTATTGCGGAACAGGATTTGCGTTTCGGTTTCGGCTTCCAACCGACGCAACTGATCACGTAGACGCGCCCCGGTGCGTTCCATTTCCACCAGATTGAATTTGAATGCGATTATTTTCTGTTCAATACGCGAGCGGAAAACGCTCAACTCGGTAGCGTGATTAACCAGATTATCCAGCAGATCGGCACGGATACGGATCTGCTCATGCTGAACGTGCATGCCAACGCGGCGATCATCCAACTCCACAGACTGTGCTTCCACAACTACTGGAGACCCGGCATCTGATGCCGGAGTATGTGCCTTCGGCCACTCTGTGGTGGGCAGCATCGCGGAAGTGGAATGTAACGCCTCATTAATCCGAGCTATAAGGTCATCGGCCATCGCCAATGGCTGGCCCGTGCGCAGATGGTCGAGCATCGCTAGCAGGCGGTCGTGGGCCTGTTGAATCAGCGTACTGATATCCAGCGAGGGTGTGAGCAGCCCATCGACCATGGCGGTAAGCAGCGATTCAAGGCTGTGACTCAGGTCTCCCATCCGGGTGATATCCGCCATACGCGCACCGCCCTTGAGAGTGTGCAACTCGCGCTGCAACTCTTCCAGTAGTTCACGGTTGGTCGGCTGCTCGATCCATTGCTGCAGAATCGCATCGCTGGCGTCAAGGACCTCCTTCGCCTCATCCATGAACACTGCCGCCATCTCGCTATCGTGCCCTATGTGTTTCGGATCCAGCACAACAGGAATGGCGAAAGCGAACCGCAGTGCATGTTGCTGCTTTGCCTTGACGAAGAGATCGGTAACATGCGCCCGCAGGGCATTACTATCCGGCTGTACGCTACCAGGAGACTGTAATGTGTAAATCTTTTCCTGAATTACATCGCACACCCTGCGTAGCGCCTCCAGCGCCTCGCCGTTTAACACAGTGTCCGCATCACGCAGTATCTTGGCATATTCTTCCATCACATCGCACAGGGCGGCGATGTCAGGCACACTGGCCATGGCCGCGCTGCCATGCAGTGTATGCAGCCTGCGAACAATATCCTCATCCACCTTACAGGCCACCGCAGCATCCGTCTCGCAGCGCGAGACAAATGCCCGCAGCGCCGCGAGATGCGTGCTGGTTTCCCTGCTGTAGATATCAAGCAACACAGGATCCATTACAGGCTCTGTGTACGTCTCCGGCTGCGGCGCGGTAACGACAGGTTCCGCTACGACGACCGGCTGTGCAGCAGCAGGCATGGCTGAATTCATTGTGATGGTCTGAACCGGCTGGTCGGTGGCTACCGCCCCGGGCTGGCTCAGTATGTGCGCACGCTCCACCAAGCCCGGAATATCCGCCGGTAGTGCGGCATTTCCCTTGAATTTCTCCACCAGCCCAGGCAATTGGCTTACTGCTTCCTCTATCAGGGCAATCAGCTCCGGCGTGGCAGACACGGTGTTGTCAATGACACGGTTGAGCAGGCTCTCAAACGACCAGGCGAACTCACCCAATTCTGAGGCGCCCACCAAGCGCCCACTGCCCTTCAAGGTGTGAAACGAGCGCCGCAGTGTGCGTAAGGCATCCCCGTTTCCGGCGCCCTCTTTCCAATGCTGCAACTGGCTCTTGATGGAGGCAATCTCCTCATCGGCCTCTTCCAGAAACACCGCAATGATCTCGTCATCGATCTCTTCCATGCGCACCGGCCTGGCTGGCACGGATGCGAGTGCAGGCCTCACCACACTCTGCAGCAACCGCTTAACCTTCTCAGGTGCTGCCACATCCGCGCCAATCACCCCTGGCTGGACAAGCCGCCGCGTACAAGCCAACGCCTGCTCGATAATTATTTCTCTTTCAGCGCGATCCTCGCTTAGTGCCTCAAGGTAATACTCCAAGGCGCTGATGGCCTCGGTCAGCGCCTCCAGTTGTTGTGGATCTGGCACAGCCTCACACCCGAGCAGCTCCTGTGTAACAAAGTTGCGGCACGCTTGCAGCACTTCTGCGGCCTGCGTGAGTGACAGCATGGACAACCCACCACCGACCTGCAACAGCAGTTTGGGCACAGCTGCAAGCAGATCATACTGCTGGGGTACACCAAAAAATGCCGCCAGACTGTCTTTAATACGGGAGATGTTCGCCTGCGCCTCACGTATCACGGCATTCCGCATCTCGCGGTATTCCGCGTCGGGCAAGCAGACAGCACTCTCTGCGGCGCCGTCTACCATCAACATCTCCGCTGTCACAATCTCACCTATGTCCGACTCCACCAGTGCAGACTCAACCTGCAGCAAGGCGCCTGCAATCTCCAGTAACGCAGCTTCCTCAGGTGGCACTGCACCGTGTGCAATGGCGGCAACAACATTCATCTGTTCCAGTATCAACTGGCGTGGTGCGCCAAAACCAAGCATACCAAGCGTATCGGCCACCCTGCGCAGGACTTCCTCCAGCGGCAATAGCGCAGACAATGCCTGCGACTCACTGCATACAAATATATTGATCTCGTCCTTTACCTTGGTGATATCTTCACGCAGGACCGTGAAAACAGTGTGCATCAGCTCCCGGTTCGGGCCCGTGAGGTGCGCGCGCTCGCCATCAATTTCCTCATCGCGCGGCAACAGCACATCAAGACGGAAGGCCCGTCGAACTTCATTGACACGTGCACCTGCAGACTGTGTTCGTCCGATATAGTAAAGCAGACTCTTGAGCAACTCCGTAGGCGGCTTAGCGGCAAACGCCTCCTCTCCGCTGTCGATCAGCCGCCTTATTTCACGGTCAATCTGACCCAGCAACTGTTTGGCCACCCCCCCTGCGTCAATATCGACATCGGTAAGTGTCTCGATGAAAGCGCCTGCCACCCACCAGACTTGGGCCACCATGTCCGTACTTACAGCCTGCTCCAACTCGCCAACGACAGCGGCAAGCTGATACAGATTTTCCACTGCATAGCGATCCCGATACCAGTTCAGCAATGTCTGCTGGTAGACGGGCCGCAGCTTGCGCGCAAGCTCGCGTACATCCTGCTCTGCCCCGCCATGCTCCGGGCGAGCAACCGCAGACACCGGAACCACAGAGATATCCGGCGCAAACAGCATGCTTTCGGATAGCAGCGGGCGAGCGCGCGCGGCGCGCAGTTCGTTGAGCAGCGGCAGCATGACTACCGGATTATCGACGTGACCCTTCTGCAGACGCTCCAGATAATTGGGCAGTTGCAGTATGGATCGCATCAGGATTTCATAGGCTTCCTCCTGAACGGCTTGCTTCTGTTCGGGTTCAGCATCTATCAGCCAGCGTGCGAGCAGCTCCATCTCTTCCGCCAGTAGTACTGCGCCATAGAACTCTATCATCTGCAGTGTGCCATGCACCTGATGCAGATGCGCAATACAAAAGCGCATCTGCATCACATCCTTCGGATTGGCTACATAAGCCTCCAGGGTATGGCGCGCCTGCCTCAAAGTCTCGTCGATCTCCGACTTGACCCAGTTGAGCGCACTGTAATCTGCCGATCTCGTCATTTTCATGAGGCGGGACGGTAATACGCCACGGTGTCTTCGTAAGGCACACGCTCCATATCCGGATGAGACCACTGCAGGATCTCCCCCGAACCCAGCACCAGCAATCCACCGGGGGACAAGCACTCGGCCATCCTGCTCAGGATGTCTGCGCGCAGCTGCCGACTGAAATAGACAAGCACATTCTGACAAAAAATCACGTCCATTCCGTCAAGGGTAGGTGAAAGTGGCTCCAGAAAATTGATGCGCATGAAACACATGCGATTGCCCAGGCGTTCGCATATCTGGTAGTGATCATCGTCCACCCGGCTAAAATAGCACCCTAGCAGATCAGGCTCCAGCGCAACCAGTTTGCGCCTGTGAAACTCTCCCCGCCTCGCTGCCCCGAGCGCTGCAAGACTGACGTCGGTGCCAGTCACGCCGTAATAATGTTCACCGTGGTGTGCACTGAACTGTTGCTCGATTACCATCGCGATACTATAAGCCTCCTCGCCACTGGCACAACCGGCACTCCAGGCATTAATGGGCAGCGCGGCCCACGCTGTACGCAGCGCGATTGCAGATGCCGCGCAAGCAGCGCGAGTGAATTTGGGTGCCGGTAAAATCGGGGCTCGTGTACCGTGAGACGATCCACTAGCACACTCCATTCCACTGCGCCGCCCAAACCGGATGTGACCAGCCTGTAGTAGCTGCTGTAATCTGGGGAGCCAACCTCACGCATACGTATAACTAGACTCGCCAGCAGAAACGACTTGCGCACTACTGGCAGACTGATACCGGTGCGCGCCTCCAGCAGCTTGGCCCACTGCGTAAACCCGGCATCACCCATGCCCGGCACACCAGCCAACTGCCCGTGTGCGCCGCCGCAGTGTGCCATATCCTTCATGAGCCTGGGGGAGGTGTCTGCCCTCAACCCGGCAACTTGAAGCCCGCAACCGAGGTACGCAGCTCGTTCGCCAGATCGGCGAGGTTGCCGATCGAGGCCGCAGTTTCATTCGAACCGATCGAGGTTTGGGTAGCGATCTCACGAATGGAACTCATGGTATTTGAAATATTGGCCGACGCAGATGACTGCTGGCGCGCGGCCTGAGAGATGCTCTGCACCCGCTCCGCCAGATGCACCGATACGCGCTCGATTTCCTTCAGCGCCTCGCCTGCGTCTTGCGCCAGTCGCGCCCCATCCACTACACCGGCAGTGCTTGTTTCCATGGAGGCGATTGCTTCATTGGTATCAGTTTGAATCGTCTTCACCAGGGCCTCGATCTGCCTGGTCGCGCTACCGGAGCGCTCCGCGAGGCGCTGCACTTCATCCGCCACAACCGCGAAGCCGCGGCCGGCTTCACCCGCCATGGCCGCCTGGATGGCGGCGTTGAGTGCCAGGATATTAGTCTGGTCTGCAATATCGTTGATGAGTTCAACGATTTCCCCAATCTCCTGTGAGCTTTCGCCCAGACGTTTGATGCGCTTCGAGGTCTCCTGTATCTGCTCGCGGATTGCGTCCATGCCCTGTATGGTGCTCTGTACCATACTCACACCCTTGTCCGCGATCGCCACTGAGCGTAGCGCCACCTCTGACGACTCCGCAGCAATGGCTGATACCTGCTCAATGGACGCCGCCATCTCATTCACCGCGGTACTCGCTTCTGTAATCTGCTGCGCCTGGCTATCGCTCGCCTCGGCAAGCAGGATGGCCGTAGCCTGCGATTCCTGGGCTGCCACCGACACCTGTACTGTGGTCTCGTTGATGACTGTCACCAGGCTGCGCAGGGCATCGATGGCACAGTTAACGGCATCGGCAATAGCACCAGTGAACGCCTCCGTAACGGTCGCGTGGATGGTAAGATCGCCTTCGGCGAGCCCGTCCATTTCATCGAGCAGGCTGAGAATTGCCTCCTGGTTGCGACGGTTATGCTCAGTACTCTCCTCCAGGCGTTGTTTGAGGGCATCGCGTTGCAGCTTGTACCCAAGCACAATCAGGGTGATCAGGGCAAGCACACCCAGCACATAGCCGTACAATGGCAATACCAGACGTTGCCTTTCCAATCCAGCATAGGCGCTCACCAGCTCCGTACCGTCATCGAACAGTGTGCGACTGACCCGACCAATAGACGCGGCGGCATCCTGAGCCTTGAATAGATCCGGGAATTTTTCCAGGATCAGCAGGTCAAGCTCAAAGATAGAACTCAGCATGCGTGATATTTCTCGTAGTTGCTTCTGAATCTCGTCATCGGGAGTCGCGCTGATCCTCATGGCCGGATTGCCACTCTTCATCGCTTCCAGGGTTGCCGCGAACAGCGACACAGAGCGACGGAAAATATCCGCAGCCTGTGCTGCTTCCTGCGAGGTTTGCGCACCCTGAAACACGCGGTTTACGCTTGAACTGATGCGTTCAATCAACAGCGCCTGACCACTGGCCGCCAGCAGGTCTTCCGTGCCCATCCCGCGCTCTTTCATTGTTTGTATCAGACGCTCCGAGGCCGTACCGAGCTGAGGCACCACCTCATTGGTCGTCACCACGAATGCAGCCGCAGATTCGAGCAGAGCCTGGTTCGAGAGGATGGTATCGATATTGCGGCGCACATCCTTCCATTGGTCAACCACCTTGGTCAGGGATGCTTTAACGGTTGCGGGCGAGGGCGGCAAGCCAGTTGCGGCATTGCCTAGCTGGAGGTATTTTAATATTTTCTCGGCCTGATCACGCGCATTGGCCAGACTTTCGAACACCTCGGGCCGCGCATTCACAGTCACCGCCACAACGGCATCCTTGGCCGTGGTTTCCGCAAGCAGGCGCAACTCGCTCGCATCCGTGAGATATTGCTTGTCATACGCTGCCTGACGACCCAGGTAACTAAAGACGATCGCCAGCAGAACGATGAGCGCCACCAGGAGACCGATAAGGAATCTCAACCCCAGGTCGAGGCCGCGAACCTGCCCGGCGGCTTTAGATTTCAGTTGCATAACAGACTCCCTGTTCACACTTTTTAAAGATACCGTACTGATGCACCGGCTGACCTGCCACCCTTCACCAGCTACACTGCCACCTGCAGAAATTGAGGGCTGCGCGTCAGCCGGTGCAGACTGAGCACGCGCCAGTATCGTCCCGCCTGCAGAAAAGCGCCTTGCAGGTACGGCCGGATCGACGCATCCACCTGAGCCTCCTCCGCACAGCGCTCTTCCTCATAAAAATGCTGCAGTCCGTAGACCGAATCAACAACCAGGCCGGCGTAGATATCACCGTCACGCACTACCAGCACACGTGTACGGCGCGCGACGGGGGCACCACCCTGGTCTGCCAGATAGCCCGACAAACTCACAATTGGCAGCAGATTACCACGCACATTGGCTATGCCCTTGACCCAGGGCTTGGCCCCTGGCACTACCGTCAGGGCCGGGTAGGGCATCATCTCATGCACCTCGGATAACGGCACCACCAAGTCCGCCTCTCCCAATCGAAAGCCGACCCCGGCCCAGGTCTGCTTCACTTCCACCTTGCGCGGTAAATCTCGCGCATGCAAACGCCCGCGCGCCTCCATATCACGCAGCAGCAGCAGCGGGTGAAAGCGAGGGTGGTGTGCCATAGCCCGATCGATCAGCTCCTCAGCGCCGCCCTGATCTTGCCGATCAGGTCGGACTCTGCTACCGGTTTGGTGATGTAATCACACGCGCCCTGACGCAGCCCCCAGACGCGATCCGTCTCCTGATCTTTGGTGGTCACGATGATGATAGGAATGGAGGCCGTTTCCGGTATCTTGGTGATCTGCCGGGTGGCCTGAAAGCCACTAATTCCCGGCATCACAATATCCATCAGGATAAGGTCAGGCTGTTCCTCCCGCGCCTTAGTGATACTCTCCTCGCCACTCGCCACGGCGAGGGTCTGGTAGCCGTTGCGTTCCAGCATGGTTTGCAGCACGTGGGTATCAGTAGGAGAATCGTCCACTATCAATATGCGGGCCATGGCTACCATGTTCCTTTGACAATTCTAATGTGAATAACAGCAGCACGCTACGGCAGCATGCCGCAGGCTATTAGCGTTGGCGTATGCTGTACTCAGTAATGCGCGTCGATAACATGGCGCCTGATCGCGCCGAGCAACTCTTCCTTGGTGAAGGGTTTGGTAAGGTATTGCGCCGAGCCCACAATGCGCCCGCGGGCCTTATCAAACAAACCATCGCGGCTCGACAATATGATCACTGGTGTATGCCGGTAGGTTTTATTGTGCTTGATGAGCGCACAGGTCTGGTAACCATCCAGGCGCGGCATCATGATATCCACGAAGATGATCTCGGGCTTCTGGTCGACAATCTTGGACAGGGCCTCAAAGCCATCGGTGGCCGTGACCACCTCGCAGCCTGCCATTTTCAGCAGCGTTTCGGCGGTGCACCGGATGGTCTTGCTGTCATCAATCACCATCACCTTCAAACCACTGAAACCGTCCTTTGCTGCGTCAGTGCTCATCCCGTTGCTCTTGCGCCCCAGTATGGGCCCCCCATGTTTTGCATGGTAGGATATTAACGTCAATTTCACAACTGTACGCCCTGGCGTTTTCCCGCCCTGGGCAACGGGATTCCACCCCCCGGAAAACGCTCATGCTATGATGTTTGTCGTCTCCGGGTACGCATTGAAGCTGAGACAGCCCCCAGTGACGGAGAAACGCCCCGTTGAGATCGTCTGATGCCTAGTGAAGCGCTACTTGCCGTTCCCCATCTCACCACGGCGCTCAATGGCCCGCTGCAACTGATCGAGAGCCACCTGCTGGCCCAGCAGGCGCAGATCGAGCACTGGCTACGCCACCAATGGCTGGCAACACCCGCCCCGTTTTATGCCTCGGTTGACCTGCGTAACAGCGGCTTCAAGCTGGCGCCGGTCGACACCAACCTGTTTCCGGCCGGCTTCAACAATCTCAACCCCGCCTTCCTGCCGCTGTGCATCCATGCGGTACAGACGGCCATCGAACGCACCTGCCCGCGTGCGGCCAACATACTGATTATTCCTGAGAATCACACCCGTAATCTGTTTTACCTCGAAAGCCTTGCCACCTTGCGTGACATTGTCAGAAAAGCGGGATTTGCGGTCCGTATCGGCTCGCTGTTGCCTGACCTGGAGCAACCACTCGATGTGTTACTGCCCTCGAAGCGCAGCCTGCAACTCGAACCGGTACACCGCAACAGCGACCGCATCAGCGTACACGGCTTCACCCCCTGCATGGTGCTGCTCAACAATGATCTGTCAGCCGGACGGCCGCCGCTCCTGGAGGATCTGGCGCAACCCGTACTCCCGCCGCTTGCCCTCGGCTGGTCAAACCGGCTCAAATCCGATCATTTCGAACACTACAAACAGGTGGTCGCGGAGTTTTCCGAGATCATCGATATCGATCCGTGGCTGATCGACCCGTTATTCCGCCGCTGCGGTGAAATCAACTTCATGCAGCGCGAGGGCGAGGACTGCCTAGCCACCAATGTCGACGCCCTGCTCGACGCCATCCGGCGCAAATACGATGAATACGGCATCGAAAAACGGCCCTTCGTGGTGGTAAAGGCCGATGCCGGCACCTACGGCATGGGCGTGATGAGCGTGTACAGCGGCAGCGAGATGCGCGAACTCAACCGCAAGGAGCGCACGCGCATGGCAGCGATCAAGGGTGGCCAGGCAGTGAGCAAGGTCATCATGCAAGAGGGCGTATACACCTTCGAAACCCTGGGCGAAAACGGCAGCGAAGCCGTCGCCGAACCGGTAGTCTATATGATCAACCATTATGTCGTGGGCGGCTTCTACCGTGTACACAAAAACCGTGGGACAGATGAAAATCTGAACGCCCCCGGCATGCACTTCGAGCCACTCGCCTTTGCCGAGTCCTGCACCTCACCCGACCATAACCAGGAGCCGGACGCCAGTCCTAACCGGTTCTATGCCTACGGCGTGATCGCACGCCTGGCACTGGTAGCAGCGGCGCGGGAATTGCAAACAGTGGCGAGTAGCTAGTGACTAGTGGCGAGAAAACCGTGCACAACCCTACCCCCTCGCTACTAGCAACTCACCGCTGCCTCAAACTCGGCGTAGTGATGGATCCCATCGCCCGCATCAACATCAAGAAAGACACCACCTTCGCCATGCTGCTGGCGGCACAACGCCGCCACTGGTCGCTCCAGTACATGGAACAGGGCGACCTGTTCCTGCGCGACGGGCGCGTGTTCGCGCAGATGCGCAAGCTGAGCGTAGAGGATAATACCGAACACTGGTTTGATCTCGCCCGCGCGGAGCCCGCCGCGCTCGACACGCTGGATATCATCCTGCTGCGCAAGGACCCACCCTTTGACACGGAGTATCTCTACACCACCCAGTTGCTGGAACGCGCGGAAACAGCAGGGGTGCGGGTAATCAACAAACCGCAGGCGCTGCGCGACTGCAACGAGAAACTGTTCGCCAGCTGGTTTCCGCAGTGCACGCCGCCGACACTGGTCACGCGTGAGGCCCATGCGCTGCGCGCCTTTATTGCCGAACACGGCGACACCATTTTCAAACCCTTGCACGGCATGGGCGGCGCATCGGTATTCCGCCTGCGTAGCGGCGACCCCAACATCAATGTCGTGATCGAAACCCTGACACAGCACGGCGCCAGCCTTATCATGGCGCAGCGCTTTATTCCCGAAATCAGCGCTGGCGACAAGCGCATCCTGATGATTGACGGCGAGCCCGTGCCCTATGCGCTGGCCCGCATTCCTGCAGCCGGCGAAACCCGCGGCAATCTGGCCGCAGGCGGGCGCGGCGATGGCGTGCCGCTGTCTGCCCGCGACCGCTGGATCTGCGCCCAGGTCGGGCCTGAGTTGCGCGCGCGCGGGCTGTTGTTTGCGGGTCTCGATGTGATCGGCGATTACCTCACCGAGATCAATGTCACCAGCCCCACCTGCGCGCGCGAACTCGATGCGTTGTATGAATTAGACATTGCTGCACAGTTTCTCGACGTAGTCGAGAAACAAGTGGCGAGTAGTTAGTGGCGAGGAAAATCGTGCGTAACCGGCCTTTTGCTGTGCCCTCGCCACTAGCTACTCGCTACTCGCCACTCGCATTCCGCTACTGTCTCATCGCACTACTCGCCACTGCCTCGTGCAGCAAACCGGAGCCCCTGTATCAGGAGCAACTGCTGGCACTGGGCGCACTGGTGAACATCAGTATCTGGGGCATGGAGCCCGATACCGCCCGGCGTGCCGCCGATGCCGTCACGGCCGACTTCAATCACGTTCATGCCACCTGGCACGCATGGCAGGACAGCGCGCTCACCCGCATCAACGCACAGTTGGCCGCAGGCCAGGCATTTTCCGCTGAGCCGGAGATGATACCGCTGCTCGAACGCGCGCGCGCGCTGTCCCGCGCCAGCGACTACCTGTTCAACCCCGCCATCGGCCAGCTATTCGCGCGCTGGGGGTTTCAAAGCGACGAACCCAAAGGCCCGCCACCCGACCCTGCCGTCATCGACGCACTGGTCGCACAACACCCGACCATTGACGATGTGGTGATCGAAGGCAACCAGTTGCGCGGCACCAACCCGGCCGTACAACTCGATGTCGGCGCCATCGGCCAGGGCTATGCAGTGGATGTCGCCATCGCACACCTGCGCACGCTGGGTGTCGAGAATGCGATAGTCAATGCCAGCGGCGATATTCGCGTGATTGGCAAACACGGTACCCGCCCGTGGCGCATCGGTATCCGCAACCCGCGCGGCAACGGCATCTTCGCCTCCATTGAACTGCAAGGCGATGAGAGCATCGTCACCTCCGGCACCTACGAGCGTTATTTTGAATACGGGGGCAAACGCTACCATCACGTACTCGACCCGCGCACCGGCTATCCCGCGCAAGGCACGCTGTCGGTCACCGTGCTGGCGCACGATGCCACCACGGCAGACGCCGCGAGCACGGCACTGCTGGTCGCAGGCGCACACGACTGGCAGCGCATCGCGCGCGCCATGGGCGTCAAACACGTGATGCTGATCGACGCACAGGGCACCGTACACATCGACCCGGCGCTGGCAAAACGCATCCGTTTTGAAATCGACCCGGCGCCTGAAATTGTAATCAGCGCTGCGTTATGACATTTGCACTGAACCGGGCCGATAGCGTGATACTGATCGCGACGTTGGCCTTGCTGGCATTCCTGTACATCCGCTTCTGGGGTGACGCCACGCAAGGCGAACAGGCACGCATTCTGGTCGGCGGCAAGGAATTCAGCGTGGTGTCGCTGTATAAAGACCAGCGCCTGCGTATCCCCGGCACACTCGGGGTCAGCGAGATCGAAATCCGCGCCGGCAAGATTCGCTTCATCGATTCACCGTGTCACGGCAAGCAGTGCATCCATACCGGCTGGCTGACGCTGGGCGGCGAAGTCGCGGCCTGCCTGCCCAACCGCATCACCGTACAGGTGCTTGGGCGGGAACCGCGCTTCGATGCCATCAATTTCTGAAATACAGGGGCGAGTGGCGAGGAAAATCGTGCATCACCGGCCTTTTGTTGTACCCTCGCCACTCGCCACTAACTAACCGATAAAACATGCCCGCCTTCACCACCACCCGTGACGACCATCTGATCGCCTGGCTCACGGCGCTGGCCGTCTGCATCCACATCGTGGAAAGCGTGCTGCCTTCGCCCCTGCCCGGCATCAAACCGGGGCTTGCCAATGTGGTCACGATTGCGGTGCTGGTACGTTATGGCTGGCGCATGGCGGCATGGGTCACGTTGCTGCGCGTGCTGGTCGGCAGCCTGCTGCTCGGCAGCTTTCTCTCGCCCACCTTTATTCTGAGCCTTTCCGGAGCGCTTTGCGGCATCGTGGCGCTGGGTGCGGCCCGTGCCCTGTCACCCTGCCTGCCCGGCGCAGAACTCAGCGCCCTGGGCTACAGCATGCTCGCTGCGCTCGCACATATGGCAGGTCAGTTCTTTGTGGCCTACGCACTGTTCATTCCCCACCCGGCACTGCTACACCTGCTGCCCGTGCTGATGACTGCCGCCCTGCTGTTCGGGCTGGTCAGCGGCAGGGTTGCGCAGGCACTGCTTGACAGGGTAACTTGAAGCCATGTCTGCCGCTGCTGCCATGCCTCTGCCAGTGCCTGTCACCGCCAACGACAGGCTGGGCCTCACCTTGTTTTTTGCAGTGGTATTGCATGCCCTGCTCATCCTTGGCGTACGCTTTGATCTCATTACGCTACCGCTCAAAAATCCTTTTCCTGCCATGGAGATCACACTGGTTGACAGCCGCTCGCCCGAAGCACCCGAGCAGCCTGATTTTCTGGCCCAGGCACAGCAGCGCGGCGGCGGCAACAGCGATGAACCCACCCCGGTGACCATGCCGCCGCCTGCCGCCCAACCAGCGCCGCAGGAGCACCAGGAGGCAGCACAGCCACCGCAGCCTGCGCCCACACACCCCCCCCAGCCCACGCCAAAACTCACGGCAAAGGCGCCATCACCCCGCAAGACCACACCGGACGCAGCGGCCCCTGCGGCACCCGCTGAGACACCGTCCGCTGCTGAGCTGGTCGCGAGCAGCATGCAAATCGACAGCCTCTCTGCCGCGCTCAATGAATCACGCGCCATCTATGCCAAACGGCCACGCCAGACATTCATATCCGCTGCAACACGGGAATACAAATATGCCAGCTATATGGAGGCCTGGCGGCGCAAGGTGGAGACCATAGGCAACCTGAATTACCCCGACGAGGCACGGCGCCGGGATCTCTCCGGCAGCCTGATACTCGATGTCGCCCTCAATGCCGACGGCAGCATCAACAACATCACCTTGCGGCGCTCCTCCGGGCACAGGGTGCTGGATGACGCGGCCATCGCCATCGTGCGGCTGGCCGCCCCCTTCGCCGAATTCCCGGACAACATCCGCAAGGAAACCGATGTGCTGCATATCACGCGCACCTGGCAATTCCTGCGCGGCAACCGGTTGTCGGGCGGCGACTGAGCCCCCGCCTGTGTCCTCTACAGACGCGCCATGCTACAATGGCCAAGTCTTATGACGGCGCCCATCGAGACATGGAACCCGGTTACCTGAAAAACCATTTCCTCATCGCCATGCCAACGCTGGCGGATCCCCACTTTTTCCACAGTGTCGTCTATCTCTGTGAACACAGCGCAGAGGGCGCCATGGGCATCGTCGTCAACCAGCCGCTGGTCGTTACGCTGGGTGAGGTGCTGCAACATACCAACATTGAAGTCCGCACGCAGGATGTGAAACAGCATCCCGTCTACCTTGGTGGCCCGGTGCGGCGTGACGCACTGTTTGTCATCCATCAACCGCTCCAGCGCTGGGAATCCACTTTGGCCGTGACTGACTCCGTTGGCGTCACCACCTCGCCGGATATCCTCAGCGCGCTGGCGGCGGATGAATTCCAGGGGCAGGCCCTGGTCGCGCTGGGCTATGCCGGCTGGTCTGCCGGGCAACTGGAGCAGGAAATCGCCGATAATGCCTGGCTGAGCGGCGAGGCCGGTATCGACATCCTGTTTCACACCCCCGCCGAACAACGCTGGGCAGGGGCAGCAGCGCTGCTGGGCGTGGATATCAGCCGCCTCTCAGGCGAAGTGGGTCACGCATGACGCCATGCACGTTGTTGGGCTTTGATTACGGGACCAAACATATCGGCGTCGCCGTTGGCCAGCAAATCACCCACACCGCCACCGCACTGGAAACACTCTCGCTACGCCACAACAAGCCCGACTGGGAAGCCATCTCGCGCCTCGTGGCCGAATGGCAGCCGGCGGCCCTGGTCATCGGCCTGCCCCTCAGCCGTGACGGCAGCGAAAATGCGGTCTCCCGCGCAGCGCGACGCTTCGGCCATCAGCTGCATGAGCGCTATCGCCTGCCGGTACACACAATAGATGAACACCTGTCATCGCACGCCGCAGAGCAGCTGGCCGGCAAAGCACCGGGGCGCAGGGTACGCGGCGCCATCGATAAGTTGGCAGCGCAGGTCATTCTGCAAACCTGGCTCGATCATCCCGCGCCCCGCCCCGCCCCATGAGCACAACGCCAGACACCCACGTACTGCTCGCCAACATGGCCGAGGCCTTGCGCAGATTGATCAGCGCAGAGCGCAAGACAGAGCCTGTGATGATCGGGATTCATACCGGCGGGGCCTGGGTGGCAGAACACCTGCACACACTACTGAACATGACCCAGCCCCTGGGCACACTGGACATTTCGTTCTACCGCGACGATTTCACCCGCATCGGCATGCATCCGCAGGTCAAACCTTCCAGCCTGCCGCTCAACGTCGATGAGCGGCACATCATACTGGTAGACGATGTCCTGCATACCGGACGCACGATACGCGCCGCGCTCAACGAAATTTTCGACTACGGCCGGCCGGCAAGCGTCACGCTGGCGGTGCTGGTAGAGCGCCCGGGACGCGAGTTGCCGATAGAGGCACGGGTCGTGGGCTGTCACATGGCGCTGGCCGACAACGAATACGTGAAACTGGGCGGCCCGGATGATCTCCGCCTCACGCTGCAACGCACCCCATGAGCGGCAACATGCAAATCGACGCTGACGGCCGCCTGCGCCACTTCCTCACCATAGAAGGCCTGAGCCGCGCACTGCTCACGGAAATTCTGGACACCGCAGAATCCTTCACCGCCGTGGGCGAGCAAACGGTGAAAAAGGTTCCCTTGCTGCGCGGCAAAACCATCGTCAACCTGTTTTTTGAATCCAGCACCCGCACCCGCACGACATTCGAACTTGCCGCCAAGCGCCTCTCCGCCGATGTCCTCAACATCAACGTAGCGACCTCCGCCGCCATCAAGGGCGAAACACTGCTTGATACATTACGCAATCTGGAGGCCATGCATTGCGACATGTTCATCGTGCGCCATGCCGAAAGCGGTGCGGCGCATTTCATCGCCAGGCATGCAGCACCCCACGTCAGCGTGATCAACGCCGGTGACGGGCGGCATGCACACCCTACGCAGGCGATGCTCGACATGTTTACCCTGCGCCGTCACAAGCCGGATTTCGGACAACTGAGCGTCGCCATCGTGGGCGACATCCTGCACTCACGCGTAGCACGGGCGCAGATCCATGCCCTGACCACCCTGGGCGTGGCCGAAGTACGCGTGATTGCACCCAAGACACTGCTCCCGGCACATGTGGAAACACTCGGCGTGCACGTATTTCACGAACTGCGCGAAGGGTTGCGCGACGTCGACGTGGTGATGACGCTGCGCCTGCAACATGAGCGCATGCAGGGGGCACTGTTGCCGAGCGAGCGCGAATACTTCCAGCTCTACGGTCTGACTGCGGAAAAGCTGCACTATGCCAAGCCCGATGCGATCGTCATGCATCCGGGCCCGATCAATCGCGGCGTGGAGATAGACTCGCAGGTGGCGGACGGCACCCACTCGGTGATATTGCAGCAGGTCACTCACGGCATCGCCGTGCGCATGGCGATCATGGCGCTCGCCATGCGTAGCGGAAGGGAAGAATAATGCGCATCCTGATCAAGGGCGGCCGCGTGATTGACCCCGCGCACGGCATCGACAAGGTGCAGGACGTGTACGTGGCTGACGGCCGTATTGCCGCGCTGGGCAAATCTCCCGCAGGCTTCAGCCCCGACCATACGATTGATGCGCGCAAGCGCATCGTGTGTCCGGGCCTGGTGGATCTTTCCGCACACCTGCGCGAGCCCGGCGCCGAGCACAAGGCCACGATCGCGAGCGAGACCCGTGCTGCAGCAGCGGCGGGTATCACCACCCTGTGTTGTCCGCCGGATACCGACCCGGTCATCGACACACCGGCGGTGGTGGAACTGATTCGTCACCGCGCTGAACAGGCCGGATTCGCGCGCGTCATCCCCCTGGGAGCACTTACCAAGGCACTGGCTGGCGCCGAGCTCACAGAAATGGCCGCCTTGAAGGCAGTGGGCTGCGCTAGTCTCACCAACACCCGTCTGCCCGTCAATAACTCACTGGTGATGCGCCGCATCATGGAGTACGCCGCCACCCACGACATCACGGTATTCCTGCACCCCGAGGACAGCGCACTTGCCAACCACGGCTGCGCGCATGAAGGCGCCGTCGCCACCCGCCTCGGCCTGCCGGGGATACCGGAGTCTGCCGAGACCGCAGCACTGGCGCGCGATCTGGCGCTGGTTGAGCAAACCGGCGTACGCGCCCACTTTTGCCGCCTCTCCAGCGCCCGCTCAGTACGCATGGTTGCCCGCGCCCGGCACGAGGGCCTTCCGGTTACGGCGGACGTATGCGCGCATTCGCTCTATCTCACCGAAATGGACATCGGCCTGTTCAACAGCCACTGCCACGTGCTGCCACCACTGCGCACCCTGCGTGACCGCGATGGCCTGCGCCACGGCCTCACCGACAGCACCCTGAGCGCAATCTGCTCCGATCATCAACCGCACGAACCCGACGCCAAGCTGGCGCCGTTTACCGAAACCGAACCCGGCATGTCCGCGCTCGAAACCCTGCTGCCGCTGACCCTGCGTCTGGCCGATGAAAACCTGCTGTCACTGCCGGAGGCGCTTGCATTCGTCACCTGCGGCCCCGCGCAGATACTGCGTATCGAGGCTGGCACACTGGAACCCGGAAGGACTGCGGATATCTGCATCTTCGACCCTGAGCACTACTGGACACTCACCGAGGACACGCTTGTCAGCCGCGGCCACAACACGCCGTTCCTCAACTGGGAATTCAAGGGTCGCGTGACGCATACGCTATTAGGCGGAAAGCTGGTACACGAACTGTCCAATGGATTCTAAACCTCACCGCGCCACCCTCTTCGTCGAAGACGCCGAGGTACTCTCGCATCAGGCCTGCGCCGGCAACCAATACATCCTGCGTCTGCACGCACCCGACAGCGCCGCGCGCGCGCTGCCGGGAAGCTTCGTGCATCTGACCTGTGATCCACAACTGCCCATGCGCCGCCCGCTCTCGCTCATGCGCGCCGACAAGAAGGGTGGCTGGGTGGAACTGCTCTACAAGATCACCGGACTGGGCACACGTCTGCTGGCACAGCGCAAAACGGGCGACCGGCTCAGCCTCATGGGGCCGATCGGTGTACCCTTTACGGCGCATGCGGACAAGCCACGCGCACTGCTGATAGGCGGCGGCGTCGGCATTCCGCCCATGGTGTTTCTGGCCGAGCACTTGCGCGTTCAAAAACAGTATCAGCCGTTTGTTATCATGGGTTCGGAGATTCCCTTCCCCTTCACCGCACGCCCGTCAAAAATTATCGTGCCGGGCATGCCCGAGGGTGTGATCGCCGCCATGCCGCTGATGGAGGACTGGGGCATTGCCAGCCGGCTCGCCAGCCTGCAAGGCTACCCCGGCTGCTTCGAGGGCTATGTCACCGAACTGGCGCGCCACTGGCTCGATGTCCTCAGCGCTGTACAGCGTAACGAAGTAGAGATATTTGCCTGCGGGCCGCAGCCGATGCTCAAGGCCTGCGCGCAACTCGCGCGCGAGTACGGCCTGCCGTGTCAGGTATCGCTGGAGGAGTTCATGGCCTGCGCGGTGGGGGGCTGCGCGGGTTGCGTGGTCGAGGTAACCACCGCGCAGGGTCCGGCGATGAAGCGCGTGTGCGTGGACGGCCCGGTATTTGACGCCGCAGTGATTACTGAATTTACTTAGGGAAGTTCTGAATAAATCAGAGATTTCCTAACATCTCAACGCCAAGACGCGAAGAAAATAAAAATTTAATCTTTGCGTCTTCGCGTCTTGGCGTTGTATTGCTCTTGTTACTTGTCAGTGCTTGTCCGCATCCACCAGTGACAAGCCCTCTGCCGCATCGCCCAGCTTTTTGATGCCATCCTTCTCGCTGAGCTTGACCATCAGCCGTAGCTCATTGGGCGAGTCTGAATTGCGAATGGCCTCGTCGTAACTGATCTCACCCGCCGAGTAGAGTTCGTATAACGCCTGATCGAAGGTCTTCATCCCCAGCTCATTGGAGCGCGTCATCAGCGCCTTCAGCTCATGCACCTCTCCCTTGAGGATGAAATCGGCGGCGAGTGGTGTATTCAAAAGTATCTCAACTGCTGCGCGGCGGCCCTTGCCGTCTACGGTCGGAACCAGGCGTTGCGAGATCACGGCCTTGAGATTGAGCGATAAATCCATCAACAACTGGGCGCGTCGCTCCTCCGGGAAGAAGTTGATGATGCGATCCAGCGCCTGATTGGCATTGTTGGCATGCAAGGTGGACAAACACAGGTGGCCGGTCTCGGCGAAGGCGATGGCGTAGTCCATGGTTTCACGCGCGCGTATCTCACCCACCAGTATCACATCCGGCGCCCGTCGCAGGGTGTTCTTGAGCGCGGCCTCAAAACTCTCGGTATCCACCCCCACCTCGCGTTGCGTCACGATGCAGCAACGATGCTGATGGACGAATTCAATCGGATCCTCGATGGTGATAATGTGGCCTGTGCTGTTCTCGTTGCGGTAACCCACCATCGCGGCCAACGAGGTGGATTTGCCTGAACCGGTCGCGCCGACAAAAAGTACCAAGCCCCGCTTGGTCATGGCGATATCCTTCAATATGGAAGGCAGGTTCAGTTGCTCGAAATTAGGAATCACGGTTTCAATCTTGCGCAGCACCATGCCTGTGCGCTGCTGCTGAATGAACACGTTCACACGGAAGCGTCCGATACCCTCGGGATTGATGGCGAAGTTGCACTCGTGGGTACGCTCAAACTCCTCCCGCTGCCTAGCGTCCATCAGGGCCAGGGCCAGGGCGCGCGCCTGCTCGGCGCTGAGTGCATCCTGCGATACCGGTGCGATAGCACCATGCACCTTCAAACTGGGAGGCACGCCCGCAGTAATAAACAGATCCGAGGCATTTTTCTGCACCACCATTCTCAGCAGATCATTAAAGTCCATCGCGCTGTTCCTACCTGAAGGTATCTTTGTTCATGGCGTAACTGCGCGCCTCTGCCTTCTCCACCAGACTCTTTGCCACCAGGTTCTGCATGCACTGGTCGAGGGTCTGCATACCCACGGCCTGCCCAGTCTGGATGGCAGAGTACATCTGCGGCACCTTGTTCTCACGGATCAGATTGCGGATCGCCGGCGTACCGATCATGATTTCGTGCGCCGCAATACGGCCACCGCCCTTCTTCTTCAGCAGCGCCTGTGAAATAACTGCACGCAGACTTTCCGACAGCATGGCGCGCACCATGTCTTTCTCGGCCGCCGGAAATACATCGATGATGCGGTCGATGGTCTTGGCGGCAGAACTGGTGTGCAACGTGCCAAACACCAGGTGCCCGGTCTCGGCAGCGGTCAGTGCCAGACGGATGGTCTCCAGATCCCGCATCTCGCCCACCAGCACAATATCCGGGTCTTCCCGCAAGGCCGAACGCAGAGCCTCATTGAAACCCAGCGTATCACGATGCACCTCGCGCTGGTTGATCAGGCATTTCTTGCTCTCATGCACAAACTCGATAGGATCTTCCACCGTGAGAATATGGCCGAATTCCCTGTCGTTGATATAGTCTACCATCGCCGCCAGCGTAGTGGATTTTCCCGAACCGGTTGGGCCGGTGACCAGCACCACGCCGCGCGGCTGATCAATGATCTCCTTGAATATCTTCGGGCAATCCAGTTCGTCCAGGGTTTTAATCTTGGACGGGATGGTTCTGAACACGCCACCTGCGCCGCGGTTATGGTTGAAGGCATTGACGCGAAACCGCGCGAGACCGGGTATTTCAAACGAAAAGTCAGTCTCAAGAAACTCCTCGTAATCCTTGCGCTGCTTGTCGTTCATGATGTCATAGATCAGCGCGTGCACCTCTTTGTGCTCCAACGGCGGCAGATTGATGCGCCGGATGTCACCGTCGACACGGATTATTGGCGGTAACCCGGAAGACAGGTGCAGGTCAGAGGCGTTGTTTTTTACACTGAAGGCAAGCAGTTCTGCGATATCCATAAACGTCCTGCTGGTATGATGTCATCTGGAAAGCAACTATACATAGCGCCATAATATCGCAACGAGCGGCTTTGTCACTCCCGGCATCCTGCCTCCTGTGAGACTAGCACATCCGTGTGCGTCGCACGCGTGGGCGGTGGAGCGCAGGAACCGGAGTGTACATTCCAGTCTGCCGCTGCGCGGCCCCGGATTCCGGGCACCGCACGCACCCGCATCAAAGACGCGCAGTAGATTTATGGCGCTATGTATAAGGTACAACGGACGCCCCATGCTTGCAACACACCCTCTTGCCGCCCGCATCGCCGCCGTACAGGAGCGGATTACCCAAGCCGAGCAGCGCTATGACCGCGCAGCGGGCTCGGTACATCTGGTCGCGGTCAGCAAGGCGGTACCGGCCGCAGTCATCGAGACCGCCTGCAATGAGGGCGGACTACTCCGATTTGGCGAGAGCTACCTGCAGGAAGCCCTGCCAAAAATCAGCGACGAGCGGTTGCAACGCTTACCCATCGAATGGCATTTCGTCGGCCCCTTGCAAAGCAACAAAGCCCGTGGTGTTGCAGAACATTTCTCCTGGGTACACAGTGTCGACCGGCTGACCATTGCGCAACGACTTAGCGCGCTACGTCCCGCCCACTGCCCGCCCCTCAACATCTGCCTGCAGGTCAACATCAGCCGTGAGCCGGGAAAATCCGGTATCGCTCTTGAGCATCTGCCGGAGCTCGCCATCGCTGTTGCCGGCTTGCCGCATCTGCACCTGCGCGGCCTGATGACGCTACCGGCACCCTGCCACGGGCTTGCGCAGCAACGCCTGCCGTTTCGTGCCCTGCAGGCCGCACTTGAGGATCTGCGCCAGCAGGGACTAACGCTGGATACGCTATCCATGGGCATGTCTGAGGATTTCGAGGCCGCCATTGCCGAAGGGGCCACGCTGGTGAGAGTGGGGAGGGACGTGTTTGGGAATAGGGACAGAGGCAGGGGCTAGGGGCTGGGGTGAAGAAAGGTTTTTCCCTAGCCCCTAACTCCTAGCCCCTATAGTTCCAGTGCGCTACACTTGAGATAATGAAAAACACTATTGTCTTTGTTGGCGGCGGCAACATGGCGCGCAGCCTGATCGGCGGCCTGATCGCCGATGGCTGCACGCCCGGGAAGATCTGGGTTACGGATCCCGATCAGGGCAAGCTCAACGCACTGCAACGCGATTACGCGGTGCATACAGCCACTTCGAATCACGATGCCGTGCTGCATGCCGAGATACTGGTATTTGCCGTCAAGCCGCAGGCACTGAAAACAGTGGCCTGCGAACTCGGACCTCTGGCACAGAAACACCGGCCATTGGTTATCTCTATTGCTGCCGGAATCCGCGAATCGGCGCTGTCCAACTGGCTGGGCGGCAATCTCGCACTGGTGCGGGCCATGCCCAACACACCCGCACTGGTAGGTAGCGGCGCTACCGCGATGCATGCCAACGCCCTGGTTTCGGAGGCACAGCGCAGCCAGGCCGAAAATATCCTGCGCGCAGTAGGCCTTACCCTGTGGCTCACGGATGAATCCCAGATGGATGCGGTCACCGCCCTGTCCGGCAGCGGCCCTGCCTATTTTTTTCTGGTGATGGAGGCGCTGGAAGAAGCCGCTATCCGGCTCGGCCTGCCGCGCGACACTGCGCACCTGCTGACACTGGAAACAGCCTTCGGCGCCGCCAAAATGGCCCTGGAGAGCAGTGAGGACTGCCGCACGCTGCGCGTACGCGTCACATCGCCGGGAGGTACCACAGAGCAGGCCCTACGCGTGCTGCAAGAAGGCCACATCGAGACCCTGTTTGAATCGGCGCTGCGTGCAGCACACGCGCGCTCTGTAGAGCTTGCTCATCTGCTGGGAGAGAGTACATGAGTGGTGGATATTTCAGCAATGCCGGGGTGTTCCTGATACAGACCCTGTTTCATTTATACATTCTCATCGTGCTGTTGCGCCTGTTACTCCAGCTGGTACGCGCCGACTTTTACAACCCGCTTTCACAGTTTCTGGTCAAGGCCACCAACCCTGTCCTCGTGCCGCTGCGGCGCATCATACCGGGGCTGTTCAATATCGATCTCGCCTCGGTACTGCTGTTGCTGGCATTGAAGATGGCAGAGCTTGCGCTGCTCGGTCTGTTCACCGGCCACGACTGGGGCGTCGGGAGTTTATTGCTGGTTTCCGTGGCCGAACTACTCGGCCTCCTGTTCCACGTATTTCTGTTTTCGATTCTGATACAGGTCATCCTGAGCTGGATCCGCCCGGACGAACACAACCCGCTTACCGCACTGCTACACAGCCTGAATGAACCGCTGCTGGCACCGGCACGCCGCATGGTGCCTCCGATGGGCGGACTGGATCTGTCGCCCATCGTGGTATTGATTGCATTGCAGTTGGCCTCGATGCTGGTAGTTGCACCACTGCGCGCGTTGGCGCCAGGGTAAACGGACTTTTACCGCTGGGCCACCCTGACCCAGGACGCACAGTTGACACACGAACTGCCTCGAGCGTTAACTGCACACTGTGGTGCTCGCCATCCAATACAGTCAGCCTCGCGCCCCGCTTGCTCGATCTCCTTGCTCAATGCCAGGAACCGAGTCGCACCCATATGCGCACTGGTGGACTTAAGACTATGTGTAGTGCGATAGACAGTCTGCGCATCGTTCCCGGACAACGCCTCCGAATCCCTCGTTACTGGTCAGCGGGATAAACCTGCAGACACCGAATTTCTTTGCCGTGATTTCAGTAATACGGTCTGTAAAGATATGCGACACCATGATAACTGGCGTGCTTTCCGAGCACTTAAAAATGCCCGAGCGGATCATGCGCGGAAGCTTCCAGCCATCGATATACGGCATGTGGATATCGGTAACGACCATATTCACGGGTTTCTCGCTCAGTTGCCGCTGCGCTTCGCGTCCATCCGCGGCCTAGAGCAGGCACTAATATCCGGCCTACCGCAAGGCACGGCACAACGACAGACGCGTATCTGCGCTGTCATCTACAACAAGGAAGGATGCCTCAAGCGCCCAAGAAAGAAGGGGCTATGTGAGTCATACACCCATAGCCCCAAGACCAGGAGCGTAACCTTGCATAAGGTTTCGTACATATAGCCAGCAAATATGATGCCAAAATAATCCGTGGCTGGTCACTCCATCACCACCGCAGCAAACATACCGTCACCTAAATGGCGGAAGAGAATTTAAGTAAATAGTGTGGGTTTATTTGGGGAGACTTCTGCTTGACTCCGCTTGGCCTGTTGCCAAGCGCTGAATTAAGCAGGACTTAAACGGAGATAGCGGATCTTGATTCAGCGGGACTTCGGCTTGACGTACTGCGCGCGCTCGTCCGACTCGCGCTGTTCGCGCCGATCATCCATACGTGATTCTTCGCCCCGGTAGCGCTCTACTGCCTTGTCCAGGGCAAGTGTCTTGCCATGCAAGGCAAGCCAGCGCACTTTTTGCTGCTCATAGTTCAGCGCCGTCTCCTGCAGGCGTTCACGCTGGCGCCCGACAGCTTGGTCGAGCCTGGCAATGAATAGCAGGTACTCCTGCATATGCCCGGATGCAAGGCCTGCAGCACCCTCCTCATGTAAACGCCGCTGATATTCGTCGCGGTATGAGAGCAACTCGGACAATCGTTCTTCGCCCTCACTCAACATGCGTTGTGCCTGAGCGAGTATGTGCGACGCACTGAGCTCTCTTGCTTCAGCGATGTGGGCAATAGGTGCAAGCCGCTGTGATTTTGTCATTTCCGTGATCTTTGAAAGTAAGTTACACGTTTACTGATAAGTCAATAAGTAAGACTACACTTCCTGCTGCGTCCCCGCCCCCTGTTTAGGGGGCGGGACAGGGTGGGGGTAGAGTAAACAGGGTTTTTACTCAGGAGTCACAAAGTAAGGCTACATTACTTTAGGGTGTGACTCCTGAGTAAACCAGTTCCTTACCACCCTGTTGGCTCAGTACCGGTTCCACGTCGGATGTCTTAATCAATTGTGTGAGGTCGTGCAAGCTGTCGTTGAGTGTCACTTGCTGATGCATGTCCTGCTGCAGAAAGTCGATCAGACGAGGGTTGATCGCTATGGCCTCATCCAGCTGGCGGTCACTGCCTGGCGTGTACGCACCGACGCTGATGAGATCGCGCCCTTGTTGATAGGTGGAATACAACTGCTTGAAGCGTCGCGCCTCCTGTTGGTGCTCCGGCGTCGTGATATCAGCCATGGCACGACTGATGGATGCTTCAGTGTCAATGGCGGGGTAATGTCCGCCCTCGGCTAACCGGCGCGACAGGACGATGTGACCATCCAGGATGGCACGCGCGGCATCAGCGATTGGGTCGCTCTGATCGTCACCTTCCGTAAGCACGGTGTAAAAGGCCGTGATTGACCCACCAGCTATGTCCGCATTGCCAGCCCGCTCGACGAGCTGGGCCAGCTTGGCAAAAACCGATGGTGGGTAACCCTTGGTCGCTGGCGGCTCTCCAATAGCGAGGCCAATTTCACGTTGCGCCTGGGCATAGCGCGTTAGCGAGTCCATCAGCAGTAGCACCTGCTGGCCCTGATCGCGAAAATACTCGGCGATAGTAGTGGCCAATGCCGCGCCCTGCATACGCAACAGAGGTGGATTGTCCGCCGGCACCGCCACCACCACCGCGCGGGACATACCCTCAGGGCCGAGGATATTTTCAATGAACTCCTTTACTTCACGTCCACGCTCGCCAATCAATCCCACCACAATCACGTCTGCACTGGTAAAGCGTGTCATCATGCCGAGCAGCACGCTTTTTCCCACGCCACTGCCGGCAAACAAACCCATGCGCTGACCACGACCGACACTGGTAAGAGCGTTGATAGCGCGCACACCGACATCGAGCGGTTCGCGAATAGGACGCCGCGCCAGCGGGTTGATGGTTCTACCTGTGAGTGGCATGCGCTTTTCCAGCTTCAACGCACCGAGCCCGTCGAGCGGACATCCTGCACCATCCAGTACACGCCCTAGCAGCGTTTTTCCCACCATAGCTTCATAGCCACCTTCCTCCGGAATTACACGTGCATTGGCACTGATCCCGCGCGTGTCTCCCGTTGGCATCAGAAACAGTTTGTCGCCAGAAAACCCCACCACTTCACTTTCAACCTTGCCTCCATCTGCACCGATAATCAGGCACCGCGCGCCTATCGCAGCCCGACAGCCTACGGCCTCCAGCGTCAACCCAACCATACGCGTAAGCTTACCCTCCACCACCAGTGCAGGCGGAGTTTTGACTCTCTCACGCAGTTGCGCAAGCCGCATACTCCACAATGGCGCACGCGCGACGAGCCCGGGAAAGGTATCAGCGTGACGCTGTGTCATGTTCGCGTCCACCTCCCATGAGATTGGCGATCAGCGTGGCAAGCCTCGCCTCTACGCTCGCATCGATATAGGATGTATCTGTAACTACTCGGCAGCCGCCGCGCGTCAACACCGGATCCTCAACTATACGCCATGACGCACTCTCCTCGCCCATCGCCAACACATCCCGCAGCAGCGCAGCATCCTCAGGATGCACATTCAGACGCGCATTACGCGCAACTACCGGCAGGCTGGCCATCGCCTCCCGCACCACCGCTACCACCTGCCCGGGATCGGCCTTAATCTCACGCCGCACCAGCTGCCTTACCATCGTCGTCACCAGCAGCAGCAGCTCCTGCTCCACCTGCTGGTCGAGATCAATGAAGGGGGTACTTAATTTTTCCATCAACTGCTTCAGTCGCTGAGCATTCGCATGCAGCTCAGCCTGCCCCGCAGCCAGTCCTTCACGGTGGCCTAGCGCAAAACCCTCGTCATAGGCCTGCTTCTGCAGATGTTCAAGCTGATTCGCAGTAATCTTGCCTGAGCCATTAGCTGCGATTTCTGAAACATGCACCCGGGGAGTTTCACCGTTCTTATAGTCGCTAAGCTCCTCACTTGGTATGACCCTAGACATACTCTTCACCGCCGCCGCCCAGCGCCAACTGTCCGGCATCTGCCATACGGCGCGCAACGGTCAGGATTTCCTTCTGCGCTGCTTCGACCTCCGACAGTTTCACCGGCCCCTTGGCCTCGAGGTCATCGTGCAGAATTTCCACCGCACGCTTCGACATATTTTTGAAAATCTTGTCCTTCATCGCCTGATCTGCACCCTTCAACGCCAGCAGCAGGTTTTCCGACGACACTTCGCGCAACAGCGCCTGGATGCCGCGGTCGTCCACCTCCAGCAGATTCTCGAACACAAACATGTGATCCTGTATCTTCTGGCCGAGATCGGCGTCATTCTCCTTCACCTTCTCCAGAAGCCCGGCCTCGATTGAGCTGTCCATGTTATTCAATATATTGGCAGCGGTCTTGATGCCGCCGACCGAGGATGACCTGACGTTACTCGTGCTGTCGCCGGAAAACTGCTTCTCCATGATTTCATCGAGTTCATGCAGCGCCGAGGGTTGAATGCCATCCAGCGTAGCCACACGCATCAAGACATCGACGCGCACCCGCTCGGGAAACAACGCCAACACTTCGGCGGACTGATCACTGTCGAGATAGGACAACACGATGGCAATGATCTGGGGATGCTCAAGACGAATGATTTCCGCCACCGAACGTGGCTCCATCCACTTGAGAGCCTCCAGGCCTTTACTATTGCTACCAAGCAATATGCGGTCGATAACGCCGCCGGCCTTGTCTTCACCAAGTGCCTTGACCAGCACATTGCGGATATAGTCATCTGAGCCGACACCCAGGGCGGTCTGATTATCTGCGGTGGTACAGAAATCGGCCAACACCGCGCCCACCTGATCCTTGGAAATATTGGCAAGCGCTGCCATGGAGGTGCCCACCTTCTGCACCTCCTTCGGCCCCATGTGCTTGAGCACCTCCGAGGCATATTGTTCACCCAGCGTGAGCAACAGTATTGCAGCACGCTCAGAGCCTGGAAGTTGTGCAGCGGGCTCAGACATCACTTGCCACCCAGTTCTTGACAACCTGCGCCACGCGCTTCGGATCCTGCGCAGCAAGCGCCTTGGTTGTGTTTAGATTGGCCTCATAATCATTAGGGGGAGCAGGCAGTCGATTACCTTGACGCCCCCCTGCACCGATACTCACCCGGTCATCCGCCAGCATTTCCTGATCCAGAGATGGACTGGGCAATGCCCGAGTGGCCAAGCCACTCAGCACCGGGCGCAACACGCCAAAGACCAGAAGAAGTATAACCGCACCGGCCATGATGTTCTTGCCCGCCGTCGCCACCCATGGCTTGCTGAAGAACGAGGGTTCCGGCAGCGGCTCTATGACCTCGGGTGCAGTAAACGGGGCATTGATAACATTTACCGTGTCACCACGCTTTTCGTTGAAACCCACCGCCTCCTTCACCAGAGTGGTGATGCGCTCAAGCTCTTCAGGCTTCAGTGGCGTCCGCACCAACTCCTCGTCTTCATTCAAGACCTGGCGGTCATCCACCACTACCGCTATCGAAAGGCGGCGTATGGTGCCGGCAGGGTTGCGGGTATGACTGATCGTTTTATCGAGTTCGTAGTTGCGCACAGTGTTATTGCTGCTGTTCACTGGCACTGGCGGCGCAGGCGTACTGTCGCTAGGCGGGCTAGCAGCACCCGCATCCGCTGGCTCCTGGGCAGCAGTGTCCTGGGCAGTAGTAGCTATCGGCGGCTGGTTTGACAGCGCACCCGGCACACCGACAGCACCTGCGCCATTCACAGTCTGCTGCTGGTTAGACTGTTCGCTACGCAGCTTTGGCTTCTCAGCGTCAAAAGTCTCTGCGGTCTGCTCCGTCTGGGTAAAATCAAGATCAGCCACCACCTGTGCCCGCATCTTGCCGATACCCGTAATGGGGGTGATGATTTCCTCAATGCGACGGATATAGGACTCCTCCAGTCGCTGCGCGTACGCCAGCTGGCTGGCGCTCTGGCGCATGTCACGCGAACCGTCTTGCACCGTGAGCAGCTGCCCCTTGTGATCGATCACCGTCACATTGTCCGTCGCAAGGTTGGGGATACTGGACGCCACCAGATGCACAATGGCCGCCACCTGGCCCTCTTCCAGGTTTCTCCCGGCATACAGGTTTACCATCACTGACGCAGTAGGATCCTGCTTGCTGCGCAGAAATACCGACTGCTTCGGAATGGCCAGATGCACGCGGGCACTTTGCACATTACTGAGCGCACCGATAGTGCGCGCCAATTCGCCTTCCAGGGCGTGCTGGTAGCGCGCAGCCTCCATGAACTGGCTCGTGCCCAGACTCCGCTGTTCATCCATGATTTCGAAACCGCCGGTGGTGCCTTTTGGCAAACCCTGGGCGGCCAGCTTGAGGCGCGTGTCATACACTCGCTCGGCCGGAATCAGTATGGCGCCACTGCCATCATCCATCCTGTACGGGACATTGATCTTCTGCAGGGCGTCTACCACCTGGCCCATATCCTTGTCCGCGAGACTGCTGTAAAGCGGACGATAATCCGGCTCCTGCGACCACTGCACCAGCATCACGCCCAGCGACACGCTGGCCGCAAGACCCAGCATGAGCATCAACTGACGCACCATTGGCAAGCGCATGAAACCTTGCATCGGAGCTGAATAATCCATTTTCATATTAACAATAGTGACAAGAGAAAAGAGAAAAGGGGAAAGGGGGAACCCATCCAGAGGATTTAATTAACATGTCTTTTCTCTTGTATCTTTGCTCTTTTCTCTGCCGCTCACACCTGCATGTTCATTATGTCCTGGTACGCCGATACCAGCTTGTTACGCACCTGCGTCATGGCCTGAAAAGAAACACTGGCCTTCTGCAGCGCCACCATCACTTCCGACAGGTCTGCTTTGCTGTTGCCGGTCTCGAAGGCGGATGCCAGTTGTCTGGCTGTCTGCTGCGTTTCGTTGACCTGGTTTACGGCATTCTTCAGCAGGCCGGAGAAATCTGTACTGGATGCCCCTGTAGTCGATGGCGACAGCCGCCCCTGGGACTGCGCCGCCATCGTACGCAGCTGCGTAAGCAGCTGTGAAGTATCAATATCGTTCATGTATATCTCCTGATCCCAAGCCCTGCGGTTATACCCACTTGAGGTCGTGTTGCTGTGATCCTGTTATGCATTTTCCACACCAAACCGGGCCTGCATCTTGAACGGCTTCCCCTGCACGGCATCCAGTACTGTGCCCGGTAGAAAAACACCGGCCTCGCGCAGACGCGCCAACTTGTAGCGCAGTGTGCGTTCGCTGATACCCAGACGCTCTGCCGCGTATTTCCTGCTGCCCTGGCCAGCGCGTAGCGCCTCGATAATGAGATCCTGCTCACGCGCCTTGAGGTCGTGCCCCAGCGCGTCGCCCTGTGCGGCAACGGGCGCCTCAGTGTTGGAAAGAGTGCTGGAAAGTCGGTCTTGATCGACATCGAAGGACAGGGCTTCGGCCTCAATCTGGCCGCCACAATGCAGAATCAGGACGCGCTGAATCAGATTGTCGAGTTCGCGCACGTTCCCCGGCCATGGGTGGGTCAACAGCTTCTGCTCCGCCGCTGGCGTAAATTCCGGCATGGCGTGGCCTGCGGCGCGTGCGTGGCGCGCAAGAAGATGGGTGGCAAGCGGCAGAATATCCTGGGTACGTTCGCGCAGCGGTGGCAGGTAAAGCGGGAATACATTCAGCCGGTAAAACAGGTCTTCGCGGAAACGTCCTGCGGCAACCTCCTCGCGCATGATCCGGTTCGAGGTTGTGAGAACACGCACATTGAGCGGTATCGTCTTGCGCCCGCCCAGTCGTTCTACCTCGCGTTCCTGCAACACGCGCAACAGCTTTGCCTGCAGGCCAAGATCCATCTCGGAGATTTCATCCAGCAACAAGGTACCGCCGTCGGCTTGCTCAAACTTCCCGGGACAGGCCTGATAAGCGCCTGTAAACGCGCCTTTCTCATAACCGAACAGCGTGGCCTCCAGCATATTGTCCGGTATTGCAGCACAATTGATAGCGATAAACGGCTGCTTGCTGCGCTTTGAGTGCTGGTGGATAAAACGCGCCAGCACTTCCTTGCCTGTGCCGGATTCGCCGCCGATCATCACGGTTGCATCACTGCCCGCCACTCGCCGCGCCAACTCCGTGATCTCGCGCGTGCGTGCATCTCTTGTCGTCCACTCAGAGCCTGTAGCCGCCTCCCGCACCACAAAGCGTGTAACGCGCTGGATCAGCGCCTCGGCCTCGAATGGCTTCACAAGATAATCCACCGCGCCATCACGCATCGCCTCCACTGCATGCTTGATGGTTCCATATGCCGTCATCAGCAACACCGGCAAATCAGGCCGCTGTTGTCTCAGCTGTTTGAGCAGGGTATGGCCGTCCATGCGGTTCATCTGCACGTCACTCACCACCATGCCGATTCCCGGGCCACGTTGACTGTCGCTCAGCACCTCCAACGCGGCACGCCCGTCTGCGGCGGCAGCCACACCATAGCCCGCCTGCTGCAACGTGTCACACAGGGCTTCACGTAACGACGCATCATCTTCAACAACCAGAACAGTGGACAAACTCATGGGGTACTCCTTGTTGCAGAGTTGGATAAATTGGGTCGGGATAAAGTGCTATTCAATGTCGTCGCCTGAGTGCCGCTCGCCATCGCTTCCGGAGCGGAAATGACGGGTAACCTCAGGGTAAATGTACTGCCCTTGCCGGGTACAGACTCAAGCTGCACGCTGCCGTGGTGGGCATGCACGATCGACTGCACTACGGCAAGTCCGAGGCCGGTGCCGTCGCTGCGCGTAGTAAAAAACGGCTCGAAAATACGCTCGCGCACCTCCGCAGGCACGCCTGGCCCGTTATCACTGAGCGCAAGCAATACCTGCGAACAACCCTGATCATCAACGGCAGACCGCGCGGTGAGAACAAGCTGCGTTTTCTCACCACACGCCTGCATGGCATTGGTGGCAAGATTCTGTAATGCACTCAGCAAGGCCTGCTGATAACCGTGCAGCAGCGCATCGTGCGTCTCGTCCACGATGGTCAGCGCACACTGACCCGTTGAGACGTATGTTTCCATTGCCTGCGAAAACTCATGCAGCAATGATCCAACTGCCAGTGGCTCTACATCCCCGCCACTACCGGCGCGTGCAAATAACAGCATGTCGTTGACCAGGGACTCCAGATGGCCCAGGCGAGAGCGTATTTTTTCAGCGTAGCGCCCCACTTCCTGCGGAGCATGATTCGGATTCAGAAGTTGTTCGCTATAGAGCAGTGCCACCGCCAGTGGTGTACGTATCTGGTGGGCAAGGCTGGCGGTCATTTCGCCCATGGCTGAAAGGCGCTGATGGTGATCAAGCCGCTCCTGCAATACGCGTGTTTCAGTCACATCCTTGAACAGAAGAATGCGTCCCGGCTCAACACCGAGCGTACTTTGCGACATATAAACGCGCCGACCATCACGCAGGCTGAGTTCCTGATGCTCGACCAGACGCGGAACAAATGCGCGATCAAAAACCTTGGCCCAACGCTGTCCCACCAGTGGCTCGCCCAGAAAGTCACGTGCGACGGGATTACATTCAGCGATGCACCCTGATCCGTCAAGCACAACGACAGCAGCGGGCAATGCGTTGAGCAGTGTCTCCAGCCTGCTTGCCAGACGCTCCTTCTCCGTGAGCTGTTGCAGACGCTCACTGCGCGCTGCGGCAAGTTCGGCATTGAGCAGTGCCGTACGTTCTTCGAGGGCATGATAGGCCGTGGTGAGTTGTGCCGATATCTGGTTGAAGACGCCAAACGCCTGTTCCAAGCCACGGCTGGTCGAGGTGTCGTGCGGGTCTTGTCGGCGTTCGCTCTGCATAGTACAGGTCGTCTTGCAAAACCTGTGCCGCAGTTGCTCGCTATCTATAAAACAGCAGGTTACAAACTACGCCCCCCATTTCGTCGTGCTGACTTGTCAAAATTCCGACGTTGCGTCGGCACGGCTCAGCCCGAGCTTGCGCATCTTCTCCACCAGCGTGGTGCGGCGCATCTTGAGCAAATTGGCGGCGTGCGCCACCACGCCGCTCGACTCCTCCAGCGCCTGCTGAATCAGCGTGACCTCCATGTGCTGCATATGCTCCTTGAGGTCAATGCCATTGCGCGGCAACCGTGGCAGAGCATCGTGCGTAGTCAGCGGTGACGCGGGTATCGCCACCTCTTCATCCTCTGCGGACGTGGCGCGGCTGCCCCCCTGCCCCTGCGCACGGAACTTTTCGGGTAAGTCCATCACATCCACTACCCCATAGGGGTACAGGATTGCAAGGCGCTCAATCAGGTTGGCAAGCTCACGCACATTGCCTGTCCATGGATACTGACACAGAACCAGAACGGCCGCAGGTGTCAGCCGTACTGAACCGCGCTTTTCATGCTCGATGCGCAAAATCAGTTCATTGACCAGCAGCGGGATATCCTCGACCCGTTCGCGCAGCGGGGGCATATCAATGGGAAACACATTCAGACGGTAATACAGGTCTTCCCTAAACCTGCCGCTGCGGATGGCTTCTTCAAGCTTGATGTGCGTGGCGGCGATGATACGCAGATTCACGTGGATTTGCTTGTTGGAGCCCACACGCTCGAACGTGCGCTCCTGCAGAACGCGCAACAATTTCACCTGCATCGACAAGCCCATGTCGCCGATCTCGTCCAGAAACAAGGTGCCGGATTCGGCGAGCTCAAACCGCCCCTGGCGCGCCGAGATGGCGCCGGTGAAAGCGCCCTTCTCATGCCCGAACAACTCACTCTCCAGAAGATCGGGCGGGATTGCGCCGCAATTCACCGGCACAAAGGGTTTGTCGCGACGCGAAGAGTGATAATGAATATTACGCGCCACCACCTCCTTGCCGGTACCCGATTCCCCCAATATGAGCACAGTGGCATCCGTCTCGGCGACCTGCTCAATGAGCTTGCGTACCGCGCGAATGCTGCGACTGTTGCCAACCAGGCTGCGAAATACCTCCAGCGGCCTTTTCGCCTTGCTCGATTCACGGCTGTCACGGTAAATCTGCGCCTGCTGCAGGGCATAGCTAAGCTGTGCGTACTTCAGCGGTACATCTACGCGCGCAAGGGTACCGGAAACAAGTTCTTGAGAAAGGCTGTACTTATCGGCACTACCCACCAGCAACAGGACTGGAATCTGTGGTGACCACTCCTTGACTTCGTTCAGCACCGCAACGCGTGACTCCATCGAGCCGCAATTCCCCAGAAATACGGCATGCAGACTGTCGGGTGGTCCTGCAACCTCACGCCAGTGCTTACACTCAGCAGCTATAATCACCGCATGGTCGATGAACTCAAGAATCGTCGTGAGTTCTTTGCGCCTTGCCACATCCGATTCAACCACCAAGATTGTCGTTACTGCGGGCATCCGACTCCTTTCCTTGATATATTCTGGGCCTCGCCATGGACACATGGCCGCCGCCCGAAAGCATATCGGTTACTCCATCGATCATGGAAGCAGCCGACAGTCAGCCTCGGAAATTGTGATAGAGATTCTAGTTATGTGGCAAGTGTATTGAAGACAGATACCTGAAAGCAAGATACCCTGTGACCGGCAATTACACAAGACAGCGCCCGAACCAGGCAGCGCAAGAGCCAGACAGGGACTTGATTCAGCGAGGGGTGGCGCTGCGCCGCGCGTGTGCAATACTCCGGCGGTGATGACGAAAAATGATTTTCTCCAACATATCCTGCACGGCCTCACCAGTGCCCTCAAATATGACGACGGCGCGCTTCCCCTGCGCCGATGGCGTTACGCTACGCACCCGGCCTTGCAGGCGGAGTGCACGCGGATAGCGCATGCTGAGGTAAAGCTCAATGCTGACAAGTGTGTCCGGAAGAGGGACTTCGGCCGCCTCCCACTCAATTCCCTGCATACCCAATCGCACCGGCACCCTGGGAGGCTGATCGTGGTAGTAGGACAGCACCTCTCCGACCAGATCGAGCACAAGATTGAGCTTGAAGTCCATGCGCACCAGTTCCTGCGCCATATTGGCAGGCTCCTCGGCAAGCTCGCTACGATGGTCACCCAGCATCAACAGGGTGTGCAACACATCGAGATTGGACTCTTCCAGCGCAATGCGCTCGGATTCGTCTGGCTTTGCCTCTACCGTACCCCACAGCAACGCAAGGCGATCCTCATACACCAAGCCGCCTGAAAGAGGGTGAGTCTCCGGATTATCCATAACGCGCCGCCCTTTTCTGTGCAGATATAGATTCTTATAGTGCCAGCATTGGGTGCCGCCAGCTACTGGTTTCGGGTGTACGCCTGCTGCGCCTGCTGCGACTCGCGAAAATGCCTTAGCTCGACCTCAATACTGCTCCGCTCCTGTTCCGCCAGCTTGAGCATACTCTGGTTGATTAGCAACAGCTCTTGCATATGCTTGGCGACCCCCCCATTCCCCGCACCCGAAGGCGGCGCCAACGGGGTGAGATGATCCAGAACCTCTGCCCGTTGCTGCTCCAGTTCCGTGAACACACCCCATTCGCGGGCCTGAGCTGCTCCGTACATGGCCTGCGTCAGCAGCACCACATCATGCAGCCGCTTCCAGCCACTGTCCTCGTGATCAGGGCATCCCATCGTCATATCCATACACGCACCCCCCTCTAGGCACCCTCGGCCGACGCAGCGTTCTGCTGCGCTATTGCTACCCAGGCGTCTCTGATTTCCAGCAGTAGGGCGGATACTTCATCCAGAAGACCAGTACTTTTTTCGTAATTCGCACGCAACAGACAGCGATCCATGTAGCCGTACAAATCGTCGAGATTCGCCGCAAGTTCACCGCCCGCACCCTTATTCAAGCTGGTGCGCAATCCGTCCAGAATCCCGATAGCGCGGCTGATGCAGACGCCCTTTTCCGCCGTCTCGTCACGCAGCATGTGTCCTTTCGCCGTAGCGATCCTTTCCAATGCGCCGTCCAGCAGCATGGTAACGAGGCCGTGCGGGCTGGCGCCGTTCACACCCGTCGCCAGCCTGACCTTGCTGTAATTGCTCAGCGCACTGCGCGCCCCTGAAAAAGTCATTGTTTACTCCTTTTGCTCCATGGGTATTGTTTCCCGGTTTATTTCGCGGTTGACAGTTGTGACAGTTGGCCCAACTGCTGCGTGAGAAAATCACTTGTACTCTTCAATTTTGATATCGCCGCATCGAGGCTGTTAAATTGCGCCCGCAGACGCCGTTCGACATCTCCCAGACGACGATTTATCGTATCGCGCTGCGTGCCAATATCCTTGATGCTTTTGGTGATGCCTTCGGTACGGCTGGTGACCGGGCCCGATGCCCCCAACAGGATAGCGGCCAATTTATCCAATTGATAAGCGTAGCCTTGAGAATAATTTACCGTACCGCGGCTGCCGGTCACACCGCCGAGCACTTGTATTTTTAATCCCTCGGCGTTATCGCTGGCGGCGCCGGTGAGGAACTGACCCGCCCCCGTGGCGGCGACGCCATTGATACTGCCCGCTGCATTGACCCCCGCCGTTCCCGCGCCAACGGCGAATCCCAGGCTGGCGGTGGTACTGGAATCTATGGCGGTAAATTCCGCCGTGGAGGACGCACCGTAATTGTTGGAGGTAACGACAAAGGCCGTGCCATTGTGGGTCACGTTCACGGACGCCCCTGCCGCCGTCAGTGCGCTGTCGCCATTAATCCTGGCCTGTATCTGCGCGGCCAGATCGGCCGCAGTGGTATAACTGCCTTGCGCCAGGGCGAGGGTGGCTGAGGTCACGCCATTGACCTTGACGGCAAAGCTATCGTTAGTGGCGTCTACCGTGAGCGGGAAAGCCGCCGTCGCCGCTCCGGTATACGCGCCGCGCGCGGCAAGCGTCGTGACATTCACCGCATAACTGCCGGGCCTGGTATTGGCCGCTGCGCTCGCGTAGCTGACCAGACTATCCGTGGACGTACCCACTGCGGCAAACAGCTTGGCAATGTCATTGGCATTACTGGTGATTGCCGTATCGAGCTTGGTGCTATCCAGGCTCAAGGTACCGTCTTTCTGGAAACTGATCCCGGCTTGCGACAACAGCGTCAGTGTGCCGGTTGCAAACTGAATGGGGCTGTTGAGCGTACCGCGTATCTGGTTCAGCACGCCGACGGCTGAGGAATCACCCTGCAGTACCGCCCCCTGCTTGGTGCTGGCGTTATAAGCCGTCAGGCCGGTAATGGTCTTCTGGATGTCGTTGTAAGCCTTGACGAACGATTCGACGGAGCCCTTTACACTGGCGCTATCACGTGCCACTGTGAGCGTGGTGGCGACACCCGTTGCGCTGGCCTTGACCAGGTTCAGGGTCACGCCCGCGATCACATCGGTGACGGTATTGCTGGCCTTGCTAACGGTGAAGCCGTCCACCACGAGCTGGGCATTGTTCAGGCTCGCATGTTGGGCAGCATCCGTCTGTGCGAGGTTTTGCGTTGCCGTACTATCGTAGGCCAGCAAACCCTGCAAGGTCGCATCGCCTGACACTGCGACACGTAAACTGTTCGCCGCGCCGGTGTCATGAGGGGTCAGCACCAAACGATATGGCGTACTGGCGCTGCCGTCATTCAAGAGGGTGGCGGTCACACCGATATTCGCGTTGTTGATCGCGTTGCGTATGCCCTCAAGTGTGTTGTTAGTGCTATCGATAGTAACAGTCTTGGTGGACTTGAGCGGGTTGAGATCAAACGTCCTGCTCGCGCCGGTATATTTACCATCCACGCCTAATGTGCCGCCACCGATGGTGCCGAAATCAAAGGTGAGTGTAGTCGCAGTACCCGCACCTATCGTGGCGGTGCTGCTGGCCTGCCCGGCGGTGGTGATCTTGTGCGCCTTGGCGAGGCGAACCACTTCGATACCATAGCCACCCGCCGCCGCGGCACTCGAAGCCGTCGCGGTGTAAAGCGTGGTGTCTGCCGAAGTGGCCTTGAAAACCTGGAATCTGGAAATGTCGCTGACACCGCGCACTGCGGCCTGGAAGGATGACAGTGCACTCTTGATGCTGCCGTAGGCGCTGATCTTGGCCTGAAACACGGCCTCTTTCCGGCCGAGCGCAATCAAGGGTTGCTGCTCAAGACCTATCAACTGATTGACGATGCCGTTAACGTCTAACCCGGAACCGAGACCTGTAGCTGTAATCGGCATATGTTTTTCCTCAACTTACCCTGCCTGCATCACACCCACAAAGACATCAGGGCGGGACGCGGATCACTCCGCCCGCCCTGATTCTTTTTTTACGCACATGTGACGGATGCGGCCAGATTCATAGTGTGCTTGCTCCTCACAATGATCTGCAAGTTCGATACCAGTTAAGGCAGCTCAGGCCTTGGCCCGGAGTATCACACCCTGATTAGTCTCCAGACTGCAGGCAATGGCCAATGCCTCTTCCGAAGGAATCTGGCGTATTACCTCCTGTGTTGCCGAGTCCGTGACCGTAATCACGGTCTGCCCGGTTCCCTCATCGATACTGAACCGTAAATCACGACGCAGGTTCTGCACATAGTCGTTCAAGCGACTCACCGCCTGCGTTAACTCGGTCTCGGTGGCCTGTGCGGCTGCCCGTTCAACACTGGCATCAGCCGGCAGGTCGTCCGCTTGTTCCGGCAATTGTTGCCGCGAACCTGCCTGTTGCTCTGGTTGTCCATGTCCCGCAGATCCAAACCCCGCAGACCGGGTTGCCGTCACCTGTGTAACTATAGGTGTGGGCATGGCGTTTACCTCTTCTCACTGCGCCTAAGAAGTGCGTCCGGGGATGATCTCCCGGACGCGTTCCTGTCTACGTTCTATCCGCTTAACGCAACAGCTGTAGCACCTGGTTAGGCAGTGAGTTGGCTTGCGACAGAATCGCAACACCCGCCTGCTGCAGAATCTGCGAGCGCGTGAGCGAGGCGGTTTCCGCGGCGAAGTCGGCGTCCTGAATACGACTGCGCGATGCGCTCAGGTTCTCGACCGTTGTTTGCAAGCTCACAACCGTAGATGCAAACCGGTTCTGTATCGCACCCAGGGATGCACGTGAGCTATTGACTGTGGCCAGCGCCGCATCGACGGTTGCGAGAGCGGCATTAGCGCCCGCTAAGGTCGCAATCGACAGTAGCGACAACCCGCCGTTGACTGTGGCGGTCGCTGCGGTCGTGGCAGCCGTAAGGCCGGCATAGCCCGGGTTGTTACCGGCAATCGTGATACCGGCCGCATCCGTCGAGCTCAGCGTCAGGGTGCCACGGGTAGTGGCAGCGGTAAGGCCGGTGGTACCGGTTGTCGCTGCTCCTGAAAAAGCGATGGTAATATTGCGCCCATCGGCCGCTACCAGCGACAACGCACCTGATGCCGCCGCAGTTGCGGTGACACCGGTCGTTGACGTCGCCGCGTTAATCACTGCCGCCAGATCGGTTCCACGCTGCGCTGCGGTAGTTGTCGAGGAAACGCCGCCGATGCTCACGCCGTTAATCGTAAGGTCGCCGGAAGAAAGTGCAGTCAGTGTGTTAGTGGCGGCAACACCGTTGGTGCTGGTGGTCGAGGCGGCAAAACCAGAAGAGGCCGCGCCGTCGTTGGCGGTCGTAACGGTGAAGTTGGTACCATCGGTACGCGAAGCCGTTACAACATTACCGCCGCTGACCGATGCGGTGTAGCCGGAAATCAGCTCAATGGCTGTTTCGATCTTGGCCGCATGGGCTGCTGCAGTGCCAATGGTCTGGGTTACGGCAACTTGATTGCCCCCAACGACAAGATCGGTGCCACTCAGCGCCGCAAACGTGTTGGCTGCCTGGTTGGTGCCGGTAGTAAAGCCGGTATTGGCAAGCGTTGCAGCGCCAGCGAGAGTGATGGTGATGTTGGCGCCTGTGCTATCCGTGATATCTACACCGGTACCCAAACCATTGACAGCTGCGGTGACATTGGTGATGCTGGCTGCATTGATTCTGGCTGCAATGAGTGTGGCCTGCGTAGCGACGTCAGTTGCGCCAGTTAGGCCGGTAATTGAAGTGCCACTGACCACAATGTCGCCATCGGCGAGATCGGCGAAAGCAGAGATTGTTCCACCCACTACCGTGGTAGCCGTAGCAGTCGGCGCACTCCCAGCAGCAACGGTAGCGGCTGTAGCGGCTGTAAATGTCGTCGTCGCGGCGATGCCGGCCACGTTCACGGCGCCCGCTGTGGCGGTCACATTGGTAGTGCCGGTCAGGAGGTTAATCGCCGCTGCTTTTGAGAAGGCGCTATCTGTGGTTTGGCCGGCGGCGCCTGCTGTTGCGGCACCGATGCCGGTACCGTTAATCACGACGTCGCCTGAAGCCAGGGCATTTGACGTTACAACGCCACTGCCAACAACTGACGTGGCATAAGTCGTGGCGCCGCCTAATACCGAAGTGCGGGCGCTGGCAATGGAGTCCAGCGTAATGCGGTCGTTGGCGGTACCGTTGGCGCCCACCTGGAATTGCTGGGCGCTAAACGAGCCGTCCAGCAACTTGACACCGTTGAACGCTGAATTAGCGGCAACACGGTCAATCTCGGCAATCAACTGGGTTGTTTCCAACTGCAGCGCGGCACGGTCTGAATCGCTGTTGGTAGCGTTGGCGGATTGCACTGCCAGCTCACGAATACGCTGCAAGTTGTTGGTGACCTGAGCCAGATCGCCCTCAGCCGTCTGCGCCAGCGAGATGCCGTCATTCGCATTACGCGATGCCTGCACGTTACCCCGAATCTGCGCCGTGAAACGCTCGGAAATGGCGAGACCGGCTGCATCGTCCCTGGCGCTGTTAATGCGCAGGCCCGAGGACAAGCGTTGCAGAGAGGTAGCCAACTGCGTCTGGTTGGTGTTTAAGTTACGCTGTGCATTCAATGAAGGCACATTGGTATTAATGATTTGAGGCATTTTATTTCTCCTAATCCGCCCGAGCCTGTTTGGCTGAGCTTGCAAGTTAAGTACAAGCTGGCCCGGGTCGGGTCAGCAATTGCTCTACGGACTGGTTATCGGGACATCGGGGAGAAACTTTAGGAGGATTCTGCACCTGAGCAGTAATACTGCGGGGCGGGCACAAATTGCCTGGGGTTACACAACAGCAGAGGCCAGGTCACCCTTCTGTTCCAGCCAGTGCTTGCGGTCGGCGGCACGCTTCTTGGCCAGCAGCATGTCCATGAGTTGCGCGGTGTTGTCGCCGGACTGCACCGTGAGCTGCAGCAGGCGCCGGGTCTCGGGGGCAATGGTGGTTACGCGCAGTTGTGCCGGGTTCATCTCGCCCAGCCCCTTGAAGCGCTGCACGTTGATTTTGCCTTTTTTGCCTTCTGCCGCGATCCGATCCAGCACGCCCTGTTTTTCGGCCTCATCCAGGGCGTAATACACCTCTTTGCCGACATCGATGCGGTACAGCGGCGGCATGGCGACGTAAATGCGGCCCGCCTCCACCAGCGGGTGAAAATGCCTCACAAACAGCGCACACAACAGCGTGGCGATGTGGGCGCCGTCGGAATCCGCATCCGCCAGGATGCAGATCTTGCCGTAGCGCAGGCCTTCGAGATCGTCCGAGCCGGGATCGACCCCGATGGCGACGGCGATGTCGTGCACCTCCTGCGAAGACAATACCGTGCCCGGCTCGACCTCCCATGTATTCAGTATTTTGCCGCGCAGCGGCAGTATGGCCTGAAACAGGCGATCGCGCGCCTGCTTGGCCGAACCGCCCGCAGAGTCGCCCTCTACCAGAAACAGCTCGGTTTGATTCAGATCCTGCAAGGTGCAGTCGGCGAGCTTGCCCGGCAACGCCGGACCGCTGACGATTTTCTTGCGTATCACGTTCTTGCTTTCACGCAGACGGCGCTGCGCATTGTTGATGGCAAGCTGGGCGATGCTCTCGGCCACTTCGATGTGCTGATTCAGCCACAGGCTGAAGCCGTCTTTCACCACCCCGCCGACAAAAGCGGCACACTCGCGCGAGGTCAGACGCTCCTTGGTCTGGCCGGAGAACTGTGGATCGAGCAGCTTTACCGACAGCACATGGCTGCACCTGTCAAACACGTCCTCGGGGGCGAGCTTCACGCCGCGCGGCAGCAGACTGCGGAATTCACAGAAGTCACGCATCGCTTCCGTCAGGCCGGCGCGCAATCCGTTCACATGGGTGCCGCCCTGCGCAGTTGGAATCAGGTTGACGTAACTCTCGGCGATGATCTCGCCGCCCTCAGGCACCCACGCCAGAGCCCACTCTACTGCCTCGCTGTTGCCCTGCATGGAGCCTGCGTAAGGCTCTGCGGGCAATATAAGCGCGCCTTGCAACGCTTCAGCCAGATAGGTCTTGATGCCGTCGTCGTAGCGCCAGCTTTCCTGCTCACCACTGGCCTCATCGCTGAAGCTCACGTACAGGCCCGGACACAACACCGCCTTGGCGCGCAGCAGATGCTTCAGGCGCGATACGGAAAATTTCGGCACATCGAAATATTTTTCATCCGGCCAGAAGCGCAGCGTGGTACCGGTATTGTTTTTCGCCACGGTACCGGCAATCTTGAGCGGAGAACGCCTGTCGCCGCCGGCAAAGCTCATGTGATATTCCTTGCCGCCGCGCCGTACCCAGACCTCCAGTTTTTTCGACAGCGCGTTCACCACCGACACGCCCACGCCGTGCAGACCGCCGGAGAAGCGATAGACCTTGCCGCTGAACTTTCCGCCCGCATGCAGGCGCGTGAGGATGAGCTCCACGCCGGATATTTTCTCCTCGGGATGGCTGTCCACCGGCATGCCGCGCCCGTCGTCGCGCACTTCGAGCGAACCATCCTGGTACAACGTCACCTCAATGCGCGCGGCATGACCGCCGAGCGCTTCGTCCACGCTGTTGTCTATCACTTCCTGCGCAAGATGATTCGGCCGCGTGGTGTCGGTATACATGCCGGGCCTCCGCCGCACCGGATCGAGCCCGCTCAGGACTTCAATGGCGGAGGCGTCGTAGTCAGCTGCCATGGTCAGCCGTTGTTGCGCGGGGGGTTCGGTTGCTTCAGGCGCTCAATAATGGCTTCCGGCTGGAGCGGAAACCCGCGCGCATCACACAGATAGTAGCGCAGCAGCTCGCTGCGGTAGTTGGTGGGCCCGCTGCGGGTGAGTATCTTTTGCCAGGAGGACGCCAGGCTTGGCTGAAAGCCGCCGGCGCCGTTACCGTAGGCATAGGTCTTGTAACGCCCCATGTCGCAGCGTATGCCTTCAAACAGGATGTTTTTCGCACCGCTGTCTGAGGCGATGACGGTGGTGTAGGTAACCACGCCATCGACGTGGGTCGCGAGGGATTTGCCGTCAATATAGTGTTTGAAGTTGCGCTGTGGCCCATCCACGGCAAGCGGAATGAGATCATCCTCATGGGGTGGCGCAGGCAATGGCTTGACATCCTCTGTCCACGGCGCGGGTTCGTCGTCGTCATTCTCATACGGTGCCGCCCCCCCGGTCGTGCCCGGCAGCAACGTCGCCAGAAACAGCAGCAGCAGCGGCAGTATACGCACAGGGTTCAGGCCAGATCCTGCACTAATGACACGCGCACATCGTCGGCAATGGGATCGACCTGATGGCAATAGGCGGGATGTTCTATGCCCACACCGATGGCGACACCAGCCTTGGCCGCGACTACCATCGCCGGCGTCAGCTCAAAACGCAGAAAATGTACTGACGAGGTCTTTTGCGCGTTCTCGCGCTCCAGATCTTCATCGGCAATCGCCCACACATGCTCATGGCCGGCTACCTTTACCCACACACGGTCTTCAATGCCTATCATACTGGCCAGCGCGGCGCGGCGCTCCTGCTCGTCGTCATACTGAATCATGAACGTCGCCTTCCAGTTGCTTCCGTCCGGTATCAGCGGGTTATAGGCCTCAATCTCCTCGAGTATCCCCTCTTCCTCAAAGATGCGTTCTACACGCAGCATCTCCTGCACCTGGTAGTGCATGGTAAGCTGGTCTTCAAAGTAGAGCGTGGCGTGCGGCCCTACCGGCACGCGCCTGTGCGTTTTGTGCTCCATCACCTTGGCGCGGAATTCGTTGCGCATGCGCGCATACTGCTCAAGCGGGTACAGCATGGCACGGCTGAGCTTCTTCATGTCTTGCATCCCCTTCACGACTTATGCCTGGCCTCAAGCGCGACCAGCGGCTTGTCGGTAAACAGATAGTCACGCAACTCCTTGTCGAACACCGGATCACGCCGCCGTATCCACTCCAGCATCATCGCTGCGTGCTCCTTTTCCTCATCACGGTTATGCGCCAGCACCGCACGCAGTTCGTCGTCGGTGCAGGCATCCACGCGCTGGTTGTACCAGTCCACCGCCTCCAGCTCCTCCATCAGCGAAATGATGGCGCGGTGCATGTCGCGGGTTTCGTTACTCAATGCTTCAACTGCTTCGTGATAACCTTCATTGGCCATGGTATTCAGACTCCGTAAGCAATCCGCAACAGGGTGATCGGGTGGGTGGGCGGTGCGCCATTTGCCAGCCCGTCCTCCAGATGATGGCCGGCAATCGGGCAATCACTCGTATAGTAATCGGCACCGGCCTTCGCAATGCGATCCACCACCGGCTTGCCGATCTTCACCGCATGGGCATGAAACTCACTTTTTACCGCATAGGTGCCATTGTGGCCGGAGCAACGCTCTATTGGCTCCACCCGGGTATCGGGCACCAACTGCAATACATCACGCGTCTTGAGGCCCATGTTTTGCACCCGCAAGTGGCATGACACGTGGTACGACACCTTGCCCAGCGGTTTTTTGAAATCTGTTTTAAGCACACCGTCCTTGTGCCGCAGCATCAGGTATTCAAACGGATCGTAAATCGCGTTTTTCACCTTGATGACGTCCGGGTCGTCCGGAAACATGAGCGGCAGCTCCTGTTTGAACATCAGCACACACGAGGGCACCGGGGCGACAATATCCCAACCGGCATCTACCAACGCTGCCAGCACCGGAATATTGGCCTGCTTGGCGCGCTCTACTGCCTCAAGATCCCCCAGCTCCAGCTTGGGCATGCCGCAGCATTGTTCCTGTTCGGCCAGCCGCACCGGAATGCCGTTGTGCTCGAAGATGGCTATCAGGTCTATACCCAGTTGCGGCTCGTTGTAGTTGCCGTAGCAGGTGGCGAACAGGGTCACGCGGCCGCGCGTATTTTGCGTCGGGGTGGCCGCCGTCTCCAGCTGTTTGCGGGCGCGCTCGCGTTTGCGTAGCGTGTCACTGTGATACTCCGGCACAAAGGCCTCCGGATGCACCCCCAGGGCCTGGTCGAGAAGTTTACGCGCCACCTTGTTCTTGTTGACGGCATTCACCACCTGCACCACCACAGGGATGCCCGCCAGCCTGCCTACGGTGTCGGTACTGGTAAGAATCCTGTCACGCGTTTTGACATTGCCCTGCTGGTACTTTACCGCCTTGGCGCGCAGCATGAGGTGCGGGAAATCGATGTTGAAGGCATGCGGCGGCACATAAGGACACTTGGTCATGAAGCACATGTCACACAGGTAACAGTGATCCACCACCTCCCAATACACCTTCTTGTCTACACCATCGAGCTCCATCGTGGGTGACTCGTCGATGGCATCGAACAGCGTCGGAAACGACTGGCACAGATTGAAACAACGGCGACAACCGTGGCAAATATCGAACACCCGCTCCAACTCGTGCTGGAGTGCGGTTTCGTTGTAAAACTCGGGATTTTTCCAGTCCAGGGCATGACGGGTGGGCGCCTCAAGACTGCCTTCGCGCTGACCTTCTGTGGGTACCATAAAACCTCAGAGAAAAGATACAAG
>CAMTVY010000007.1:0-71556 GCA_947085325.1 uncultured Gammaproteobacteria bacterium | reverse complement strand
TGCGCCTCGGGCGACAGCGCGCCCAGCGACATGCCAGCGCTGTCGAAGCGCGGCAGGATGGCCTCTTCCGCTTCGACTTCTTCGACGGGGATCGGCGTGACGTCGTCGCGCGGCACCAGCATGTCGCGCAGCATGGCGACGGGGCGCTCGTTGACGAGTTTCGCGTACTCCAGATATTTGCCGTAGTCGCCGGTCTTCACCGCGGCTTGCAGCGTGATCACCACGTCCGGGTTGTAGGCGTGATACTCGCCGCCGTAGATGAACTTGAGCAGGCCGCCCTGCGCCAGCGGCTTGCGCGGGTTCCAGGCGTACTTCGCCAGCCAGCGCTGGTCGGATTCGAGTTCGGCGAAATCGGTGCCCTGCAGGCGGCTCACCGTGTCGCGGAAGCACAACTCGACGACCTCGTCGTGCAGGCCGACCGCCTCGAACAGTTGCGCGCCGCGATAGCTGGCGATGGTCGCGATGCCCATCTTGGAGATGATCTTGTAGAGCGCCTTGTCCACGCCCTTGCGGTAAGCGCCCAGCACCTTGTGCACGTCCCGGCTCACGATCTCGCCGTCGCGCATCATGTCGCGCAGGCATTCGTAGGCGAGATACGGCAAGACTGCAGTCGCGCCGTAGCCGATCAGTACCGCGATGTGGTGCGGGTCGCGCGCGGTGCCGGTGTCTATCACCAGATTGGCGTCGCAGCGTAACCCGGCCTTGATCAAACGATGATGCACTGCGCCGGTGGCGAGCAGCGCGTGAATGGGCAGCGTGTCCTTGCCGATAGCGCGGTCTGACAGCACCAGTATTACGTTGCCGTTTTTTACGGCCTGTTCTGCTGCATCGCATACCTGCTCAATGGCCGCGCGCAAGGTGCCGCTGGTGGAATAATTGAGGTCGATGCGTGCGACGGCGTAGTCGGGATCGGTCTGGTTCACCAGCGCGGCGAACTGGCCCTCCGACAACACCGGCGAGGCCACGGTGAGGCGGCGGGCGTGCTCAGGCCGCGTCTCAAACAGATTGCGCTCACGCCCAAAGCAGGTCTGGAGCGACATCACGATCTGCTCGCGCAGCGGGTCGATCGGCGGGTTGGTGACCTGCGCGAACTGCTGGCGGAAATAATCGTAGGGCGAGCGCACCTGCTGCGACAGCACCGCCATCGGCGTGTCGTCGCCCATCGAGCCAATGGCCTCCTGGCCGCTTTCCGCGAGCACGCGCAGCACCTGGTCGCGCTCCTCGAAGCTCACGTTGAACAGCTTCTGGTGGATGAGCACCGTGGCCTTGTCCAGCATCGGCTCGGGGTTGTCGTCCTGCGCCGTCACCAGCGCCTGTGCGTGTTGCTTGAGCCAGGCCGCGTAGGGATGACGTGCCTTGAGCAGGGCGTCGATGTCTGCCGGCAGCAGCAACTGACCGGTGTCGGTATCGGCCGCAATCATCTGGCCGGGCTTGAGCCGGCCCTTGGCCACCACGTCTTCCGGCGCGTAGTCGTACACGCCCACTTCGGAGGCCAGCGTGATGTGCCGGTCGCGCGTAATGACGTAACGCGCCGGCCGCAAACCATTACGGTCCATGAGGCAGGCGGCGTAGCGCCCGTCGGTCATCACGATGCCGGCGGGGCCGTCCCACGGCTCCATGTGCATGGAGTGATATTCGTAAAACGCACGCAGCTCCGGATCCATGGTCTGGTCGTTTTCCCACGCCGGCGGAATCAGCAGCCGCATCGCGTGAAACAGATCCATGCCGCCCGCGATGAGCGCGTCCGCCATGTTGTCGAGGCTCAAGGAGTCGGAACCGGTCATGGAGACCAGTGGCCGCACCGCATCCATGTCGGGCAGCAGCGGGCTGCTGAATTTCATGCCGCGCGCCACGGACCAGTTGCGGTTGCCCTGCACAGTGTTGATCTCGCCATTGTGCGCGAGATAGCGAAACGGCTGGGCCAGCCGCCATTGCGGCCAGGTATTGGTGGAGAAGCGCTGGTGATAGACGGCGAGCGCCGACTCGAAGCGCTGGTCGCGCAGGTCGGAGTAAAACAGCGGCAGGTTGGCGGGCATCACCAGACCCTTGTAGGAAATCACGCGGCACGAGAGGCTGGGGATATAAAAAGTGTCGTCGGTGCTGATGGCTTTTTCGGCCCGGCGCCGGGCAATGTACAGGTGACGCTCGAAGCGGGCCTCGTCCCAGTTGTCGGGGGCGTTGACGAAGACCTGCTCGATGTGCGGCAGGGTCTTGAGTGCTTCCGCGCCGCAGGCCTCTGGCTGTGTCGGCACGCTGCGCCAGCCAGCGACGCTCAGGCCTTCCGTCTGCAACGCCTGCGCAAGTGCGCTTCGAGCCGCCTCGGCGCGGGTGTCATCCTGATGCAGAAAGACCACCCCCACGGCGTAATGCCGGGCGAGCGCCAGGTTCAGCTCACCGGCCACGGCGCGGAAAAAGCCATCGGGTTTCTTGATCAGCAGCCCGCAGCCGTCACCGGTCTTGCCGTCAGGCGCGATGGCGCCACGATGTGTCAGGCAGGCCAGCGAATCGATGGCCGTCTGCACCAGCCAGTGACTGGCCGTGCCGTCCATCTGGGCAATGAGGCCAAAGCCACAATTGTCATGCTCAAATGCGGGGCGGTAGAGGCTGCTGTGGAGTGTGTCTGTAGTCTGCATGGGTGCGTCGTTCAATGTCCGGCCCGGGCGACGCCGTACGGGCCAAAGTGGCCCTGACACGCAACGGGCCTGACAGTATAGCGCTGGCGGGGTTTCTGCTCAATGCAGACAGCGCCTTGGGTGTCAGCGGGAGGCCGGTGTGCAGGCTTGCGTTGCGGGCGCTGCTGTACGCGAGTGCTTGGTCAGGAAGACTCCGAGGGGTTGAACAGGCGATGGTATTCAGCGATGGCATAGCGGTCAGTCATGCCGGCGATGTAATCCGCTACCGCGCGGGCACGTCCGGTACGGCCCAGTGTGTGCTCCAGGGTCACCGCCTTGGTGGAAAACTCAGGCGGCAACAGCCCGATATCGGTCATCAGGGCCTCGAACAGCGCACTCACCGTGCGCGCGGCCTTGGTGGTCATGCGCGTGACGCGAAAGTGGCGGTAAAGCTGCTCGCGCAGAAAGCGTTTCAACTCCAGGCTGCGTTCACGCATGTGCGGGCTGAAGCCGATGAGGGCCTCGGGGTGGAGGCGCACTGCGTCACTGTCGGCAGGTGAGGCCGCCTGCAGGCGCTGGCGACTGGTTTCGACCAGGTCGACGATCTGGCGATTGATCAGCCGCCGTACCGTTTCGTGTATGGCACGGCGCTCGGCCAGCGCAGGATGGGCGCGCAGAACCTCCGTGTGTTGCTCGCGAAACAGCTCGACGCTGTTGAGTTGATCGAGCGTGATCAGACCAGCGCGCAGGCCGTCATCGACATCATGGCTGTTGTAGGCGATCTCGTCCGCGATATTGGCCAGTTGTGCCTCCAGGCCCGGTGGGTGCTTGTGCAGAAAGCGTTCGCCGATCGTGCCCAGTTCGCGCGCCTTGGCGAGCGAGCAGTGCTTGAGTATGCCCTCGCGGGTTTCGAAGGTGAGATTCAGTCCGCAGAAATCGGCGTAGCGCTCTTCCAGCTCGTCTACCACGCGCAGCGATTGCAGGTTGTGCTCGAAGCCGTCAAATTCGCGCATGCACAGGTTGAGCGCGTCCTGTCCGGCGTGGCCAAACGGTGTGTGACCGAGGTCATGGGCAAGTGCGATGGCCTCGGCCAGGTCTTCGTTGAGTGCCAGCGCACGTGCTACCGAGCGCGCGATCTGCGCCACCTCGATGGAGTGGGTAAGGCGGGTGCGGAACATGTCGCCTTCATGATTAACGAATACCTGCGTCTTGTATTCCAGGCGGCGGAAGGCTGCGCTGTGGACGATGCGGTCACGGTCGCGCTGGTACTCGCTGCGGTACGCAGGTGCGGGTTCCGCATGCTGACGGCCGCGTGTCTGTTCCGGGTGAGCGGCATAAGGGGCGAGCGTCATGCGGGCATGGCCAGCGGCTGTTCGGTGCGGCAGGTGTCCAGTGTCGCGCGCAACAGTTGCGGGTCGAAGTCGGCGCTGATGACGGCGTGACCGATGGCCTGCAGCAGTATCAGGCGTAATTTGCCGCCGCTCACCTTTTTGTCGACGGCCATGAGTTCAAGCAGCCGCTCGCTGGCGAGCGCTGCGGGGGCCTGGGTTGGGAGCTGCGCCCGCGCCAGCAAGTTCACAATGCGCTGCTGGTCAGATGCCGTAAGCCAGCCCTGGCGGCGGGAGAGGTCGGCGGCCAGCGCCATGCCGGCGGCGATCGCCTCGCCGTGCAGCCAGACCCCGTAACCCAGGCCGGTCTCGATGGCGTGACCGAAGGTGTGACCGAAGTTGAGCAGCGCGCGTTCGCCGCTTTCGCGCTCATCGCGCGCCACCACCTCGGCCTTGTTGCGGCAGGAGCGCTCGATGGCGTAGGCCAGCGCGGCAGGGTCGCGTGCCCGCAGCGCCTCGATATTTTGCTCCAGCCAGGCGAAGAACCCGGCGTCGCGGATGAGGCCGTATTTGATGACCTCGGCAATGCCCGCGCCCAGTTCGCGCTCGGGCAGTGTGCTGAGGGTGTCGGTATCTGCCAGCACCAGCCGTGGCTGATAAAAGGCGCCGATCATGTTTTTGCCGAGCGGATGATTCACGCCGGTCTTGCCGCCGACCGAGGAGTCTACTTGTGCCAGCAGCGTGGTGGGAATCTGGATGAAGTTCACGCCGCGCTGATAGCTCGCGGCCGCAAAACCGGTCAGGTCGCCGATCACGCCGCCGCCGAGCGCGACCAGTGTGGTGCTGCGGTTGTGGCGCCGGCTGAGCAGGGCGGTGAAAATCGTATCGAGGGTCGCCAGGGTTTTATGCTGCTCGCCATCGGGCAGCACCACGTAGTCGCACTGGAAATCCTTCAGCCCGGCCAGTGTCCGGTCAAGATACAGCGGCGCCACGGTCTCGTTGGTCACCACCATCACCTGTTGTCCGGCGACGTAGGGCGCAATGGCATCCCGGCGGCCCAGCAGGCCGGGGCCGATGCAGATCGGGTAACTGCGTGATCCGAGCTCGAGATGCAGTGTGGGCATGGGCGATGTCTTGATGGGGGAGTTCTATTTTACGTCATTCTGCAGCGGCTGTGGGCTGATGCAACGCAGGATCTCATTGACCACGCTCGGTGTCCGGCGCCGATGGGTTTCGATCACCAGGTCAGCGATTTCACGATACAACGGGTCACGTTCCTGTAGCAGCTGCTCAAGGCGGGCGCGCGGATTTTCGGTGTGCAGGAGTGGCCGGTGGGTATCCCTGCCGATGCGTCTGAGCAGGTGCTCGACCGGTGCGCGCAGGTAGATTACGGTGCCGTGTGCGGCGAGTCCGGCGCGGTTGGCGGGGTCGAGTATGGCGCCGCCACCGGTGGCGAGCACCATGTGCTCCTGCTGCACCAGTTCGGCCAGCATGGTTTTTTCGCGGGCGCGAAATCCGGCCTCGCCTTCCAGCTCGAAGATGAGCGGTATGCTGGCGCCGGTGCGATGCTCGATCTCATGATCGCTGTCATGGAAGCCGAGATGCTGGTGGCGCGCGAGCTCGCGCCCGACAGTGGTCTTGCCCGCGCCCATCGGCCCGATCAGGAACAGGTTGCCGCGCTTGAGTGGGATGGCGTGCAGGGTCATGCGGCATCTTTGCCGGTATCGGCAGGGAAAGCAAGCGCCCGGGGTGCGGGCGCTTGCCGTTGTTGTGGGGTGGATTTATTACAGCCGCAGATTGTCCTCCAGAATTTTGGGCGTCACGAAGATCAGCAATTCGTTTTTGTCATTTGTATTGAATTCCCGCTTGAACAAAAAGCCGATATAGGGCAGGTCGCCCAGGAACGGCACACGATCCGTTTTTTTGCTGATGGTTTGTTCATACACGCCGCCCAGTACAATGGTCTCGCCGTTGTCCACCAGCACCTGGGTGGAGACCTGCTTGGTGTTGATGACGGGTACCGCTGAGCCGGACAGCAGAATGATAGTATCGCCGCGCGCGTCCTTGTTCACCGTAAGATCCATGATGATGTGGTTGTCCGGCGTGATCTGCGGCTTCACCTTGAGAGAGAGCACCGCTTTCTTGAACGTGACTGTCGTGGCGCCGCTGGAGCTCGCCTCCAGGTACGGGATCTCCTCGCCTTGCTCGATGTAGGCCTCCTTCTGGTTGGCCGTGACCACGCGTGGATTGGAGATGACCTCGCCGCGATTTTCCTTCTGCAGGGCGGAGAGCTCCAGATCCAGCAGGATGCCATAGGGCAGGCGGGCGATGGCCAGGGCTATCGTGGGGGCTCCGGTCGCCAGCGGGAGGTTTACATTGAGCCTCTGAGCGAGAGTGGGGGTGCTGGTGCTAGTAGCCCCCGCCAGCGTGCCGGACGTTGTCACCGTTGTGCCCGTAGTCTGCGGCTTGGGGTTTTCGCCTATCCCGAACTTCACGCCCAGGTCCTTGCTGAAATTGTCGTCCGCGATCACCACCCGCGATTCAATCAGCACCTGGCGCTGGGGCACGTCCAGCGTGATGACCAGCTTTCTGATCTCTGCCAGCTTGTCCGAGACATCCTGTACCAGCAGGGTGTTGGTGCGTTCGTCCACCGCGACATTACCGCGCGGCGAGAGCAGTGAATTTTCCTTGGCCTTGAGCAAGGCGGCAATGTCTGAGGCCTTGGCGAAATTGACGCTGATAAATTCCGAGCGCAAGGGCGCGAGTTCCGCTACCTGCTTCTGTGACTCCAGCTCAAGCTTTTCGCGCGCCGCAATCTCCTCGCTGGGGGCGATCTGGAGTACATTGCCGTGCTGGCGCATGGCGAGGCCCTTGGTTCTCAGAATAATATCAAGGGCCTGATCCCACGGCACGTTTTTCAGGCGCAGGGTGAGGTTGCCCTGCACGGTATCGCTGGTGACCAGGTTGAGGCCGGTGAAGTCGGCAATCAGCTGCAGCACGGCGCGTACTTCGATATTCTGGAAGTTGAGTGAAAGTTTTTCGCCGGTGTAGCCTTTTTCCTTTTTGGCGACGTCCTGCTGCTCCTTGGTGAGCGGTTTGACTTCGATGGTAAAAATGTCGCCTGACTGGTAGGCAAGGTGTTCGTATGCACCCAGCGGCGTGATGGTCATGCGCACATTGCTGCCCTGTGCGGCGGTATCGATGGTCTGCACCGGGGTGGCGAAGTCGAGCACATCCAGGTGTCGCTGCAGGTTTTCGGGCACGCTGCTGTTGAGGAAGTCCACCAGTATCTTGCCGCCTTCCTCGCGCAGGTCGACACCCGTGGACGGATCAGACAGCGTTATCAGGATGCGCCCTTCGCCCTTCTCGCCGCGACGAAAATCAATGTTGGTGACGGCATGCCGCGCGCCGCCGGTGTTTGTCGCTGTCGTAGGTACGGGCTTGCCGGATGTCGCAGGTGTGCTGGCCTGTGCCTGTGCAGCAGCGGGCGCAGCTTCGAGTGTGAGGTAGACGTCATTGCCCTCAATGCGTGTTTCATAGGCGGCAAGCTGTACCATGTTCAAGACCACGCGGGTGCGGCCCTTGGCCTCGGCGATGTTGATGCTCTTGGCCAGCCCGATGCCGATGGTTTGGCTGTTTTTGGCAAGCGCATGTGTGGTGCGAGGGAAGTCGAGCACGATACGCGCCGGGTTGTCGATGGTGAAACTGATCGGTGGCGGTGGCGTGCTGTCCATGCGGAGCTTGAACTGCACACGGTTGCCGGACAGTGTGGTGACGCTGATGTCTTGCAGGGTGGTGATCGGTTCCGCTTCTGCGGCATGCACGGGAGCGGAGGTTGCCAGACCGGCGCCGGCGAAGAGGAGCATGAAACCATACATCAGTAGAGGCAGGGCGCGACTTTCCCGGCTGCGGGTGTTCAGGTTGTTCTGCATGGTTGTCAGGGTCATTTTTTACCCCCCTCTGTAGTGTCGTCGCTGAGTGTCAACGAGGCTTGGCGTTCGATCCAGCCGCCCTGCCCGTCTTCGATGAGTTCGATCAGTTCGATGCCCTGATCGGTGACATGGATGATGCGGCCATCGTTCTGGCCCAGATAGTTACCCTTGCGCACACGGTGTACGGAGCTGTCCGGCGCCTTGATGAGCGACCACGCCTCGCCGGCGCGTTCCAGATTGCCGACCAGACGTAGCGTATCCAGGGGGAAGTCTTCCAATACTTCCTTGTGGCGGTTCGGGTCTGGACGCGGGCCACTCCCGGAGGCAGCCATAGTCGACTCCACCGTGGGGATGAAGGGGTCGCGCAGGTTGGCCGGATAGGCATACGTCTCATAGGGTTTGATCTGAGGCAATGCTTCGATCTTGCCTGGGGGCCGCGCATTGATCTCTGCGATATAGCGGTGCAAGTCATCCATGCTTGCGCCGCAGCCGCTCAGCGCCATGCCGAACACGACGAGCGCAACCGGGTATGCGCGCCGCACGTTCATGGTGCGCCCTGTCCAGCCGTGGCCGCAGCCGGAGCCTCGTCGTCCGCGATATAGCGATAGGTCTTGGCTGTAATCGACATCACCAGGCGCGTGTCCTTGTCAGATGCGTGGCTGATGGTGGCGTCATGCAGGGTGACGATGCGTGGCAGTGCCGCAACACCGCTGACAAAGTTGCCGAATTTGTGATAGTCGCCTGTGACCTTGATCGTGATCGGAAGCTCGGCATAGAAATCCTTGTGCAGCTCGGCTTCAGGCTTGAACAGCTCAAACTCAAGTCCGCTTGCAAGTCCGGTCTGGGAGATGTCCACCAGCAGGTCGGCGACCTCGGCCTTGCTGGGCAGCTGACGCAGCATGGCGCCGAAGGATTGTTTCATTTCCGCCAGCTGCTGTTTGTACGCATCAAGGTTCGCCGCCTTGGACTGCTTGAATTCGAACGTCTGTCTGAGTCCATTCTCCTTGGAGCGTTCCACCTGCAACATTTCCCATTGGCTGCTGGTATCGAACCAGTAGCCCGCACCCAGCACGGCGCTAAACACGAGTGCGATGGCCAAGGCCTTAACAGGCTTGGGCCAATTGCCTGTATCCTGGTAGTCGAGAGTTTGCAGGTCGGAGAGTTTCATGGCTGCTTTCCAGCTTGCTGGTCGGCATCTGTTGCGCTGACAGCAGCTTTGCGGTGACTGCTGGGTGTCTGGTTCGCGCGCAGGATGAAGCTCGGGCTGCGTATCCTGTCTTTTTCACTGGTTTCGATCACATCCAGCGCCGGTTTTTCCAGCCAGGGCGAGCTCTCCATGTTACGCATCAGGGTGGAGACGCGGGCATTGGATTGTGCTACGCCGCCCACGGTGACGCCCGCCCCCTCGCGCTTGATGGCGGTGTAATACACGCCCTCCGGGAGGGTGGTGGCGAGCTCACTGAACAGGTGCACGATTTCCGGACGACTCAGTTGCAGATCCTGGATGACGTCCATGCGCGCCAGCAAGTCTGACTTTTCTGCCTCCAGAGTCTTGATCTCGGCAATCGCTTTATCCAGTTCGGCAATTTCACGGGTGAGTACAGCGTTGCGCGACTGCTGGGATTCGATCATGCTGCCGATCTGGACGTGGGCGTACAAAATGACTGCGGCGGCTAGTAGCGCCGCTCCGCCCGCTATCCCGGCAAACTCGCGCTCGCGCTCCTTGCGCCGTGTCTCGCGCCAGGGGAGTAAATTGATGTGCGCCATGGCTAGTCGAAGCTCCGTAGCGCAAGCCCGCACGCAACCAGCAGTGCGGGTGCGTCATTGGTCAGGGCCTGGGCATTGATGCCCGTGGCCAGGGTCATGCCGATAAACGGATTGGCAATCGAGGTGGTGGCGCCAATCTCGGTTTCGATGAGTTTGGCGATGCCTGGGATGAGCGCGTTGCCGCCCGCGAGCAGGATGTGGTCTACGCTATTGTATTGGCTGGAAGAAAAAAAGAACTGTAGTGAGCGGGCAATCTGTTGCGCCATCGCCTGCTTGAAGGGGATGAGCACCTCGGTTTCATAGTCCTCGGGCAGTCCGCCCTGACGTTTGGCGCGTCCGGCCTCTTCGTAGGATAAACCGTAACGGTTCTGGATTTCCTCAGTGAGTTGTTTGCCGCCGAAGCCCTGCTCGCGCGTGTACACGATTTTGAGGCGGTCGAGCACGGTCAGGCTGGTCATGGTGGCGCCGATGTCGAATACGACAATGACCGGGGCTGTCGCCAGGCTTTTCATCTGCTGGGCCATCAGCACCACGACGCTGCCTGCGGCGTAGGCCTCGACATCAACTATCTTGGCGGTCAACCCGCCCAGTTCTACGGCGGCGACACGCTTGTCCACGTTTTCCCGGCGCGAGGCGGCTAACAGCACATCGACGATGCCGGGGTCACGTTCAGAGGGGCCGATGACCTCAAAATCAAGATTGACCTCTTCCAGCGGGTAGGGGATGTAGTGATCGGCTTCCAGTTCAATCTGGGTCGCCATGTCGTCATCATTCAGCGTGGCGGGCAGGGCAATGATTTTGGTAATCACGTGCGAGCCGGCGACGGCAATTGCGGCGTGCTTGACGTTCGTGCGGGAGCGCCTCACCGCCTGCTGGATGGCCATGCCCACAGTCTCGGGGTTGGCGATGCTTTTCTCTATCACCGCGCCGGTCGCAATCGGCTCCACGGCATAGCTCTCCACCTGGTAGTGGCCATTGTGCCTGCTCAACTCGAGGAGTTTGACCGAGGTCGAGCTGATATCAAGTCCAACCAGCGGCTGGGGGCCGAAAAGCTGTAGCACGAATTTTCCCCTTGGATTGGGCGTGGTTATGCGGTATTCGTGGTTCGGTGCATTAAATACCAGCCAAAACTATAGATCAATAATGTAGAAAATCAACATATTTCGTATTCTGTGACAGCAGTCTATACTGATGCCGTACGCCGTTAGTCTGATGCTTTAGGCCGGTGTCAGGTTTGAGTTAACGGGTACTGCCGTATGCGGATGTGTCCTGTGTGCGGCTTCGCAAGGATGAGGAATGCCTCTCCTGATTGGTTGAGAAACCCTTGGATTATGTGCCCGCAGAGTTGCTGCGGGGAAGACTAAATGAATCCACTCCTGAAGTTGTTCGGGTTTACGCTGGCGGCGGTATTTGCGGGGATCACGCTGCTGGCCGCCGGGCTGCTGGCCCTCTATCTCTATATTGAGCCGCAAATTCCGCCGGCCGAGGGTCTGCGCGATGTGCGCCTGCAGGTGCCGCTGCGTGTCTATACCAGCGACGCCCGATTGATCGGCGAGTTTGGGGAGATGCGGCGTCTGCCGCTGGAGTTTTCCCAGATACCTGTGTCCCTGGCGCAGGCCGTGCTGGCAGCGGAAGATGATCGCTTCTATCAGCATCCCGGGGTCGATTATCAGGGACTATTGCGCGCGGCAGTGGCGCTGCTGAAGACTGGCGAAAAACGTCAGGGTGGCAGCACCATCACCATGCAGGTGGCGCGCAATTTCTTCCTCTCCAACGAAAAGACCTTTTTGCGCAAGCTCAAGGAGATCCTGCTCGCATTGCGCATCGAGCGCGAGTTCAGCAAGGACGAGATACTTACGCTCTATCTCAACAAGATTTATTGCGGCAACCGTTCCTACGGTGTGGCGGCGGCGGCACAGTTTTATTACGGCGCAACGGTGGAGCAATTGAGCGTGGCCCAGATGGCCATGATCGCCGGGTTGCCCAAGGCACCATCCAGATACAACCCCATTGTCAATCTGGAGCGTGCGACAGAACGCCGCAATTATGTGCTGGAACGCATGCGTCAACAGGGGTATCTGACTGACACGGAGTATCAAGCCGCGCTGGCTGAGCCGGAAACGGCACAGCGTCACGCCCTCGAGATCGAGATCGAGGCGCCCTATGTGGCGGAGATGGTGCGCGCGGAGATGGTGAACCGTTACGGCGAAGAGGCCTATACCGGCGGCTACAAGGTCTACACCACGCTCGATCCGGGATTGCAGGTGGCGGGGGATCAGGCCTTGCGCAAAGGCCTGCTGGAATACGACAAGCGGCATGGTTACCGCGGTCCGGAACGCCATATCGAGATCACGCCGCTGCTGACCCCCGAGGATTGGGCCCGCACCCTGGAGGGAAGCCCGGAGGTGGGAGGCGTGCAGGCCGCACTGGTGCTCAAGGTCGACGCGCAGAGCGCGACCGTGTTCCACCCCGAGCACGGCACGCTGGAGCTGCCGTGGGCGGGACTGTCCTGGGCGCGCCCCTACATCGACGACAACCGCCGTGGCCCGGCACCGAAGACGGCGCAGGAATTTTTAAAGCCCGGCGATATCGTGCGCATCGAGCCGATAGCGGACACGCACTGGGGCTTGTCGCAGCTGCCGGCAGTGGAAGGAGCGCTGGTCGCGCTCAAACCGAATGATGGCGCGGTGGCCGCGCTGACAGGCGGATTCTACTTCTACCAGAGCAAATTCAACCGTGTGCTGCAGGCCGAGCGGCAGCCGGGCTCCAGTTTCAAACCGTTTCTGTACTCTGCGGCGTTGGAGAAGGGCTTCACACCTGCCACCCTGGTGAATGACGCACCGGTGGTGATCGAGGGCGCGAATCTGGGTGAGGCCTGGCGGCCGGAGAATTTCGGTGGCAAGTTCAATGGTCCGATGCGGTTGCGGGAGGCTCTGGCCCAGTCGCGCAATCTGGTTTCCATCCGTGTGCTGCGTGCCATCGGCATCGATTACGCCATTGATTACGTGGCGCGTTTTGGTTTCCGCCCGGAGCGATTGCCGAAAGGCCTGTCACTGGCGTTGGGCAGTGGCGTGGCAACGCCCATGGAGATGGTGCGCGGGTTTTCCGTGTTTGCCAACGGCGGCTATCAGGTGGAGCCCTACTTTATCGAACGCATTGAGACGCTGGACGGGGCTACCGTGTATCAGGCCGACCCGCTCATCGCCTGCATGGTCTGCGCCGCTGCGCCGCTTTCGGTTGCCGCCCCCGGTCTCGAGGGGGAGGTGCAGGCCGACATTCAGGCCGAGCTGCGCCGTACCGAGGCTGTGGTACCCGGGACGCGTAGTGTGCACGGGCGGCAGGCACTGCGTGTGATTACCCCGGAGAATAATTATCTGATGGTGTCCATGATGCGCGACGTGATCCGCGTAGGTACCGCGCGCCGTGCCCGGGCGCTGGGGCGCAATGACCTTGCGGGCAAGACCGGCACGACCAATGACCAGCGCGATGCCTGGTTTTCGGGTTTTAATGCGACGCTGGCGGCAACCGCCTGGATCGGCTTTGATAAGCACCTGCCGCTGGGCGATCAGGAAACGGCGGGTCATGCCGCGTTGCCGATCTGGATGTACTTCATGGGCGCAGCCCTCAAAGACCAGCCGGAAGTCCTGCCCGAGCCGCCGCCCGCCGGCATTGTGACGCTGCGCATCGACCCCGTGACCGGCGCCCTGGCCCAGCAGGGCAGCGCCCGCGCCATCGATGAGGTGTTCAACAGCGAGCACCCGCCCACGCCTGCGGCCGATGTGCAGACGCTGGATGCCGGTCTCGGGGTCGATGCCCCGCGCGTCGTCGAGCAGTTGTTTTAGTGCTGTGGCCGCGCACAGTCCCCGTGATTCGCGCATGCGCCAGAGGATCGCGCAGGAAGCGGCGCGGCTGATGGCAGAGCACGGCATCAGCGATTATTATGCCGCCAAACGCAAGGCCTCGCACCAGCTCGGTGCGCCGGATACCCGCAACATGCCGGGCAACGAGGAGGTCGAGCAGGCCTTGGGTGACTACCAGCGCCTGTTCCAGTCCGAGCACCACCCGCGCCAGCTGCGCATGCTGCGGGAAGCGGCGGCCGAGGCGATGCGTCTTCTCGCGCCATTCCAGCCGCGGCTGGTTGGTTCGGTGTTGAGCGGCACAGCCCCGGCGCACGCCGACATCAACCTGCACCTGTTTACGGATGCGCCGGAAGAGGTGGGGGTATTACTGCTCGGGCGCAACATCCCCTATGAAACCGATACGCGTCCCTTGCGCACGGGCCAGGACATGGCCCCCGAGCACTTCCCGCTGTACCGGTTTGTGGCTGGCGAGGTGGTGATCTGTCTGACGGTCTTTCCTGTCAGCGGATTGCGGCAGGCGCCACGCAGCCCGGTTGATGGACACGCCATGCGCCGGCTCCCGCTCAAGGGCTTGTTGCAGCTTCTGGCACAAGACACTTGACTCTGCCGGAAGCGCGTTCTCGCGCGGGTTCCACGCTGTTTCAGGGAGGGCTTGTACACAGTCTAGTGCGGTGGTCGGCGCGTATGCTGCAAGAAATTGCCGCAGATCCCCGGCGGGTCAGTTATCTATATGATAATAAACATATTTTATTGATCAGGTTAAATTGTGTCCATTTTGTTTCGAAGCCCGTAACAGTGCGGTTCAAACTGGCTTTACCCCCACCCATCCACAAAGATATCCACAGATTTTGTGGATATCCTTAATCCCGATTTTGTACAAAAACTTAGCGAATTTTACAAAAGCTGTGTACGACCTTGATAACCTGACTGTTTAAGGAACCCGCCAGAGTCTAATGCCTACGTTGGTAGTACAGATAGCCGTACCTTCGCCGCTGCGGCGTAGCTTCGACTACCTGCCGCCGCGCGGCGGCGAGGCTGCGCAGCTCGTGCCGGGATGCCGGGTGCGGGTGCCGTTTGGTCGCGGACAGACGGTGGGCGTGGTGCTGGTGGTCGCCAGCCAAAGCCGGATAGCGCAGACACGCCTCAAGCGCGTGTTGGAGGTGCTGGACACGGAGCCGCTGCTGCCGGAGGAACTGCTGTCGCTGCTCGACTGGGCGAGCGCGTACTACCACCACCCGATCGGTGAAGTGGTGGCAGCGGCCCTGCCTGCCGCCTTGCGGCAAGGCCGGGTGCCGCGCGCGCGGGCCGTGACGGCCGCCCCGCCTGCCACCGGCCTGCTCACAGAGACCCCGCCCACCTTGCACCCGCCGCAGGCCGAGGCGGTGCAGGCCGTGGCTGCTGCATCGGGGTTTCAGGCCTTTCTGCTCGAAGGTGTCACCGGCAGCGGCAAGACCGAGGTGTATCTGCGCCTCATTGAGCGGGTGATTGCGGCGGGCAAGCAGGCGCTGGTGCTGGTGCCGGAGATCGCGCTCACGCCGCAACTCATGGAGCGCTTCACACAGCGTTTCAGCGTACCGGTGGCACTGCTGCACTCCGGTCTGAGCGAGGGTGAGCGGCTGCATGCCTGGCGTGCTGCACGCTCGGGGCAGGCGCCGATCGTGATCGGCACGCGCTCTGCGGTGTTTACGCCGCTTGCGCATCCTGGCCTGATCGTGGTCGACGAAGAGCACGACCTCTCGTTCAAGCAGCAGGATGGTTTTCGCTACCACGCCCGCGATGTGGCCATCATGCGCGCGCAACGTGCCGCTGTGCCGGTGCTGCTGGGTTCGGCCACACCCTCGCTGGAGAGTCTCTACAACGTACGCGCGGGACGCTACCGGCATTTACTGTTGCCGGAGCGGGCCGGACGCGCAACAGCGCCCCGGATCACCGTGCTCGACATGCGCAGCACGCCGGCGGAAGGCCGGGTGTCGCGGCCCTTGCTGGTGCAGATGGCGGCTACCCTGAAACGCTCGGAGCAGATACTGGTGTTTCTGAACCGGCGCGGTTATGCGCCCACCCTGATCTGCAATGCCTGCCACTGGGTGGCCACCTGTGAGCGCTGCGATACGCGCATGGTGCTGTCGCAGCGGGCGCAGCGCCTGACCTGCCATCACTGCGGCGCCCGCCGCGCGGCGGATGTCGTGTGCCCGGCCCCCGCCTGCGGCTCGACGGCATTGTACGCCCTGGGTCACGGTACCGAACGGGTGGAAGAGACGCTTGCACGCCACTTTCCGGAGGCGGCGGTGGCGCGTATGGACCGCGATACCACGCGCGCCAAAGGCGCGCTACACGCGCTGATTGAAGACGTCCATGCCGGCCGCAGCCAGATACTGGTCGGCACCCAGATGCTGGCCAAGGGTCATCACTTTCCCAAGGTGACGCTGGTGGGCATCCTCGATGCCGATCAGGGCCTGTACGGGGTGGATTTCCGTGCGCCGGAACGCATGGCGCAGCTGATTGTGCAGGTGATGGGGCGTGCCGGGCGCGGTGATGCGAGCGGGGAGGTGGTAATTCAGACCCATCACCCGGAGCACCCGCTGCTGCACCTGTTGCTGGCGCGCGGCTATGGCGCCTTTGCCGAGGCCGCGCTGGCGGAGCGTGCGGAGGCCAGCCTGCCACCCTATAGCGCACTGGCGCTGCTGCGTGCGGAGGCCGTGGATGCGCATGCGCCGCAGGCCTTTCTGGAGGCGGCGCGGGCCATTGCGGAAGAGGCCGGCGTGGCAGGCGTGCAACTGCTCGGGCCGGTGAGCGCGCCGATGGAGCGCCGTGCCGGACGCACCCGCGCCCAGTTGTTGTTGCAGGCCCCGCGCCGCGCCACCCTGCACCGCTTGCTGGAACGCTGCCTGCCTCATTGGGAAGGGCTCAAGCTCGCGCGCCGGGTGCGCTGGTCGCTGGATGTCGATCCGATGGAAATGGCTTGAGGCAGATACAAGAGAAAAGATACAAGAGAAAAGGTAAAATGAAAATTGTTCCCTTCCCTTAACGCAAGCCGCATCCCGTTGCATGAAATCCCATTTGAGTAAGTTGCTCCATACGGCGCTGCAAAACATGCAGGCGCAAGGCGTATTGGAAGGTGTGCTGCCTGACATCGGCATCGAGCACGCGCGCGACAGGCAGCACGGCGATTTTGCCAGCAACATTGCGCTGGTGCTGGCCAAGACGGCGCAGCGCAAGCCGCGTGAGCTGGCCGAGCAGATCGTGGCGCACCTGCCGCCATCAAGCAAGGTTGCGCGGGTGGATATCGCCGGCCCCGGATTTATCAATTTCCTGCTCACGCCTGCGGCCTGGCAGGATGTGGTCATCAGCGTGCTCGATGCCGGCGCGGCGTATGGCCGGGGCGTGCAGGCCGATACTGCGCCGGTGCAGGTGGAGTTTGTCTCGGCCAACCCCAACGGCCCGCTGCATGTCGGCCACGGGCGCGGCGCGGCCATCGGCAGCGCGCTGGCCAAGCTGCTGGAGGTGGCGGGCTTCACGGTCAGCCGCGAATACTATGTGAACGACGCCGGTCGCCAGATGGATATCCTCGCCGCCAGCGTGTGGCTGCGTTATCTGGCGCTGTGCGGCGAGCCGGTGGTGTTTCCCGCCAACGGTTACAGGGGCGATTACGTGTCTGACATCGCGCGCGCCTTGCGGCAGACGCACGCCACACGCCTGCATCACCCGCTGGCGGAGGTGATGCGCGATGTGCCGCCGGATCTGGCGGCCGACGGCAGCGGTGACAAGGAGGCGCACATCGACGCGCTCATCACGCGCATGAAGGATTTGCTGGGCGCTGCGGACTACCGGGCGGTGTTCGATCTCGGCCTCGACACCATTCTTGCCGACATCCGTGACGACCTGGCCGGGTTCGGTGTGCATTACGACCACTGGTTTTCCGAGCGCTCGCTCACCGAGTCCGGCATGGTGCAACGCGCCGTCGAGCGCCTGCAGCAGGCCGGGCATTTGTACGAATCCGGCGGCGCCCGGTGGTTCCGCTCCACGGCCTTCGGCGACGAAAAGGATCGCGTAGTGGTGCGCGAGAACGGACAGCCGACCTATTTCGCCTCGGATATCGCCTACCATCTCGGCAAGTATGAACGCGGTTTCGGCCGCATCATCAACGTATGGGGTGCCGATCATCACGGCTATATCCCGCGGGTCAAGGCCGCGCTCAGTGCGCTGGGTGCAGACCCGGCGCGGCTGCACGTGGTGCTGGTGCAGTTTGCCATCCTGTTTCGCGGCAAGCAGCGCGCCCAGATGTCCACCCGCGCGGGCGAGTTTGTCACCTTGCGTGCATTGCGTGCGGAGGTCGGCAATGACGCCGCGCGCTTTTTTTATGTGATGCGCAAGAGCGACCAGCATCTCGATTTTGATCTTGAGCTGGCCACCTCTCGGAGTAACGAGAACCCGGTATACTACGTGCAGTACGCGCATGCGCGCATCTGTAGCGTGCTGAAGCAGGGTGAAGAGCGGGGCTGGGCGTGGGACGCCGCACGCGGACGGGCGCACCTCGATCTGCTGCTGGAGCCCCATGAGCGCACGCTGCTGGTGACACTGGCGCGCTATCCGGCGTTGATCGAATCGGCGGCGGCGCTCTACGAACCGCACCAGGTGGCGTATTATCTGGTGGAGCTGGCCACGGACTTTCACACCTATTACAACGCACTGCCGTTTCTGGTGGAAGAGAGTAACCTGCGCGATGCGCGGCTGTGTCTTTTGGTCGCCACGCGGCAGGTACTGCGCAACGGATTGGCGGTGCTGGGCGTGAGCGCACCCGAGTCCATGCAGCGGGAGGATGATACCGATGAAAGCTAACCACCGCGCCACATCCTCGTCCACGCCGGGTTGGGTGTGGCTGCTGGCCGGGCTCGCGCTCGGCCTGTTCGTCGCGCTGCTGGTCTATATCAGCGGCCGCGCACCGGTGGCGCGGCCTGCGGCAACGGTTGTCGCGCCGTCGGCGAACGCACCCGCCACGACCGACACCCGCGCCGTGCGCAAAGCACCCGATAGCCCTGTGGCTACAGCACCGCCACGGTTTGATTTTTACACCATCCTGCCCGAGATGGAGGTGGCCGTGCCGCTGCACGAGGCCCCCGGCAAGCGGACGGGCGAGGCATTGCCCCCCAACGACAAGTCGGGCAGCTACCTGCTGCAGGCAGGTTCGTTCAGGAGCTTTGAGGAGGCGGATCGCCTGAAGGCGAGCCTCGTGTTGTTGGGGCTGGAGGCCAGCATCCAGACCGTAACCGTCAATAATAAGGATACCTGGCACCGCGTGCACATCGGGCCTTATAAAACACTGGCCGAAATCGATGTAGTCCGCGCCCGCCTCAAGGAAAACCGGATTGACACCATGGTGTTGAAGGTCAGGGGCTGAGGTTTACCTAACAGTAGCGGATATTCGGGTTTTGGGTAGGTAGTCGCCGTTATTACTCATAAGTCAGCAAGTAAGACTACACTTCCCGTTACGTCCCCGCCCCCTGTTCAGGGGGCGGGTAGAGTAAACAGGGTTTTTACTCAGGAGTCACATCCTGAAGTAATGTAGCCACACTTGGTGACTCCTGAGTAACTCTGGCTTTATGTTGAGCGTATGGTTCATTATAGCAACGGTTGAATACCGCGTAGCCACATCTGTCGGAGATGCAGGTAGGGGGTTATCCGCAGACCATTACTCTTCCCGGGATCCCACCTGACACGGAAAAAAAGTTTCGGTACTGAATCAAAGGAGGCCATCGTGGAGGGACATACCAGCCAGATATTCAAACGCAACTCCCAGTTGCTGAAGTCGAAGGTAAGCCGCTACGCAATCTACGGTACAGCGATCGCATTCGGCGCTATTCTGCTCGCCACACTACTTGTCAGCCGCTATCAGTACGGTGAGTTGAGCCTCGATGCCTTGGTGAGTGCCCAGCAGGGAAATGTCGCGCTGTGGTTGCTCGATATCATGCCGTTTATATTTGCCTTCTGGGGCCAGTATGCCAGTTCCATGATGGCCTATGAGGCCAGCGCCATGGTGGTGGATCAGACTAGCGAACTACGTGCCCAGGCCGCGGTGCTGGAGCATGACGCGCTCTATGGTGCCATGCATGACGCCCTGACCGATCTTCCCAACCGTGTGCAGTTGCGCGATTGCGTGGTGCAAGCGCTCGCAATTGCGCAGCGTGAAAATACGCGACTGGCGCTGTTGCTGATGGATCTAAACGAATTCAAGGAAGTCAATAATACTCTCGGCCATGCCACCGGCGATTGCCTGTTGGAGCAGGTTGCCGCGCGGTTACGGGGTGTTGTTTGTGGGCCCGATATTGTGGCGCGCCTTGGCGGAGACGAGTTCGCCTTCCTGTTGCCGCAGGTCGCCAGCGTGGAGAGCGCCATTGCAGTGGCGCGCGAGGCGCTGCGCGTGCTGGAGGCGCCATTTACCCTTGACACGCTTACACTCGGTATCCAGGCCAGCATCGGCATTACGCTGTTTCCCGAGCACGGCAGCAATGTGGACGTGTTGCTGCAGCGCGCCGACATCGCCATGTATGCCGCCAAGAGCGACAAGAGCGGGATCGTGGTGTATTCACCCAAGCTTGATCAGTTCAGCCCACAGCGCCTTGCCCTGATGGGCGAGCTGCGTCAAGCCATCGAAAATAACGAGTTGGTGTTGCATTATCAGCCCAAGGTGGACGTGAAAACCGGCCATATCACTGAGGTCGAGGCCTTGGTGCGCTGGCAGCACCCGACCCACGGACTCATGGCGCCGGATGATTTTATTCCGCTTGCCGAACGTACCGGGCTCATCAAACCGCTAACGCAGTGGGTGCTGCGCGAAGCTCTGCACCAGTGCGCGGAGTGGAATCAGCATGGCCTTGATCTGGGTGTGTGCGTGAACCTGTCGGTGTCCGCGCTGCTTGATCCGAAGCTTGCCGACACCACCGCCAGCCTGCTGGCATCGTGCGGTGTGGCGCCGGAGCGGCTGGTTCTGGAGATCACGGAGAGCATGCTGATGAGCGATCCGCCGCGTGCGTTGCAGATGCTTAAGCGGCTGGTCGCGATCGGGATGCGTTTCTCCATCGATGACTTTGGGACGGGCTATTCGTCATTGCATTATTTGAGCAACTTGCCGGTGAGCGAACTCAAGATCGATAAGTCCTTCGTCATGAACATGATTACCAAGGATGGTGACGCGATGATTGTGCGTGCCACCATCGATCTTGCCCACAACCTCGGTCTCAAGGTCGTGGCGGAGGGCGTAGAGAGCGAGGAGATGCTCACACTGCTCACGGCGTTAGGCTGCGATATGGTACAGGGCTACCACATCTGCTACCCGCTCTCCGAGTCTTATTTCTCCAGCTGGGTCAAGCAGACAAGCTGGTCAACATCCTGATTACACGGAGTCGCCTTACTTATGGGCGCAGAGGCAGACTTGGACTGTGCGCACGCCGTGCGCACAGTATGCGCTTGAAGACATCCGGGTTCTTGGTATGCGTCATCTCCCCCTTGCGTGGAAAGTGCAGATCGTGCAGGCGTGACAGCCAGAAGCGCAAGGCCGCTGCACGCAACAAAATCGGCCAGGCGTCAGCCTCGCCGGGCTGCAGCGGACGCTTGCCGACATAGGCGGACAGCAGGGCGCTGAGTTGCGTACTGTCGGTCGTGCCGTCCTCGCGGGTGCACCAGTCATTGACCGTGACCGCGAGATCATAGAGCAGGAAGTCATCACAGGCGTAATAGAAGTCGATCATGCCGGTGAGCGTGTCGCCCACAAACAGCACGTTGTCACGAAACAGGTCAGCGTGAATCACCCCACGTGGCGCCTGGATATGAGCGTAACGCGCCTGAAAGTCCAGCTCATCGCGCAGCAGTGTTGCATCGTCGGCACTGAGGCGGGGAAGCAGCTTGGCGGCGGTCGCTGCACGCCAGGTCGGGCCGCGATCATTTTCGCGCTGGCCGCTAAACGCCCGCCCCACGGTGTGCATATGGCCCAGCGCTGCGCCTACGGCGGTACAGTGCGCCATCGTGGGATGCTCCACATTGCTCCCCTCCAGCCGTCGCACGAGTGCCGCTGGTCGCCCTTTCAGGCGGCGCAGGTAATGCCCGGCATTGTCCGCCAGCGGGTGCGCGCTCGGCACCCCGTGCTCGGCGGTGAAGGCCATCAACTCCAGAAAGTAAGGCAGGTGTTCGGTGGGGGTGGATTCAAACAGGGTGAGGACAAATTTTCCGGAGGTGGTGGTGACGAAATAGTTGGTGTTCTCGATGCCTGCACTGATGCCGGAGAATTCCACCAGGCTGCCGAGGGCATAGCAGGCCAAATACTCCTCAAGCTCGCGTTTCTCAATGCGCGTGTAGACGGACATGGTGATTCACTGTGCAATGGCAACCCTGTTCATGGAGGAGGGTGCGCTGGATTCAGGCGTTGCGGATCAGTCCCAACTGAAAATCACCCACTGCGGCACCTTGCTGGAGCGTACGTCGTTCTGGCGTGTCTCCATCTGGCCATCGCCGTCGGTGTCGATGAGGTAGTACGGTACCCCGGAGGTGGGTGTGATCTTCACCATATACAGGCGGCCATTGAGCCGGTATTCCTGCACGGTATCGGCGCCACGCTTGATGATGGTGACCTCCGGCTCCAGTGCCTGGCCGCTCTCCACGGCCTCGGGGATCACCGGTGGTTCGGGCGCGGGCGCCAGCCCGTCATCCGGTGGGGTGGTCGGTTCTGCAGCCTGCGCGCTGGCGCCAAGCATGAGGGCCGAGATGAGCAGGGCGCGGGTCAGTACGGATGCGCACATTGAGGTGTTGTCCTGGTTCTATTAAATGGTCGTGTGTCAGTTGGGGTTACAGCAGGATACCCTGCTCTTCGGCATCGGGCTGCATGCCATGGTATTCATAGTGACTGAAGATAGCATCTACTACCTCGTGCGGCTTGTCCAGTACCTGGAGCAGGTCGAGGTCTTCCGCCGCAATCATCCCCTCCGGCACCAAAGTATTGCGGAACCAGTCGAGCAGGCCGGTCCAGAACGGCGAGTGCATCAGAATCACCGGAATGCGGCGGATTTTATTGGTTTGCAGCAAGGTAAGGATTTCCGCCATTTCGTCCAGGGTGCCGAACCCGCCCGGCAGGATGACGTAGGCCGAGGCGTATTTCACGAACATTACCTTGCGCGAAAAGAAGTGCCGGAAGTTGATCGAGATATCCTGATACTCGTTGGCGATCTGCTCGTGCGGCAGCATGATATTGAGGCCCACGCTGGGCGACTTGCCCGCCAGCGCACCCTTGTTCACCGCCTCCATGAGGCCGGGTCCGCCGCCGCTGATGATGGAGAAACCCGCATCGGAGAGGGCGCGCGCAACCTCTTCCCCCATCTTGTAGTAGGGGTGTCCCGGCGCGGTGCGCGCCGAGCCGAAGATGCTGACCGAGGGCTTGATCTGCGACAACCGTTCAAAGCCTTCGATGAACTCGGCCATGATCTGGAAGATTTTCCACGACTCGCGCGACAGCGACTTGTCGTTGACGGGGCGGTGGGCGGTTTTACGTTGATCGCTCATGAAGATTCCTCGCTGTCCGGATGGTCTGTCATTCGTTCCGTGTCGGTGGTAAGAGTGTATGGGTGATTGATGTCCCTGATTTTAAACTTACCCGCGAGGGGACAGGGAGGATTATTTATGGCCTTGCGGGGTTGTCGGGAAAAAGATTTCTGGAGTAGATGATTCCAGCGATAGACAGGATGATCAGCCAGGCCAGTATCATGGTCACAATGGTGTGGCTCAGGAAATGATCCCCGATTAGCATTTTGTAGATACCGGTGCTCCAGCCCAGGGTCATGGTTGCGGCCAGCGCCATGCCTTTATTTTTCCTGCTTTTAAACAGGAAGAACAGCGAGAGCAGCGCGAACCCACCGCTGGCATGTGCGGCGGGGAAGCATCGCATATTTCCGGTTTTTCTGAAATCCGCCGGGTAGGGTTTTAACAGCGTCACATAGGGATAGTCGCCGTTATAGTGTGCAATATTCCTGGGGCAGGGTATATTGGTAATGGATTTCAAGCTACCAACCACCAGCGGCACGGCTAAAGACGAAAGCAGCACGATTACCAGCCCCTGCTGATAGGCTTGGATGCGGGCATGATTTCTGAAGAACACTAGTGCGACGGCAAGCCCCAGCGCGAAAAGGATGTAGACACGCTTGATACCGTCGTAGAGAATCAGTCTGGCCGCCTTTTGGTCCCTGTCGAGTATCCACTGCTTCAGCTCGGTGTTGTAGAAGTGATCCTGTAGCCACAGGTCAATATCAAACCAGCTGAACAAGAAAACAGTAAATATCAGCGCCAACGTTGTTAACGCCAGCTGTTTAGTCATTGATGTGTTTGATCAAGTCCATTTTCCTGTCGTAGGCAGTGGTGCGCACCTCCATCAGGCCCAGAATGGTGTGGAAAATATTGTCGTGGGAGAATCTCTCGTGCCTGGTTTTTTTCAGCGCATCAAGATTGATCTCGTGCAGCAGGCTGTCGCCGAACCACATGATGACGGGCACATGCTTCTGGTTATCGGGAGCAATCATGTACGGCAGGCCGTGCAGGTATATCCCGTTCTCACCCAGCGACTCGCCATGGTCGCTGACATAGATTAATGCGGGCTCAAACCGGTCATTGTTGTGCTCAAGTATGTCAATCGTCTTTGCCAGAAAATAATCCGTATACAAGATGGCATTATCGTAGGCATTGCTGATTTCTTCGCGGGTACAGTCTTCAAGCTGGTTTGTTTTGCAGGTGGGCTTGAATACCTCAAACTTTGCCGGGTATCTCTTGTGGTAGGCGGGGCCATGATTGCCCATTTGGTGCAGCACAATGAAGATGTCCCCCGCAGGGTGCCCGTCAATATAGGATTGCAGGTTTGCCAGCATGCCTTCATCCCTGCACTCCGTGTCACAGACGGGGTTCTTGTCGGGTTTCCTGTAATCCTCGAAGGGCACTCGCTGGGCGACTCCTTTGGAGTCCGAGTTGTTGTCCAGCCAGAGAACATTGACGCCGGAATGCTGTAATACATCAAGCACGTTGCCGGTGTTGTCTGCTTTGTTTTTATCAAACTGCGAGCGACCGTAGATGGAAAACATACACGGCAATGAATGGGCGGTAGATGTCCCGCAGGCCCAGAAATTGGTAAAGTTGACGACATTTTTATTTTTCAGGTAAGGGTTGGTTTCTCTTGGGTAGCCATTCAATGAAAAGTGGTCGGCCCTGGCGGTTTCGCCCACCACAAGTATGACCAGTTCCCTGTGTTCGTCAGATGCAGGGATCAGAGCGTCTTGTGCGATTGCTGCGAATGCTCTGGGTGTGAGCGAAATGAAGCTGGCCGCATATTTGGCGGTTGAGTAAATATAATAAGCAGGGTTTGCGTAATATCTGAGGGGTTTATGCTCGCGCAAAAATGAGGCGTAGAAATTGCTGAATACCAGCGCGGAGGCGGTTACCAGTGCCAGCGCGACTGCAATCAACACAAGACGCGAAGTGATTGCCTGCCTGGGCCGTCCATAGTCTATAGTGGCTTTATAGACCAGGACGGATGGCAATATTCCAAGCAGCAGGAAATACAGGGCAAAGCGGAAGCTCAGCAGGTCAGATGCCTCTGCCGGGTTGGTTGCCATGATGTTGCCAATCATGACGTCATCAATGACAACATTGTATGTGTCCATGAAATAGCCTGTGACGGACGATGCTACAAGTATCGTGATGAGCACGGGCTTTATGGTGTATCTATAACAGATTAGTGCCAGCAGAATGCTGGTTATGCAGGCCGATAGAACAGCCAGTGATAACAGAAAGCCGATGTTTTTAATGCCGACAGGGTAGGCATCGGTTACATTAGAGAAAAAGGCGAAGTTGCCAAAAAGAATCAGAAAGGCAGAAACTGCGATGATCAATCTTGTGCTGGAGAGGGAGTGCATTGGATGCAAGTCAGTTTGATCGGTTGTCTGTATTGGCCTGTCAGTCGAATGCAGGTAAATGAGTGATCCCGGCTCCCAGGATGCGGCATGATAAAAAACAATCTTTTATTGCTGGTTGACGGTTCTTCCTACCTCTACCGCGCGTTTCACGCCCTGCCGCCGCTCAACAATTCGCGCGGCGAGCCGACCGGCGCAGTGTATGGCGTCGTCAACATGGTGCGCAAGCTGCTGGACGAAGTGAACCCGCAGTATGTCGCCGTGGTGTTTGATGCCCGGGGCAGGACCTTTCGTGATGACCTCTACGCCGCCTACAAGGCGCAGCGTCCGGCTATGCCTGACGACCTCAGCACGCAGATTGAACCACTGCACGCCATTATACATGCATTGGGGTTGCCGCTGCTGATGATGGACGGCGTCGAGGCCGACGACGTGATTGCCACCCTGACAGTGCAGGCGACCGCGCAGGGGATACCGACGCTGATCGCAAGCTCGGACAAGGATCTGGCGCAACTGGTGGACGGGCACGTCACACTGGTGAACACGATGAGCAACCAGCGGCTTGACCCGGCGGGTGTGCTGGAAAAATTCGGCGTGCCGCCGGAGCGCATCATCGATTACCTGGCGCTGGTGGGCGACGCCTCGGACAACGTGCCCGGCGTGCCCAAGGTCGGCCCGGTGACGGCGGTCAAGTGGCTGACCCAGTATGGCTCGCTCGACAACCTGGCGGCCCACGCCGGTGAAATCAGCGGCAAGGTCGGCGAGAGCCTGCGCGCGAGCCTGGAGCAGCTGCCGCTGGCGCGGTCGCTATTGACGCTCAAGTGCGACGTGGTATTGCCGGTCGGCCTGGGCGATCTCGTGCGTCGTGTGCCGGACGTGGCCGCGCTGCGCGAGCAATACGCGCGGCTGGAATTCAAGACCTGGCTGGAGCGGCTGCCGGCCGCCGGTCACGACCCGGCGCCCACTGCGCCCGCGCCCGCCGGACAGGCCGCGACCCGGCTGCAAGACGCGGCGGCAGTGCGACACTGGCTCGCCTGTGCGCCGGACGCCCCGCTGGCGTTGGCTCTGGACGTGGCGGGCACGGACTATATGCAGGCAGAGCTGCTCGGTGTGGCGCTGATGGCGGATGCCCGCGTCGCCTGCGTGGCGCTCACCGGCGATGATGCCGCCGCGCTGCGCGAGGCGTTGCGCCCCACACTTGAAAATGCACAAGTGCACAAGCTCGGCCACGATCTCAAATTCAGCATGAACGTGCTGGCCCGGCATGGCATTGCCCTCGCGGGCGTGCAGTTTGATGTCATGCTGGAGTCCTATGTGCTGAACAGCGTGGCGACCCGGCATGATCTGCCCGCGCTGTCGCAGCACTATCTGTCCGAAACCGTGCCGCAGCCGCTGGCTGCCGCCACGGCGGTGCAGACCTGTGCGCGCCTGCACGCCGCCTTCGTAGCGCCGCTGGTCGGCACGGGTCGGCTACAGCAACTGTACGATGACATCGAGCAGCCGCTGCTGGCCGTGCTGTCGCGCATTGAACGTACCGGTGTGCGCGTGGACGCCGCTCTGCTGCATGGGCAGAGCGCGGAACTGGGCGCGCGGCTGGGCGAGATCGAACACGCCGCGCATGCCAGTGCGGGGCAGGCGTTCAATCTCGGCTCGCCGTTGCAGATTCAGGAAATCCTGTATGGCAAGCTGCAACTGCCGGTGCTGAAAAAAACGCCCAAGGGTCAGCCGTCGACGGCGGAGGACGTGTTGCAGGAGCTGGCGCTGGACTATCCGTTGCCCAAGCTCATTCTTGAACATCGCGCCCTGAGCAAGCTGAAGTCGACTTACACTGACCGCTTGCCGGAGCAGATCAACCCCGACACCGGGCGGGTGCATACCAGCTATCATCAGGCCGTGACCGCGACCGGGCGGCTGTCCTCCAGCGACCCCAACCTGCAAAACATCCCGGTGCGCACCGAGGAGGGGCGACGCATCCGGCAGGCGTTCGTGGCGCCGCCGGGCTACCAGCTGCTGGCGGCCGACTATTCGCAGATCGAGTTGCGCATCATGGCGCACCTGTCCGGCGATGCAGGATTGTTGCGCGCTTTCAGCAGCGCGCAGGACATCCACCAGAGCACTGCCGCCGAGGTGATGGGATTGCCGCTGGAACAAGTGAGCAGCGAGCAGCGGCGCGCGGCCAAGGCCATCAACTTCGGCCTCATCTATGGCATGTCGGCATTCGGCCTTGCGCGCCAGCTGGGCGTGGATCGCGCCGCAGCGCAGGACTATATCGACCGCTATTTCGCCCGCTATCCCGGGGTGAAGACATTCATGGATGACACGCGTGAACAGGCGCGCGCCGACGGTTATGTGGAGACGCTGTTCGGGCGGCGTTTGTACCTGCCCGAGATCAACGCGCGCAACATGAACCGCCGCCAGTATGCCGAACGCACCGCCATCAACGCGCCGATGCAGGGCAGTGCCGCCGACATCATCAAGCTTGCCATGCTGCGTATCGATGCCTGGCTGACGAGCGGTGCGATCGACGCGCGCATGATCATGCAGGTGCATGATGAGCTGGTATTCGAGGTGGCGGAGGGCTCTGTCGCGGCGGCCCGCGAGGTGATCCGGGCCCACATGACCGATGTGGTCCGCCTGTCCGTGCCGCTGCTGGTAGAGATCGGAACCGGGGCCAACTGGGACGCGGCCCATTAATGGCAGAGAAAAGAGAAAAGATACAAGAGAAAAGTCATAGCCCTGTTGGCAGAGTCCAGGCTTATGTCGTTAATTTCCTGAATATTTTTCTTTGTTCTTGTATCTTTTCTCTTTTCTCTGCCGCCAGCTGAACTTTTCCTGACAGGCCCAGTCTCACAGTACAGAGCGCACGCAATTGCGCTCCCCGTTCCCTCCCTGAACGGGTATCCGTAGCCCGGCAAACCCCAAGCCGGGTGACACTTGCCCCGGCTCTTCCCCCCTTAGAGTCGGGGCTTTTTTTTGAGCGATACACTATAATTGCAGGCACGTTACAGCGATTCATGCCCCCTGAGCCAACCTCCTCCATGACGACACACACCGGCCGCCGCACCACGGGCGCGATACTGCTCGACTTTCTGGGTTCCATGAACCTGGCGATCACGCTGCTGTCGGCGGTGGCGATAGCGTCCGTGATCGGCACCATTCTGCAGCAAAACGAGCCCTACCAGAATTACATCCTCAAGTTCGGCCCCTTCTGGTTCGAGATCTATAAATCCCTCGGCCTGTTTTCCGTATACAGCGCCGGCTGGTTCATGGTGGTCATGACCTTTCTGGTGATTTCCACCAGCGTGTGCGTGTACCGCAATGGGCCGAAGATGCTGCGCGACATGCGGGCATACAGGGAAAACGCCACAGAGAGCTCGCTGCGTACGTTTCGCCACAAGGCGGAGTGGAGTTTCACGCAGGCCCCCGCCGCCCTGCGTGAGGCAATTGTGGGGCACCTGCAATCACACGGTTACCGCGCCCGGATAAAAGAGCAGACGGATCATACCGTGGTGGCAACCATGAAGGGGGCGGCCAACCGCCTGGGCTATCTGGCCACACACATCGGGGTGGTCGTGGTGTGCGTGGGCGCGCTGCTCGATGGCAACCTGCCGCTCAAGATTGCAGAGCAGGCGGGCAAGGTGCGGATAGAGACGCGCGAAATGCCTGCTAACGAGGTCCCCCTCGCAAGCCGGTTGCCGGCGGACAATGCCTCCTACCGCGGGCTGGTCTCCATTCCGGAAGGCGCCAAGGTGAACTATATCGGCCTCAAGCTGCGCGATGGCTATCTGTTGCAGGAGCTGCCGTTTGAATTGCAGGTGAAGGATTTTCGTGTCGTGCATTATCCCGATGGCCAGCCCAAGTCATTTGAAAGTGATCTGGTGATTTACGACCCGAGTGAGCCCGCGCCGCTGGAGCAGACCATCTCGGTCAACCATCCCTGGATCTATAAAGGCATTACCATCTACCTCGTGAGCTTCAGCGATGGCGGATCGCAATTGACGCTGAAGGCCTGGCCGCTGACGGCGAATGACGCCGTGCAGGAGCTGCAAGGCGAGGTTGGCAAGAGCCTGAAGCTCCAGAGTGAGCACGGCTCGCAGACACTGGAGCTGGGTGATTTTCGTTTGTACAACGTGCAGCCGGCAAAGCCAGGTTCGGGTAAGGAATTTCAGGATATTGGCCCCAAGTTCATCTTCAAGCTGCGGGATGAAAAAGGCACGGCGCTGGAATACGAAAACTACATGTTGCCGCTGGAGTACGAAGGGCGCCAGTATCTGGTGAGTGGCGTACGCGACAACCCGAATGACAAGTTTACCTACTTGCGCTTTCCGATTGATGCCGAAGGTGGCATAGACCGCTTCATGCGCTTTTATGCTGCGCTGCACGATAAGCAGAAAGCGCAGGCGGCAGTGCAGAAGACCGTGACGCGACAACTCGCCGCTGCGCCGGCGAATCCGAGCATGCAGCAGACATTAACGGCACTGCTCGACATGCTGCTGACGCAATTCAAGGCGGGTGGTTTTGACGCCGTGACGGAATACATCCGGCAGAGCCTGCCGCAGGAGCAGCGCGCACAGGCAGCCCAGCTCTATGTCGAGCTGTTGCATGAGACGCTGCGCGAACTGTATGCCGGTGTGGTTGCGAGTGAAGGCGGCAGTGTCGATGCTGCAGATCACAGCCGCTTCTTCGATGACGCCGTGAATGTGCTGGGCGTACTCAGTGCCTACGGCGCGCCCTACGTCCTGCAGCTCACCGATTTCCGGCAGGTGCAGGCCTCGGCCCTGCAAATCACGCGCACGCCGGGCAAGGCCGTCGTCTATCTGGGTTTTGGCCTGCTGCTGGTGGGTGTATTCATCATGTTTTATCTGCCGCAGCAGCGCATCTGGGCCGTGCTGCGGCAGGAGGGCGACACCACCCGGGTGCTGATTGCCGGTAGCAGCAACCGTGACCCGCTGGGTTTTGCCCAGCGCTTCCAGTCCGTGTGCGAGGCGCTGGAGGCGCGGCTGAAGGCTTTGTGATATAACGTGCGGTATTCCTAGAGAAGTAAGGCAGTGATGACTTGATGAGGAGATTCGTGATGGCCGTTACACGCGACAGCATGAAGAAAGAATTTGGCAAGCGCTCATTGTGGGCTACGTTGTCCGGCGTGGACTGGGCGTTTGCGGCGCTGGTGATTGCCGGTGCGGGTTTTGTGCTGTACCGCTATGCGGCGGTGATGAACAGTTACGAGATCATTATCCTGTCCGGCGTGGTGCCGGCGATGATCGCGCTGGGCTGGCACTGGAAAGCAGTGCGCTGGCTGTTGCTTGCCGTCGCCGGGCTCAGCCTGTCGGCAGTGGGGCTGTACGGCGACAGTCTGGCGCCGGCCGAGACCAGCTTCCTGCTCAAATTCCTGATCTCGAGCCAGTCCGCCATCATGTGGATGAGCGTGCTGTTCGTGCTGGCGACCGTTATCTATTTCGCGGCCCTGTTCCTGCGCTCTGAGTACGCAGGACGGGTCGCGTCTGCACTGACCTGGTCAGCCGCGGCAATGGGCCTGACCGGCCTGATGGTGCGCTGGCGCGAGTCGTATCTCGTGCACGTGGATTATGGCCATATCCCGATCAGCAACCTGTATGAAGTCTTCGTTCTGTTTTCCATTATCACGGCGCTGCTGTATCTCTATTACGAAGGCCGCTACCAGACGCGTGCGCTGGGCGGTTTTGTGTTGCTCATCATCAGTGCGGCGGTGGGGTTTGTGCTCTGGTACATCTTCGAGTACGGCGGCACCGGCATCGCGCCGCTGGTGCCTGCGCTGCAAAGTTACTGGATGAAGATACATGTGCCGGCCAACTTCATCGGTTACGGCTCGTTCTCGCTCGCCGCAATGGTCGGCGTTGCTTACCTGTTGCGCGAACGCGGCGAGCGCCGGAACCCGAACGGCCTGCTTGCCACGCGCCTGCCTACGCTCGACGTGCTGGATGACGTGATGTACAAGGCGATCACACTCGGATTCGGTTTCTTCACGCTCGCCACCATACTTGGCGCGCTGTGGGCGGCAGAGGCGTGGGGCGGTTACTGGTCGTGGGATCCGAAAGAAACCTGGGCCTTGATCGTGCTGCTCAACTACGCCGCGTGGCTGCATATGCGCTTCAGCAAAGGCTGGCGCGGGCGACCGATGGCCTGGTGGGCGATAGGCGGGTTATTCGTCACCCTGTTTGCATTTATGGGCGTGAACCTGTTCCTGTCCGGCCTGCATTCCTATGGCTCGCTGTAAGGGATAGCTGACGTATCCAGTTTGCAATCCAAGGATGATACCGACGCAGCCAACAACGGCAGCGCTTGGAGTGCGACCTGGAATTATTTCGGCCCTGCGCCGTAGATATAGCGTGAGAAGGTGGCAACGTCCATGCTCATACGCCGGATCAGGTGGTCGAGGCTGATGATGGCGTGCTCGAGCAGGTTCACCGCAATGTAGGGGTGCTCGACGCGCAGGCGCTTGTATTTCACGCGTGTGAGCTTGAGTAACTGCGTATCGGCGCTCATGGCGCGCATGCGCACCGAACGCGGCTCGCGGTCGAAGAACGACATCTCGCCCATCAGTTCGCCTTCCTGCATGCGGCCCGCTTCAATTTCCTCGTTGCCCTCCTCGTAAAACAGCGCGGCCTCGCCCTTGACGACGAAGTACAGCGCCTCACCCACGTCGCCGATGTCGGCGATGATGTCTTTCTTGTGAAAGCTCACCAGCTCGGTATAATCGAGCAGGGTGCTGACCTCGTTGAGCGTGAGCGACTCGCACAAATACTGCTGATTGAGAAACTGGGTGAGACTGACTTTGTCCATGGTGTTGGGCCCCGTCTGGCGTGACATTCGCTGTTGCTCTATAGCATAAAAGATTCTTGGCCTCCTGTCTGCGCCCAACTACTATATGAAAGCCGCTGAACTGCTGGTCAAATGCCTGGAAAACGAGGGGGTCGAATTCATTTTCGGCATCCCGGGCGAGGAAAACCTGCATGTGATGGATGCGCTGGCCGATTCTTCCATCCGTTTCATCACCACGCGCCACGAGCAGGGCGCGGCGTTCATGGCCGATGTCTATGGGCGTGTGACCGGGCGCCCCGGCGTGTGCCTGGCCACGCTCGGCCCCGGCGCCACCAATCTGGTCACCGGCGTGGCCGACGCCAACATGGATCACGCGCCGCTGGTCGCTATCGCGGGCCAGGCCAGCACCTCGCGCCTGCACAAGGAGTCGCACCAGGTGCTGGATTTGCAGGGCCTGTTCCGCCCCATTACCAAATATACCTCGCAACTGCTGGAGCCCGGCATCATCCCGGAGGTGGTGCGCAAGGCCTTCAAGCTGGCGCAGACGGAAAAGACCGGCGCCTGTTTTATTGATTTTCCGGAGAATATCGCCGCGCTCAGCATCGACGCCAGGCCGCTGCGGGTGCAGCAGCCCACGCCGCCGGAGCCGTCGCAGGACCGGGTGCGCGCCGCTGCCGAAACCATCAGCCGGGCGCAAAATCCGCTGATACTCGCCGGCAACGGTGTGGTGCGGGCGCAGGCCTGCCGGCAGTTGGCCGAGTTCGCCGAGCGGTTGCAGATTCCGGTGGCCAATACCTTCATGGCCAAGGGTGTGATCCCGTTCAAGCATCCGATGGCGCTGGGCAGCGCCGGCCTGCAGGCGCACGATTACACCAACTGCGGCTTTGACCGTGCGGATGTCATTATTTGCGTGGGTTACGACCTGGTCGAATATCACCCGTGCCTGTGGCACCCGAGCTGTGACCGCAAAATCATTCACATCGACATGTCGCCCGCCGAGGTGGACGCGAGCTACATTGTGGAGGTGGGGGTGGTAGGCGATATCGGCCTGAGCCTTGAGCGCATCGCCCAGGCCGCTACGCCGCACACGCAGAAACCGCCCCGTCCGCTGCGCGCGGCGCTGATGGATGACATGAACCGGCATCGCGACGATCAGTCGTATCCGCTCAAGCCGCAGAAAATCATCTGGGATCTGCGCACGGCGCTGGGGCTTGAAGACATTGTGGTGTGCGATGTGGGCGCACACAAGCTGTGGATGGCGCGCATGTTTCGCTGCGAGCATCCCAATACCTGCGTCATCTCCAATGGTTTTGCCAGCATGGGCATCGCCGTGCCGGGCGCGGTGGCAGCGAAACTCGCGTACCCCGGGCGCAAAGTAGTCGCAGTGACCGGTGATGCCGGTTTCCTCATGAACTCGCAGGAGATCGAGACTGCGCTGCGCGTCGGCACGCCGATGGTGATATTGGTGTGGAACGACGGCGGCTACGGTCTCATTGAGTGGAAGCAGAAAAACACCTTTGGCAGAAGCGCGAACGTGCGCTTCAATAATCCGGATCTGGTGAAATACGCCGAATCGTTCGGCGCCAAGGGCTATCGTGTCGAGCGTGCAGCCGACCTGATGCCGATACTGCAAGCCGCCATTGCGGATGATACGGTGAGCATTATCGACTGCCCGGTGGATTACAGTGAAAATCAGCGTCTGGCCGAAAAGCTGGGCCCGATGATCTGCCCGTTGTAGCCCGCCACCGCGCCACAGCCCCGCCGTTGGAGGGCGGCTCAAGTTTTGCTATCGTTAGCCGATGACCTGCAAGCACCCCAGAGGTGTAAGGAGTAGGTATGGCCCAGGACGACGACACCAGGCGTTGGAAGCAGAAATACTACGACAACCTGGAGCAGCTTGAGGAAAAGGAAAGGCAGTGGCGCGACGTAGAGGGCCTGCTGCGCCGTGGCATTACGCGCCTCAGTCTTGCGGCGGGCGGTGCCGACTCGACGCTGGATCGTGAACTGGAAACACTGCGCAAGGCCCTGCGCGATGGCCGCGACAGTATGGCGCTGCGCAGTGTGATTGAATCAGTGGGCGACAGCGTGGCGCGCCTCGACCGTCGCCGCCCGGTGGCGACCAGCCTGCCAGCCACGACAGACTCCCTGATACAGCTGCTGGATGAGCTGGGGCTGCCGCGCGGTATGGGGCGCAAGGTCAAGGCCTTGCACAAAAAGCTGCGGGCCCGCAATCCTCAAGCCGACAGCACGCCGCTGGTGCGTGAGTTCGCCGCCTTGATCCAGGAGGCCCTGTTATTGCAGGCGGCGCCGGATACGCCGCCGCCAGCCACCGCCAAGCCGCAAGTGGCCACGGCGGAGCCCGACGGAGAGGGGGGCATCCTGCGCCGGTTGTGGGGGCGTACGCGTACTGTCGAATCTGCGCCCGTGGCGGCGCCACCGCCACCCGCAGCAGACAGTGAGGAACTGCTCCTGTCCCTCCTCGACAAACTGCCCTTATCATGGGAGCGTGCTTTCCCGTTGCGGCGACGTGTTACGAACGACATGGCGCAGGCGGAGCTCGGGCGCCTGTTGGATGATATTGTCAGTGCGGTGCGTGCCACCTACAGTACGGCGCAAAGTGTGACGGAAACAGCAGGAGCGTCTTTGTCGGCGCCTCAGGCCCCGGTCTCGGAGCTTCTGATCCGGCTTATCGAACTGCTGGATCTGCCGGAAGAGCTGACTGAGAAATCAGATGAAGTCAGGCAGCGGCTCGAAGAGGGTGCGTGGATCGGGCAGCCGGACAGGGCGCTGGAAGAAGTTGCCGCGCTGGTCATAGAGGCGCGCGCACGCGTGCAGCGGGAGAAGGACGAGATCGAGGCCTTTCTCGCCCAGCTGACCGTGCGGTTGCAGGAGCTGGACGTGTATCTACAGAGTACGGAATCGTCGCGGAGGGAGACGCAGCAAAGCGGTGCAGCGCTGGATGTCGCAGTGCAGGCCCAGATGCAAGACATGGAAACCGGTGTCCAGAGCGCCACCGAGATAGGTCAGTTGAAGCAGATCATCCAGTCGCGCATTGATGCGATACGCACTCATCTGGAGCGGCACAGGCATGAAGAAGGGGAGCGCACTGCGCGCGCGGAACAACAGGTGCAGCAACTGACACAGAAGCTGGAAGGGCTGGAGGCTGAAGCCGAGGTTCTGCATGCACGCATCGCGCACGAGCACGAGCTGGCATTCAAGGACGGACTGACTGAAACCAACAACCGTCTTGCATATCTGGAGCGTATCGCACAGGAGTATGCGCACTGGAAGCGCTATCAGTATCCACTTGCTTTGTTGATATGGGATGTCGATCGCTTCAAGTTCGTCAATGATACCTATGGGCACAAGGCAGGCGACAAGGCGCTAAAGGTCATCGCGGAGATATTGCAGGAAAATCTGCGTGGCACCGATTTTCTGGCCCGCTACGGTGGCGAAGAGTTTGTAATCGTGATGCCGAGTACGGCGCTGAGTGATGCTTTTCCGGTCGCGGAAAAATTGCGTGCGGCAATTGAGGCCAGCGATTTTCACTATCGTGAGCAGCTTGTCCCCATCACCATCTCCTGTGGCATGGCCGGGTTCAGGGCTGGCGATACCCCGGAAACAGTCTTTGGCCGCGCCGACAGTGCGTTGTACCGGGCCAAGAATGCGGGCGGCAACCGGTGCATCGCTGATCAGTGAGGTTCGTTTGCAACTTAACGCAGGGCGGCGTGTCGTATGTTGACAGGCACAGCACAGGTACTATACTTCGATGATGGTTAAATCGGCTAAATTGATGCGCCTGTGGCTCGTCCTGTTGCTCGTGCTGGGCCCGGGCGTGGCAGGTCTGGCCGCAGTGCAGGCCGCCACGCATGACCAGCATCATGCAGGCGCAGTGCATGCGGATCGCCTGCAAGCCGAAGACGGTCAGGGCAACAGCGACCATCATGGCGCAGGGCACAATCACAGCGGCTGTGGTGTGCAGTGCCTGGCGGGCTTGCCCTCGATGTTGCTGCCTGTAAACAGTATTTACCCTGCCGCAGAGTATTTCACGCTTTTCGTCCCTGTCACGGGCACTGTTGTTGCTCCCGCTTCAAGACCTCCTCAATTCATCCTGGCTGATCGCAAGACGCAGGCATAGCCGTGCGTCTGTTCAGTACGCCTGCCCGGCGTAGCGCGCAGGCATTAGACAAATTTTGATGAAGGGGACAAACAGTGATCGAGATCATACCTAATTGGCATCCTGTCTTTGTACATTTCACCGTGGCGCTGTGGTCACTGGCGGCATTTTTCTATTTGTCATTACCGCTGATTAAATCACCGTTGCTGCATGCCCAGTGGACAGTGCTGGCGCGCTGGAATTTATGGCTGGGAACGGCGTTTGCCGTGGTCACCGCCATTTTCGGCTGGTTGGCCTATAACAGCGTGGCGCACGATACGCCATCGCATGTTGCGATGACCGAACACCGCAACTGGGCGGTAACTACCTTGCTGCTGTTTCTGCTGCTGACGGGCTGGTCGGTCTGGCGTTACCGGCGCAATATTACCGCCACCTCGGTGCCATTTCTGGCGGCGTTGGCACTTGCCGCCGTATTGCTGATGACCACGGCGTGGCACGGCGCCGAGGTGGTGTACCGCTACGGAATAGGCGTCAAGTCCTTGCCGAAAGAAGAGGGCAAGACCTCCGCAACAGGCGACGCGCACGCGCACGATCACGCGGACATGGATATGAGCATGGACGAGGACATGATGCCACCCTCCGGGCCTGAGAGTGGCCACGGGCATTGACGGGCCTGATAATCATTCATCCATGCGGCACAGACCCTTCCGGGCAGGGTCTGTGCCGTGACGGGACGACGCCTGGCGGATTTCTGGCCCGCCAGGCGCCCTTTATGCCGCCGGATGCAGCCGTTTCCTCGCGCTGGCAGTGGTCTGACTGGTAGAATCCACCTTCAGCATGCGTGCGTCTGCCCTTTGGCGCACCGCCGCACTCTCTATTATTATCACACCAAGGATTCCCTATGACGTTCAGTAGTCTGAAGCTTCATCCTGACCTCCTAAAGGCCATCAAGGAGCTGGATTTCGTGCGCCCGACGCCGATTCAGGCCGATGCAATCCCGCCGGCGCTGGAGGGTCGCGATGTGCTGGCCTGCGCGATGACCGGCAGCGGCAAGACGGCGGCGTTTCTGCTGCCGATCCTGCATAAGCTCATCGATAAACCCCGCGGCAAGACGCGCGCCCTCGTACTGACCCCCACGCGCGAACTCGCGGCGCAAATCCTCGAAGACCTGAACGAACTGGCGGTGCATACGGCACTCAGTGGCGCGGCGGTTTTCGGCGGCGTGGGCATGGGGCCGCAGGAGCACGCCTTCCGCCGTGGCGTGGATGTCCTCGTTGCTACCCCCGGACGTTTACTCGACCACTTCAGGGCCCCGTATGCGAAGCTCGACGGGTTGGAGTATCTGGTGCTCGACGAGGCCGACCGCATGCTCGACATGGGCTTTCTGCCCGACATTCGCCGTGTGTTGAAGCATATCCCGCCGCGTCTGCAAACGCTGTTCTTCAGCGCCACCCTACCCGCACCCATTCAGACACTCACACGCGAACTGTTGCGCGATCCTGCCACCATCAATGTCGAGCGTCAGTCCACACCGGCGGTGGGCATCACGCAGGCAATCTACCCGGTGTTGCAGGAACTCAAATCAGCGCTGCTGCTCGCGCTGTTACAGCGCGGCGACATGCAGGAAGTGCTGGTGTTCACGCGCACCAAACACCGCGCCAATCGGGTGGCGGAGTATCTGGTTAAAAACGGGATTAACGCCGAGCGCATCCACGGCAATCGTTCTCAGACCCAGCGCACCGCAGCGCTGGCCGGCTTCAAGAGTGGTAAATATCGCGTGCTGGTGGCGACCGACATCGCCGCGCGCGGCATTGACGTCGAAGCGCTGGGCCACGTGGTCAACTTCGACGTGCCGCTCGCGCCGGAAGATTACATCCACCGCATTGGCCGCACCGGGCGCGCAGAGCTGACCGGCGACGCCTTCACCTTCGTCTCGCCGCAGGAGGAAGGCGAGTTGAAAAGCATCGAGCGTGTCATTGGTAAACGCCTGCCGCGCGTGACCGTGCCGGACTTCGACTACAACGCAAAAACCGAGGCGCGCCTCGAAGTGCCGCTCGCCGAGCGCATCGCGGCGATCCGCGCCAAAAAAGCCGACGATCGTGGACGCACCAAGGCCAAGGCGGCACGCAAGACCGGCCCGGGCGCAGCTGCGGCACCACAGCCGCGCCAGAACGCGAATGCGCCCAGGGCGGCGCAACGGCCAAAATCGGGCCCAAGTCGCACGGGAAATCATACGGGAACCCGTTCAGGAAACAGCTCGGGCAACCGTTCTGGAAATCGCTCGGGAAACCGATAACAGCCCTGTGATCGAGGCCGGATGATCAGAGCCCATACGCCGATGTGCAAGCGTAGCGTGCGTGTTGGGTTCAGGGGGATAGCAAAAGACACGCCCCCTTTGTTCGCGTGACGCCGCTTATTCTCGCGGAGCAGGTGACGCTTTACTGAGCGGGTGTGCCGGGCGCGGGCTCGAGGCGCAGGCGCACCTGCTCCAGGATTTCCGTCGCGACCCGGCGCATGATGGGCGCGGCGATGTTGTCGATAATCCTCTCCAGGATGGGGCTGCCCAGACGATACTCCATCGTAAAGCAAACCTCCGTGCCGCCGCGGGCGGGCTTGAGGTCGAAGGTGCCGCCGTTCTCGATGCCTCGGACCGAGCGCCAGGTGAATCGGTGCGGGCGCCGCGCCTCGGTCACCACGGAATCCCAATCGAACTCGATGCCGGCCACGCGGATGATCCAGTGATAGGTATCGGGCCCGATTCCGCGTATCTCCCGGATGATGCGGCTGTAGCGGGAAAAGTCCTCGACGCGCGCGATGAGGTCGAATACCGCCCCGGGCTGCGCCCGGATGAATAGAGTGCGTTCGATGGCCGGCATGGCAGGCGGCTCGCTCAGCTCCGTGCGACAGGAATGCAGGTCGGCCGTACCATGACCAGCCACAACACAAACGACGCGACGAACGGACGAACACGGGTGCTCATGGCAGCCTCCTTGTTGGTGGGTTATGGCGAATCGCCACGCTGCACCCAGTATAGGCTGGACTGTTCCATATCATCTGGCGCATTCGTTTGGTCGGGTGACGTGCACTTGCCGCTTCTTAACGTCAATACACCATATCATGATCGCCGACGTTCACCGGAATGATCTCTTTATCCTGAATCAACAGCTCCAGTGTAATGCGATAAGAAAGGTTGATGGAAACCGAATGCAGCCCTTGCAGCTTTCCACCCAAGGCATGCAAGCGCAGCGAGGGGTGGTGCGGATTCATCTCCAGCAATTGCAGTGTCTTGAGGTATTGTTTTCCCAGTTCAGGATGGCGTTTGAGAAAACGCGCGGCGCGTTTTTCGTATTGCTCGGTGAATATCAGCCGGAAGCTCATGCGGCAGACTTCTTCACCCGCTTAACATGCGCCGCTGGCGACTCCTTCACAAAGCGTCCCGCCGCGATATCGGCGCGCGTTTCGGCCAACGCCGCTTCCAGTTCGCATTCTCGCAGGTAGTGATATTGCGCAATCTCCATCACCACAAACCGATCCTTGCCGCGCACCGAGACAATCGCTTCTGGCCGTTCCGCCAGCACGGCCTCAATGGCTGCGATACCTTTTGTTTTCAGATCATTGGCGGTTAGTTGGGACATGGTTTATCTCCTCATGGAGTTATTGGTAATACGCCTGATAGTACTCTAGACAGTGCGATTAATCAAGCGCCCAGTTGTATGACCCTGCGGCAGCATGACCGTATGTTAAAGTTACGGCGGGCGGCGAAATGACCAGGGTGCGAGACATTTGGATATCATGTAGCTGAGACAATGACAGCCGAACAAGTTGCGCAACTGGTGATCGAAGCGGATATGGCGTCTGTTGTGGTGCGCTGTGCGGGGGCGTGGACCGTGCAGGGCATCGCCCGGCTCGAACAGCGATTGGAAACCCTTTCCTGGCCCGGTGAGGGCGATCTGGTGATCGACGCTGCGGCGATTTCCGCGCTGGACACTGCGGGGGCGTGGTTGCTGCAACGGACTGTCCGTGCGCTGGAGCAGCGCGGGCGTAATGTCCGGATCAATGGATTGCGGCCCGAGTTCAACGCCTTGCTGCAGTTGGTCGCGGCGCGCGCCGTAACGCCGGAACCCGCAGCCCCGGCCAGAGACGGCCTGCTGGCGAGTATCGGGCAGCACACCTGGCGCGGGCTGCTCGGCATGTCCGGCATGCTGGCGTTTATCGGGGAAAGCGCGACCGCCCTGCTGCGTTCGCTCGCTCAGCCGCGCCGCATCCGCTGGCGCGCCATCCTGCATAATCTGCAGACGGCCGGGGTTGAGGCGCTGCCGATTACCGGCCTGCTGGCGTTCCTGATGGGGGTGGTGATCGCGTATCAGGGTGCGGACCAGCTGCAACGCTTCGGCGCAAATATATTCATTGTCGATCTGGTGGGGCTTTCGATGCTGCGCGAGCTTTCGCCCCTGCTCACCGCCATCATCGTCGCGGGGCGGTCGGGCTCCGCGTATACGGCGCAAATCGGCACCATGAAAGTCACCGAGGAGATTGACGCGTTGCGTACCATTGGCGTCGGGCCGCAGGAACTGCTGGTGCTGCCCAAGATGCTGGCGCTGATCATCGCGTTGCCTCTGCTCACGGTGTATACCGATGTGGCCGGTGTGCTCGGCGGTATGGTCATGGCGCGCTCCAAGCTCGGTGTCAGCTTCGAGGATTTTCTCGACCGCTTCGAAGACGCGGTCAGCCTGTCTTCCTATCTGGTCGGCATCGGCAAAGCGCCGGTGTTCGCCGCGATCATCGCGCTGGTCGGATGCTACCGGGGGTTTCAGGTCAGCGGCAGCGCCGACAGCGTCGGGCGGCAGACGACGCTGAGCGTGGTGCAGTCGATCTTTCTGATCATCGTGGCCGATGCGCTGTTCTCCATCATCTTCAACTGGCTCGACATCTGAGCACTGCGATGGAACAACCGCAGAACACCGGCGCCGTAGTCGAAATCCGCGATCTGAACACGCGCTTCGGCACAGCCGTGGTGCATGAGAGCGTCAGCCTGACGGTGCGCCCGGGTGAGATTTTCGCGCTGGTGGGCGGCAGCGGCTGCGGCAAGTCCACGCTGCTGCGTGAAATCATCCTGCTGCAACAGCCGGTGTCGGGTTCGATCCGGGTGTTCGGGCGGGAAGTGCTCGGCTTGAGCGACGAGCAGGCGCTGCCGCTGCGGCGCCGGTGGGGCGTCATGTTCGAGCGCGGCGCGCTGTTCAACTCGCTTACGGTGGCAGAGAATGTCGGCATGGTGCTGCGCGAACACACGCAGCTCAGCGCACGGCTCATCGACGAGGTCGCCGCCGTGAAGATCGCGCTCACCGGCCTGCCCGCGGATGCAGGCCCCAAGTATCCGAGTGAATTGAGCGGCGGGATGCGCAAGCGCGCTGCGCTGGCGCGCGCCATCGCCCTCGATCCCGAACTGCTTTTTCTCGACGAACCGACCGCAGGTCTCGACCCGCTCAGCGCGAGCGGCATTGACGAGCTGGTGGTGAGCTTGCGCGATGCGCTCGGATTGACCATTATGATGGTGACGCACGACCTCGACCTGCTGTGGCGGACGGCAGACCGCGTCGCAGTGCTGGGTGAGGGACATATCCTGGGGGTGGGCACCATGACAGAGCTTTCTCAGTCGGAGCACCCGCTGATCCGGGAATTTTTTTATGGGCCGCGCGGACGTGCGGCACGCGAGCAGGCATGGAAGACAAAGTAAGGTTTGCCGCCGTCGGAATTTTCGTGCTGGCGTTAAGCGCAGCGCTGATCGGCAGCGTGCTGTGGTTGAGCAGCGGGAATTCCTATCGCAAGGATTACGACGTCTACCAGACCTACATGAAGGAATCGGTGTCGGGGCTGAATCTCAACGCGCCGGTGCGCTACCACGGCGTCGAGGTCGGCCGCGTGCAGAAAATCGCGCTGGCGCCGGGGAATGGCGAACAGGTGCAGTTGACGCTCGCCATCGAGCGCGGCACCCCGGTCAAAGAGGATACCGTGGCCGTACTCCAGACGCAGGGATTGACCGGTATCGCCTTTGTCGATCTGACGGGGGGCGGCCGCGATTCGCCGCCGCTGCAGCAGCAGGCCGGCGAGAAATACCCGGTGATCAAGGCCGGGCCTTCGCTCATGACGCGGCTCGATTCCGCGCTCACGGCGTTGCTCACCAATCTCAACCGCACCAGCGAAAATCTTAATGCCTTGATGGATGAAGATAACCGGCGCGCCGTCAAGACAACCCTGGCGGATATCAAGGTTTTGTCGAGCACCCTTGCGGCACGCTCGGCCGCGATCGACTCCAGCCTGACCAATGCGGCCCGCACCATGGAAAACACCGCGCGCCTGAGTGAAGAACTGCCGCAACTCGCGCAGCGCGTACAACGCAGCGCGGAGGCCTTCGACCGCATGGCAAACGAGGTCGCCCGTGCAGGAACGAGCGCAAGCGGCGTGTTTGATGGCGCCCGCACCGATGTCCAGCAATTTACCGGCGAGACGCTGCCGGAAGTGCACCAACTGGTCACGGAATTACGCGACCTGACCAACTCCTTGCGGCGCTTCAGCGGTCAGATGGAACAGAACCCGAGCGCATTGCTGTACGGCAAGCCCGCAGCGAAGCGCGGGCCCGGCGAATGAGCACTAGGGCCGTTGAACGATGAACATAAACAGACACAAGCGTATTCACTACCGGGCACTGCAAGCTCTAGTGTCCGTCATGCTGCTCGCCGGCTGTGCGGCTTTGCCGCCGGCCCCGCAGGTGCAAAGCCCCAGCATCTACGTGCTCGATGCACGACCGGCCATCAAAACGGCGCAAGTAAAACGAGACCTGGTGTTGGCCGTCAGCCTGCCGCGCGCGCGTCCCGGCTTCGATACCCCCCAGATGGCCTACGTGCGGCAGCCCTACGAACTGGAGTACTTTGCAGCCAATCAATGGGCGGATACCCCGGCACGCATGCTGGGGCCGCTGCTGGCGCAGGCCTTGGAGCAAACGGGGAGTTTTCGCGCCGTCGTGCAAACGCCGGGCGCGGTGCCCGCCGATGTCAGACTCGATACCGAACTGATCCGCCTGCAACACGATTTCAGCACCCGGCCCAGCCGGGTACAGCTCACGTTGCGCGCGCAACTGATCGACGTGCGCAGCAAACGGGTGCTCGCCGTGAAGCTGTTCGATGAGGCCGAAAACGCCGCCAGCGACGATGCCTACGGCGGCGTCACCGCAGCGAACCGGGCACTGCAACGCATGCTGGCCCAGCTGGCCGACTTTTGTATCGACGCGTCAGTCAGCCAATAATTTCTTGTTATACATAGCGTCATAAATCGTAGCGAGCGGCTTGGTCGCTCCCGGCATCCTGCCTCCCGCGACACTAGCACATCCCTGTGCGTCGCAGGCGGGGGCGGTGGAGCGCAGGAACCGGAGTGTACACGCCAGTACATGAGGATTTCGAGCACCGCACGCACCCGCATCAAAGACGCGCAGTAGATTTATGACGCTATGTATAGCCTCGCCAATCGAGCTGCCCGATAGTACTCATATCATCCCTTCACTGCCCGCTTGAACATGTTCTCCACCGCTGGCGTCATGTGTATCGGCACCAGGGCAGTTGCCGGATGAGCCTGATGGAATACACGGAACACCTCATCAGCAAACGCCTGCCCGATCTCCTCCACCCCGGCGAAATCCAGCACCACTATTTGAAATCGTTCAAAGCGCAGGGTCAGCCGCTTGGCCTGCGAGCGAGACACCAGCTTCTCCCCTTCATGCTGTGCCAGCCGCACCGGCACGATAGTCTTGGCAAAGGTGTATTCCTCCGGTGTAGCAAACTGGTCGAACACCTCCTGCAAGGTGCGCCCGCTATCGTTCGCCAGCCGCATCAGCACCAGCGTGCCGGGCGCGTTGGCGGGACGCTCCAGCAACACATCCGCCCCCCACTCGTCGTGCATGAAGTGCAGCGTGCCGGAACGAATGTCGAAGGCATCCATGACCTTGGACGAAAAAAAGATGCCCTCGCCGGTATGGTTGTCCGGGTCGGTGGTCAGCTTGCCCTTGGCCAACTCCAGAATCGCCTCGCGCGGATCGTACAGGTTGAATGCGCGCTGAATCTTGAGGAAGATGCCCTCACCCTCGTCCGCGACATACACCGTGGTGTTCAGCGCATCGCGCAGCAATTCCACCGTCACCCGCTCCGAACCGGAATGGTCGATGGCATTGTTCACCATCTCCGTCACTGCGTAGTGCCAGATATCACGCACGTTGGCCGGCAGATCGTGCAGCGCGGGGGCAATGGCTTCACGCCACACCCTGTCCTCGTGCAGCCCCGCGCGCGGATAGACCTGCCGCACCTGCGCCAGCGTCACCAGATGATAGCGAACCCCGCGCCCAACGCCGGAAGAAGCGATTACCCCTTCCTGCTTTAGTTTACCCAGCCAGGCACTGGCCGACTGGCGCGACACCCCATGCTGCCCGGCCAGGCGAGCGGCGACATTACTGCCATCCTGAGCGATGGCAGCGAGAATGGCACGGCGGAGTTCTGGAGTCATGGCGGATTAAACGTAAAGAGAGTTGCTGTTAATTGTAAAGCATTCTTACCCTAAACGTAAAGCGTGAGCGCGCCTAGCCACGCATTTATACCTGTATCCTGCCCCTCATACTGCTCGGAGGTCCCTTAATATATTCTCCAATCGGCTATATTTCTTACCAAATATCTCAAACCCAAAGGCTGTATAAAATTGTGACAACTGTGCGATAAAGAGGTGATATCCCGGTCTTACACTGTGCGCACTGGTGGAAACAAATGAGCGGAGATAGCGCCATGAACAGACGTCAATTCATAGCAACATGCCTGGGGCTTGCGACCCTGCCCCTTATCGCATCCAGAACTTTTAGTGGTGATATGAACATGCCCACGGCCATAGGCAAGATTGTCAAATCGGACGCGGAATGGAAGGCATTGCTGACGCCCGGCCAATACGAAGTTTTGCGCAAGGAAGGTACGGAGCCCAGCTCATCCAGCCCGCTGAACCATGAAAAACGTAAAGGTCAGTACGTCTGTGCCGGCTGCGATTTGCCGCTGTTCACGTCCGACATGAAATTCGACAGCGGTACGGGCTGGCCGAGTTTTTATACGACGCTGCCCGGCGCGGTGGCCACCAAGACCGACTTCAAGTGGATCTACCCGCGCAAGGAGTACCACTGCGCGCGTTGCGGCGGCCACCAGGGCCATGTCTTCAATGACGGCCCCAAGCCTACCGGCGAGCGCTGGTGCAACAACGGGCTGGCGTTGAAGTTTATCCCCGCGTAGTCACCGCCTGATAACAGAGGATACCTACTCATGTTGCGTAAATTACTTATCGCGCTGATTGTCGGTGTTACCTTGCCCGGCGCAGCCTTGGCAGAACAGGATGCAGCTGGCACGGCCATGCCCGCCACTCATTACGAGACCGCCGTGTTTGCCGGGGGTTGTTTCTGGTGCGTGGAGTCGGACTTTGACAAGATCCCCGGTGTAGTGGAAACCATCTCCGGCTATACCGGTGGCCACACGCAGAACCCGACTTACGAAGAGGTGTCCGCAGGTGGCACCGGCCACACAGAGGCCGTGCAGGTGGTCTACGACCCGGCCAAGGTCAGCTACAAGGCGCTGACGGACGGGTTCTGGCACACCATTGACCCGACCACCGCAGATCGTCAATTTTGCGACCGGGGCAGCCAGTATCGCAGCGCCATTTTTTACAGCACCCCGGAGCAAAAGCAGATCGTGGAGCAGTCAAAGCGGGAGGTCGAAAAGACCAAGTCGTTCAAGGCACCGATAGTCACCGAAATCATGCAGGCAACAACGTTTTATCCCGCAGAGGATTATCATCAGGGTTACTACAAGCGGAACCCGCTACGCTACAACTATTACCGCCTCAGCTGTGGCCGCGATCAACGCCTGGAGCAGCTTTGGGGCAGCAAAAGTTCATGAAGGTTGGCGGCCCGCCCTGTGGATAACCAAGTATGGCCAATCGCGGGGTAGAGGTATGTGCCGTCTATCCCGCCGGGATATGGCGGAGTCAGGGAAATACGTGAGCCTGTTCTGGGGCGCGACGTGGCAGGAAACAAGTCTGATGCAGGTTTTTTAAGTCGAGGCGGAAACGGGTGAACATCACCGCAGGCCTTAAGGGCAGCCAGCCGGGTGTAAACCCGCTTTTTGGTTAGCGTCGGCACTTCCCTAATCTTAAAAGGTGCTATAATTACCGCAGTTTACTGTATTGCTGAAACACCACCTCTGACTTAACACTCCCCTTCCTTGGGAATATCTGCCCCTGTCTCGGGCAGTATTCTGGCTTGTGGGCACCCGGAACCCCGATGAAACAATCATTTTCTGCACATGTGCAGTACGTAGTAATTCTATGTCTGCTGTATACGGTTCCTATCGCTGTTGTATATATGAGCAGCACCACTGAGTATGTGCCGAGCGAGGAGATGGACGGCATACGCTTGGTTATCATCCTCTTGCTCGCGCCGATTTTCGTCAAGTATGTCATCCAATTATGCGCTGCGCCTTTCTACTCTTTGGTCGGGCGAATTCGTGAGGAAGCAATGGGAGGGGCTTCTGAGCTAACGGTATCAGTCCTTATCCCCGCGTGGAACGAAGAGGTCGGGATATTGAAAACCGTGCAGTCAGTTCTGGATACACAGTACAAAAATCTAGAAGTGATGGTGATCAATGATGGGTCAACCGATGCCACTGATGAGATCATGACGGGTTTCGTGAGAGATTACGAGTTGCGCAATCATTCAACAACGGTAGTGAAATATCTCAGCTTGCCAAATGGTGGAAAAGCTACAGCCTTAAATCAGGGTGTGATGATTGCTAATGGTGAAATTATAGTAACGATCGACGCAGATTGCGTGATGGATATGAAGGCGATAGCTAATATCGTCAAGCAGTTTACGGATAAGGATGTCGCTGCAGTGGCTGGCAATGTCATCATTGGTAACCGCTGTAAATATATTGAGGTAATGCAGCAGTTGGAGTATCTCTATGGGTTCTACTTTAAACGAGCAGACTCCATATTCAATTCAGTATATATCGTCGGCGGTGCAGCAGCTGCCTATCGTAAAAATGTGCTGGTGGATCTCGGCGGTTTTGACCCCAAGATTATTACTGAAGATATTGAAATGTCCACGCGAATACTGGCTAGTGGCTATAAAGCCCGCTATGCCGCTGATGCGGTTGTCTACACCGAAGGCCCTGCCAGCTGGATGGGGTTATGTAACCAGCGGTTGAGATGGAAGTTCGGTCGCTTATTAACCTTCATGAAACACAAGACACTATTTTTCAGTGCCGAAAAGCGGCATAACCCATACCTGACATTTTTATTGCTGCCTCTGGCAGTGTATGCGGAGTTGGCATTACTCTCTGAAGCACTGTTGTTGGCCATATTTTATGGTTATACGATTTATACCAACGACTATTTTCCACTCGTGCTTTTCATTGCGTTCATAAGCTTGGTAATAGCTCTGCAGATAACGTTTGATCCAATGTCACGATTCCATCGAAACCTTTTGATACTGGCGCCAGTGGCATGGATTATTTTTTATATTATCGATGTTGTTGAGTTCCAGGCTTTATGCCGAAGCTTGAAACGACTGTTCAAGCGCGAAGAACTGAAATGGCAGACATGGGTGCGCGTGGGGTTGCTGAATCACTCAAGCATCCAGCCAGTTGCCCGGTTGGGAGTGGCCGCGGAAAGCAGATAAGGTACGCGGGTTCTATACTTTGTAAGTGTAAGCCATTTTGAAAATTGGCGCGCCCTAGAGGATTCGAACCTCTGACCTTTGGGATCGGAACCCAACGCTCTATCCAACTGAGCTAAGGGCGCAAATAATAGAAAGTGCGCGCAACGCCTCGGCCCCCCCCTTCGCCCTCGGGGAGAAGGGATGGGGATGAGGGAGGGCGACTAGCATAGCCACTCTGGCGCCCCCCGTCTATTCGGCCAGCTTGATTTGCGGCCCGGTTGAGCATTTCCTCTTGAACTGTGCGATTTTTGCCACTATGATTAGCACTCACCAAGGGCGAGTGCTAACAACACCTTCGCCAGATTCCCCGGGTTGTTGCCGATAACAGGCTTTAGCCCACTATAATTTGTTCAAGATCAAGGAGATATATGAGATGAAGATTCGTCCGTTGCATGATCGTGTTGTTATCAGCCGGCTGGAGGAAGATCGTACCACCGCTGGCGGTATCGTAATTCCCGACAATGCCGCCGAAAAGCCCAGCAAGGGCGAGGTCGTGGCTGTGGGCAAGGGTAAGGTGCTGGACAATGGCAACACCAGCCCGGTCGATGTCAAGGTAGGTGACACGGTGCTGTTTGGCAAGTATTCCGGCACGGAAGTGAAAGTGGATGGCAAAGACCTCGTGGTGATGCGCGAGGACGACATCATGGCGGTCATCTAGTCAGACCAGCCCAAATCAACCGAACTAAAAAACACAGAGGATTCTAGCTATGCCAGCAAAAGACGTTAAATTTGGATACGATGCGCGCAGCCGCATGGCCAGGGGTGTGAACATCCTGGCCGACGCCGTGAAGGTTACCCTGGGCCCACGCGGTCGCAATGTGGTACTGGATTCGGCCTATGGTTCGCCCACAGTGACCAAGGACGGCGTGTCCGTGGCCAAGGGTATCGAGCTCAAGGACAAGTTTGAGAACATGGGCGCGCAGATGGTGAAGGAAGTCGCCTCGCGTACCTCCGACACCGCCGGCGACGGCACCACGACGGCGACCGTGCTTGCCCAGTCCATTCTTATGGAAGGCCTGAAGGCAGTCGCCTCCGGCATGAACCCGATGGATCTGAAGCGCGGTATCGACAAGGCCGTGACGGCAGCCGTGGAAGAGCTGAAGAAGCTTTCCAAGCCGTGTACCGATGACAAGGCGATTGCCCAGGTCGGTTCCATTTCGGCCAATTCCGATCAGGTGATCGGCGACAAGATCGCCGAGGCGATGCGCAAGGTCGGCAAGGAAGGCGTTATTACGGTAGAAGAAGGCACCGGTCTCGAGATGGAACTGGACGTGGTGGAAGGTATGCAGTTCGACCGCGGCTATCTCTCCCCGTACTTCGTCAACAATCAGCAGACCATGGCCTGCGACCTGGAAAACCCTTACATCCTGATCTGCGACAAGAAGATTTCCAACATCCGCGAGCTGATCCCGATACTGGAAGGCGTGGCCAAGGCCGGCCGTCCGCTGCTCATTATCTCCGAGGATGTGGAAGGTGAGGCGCTGGCGACTCTGGTGGTGAACAACCTGCGTGGCGTGGTGAAGTGCTGTGCGGTGAAAGCACCGGGCTTCGGCGAGCGTCGCAAGGCGATGCAGGATGACCTCTCCGTGCTGACTGCGGCCAAGATGGTGTCTGAAGATCTGGGCCTGTTGCTGGAAAAGGCCACCATCGAAGACCTCGGTAGCGCCAAGCGCGTGACCATTACCAAGGAAACCACCACCATCATCGACGGCGCCGGCAAATCTGCCGACATCCAGGGGCGGGTGAAGATGATTCGCGCGCAGATCGACGAAGCGACCACCGACTACGACCGGGAAAAATTGCAGGAACGCGTGGCGAAACTCGCCGGCGGTGTTGCGGTGATCAAGGTCGGTGCCGGTTCCGAAATTGAAATGAAGGAAAAGAAGGCACGCGTGGAAGATGCATTGCACGCCACCCGCGCAGCGGTCGAGGAAGGCGTGGTACCGGGCGGCGGTGTGGCCCTGGTGCGTGTGCGCAAGTCCATTGGCAAGCTCAAGGGTGATAACGAAGACCAGAATGTCGGTATCGCTATCGCGCTGCGTGCCATGGAAGAGCCACTGCGCCAGATCGTACAGAACGCCGGTGCGGAAGGTTCCGTGGTGCTGAACAAGGTCGCCGAAGGCACGGGCAATTTCGGTTACAACGCCGCCAACGGCGAATATGGCGACATGATCGCCATGGGTATTCTCGATCCGACCAAGGTGACGCGTACCGCGCTGCAGAACGCAGCATCGGTCGCGGGTTTGATGATTACCACCGAAGCCATGGTCGCGGAACTGCCGCATGCAGCGCCCGACCCGAAGGATATGGTTGATCCCGGCGGCATGATGTAACCCGAAAAACGGACTGTTGCTGTTGCAGTTCACGGCCCCCTCCGTATGAGGGGGCTTTTTTTTGTGCGGGATTCGGTAAGATGGCTGAATGTACACGTCTTCTGATCCCTTTAACCAGTTTCCTGCGGTACTGCGCGAGGCCGCGATGCAACGCTGGTCACAGTTTCAGGAGGCGGCGCAGGCGGCGGATGTAGCGCCACCGTCGCACCCGGAGCTGCTGGCAGTGTTGCACCGGGTGTGGACATGCAGCGATTTCGTCGCGCAAAGCTGCATCCGGGAGCCGCACCTGCTGCATGATCTGCTGCAGAGCGGCGATCTGCTGCGCGGGTATCCCGCGCAGGAATATGCGTGCGGGCTGGAGCGCGCGCTCGCTGCAGTGGGCGATGAAGCGGCACTGGAGGAAGCCCTGCGCCGCTGTCGGCGGCGCGAGATGGTGCGCATTGCCTGGCGCGATCTGGCGGGCTGGGCCCCGCTTGATGAAACCCTGCATGAGCTTTCGGCACTGGCTGAGGCCTGCATTGATGCCGCGCTGCGGCAGTTACACGCATGGCAGGTGCAGGACTGCGGCACGCCACGCGACACCGCAGGCGCCGCGCAGGCGCTGGTGGTGATCGCAATGGGCAAGCTCGGCGGGACGGAGCTGAATTTTTCCTCGGATATCGACCTCATCTTTGCCTATCCCGCCGATGGCGAGACGCGCGGCAAACGCCGCCGCATCAGTAATGAAGAATATTTCCTCCGCCTCGGCCAGCGCCTGATCAGCGCCCTCGGCTCCGCCACCGCACAGGGGTTTGTGTTTCGCGTCGATGTCAGGCTGCGCCCGTTCGGCGACAGCGGGCCGCTCAGCGCCAGTTTTGCCGCGCTGGAGGAGTATTACCAGGTACACGGGCGCGAATGGGAGCGCTATGCATGGATCAAGGCGCGCGTGGTGGGCGGTGATCGCACGGCAGGCGCGCAACTGCTTGATGCGCTGCGCCCGTTCGTCTACCGGCGCTATCTTGATTTCGGCGTGTTCGAGTCGTTGCGCGACATGAAGCGCATGATCCGGGAGGAGACCGCGCGCAAAGGTGCCGAAGACAATATCAAGCTGGGGCCGGGCGGCATACGCGAGATCGAATTCATCGCGCAGGTGTTCCAGTTGATTCGCGGCGGACGCAACCCAGACCTGCAAATCCGTGGCACGCTCGCGGTACTGGAGCAACTGGCAGGGCACGGCTATTTGCCGGAGCAGGTGGTGCGCGAGTTGACGGCCTCGTATGAGTTTCTGCGCCGGACGGAGAATCGGCTGCAGGAGGTCGCCGACGAGCAGATGCACCGCCTGCCGGAAAGCGACTTCGAGCGCGCCCGGCTCGCCTTTGCCATGGGTTATGGCGACTGGGCGGCGTTCGAGCAGGCGCTGATGACGCACCGGGCGCAGGTGCAGGCCCATTTTGAGCAGGTGTTTGCAGCGCCGCAGGCCACGGCTGATAACGCAGCCGATGCCGGGTTGACGCGCCTCTGGCTTACGCCGCCGGACGAGACCGAGGCAGTGCGCATATTAAGCGCGCACGGGTTTGCCGATGGGGCAGAGGCCTGGCGCCGTATTACGGCGTTGCGCGATGCCTACGCCTACCGCGCACTCAGCGCGCAGGGGCGTGGCCGCATGGACCGGTTGCTGCCGCTGGCCCTCGGCGCTATTGCGGCCCAGACACAGCAGCCTGCCGCAGTGGAGGCATCGGTCACCTTGGCGCGCGTGCTGACCCTGGTCGAGACGGTGGCACGCCGCACGGCATATCTGGCCCTGCTTACCGAACATCCGCTCGCGCTTTCGCAGGTGGTGCAACTGTGCGCGGCCAGCCCGTGGATTGCGGCCCTGCTTGCGCGCCAACCCCTGCTGCTGGACGAGTTGCTCGACCCGCGTACGCTGTATGCGCCGCTCGCGCGGGCGGCACTCGCGCAGGAATTGCAGCGCAGCCTGCAGGCAGTCGCCGCGCATGATCTGGAGCAGCAAATGGACGCGCTGCGGCACTTCCGCCAGGCGCAGATGTTGCGTGTGGCCGCGACCCAGATTACGCGCGCGCCGGACGCGCTGGCCGTGTGCGCACACCTGTCCGATATTGCGGAAGCCGTTTTGCAGGCAGTGCTGGGACTGGCGTGGCGGCAACTCGTGGCAAAACATGGTGCACCGCGTTACCGGGAAAACGGGCTGCTGAAGGGCGCCGGGTTTGCGGTCGTAGCGTACGGCAAGCTGGGCGGGCGCGAGTTGAGCTATGCCTCCGATCTTGATCTCGTCTTCCTGCATGACAGCGGCGACGATGAGGCGCGCACTACGGGCCCGCAACCGCTCGACAACGCCGTGTTTTTCGCACGCCTCGGGCAGCGCATTATCCATTTGCTCAACACGCGCACGCAGGCTGGGGTATTGTATGAGGTGGATACGCGTTTGCGGCCTAGCGGCGCATCCGGCTTGCTGGTGGCGAGCCTGACGGCATTTGCGGATTACCAGCGGCAGCAAGCCTGGACATGGGAGCATCAGGCCCTGGTGCGTGCGCGGGTGGTGGCACAGCATCCCGCCCATGACGCGGCTATTGCTGTGCGCTTCGCGGCGGTGCGGGAGGAGGTTCTGGGCCGTGCGCGCGCGCGCGCCGACCTGCGTACCGAGGTGGCGGCCATGCGCGCGCGCATGCGTAGTGCGCATGCCAGCGCTGAGGCGGGACGTTTCGACCTCAAGCAGGGTGCCGGCGGTATCACCGATATCGAATTTATGGTTCAATATGCCGCTCTGTTGTATGCGCATGAGGTGCCGGAATTGGTGCGCTGCACGCACATGGCCGACCTGCTCGCGTGCCTGGCGGTGGCCGGAAAAATCACGGCGGCGCAGGCAGAGACACTCACGCAGGCGTGGCGCGTCTACATCGGCGCTGTGCATCGCCTGGCGCTGCAAGAGGCATCAGTACAGGTGGATGAAAACGACTTTCTTGACCAGCGCAGCGGCGTGATACAGCTCTGGCGCGAATGGCTGGAGGATGACGACGGCAGTGGCAGGTCGGATCAAGCGTAGCGGATCCGACTAAACATATTTAAAGGAGAACGCATGACAACGATGGACGACCGCGACGGCGTCATTTGGTTTGACGGCACCCTGGTGCCGTGGCGCGAGGCGAAAGTGCACGTGCTGACGCATACCCTGCACTACGGTATGGGCGTGTTTGAGGGTATCCGCGCCTATGAGGCGGTGCAGGGCACGGCGATCTTCCGTCTGGAGGCGCACGTCGACCGGTTGCTGCGCTCGGCGCACATCCTGGGCATGTCCATGCCGTATGACAAAAAAACGCTTTCCGACGCCTGCCGCGCGGCAGTGCGCGAAAACGGTCTCAAGTCTGCCTATATCCGGCCCATGTGCTTTTACGGTTCGGAAGGCATGGGTCTGCGCGCGGACAATCTCAAGGTGCATGCCATCGTTGCCGCCTGGTCGTGGGGCTCGTACCTCGGCGCCGAGGGCATGGAGAAGGGCATTCGCGTCAAGACCTCATCGTTCACGCGCCATCATGTCAATATCACCATGTGCAAGGCCAAGGCCAACGGCAATTACATGAACTCGATGATGGCGCTGCGCGAGGCGCTCTCCTGTGGTGTGGATGAGGCGTTGCTGCTGGACGTGGACGGCTATGTGGCCGAAGGCAGCGGCGAGAATATCTTCATCGTACGCGATGGCGTGCTCTGCACGCCCGAGTTGACCTCCGCGTTGGACGGCATTACGCGCGACACGATCTTCAAGCTGGCTGCGGAACTCGGCGTCGAGGTGCGCGAAAAGCGCATCACGCGCGACGAGGTGTATATCGCGGACGAAGCCTTCTTTACCGGCACGGCGGCGGAGGTCACACCGATCCGGGAGCTGGACGGGCGCAAGATCGGCAGCGGCGCCCGTGGCCCGGTCACCACGCGCCTGCAAGCGCTGTATTTTGACCAGGTGCACGGGCGGCGCAAGGAGCATCCCGAGTGGCTGACACCGGTGGCATGAGTCAAGGAGATGAGCGTGTCCAAGCCTGTACAACCCAGCACCCAAGCACAGCAGATTGAGCCCAACGCGCAGAATCTTTATCACGTGACGCGCGCCGACTTGCCGTTGCACTGTCCGATGGACAACATGAGCCTGTGGAACTCGCACCCGCGCGTATACCTGGCCATCGAGGCCGCCGGCAAGGTCAAGTGCCCGTATTGCGGCGCGGATTACGTGCTCAAGGATTGATGCCCACCACCCACTCTCCGTTCACGCCCCCTCTCCCCCGCGGGGAGAGGGTTGGGGAGAGGGGACAGGTTGACCACTGACCCCAATGTCCACCATCGGCACTCCCTTTGTTGTGTGGCGCATCAGCGACGGCAAGCGCGGCCATGACAATCAAAGCCTGGGCCTGACGGAGGCCCTGGAAAAATGCGTTCCCGTTGCGACATACACCCTGCCAGCACTGTCCGCCTTGCGTGCCTTGGCATACGGGTTGGCGGGGAGTTTCCCTCCCGCCAAGGGGCTGCCCGACCCCGATCTGCTGCTGGGCGCGGGGCACGCCACGCATCTGACCCTGCTCGCCGCCCGCCGCGCGCGCGGCGGGCGCGCAGTGGTGCTCATGAAACCCAGTCTGCCGCTGAGTCTCTTCGATCTGTGCATTATCCCGCAGCATGACGCAGTGGCACCTTCCGGGCGGGTGTGGGTCACGCGCGGAGCGCTAAACCGCATCCGTCCTTCGGGCGAGAAGGATACACGGTGCGGTCTGATTCTGCTGGGCGGCCCTTCGCAGCACTATGACTGGTCGGATGAATCCGTGCTGGAGCAGGTGCGCGCCATCGCCGAATGCGAGCACGGGATATACTGGTACATTGCGACCTCGCGCCGCACCCCCGACTCCACCCTGGACGGGCTGCGCGAACTTATCCTGGATAATGTCGAGGTCATTGCGGTGCATAACACCGACACCGAGTGGCTGCCGGAAAAACTCGCGCGCGCCTCGCAAGTGTGGGTCACGGAGGACAGCGCATCCATGATTTACGAGGCCTTGAGTTCCGGCGCCGTGGTGGGCGTGCTCGCCGTGCCCGGGCGCGCCGACAGCCGCGTCAGCCGGGGGGTTCAGCATTTAATCGGTCAGGGCATGCTGACAAGTTTCGCCGAGTGGCGCACTGGCAGCGCGCTGCGCGCTCCACCGCAAGCCTTCAATGAAGCTGCGCGCTGCGCGCGCTTTATACTGGAAACATGGTTTCCCGGCCGCTGACCGTGCTGCAGGTGCTGCCCGCCCTGGAGAGCGGCGGCGTGGAGCGTGGCACGCTGGAGGTCGGTAAATACCTGGTCGAACAGGGTCACCGTTCCATCATCATCTCCGCCGGCGGGCGCATGGTGGAACAGTTGCTGCGCGAAGGCAGCGAGCATATTCAATGGGACATCGGCAAGAAATCGCTGTGGACGCTGCGCCTCATTCCCCGCTTACGCCGCTTCCTGCGCGAAAACCAGGTCGACATCCTGCATGTGCGCTCGCGCATGCCTGCCTGGGTGTGCTACCTGGCCTGGAAGGGCATGGCCCCGCAAACCCGGCCGCGTTTCGTCACCACAGTGCACGGACCCTATTCGGTCAATGCCTACAGCGCGGTGATGACCAGGGGCGAGCGCGTCATCGTCATTTCGGAGATGATCCGCGACTATGTGCTGAAGAATTACCCCGAAACCGATCCGAACAAACTGCGGCTGATCCATCGTGGGGTAGACCCGGTCGAATTCCCCTATGGCTTCCAACCACCGCAGGACTGGTTAGACCACTGGTACGCGCAATTCCCCGAGACAAGGGGCAAGAAACTCCTCACCCTGCCCGCCCGCATCACACGCTGGAAAGGGCAGGAAGACTTCATCGAACTCATGAAGCGCATCAAGGACGAGGTACCGGATGCCCATGGGCTGATTGTCGGCGAAACCAGGGATCACAAGGGCCACTTTCTTGCCGAACTCAAGGCCAGGGCGGCAGCACGGGGCGTTGCCGATCGCATCACCTTCACGGGCCACCGCAACGACCTGCGCGAAGTCATGGCGATTGCGAAGATCGTGGTATCGCTCTCGCGCGAACCCGAAGCCTTCGGCCGCACAACCCTCGAGGCGCTGAGTCTGGGGATACCGGTAATTGGATATGATCACGGAGGTGTCGCCGAGCAACTTGCCATGGTATTCCCGGCGGGGCGTGTGCCGGTGGGCGACATTGCGGTGCTCACCGAGCGGATTGCCGGTTGGCATGCACAAGCGCCCAGCGTTCCCGGACAGCACCCCTTTACCCTGGCGCGCATGCTTGCATCGACCCTGGATGTATACCGGGAGCTGGCTGCAGCCGGGTGACGCAATAAACAATGCGGCCTGCCCGACACGAGTCAGTCTGTGTGCATGCCTCGTGTCCGGCTCAAGGTGGCGCGTGCGGCACCTCTGTCCATGAAAAAAGCGCCGCGATCCAGGCGCATGGCAGCAATCCCAGCTTCGTGGTAGCATCTCCCGCACATGAAACAGATCATTTGCATCAAGTGGGGAACCCGCTACGGTTCCGAGTATGTGAATCTTATCTATGCGATGGTGCGGCGCAATATCACGCCGCCCTTCAAAGTCGTCTGCTTCACCGACGACGAGTCCGGCATCCGCCCCGAAGTGCTCTGCCATCCGCTGCCGGAATTGGGCTGCAAACGGCCGACCAACGCGCCGGGCAAGTGGCCGAAGGCCGCACTCTGGAACAAGGACCTGTTCGGTCTTGAAGGTGTGGCGCTATTTGTTGATTTGGATGTCGTCATTACCGGTGATCTCGATGGCTTCTTCTCGTTCGGCTCGCCGGACGATGTGGTGCTGGCGCGCAACTGGGTCAAGCCCTTCGAGCGGCTCGGGCAGACCTCGATCTTCCGCTTCCCGATCGGCAAGCACGCTTACCTGCTGGACGACTTTCGCAAGGACCCGGAAGGCATCGCCGGTCATTACCAGTTCGAGCAGCGCTATGTCACGCAATGCGTAAAAGGCGGCGTGAAGTTCTGGCCGCGCGGCTGGGTCCGGCATTTCAGGATGAGTTGTCTTGGCCCCTGGCCGCTACGTTATTTACGTCCGCCGCGCCTTCCAGCAGACACGCGGGTCGTCATCTTTCCCGGCAAGCCCGATCCCGCGGACGCATTGGTCGGGCGCTGGTCGGAGAAGCAGCCGCACCGGACGCGCTGGGAGCATCTGAAAAGAACCTGGTCCAATGAACGCGTGGGCAGTTCGTGGTTCACGCATATCAAACGCTATTTGCTGCCCTGTCCCTGGATCGTGGAACATTGGCGGGAATGATGAAACAAATCCTGTGCATGAAGTGGGGCGACAAATACCCAGCCGACTACGTCAACAAGCTCTACGCGATGGTGGCAAGAAATCTCTCGGGAGCGTTTCGTTTTGTCTGCCTGACGGACAACGCCGAGGGTATCCGCCAGGAGGTCGAGTGCCTGGATTGCCCGAGCGTCGCCATCCCCGCGCCTTATTGTAATCTGGGCTGGCGCAAGGTTTCGCTGTGGGCGGAGCGGTTGCCAGCCATGGACGGGGATTGGCTGTATCTGGACCTGGATGTGGTCATTACCAGTCCATTGGATGAGTTCTTTACGTATCAGCCGGACAAGACCTACATCGTCATGCAGAACTGGACGCAGCCCGGCAAGGGCATCGGCAACACCTCGGTGTTCCGCTTCCGGGTCGGCAGCCACCCCTATCTGTTGAGCAACCTGATCAATGATCATCGGGCGATTTTCAGCCGCTTCAGCAATTCGCAGAGCTATATCTCGAAAACCATCAGCCGTATTGATTTCTGGCCCGATGACTGGTGCGTGCTGTTCAAGACCCACTGCGTGCCGCCCATGCCGGCGCGCTGGTGGAAGAGGCCGGTACTGCCGCCAGGCGCGCGGGTCGTAGCCTTTCCCGGCGTGCCCAATCCGCATGAGGCGGTCGAAGGCCGCTGGCCGGCGAAGTGGTACAAGACCTTCTACAAACATATCCGGCCTGCGGTCTGGATCAACGACTACTGGCGGGAATAGCGACAGGCGGCGCGCCGGACATGGGCACAACGGTTGACAACTACCGGATATGGATCATCAGCGAGGGCAATTCGGGCCACTACAATCAATCCGCGGCCATTGCCGAGGTGATCGCCGCGAGCCGGGGCGGCGCCACGGAATGGATCGAGGCACGGTTGAAGCTGCGCGGCTTTCTACGCCCGCTGCTGGCGTGGCTGCTGAATGCCTGGCGCGGACGGATGCCGGATGCGCTCATGCGGCTGACCTACCGGTTGCACGAGGCGCTGCCTGCGGGCGCGCCCGACCTGATCATCTCCAGCGGCGGCAAGTCGGCATTCCTGAATGTCATGCTGGCGCGCGCGACGGGCGCCAGAAACCTGTTCATCGGTCCCCCGCCGGGACTCGCCTGCCGGAACTTCACCGCTGTGCTGACGCTGGAAGAGGATGCGCGCTGCGGCAACTGCCTGGTCATGGATGCCCTGCCGACGCGGGTCACACCGGAAAGAGCGACCGAGCAGGGCAGGCAGTTCATTGAAGAGAACCATCTGGCAGGGCAGCGGCTCTGGTGCATGCTGATCGGCGGCAGCAGCCGCAGCCACCGTTACACGGCGGCGGACTGGCGGCAACTGGCACAGGCCATGGACGCGCTGGCCGAGCGGCACCGGATCAAATGGCTGGTGACCACCTCGCGCCGGACGGGAAGCGAGTGCGAGACGATGCTGCGCGCCACGCTGCGGCCGGAGCGCATCGCCGACGCGGTCTATTGGGGAGAGGCGCCGCGCAAGGTGGTGCTCAAATATCTTGGCGCCTCGGAAGTCGTGTTTTGTACCCAGGATAGCTTGACCATGATCACCGAGGCCATGGCATCCGGGAAACCCGTTTATGCGGTACACCCGCGGACGGTATCCCTTGCCCATGAGAGCGCGCGATTCTACAGACAATACCTGGCGCGCAATATCGAACTGGGCAGATTACGAGCAGTACCGATGGACGGGTTGGCGCAGGTCGATGTGGAACATGACATGACGCATCACTTTAAGCCGACCAGGGAGCCGCTGACAACGCCTATCGCGGCCGCGCTGCTCCCGGTGCTTATAGGCGTGTCCCATGTTCAACAATAGCATAACCATATTCTATGGTGATGCTGATGCATCATTTCATCAGCCCGTTGCTCCGCTGGCGGCACGACTCAATACGTCAAAAGGAAAACATCTGCAATGAGTACGTATAGCGAAGGTAGGCATTCCCAATGATTTCCCACTTGAACCTGGTCTGTTATCGCTGGGGTACTCTATACGGGGTGGAGTATGTGAATAATCTTCGGGCCATGGTCGCCCGGAATCTGAGCATCCCTCATACATTTCATTGCATGACTGACGACCCTGCGGGTTTGAGGGATGACATTGTTGCGCATCGACTCCCCGATGAGCACTATAACGGCAACTGGAACAAGCTCATGACATTCCAGGAGAATTTTCTTGGGCTCCAGTGTGAATTGCTCGTCTCGCTCGATCTGGATATCGTCATAGTCGATAACATCGATTTCCTGGCGGACAGCCCGATGGATAACTTCAAAATCTGCGGTCGTAACTGGGTAAGAGACAGCGTGAGAAAAGGCGGCGTGAGAGGAAACAGTTCGGTCTATCGCCTACGCGTGGGAAGCCATACCCATGTTTGGGAGCGATTCCTGGATAATCCGGAACGAGTGAAAGCCAACTACCATGGGAAAAAATCCGCAGACCACTGGCGACCAGCGCTGGCTGAATGCGGCAATCGAGAACTATTCATACTTCCCTGACGAAAAAATCGTATCATTCAAGCGGCATTGCACAGCGAGAGGACATACGCTTTTCGGAGAATGGGGTGAGAAGATGGGTCTCACCACGGCAAATATTGGAAAGGCATCTGTTCCTGCCGGTGCGGCCATTGTGGCATTTCATGGCAGACCACTACCGCCTGACGTAATGGAGGGGCGCTGTGGCCGATGGCGGCGTGCGCCTTTCGTGAAGGAGCATTGGCGGGAATGACGCCGGAGTCGTTTCGCGCGTGGCGACGGCCACCATGAACCGTCGGCTATCCGGATTTATTCAAGCGCAGTAGCTGGCGCCATCTTTCTCTCAGCGTTTTCCGTCTGCGCGTCACGGCAATGCCCTTCTGTGCGAGATAGTGCCGGATACCGGCCTGCGCATCGTTCTTTGGGCGCCCCCAGGCGTTGTCCGGGCCCGATACATATCCGGGGAGCAATTCGCTGACGACGCCCTCCACGCTCGGCCAGTTGATATCGTGTCCAAGCACCCAGCCCGTGCTTTTGACCTTCGGTAACCAGCCCTGGATATCCCTGCGGACGCCGCCTTCGCTGTGGTCGGCGTCGATGAAAACGAAATCGAGGCTGTTGTCATCGATCTGCATCGCTGCCTCGTGGGTCCACATCTTCATTACGACTCCTCGGCTCCCGTAACGCTGGGCACCATCGCGTACGCGGCGCTCGTTCTGGTGATGAGGCCAGTCCAGATAGTTCTGAGGTCCTTCGTTATCGGGCTGAGGCTCCCAAAGGTCCACACCGTAAAGCGTCTGAAGCTGCGGACAGGTTGCAAGGAGATGCAGAAAGGTTCGCCCCTGCCATACCCCTAGTTCTGCCCCGACCGTCCAGCCATGCGCTTTTATGAGATGCTCAAGCCACTGCTCACGCTTCCTGCATCCACGAGGCAAGGCTATCGTGGGGGCGGCCCCCCGGGCGGTGATGACCACATGTTTTGCTTCGACCATTAGATATCCGATCTGAAAAAATGATTAAGAGTGACCGCTTGGTCAGCCAGTGTCAACAGCGCGAACGAGTCCATCGCCCCATTCCATTCATCCTGCGTATAATCCTGCCATAAGTTTTCCTGTGCTGTAGAATCCGTTCCATGATGAAGCCCGCTGAAAATCAACCGCCGCCATATGGCACATTCCGTCTATCCACGCTCTGCGGAGTGTTTCTGCGCGGCGCACAGAACATGCCCGTCTCGTGGCTCGGCAAACGGCTGGCGCTGTGTTGTCGCCGCCACATTTCCTCATTTGAGTGGAATGAGTGTGGGTTGGTGGTCAGCCGCATCTGGTGAATGCATAGCGCGGTGTTTCGGCGAGCCCGGCCAGCTGTGGGCTTGTTCAGAGGTTCCTTGACGAATCGGAAGATTATGGTTACGCATCGAGACGAAGCATGATACTCATTGCCGCACATGGCCGCAGCGGCACACACTACACGAGCGCTGTGCTGCAGGCCTTGGGCTTGGATGTCCCGCATGAGTCTCTCGGCAGGGACGGTGTATCGTCATGGAAGCACATTGCCCCTGGCGAGTTTGTCGTGATCAGCAAGAACCGCGCGCAGACCATACCGGATATCGAGTACACCCATGTGTTTCACCAAGTCAGGAATCCCCTCGCGGTCATCGCCTCCGCGCAGACCTTTTCGGAAAGCTCCTGGGCGTATATGGAGCAGAAACTGGGGCTTGCTTCTCCCGTGCCAAGACGCTGGCCCGGCGCAACGTATGGTCCATTTTCGTGGCGGGACACGTCGAGGGAGGCGATCATCAGGCGGGGTATGCGCACATGGCTCGGCTGGAACAAGCTCATCGAGGGTCGCGCCGAGTGGCGTTATCAGATCGAACGGTTCGAGGAAGTCTTCCCCGAGTTCCTGCATCGCCTTGGTATGGCGCCAACCGCTCTACCGGACATACCCGCGGCCAGACAAGATTCGCGGCAGACCCGCAGGGGGGGGTATCGCCCTGTCCATCTGGGTGATCTGCTGGCTGCGGATGCGGCGCTGGCCGAGGCGGTGATCGAACTGGCGCAGCGATACGGCTATAGTCTCCGTTGATCAGACGGATGGGCCCGTCCATATACCGACTATTCATGTCATGAGAATTCCTTCAGAAAACCAACAGCCGCCGTATGGCGCGTACAATCTATCCACGCTGCGCGGGGTATTGCTGCGCAACGCGCAACGCATGCCCATCTCGTGGCTTGGCAAAAGGCTGGCGCTGTTGTTGCGCCGGCTGGCGCTGTGCTGCCGCCGCGACGTGCCGGTGGACGCGCAGGCCGACGGCTTCCGTCTGCGCGTGCACACCGCCGACAACGTGTCTGAGCGGAAATTCCTCTTCATGCCGCAATTCGTCGATCCCTTCGAGCGGGCCTATATCGCCGCCCGGCGGCAGATGGGCGGCGTGTTCCTCGACATCGGCGCCAACGCGGGGATATACACGCTGACCGCCGCGCGTGCGGTGGCGCAAGCCGGGGGCGGGCGGGTGATCGCGGTGGAGCCGAATCCGGTCATGTTCGAGCGCCTTGCCTTCAATGTTGCCGAAAATGACTTCGGAGGCATCGTCACGCTGCTGGCGACCGCTTTGTCCGACCATACCGGCTCCACCGCGTTTTCGATCTCGGCCACCAATCTCGGCGAAAGCGGCATCATCCCCGGCGCTGGCCGACAGATCGATGTGCCGTGCGATACCCTGGAGAACGTGCTGGCGCAACAGCGCGTACAGGCTCTCGACGGCATCAAGATCGATGTGGAAGGTGCGGAGGACATCATTCTGACACCCTTCTTCACGCAGGCGCCACCCACCCTGTTTCCGCGCTTCGTCATCATCGAGAATTCCAAGGGCCTGTGGCGCACCGACCTGCTCGGGCTGATGGAATCCAAGGGCTACCGTCTGCTCAGCCGGCAGAGGATGAATTCCATCTATGTGCTCGAAGGCCAGCGCTGACCGGCGCAGGGAAGAGGTGGCGCGTACCGATTAGTCCTTGTACACGTCGCGCTCACCGGCCGGACGTGTTTTGAAACGCCGATGCGCCCACAGATACTGCTCGGGCGCCTTGCGTATCTGTGTCTCGATGAGCTGGTTGATGCGCAGGGTATCGGCCTCGATGTCTGCGCCGGGGAAATCCTCCAGCGCCGGTAGCAGTGTGAGCGCATAGCCCCGCGCGCCCGGCAGGCGGTGCTGGAAGAACGGCACCACCGCTGCTCCGCTCATGCGCGCCAGCCGTGAAGTGGCGGTGGTGGTTGAGGCGGGTACGCCGAAGAACGGTACGAACACCGTGTTCTTGCTGCTGTAATTCTGATCCGGCGCATACCATACCGGCAGGCCCATTTTTAAACTGTTGAGCAGGGCGCGCACGTCGCCGCGCGGGATGGCATATTCACAGCGCCTTTCGCGCGCGCGCCGCATCACGGCCTCGAACAATGGATTTTTATGCTCGCGGTACATAGCATGAATCGGCGTATGCATGGTGAGCAGGCGGGCGCCGATCTCCAGCGTGGTGAAATGAGCCGAGAGCAGAATCACGCCCCTGCCCATTTTCCTGGCTTGCTCCAGATGCTCCGGGCCATCGATGTGCGCCAGCCGGTGCAATTTTTTGTCCGGCGTCCACCAGCTCATGGCTGTTTCCACGGCGCTCACGCCGAGAGAGACAAAATGGCGGCGCAGCAAGATTGTGCGCTCGATCTCGCTGAGTTCCGGAAAGCATAAGCGCAGGTTGACCGCGGCAATATGTCTGCGCGGCGGCGAGGCGTAATACATCATGCGGCCAAGCATGCCCCCGATCGCAAGCTGCGCGCGATAGGGCAACTGCGCGATGAGCCACATTATTCCCAGCAGCAGCCACGTAAGCCAGAAACGCGGGGCGAGGAAGCGTATACGCAGAAGAGAGGGTTGGGCGGTGCGCTGAACTTCCACGGGGTGGATTTTAACGCGCGCAGTGTCTCCAGCACAATCCAAATCCAGCCAAGCCCCGGCACCCTGCCGTTGCCGGGCCCTGTGGTATTATGGGGCGCATGATAATGCATAGCCATTCCTTTGGCCGGACACGCCTGTCTCGTGCACGGGTACTATCAGAGTTGCGCTGAGGCTGGCATGAGTGCGTTGTGCTAAAAAACAGGTACAAGGTACAAGTAAGCGACGAAAGAGTTGCGGGTATTTTAGCCTTTACTTGTATCTTGTAACTTTCCACTTGTATCTGCCTTTATGAGACGTGCGTACACCCTGCTGTTATACCTCTTGCTTCCTTTGGTGCTGTTGCGCCTGGGCTGGCGCGGGCTGCGCGCCCCGGCCTACTGGCGGCGCTGGCCGGAGCGCTTCGGTTTTGTCCCGCTGGCGCCGACCGCTAACCCCGTCATCTGGCTGCATGCGGTCTCGGTCGGTGAGGTGCAGGCGGCGGCGCCGCTGGTGCGCGCACTTATGGCGCGTTATCCGCAGCACCGCTTCGTTCTGACCACCATGACGCCTACCGGCGCGGAGCAGGTGCGCGCGAGCTTCGGACAGGGCGTGACGCACTGTTACGTGCCTTACGACCTGCCGGGCGCAGTGCGGCGGTTTCTGGCACGGGTGCGCCCGAGCGTCGCCATCATCATGGAGACCGAGCTGTGGCCGAATATTTTTCACTGCTGCCATGAACGCTCGATTCCGCTGATCCTGGCCAACGTGCGCCTGTCGGCGCGCTCTGCTGCGGGTTACCAGCGTATTCGCAGTCTGACGGCCGAAATGCTGGGGTGCGTCAGCGCGATTGCCGCGCAAACGCAGAATGACGCCGCGCGCATCATCGCCCTTGGGGCGGAGGCCGCCTGCGTGCGTGTCACCGGCAGTATCAAGTTTGATGTTAAATTGTCCGCCAGCCTGCGCGAAGAAGCCGCAGTGTTGCGCCGCAGCCTCGGTGCAGGGCGCGCGGTGTGGATTGCAGCGAGCACGCGCGAGGGCGAGGAGCCGATGATCCTGGAGGCCTATGCCAGTGTGCGGCGTAGCCTGCCACAGAGTTTACTGGTGCTGGTGCCGCGTCACCCCGAGCGCTTTGCCAGGGTGGCGGCGCTGTGTCGCAAGCACGGATTCAACACCGTGCTGCGCAGCGAATTGCGGCCGTGCGACGCGAGTACGGAGGTGTTTATTGGCGACAGCATGGGCGAGCTGGTGTTGCTGTATGCGGCAGCGGAAGTCGCCTTCGTCGGTGGCAGTCTGGTGCCCACGGGTGGCCACAACATGATCGAGCCGGCAGCTCTCGGTTTGCCGATTATGTTCGGACCTCATGTGTTCAATTTTGAGGAGGCAAGCCGCCTGCTGTGCGAAGCAGGCGCGGCCGTGCAGGTGAAGAACGTGGAACAGCTTGCCACAACCGTGCTGTCATATCTCACGGATGCCAATCTGCGTCATGCGACGGGCGAGAAAGGCAGGCAACTGGTGCAACAGAATCGCGGTGCGCTGGATAAGGTGATGGCTATGGTGACCCAAGTGATACCTGCCGCATGAGTGCGTCCAGCTACGATGTCGTTATCGTCGGCGCCGGCATTGTCGGTGCCGCCCTGGCCTGCGCCCTGGGCGGCACCGGTTTGCGCATCGCACTGGTCGAGGCCAGACAGCCTGCGCGTGCGTGGCCCGAACACAGCCGCGACCTGCGCGTGAGCGCAATCACCCCTGGGTCGATGCAGGTGTTGAGTGCGCTGGGTGTGTGGCCGGTCATCGCGGCCCAGGCACAGCCGTTTCATGCCATGCAGGTGTGGGACGCAGCAGGCGACGGTGCAATTCATTTTGACAGCGTCGATATCGATACCGACCAGCTCGGCTGCATCGTGGAAAACCGCGTGTTGCAGTGCGCATTGCTTGAGCGTGTAACGCAGTATGCGAATATCGAATGGCGCTGTCCGGAAAGCATCAGCGGTGTCGAGTTCGGCGAAGATCAGGCCCGATTGCAGACAGCGGCAGGGAACACGTTGCACGCGCGTCTGGTGGTGGGCGCTGACGGCCCGGATTCCGGCATCCGGCAGCTTGCCGGCATCAGCACGCATGGCTGGGCCTATGCGCAGAGCGCGCTGGTGGTCAACGTCAAGACCGGGCAGTCGCACCAGGACACTGCCTGGCAACGGTTTCTGCCCGGCGGCCCGCTGGCCTTTTTGCCGCTCACTGACGGGTACAGTGCCGTGGTGTGGTCGCTGCCTACAGACGAGGCCGAGCGCTTGCGCGTGCTGGATGAGGATGCATTTGTCCGTGAACTGGAAGCCGCGTTCGAGTCGCGCCTCGGCGGTATCGTGCAGGCCGGGCCGCGTGCATGCTTTCCGCTGCGGCTGCTGTGGGCCGAGCGCACGGCACAGGCGCGTCTGGCCCTGATTGGCGATGCCGCGCACACGGTGCATCCGCTGGCGGGCCAGGGTGTTAACCTGGGTATCATGGATGTTGCGGTGCTGGCCGAGGTGATTGCCGACGCACATGCGCGGCACAAGGATATCGGCGCTTTGAGTGTGCTGCGGCGTTATGAGCGCTGGCGCAAGGGTGATGTGCTGGCCACCGGCGCTGCACTGGAGGGCCTGCACCGGTTGTTCGGGAGTACGCGCACACCGGTGCGCTGGGCCCGCAACGCAGGGTTGACACTGGCCGATGCGCTGGGCCCGCTGAAAAACCTGATCATGCGTCACGCAGCGGGTGTGGCCGGGGATCTGCCGAGGCTTGCACGCGGCGCAAAACTTTGAAAGAGTCACTTTAAAAAGGCAGCAGGCGCCCATACCTAAGTCCAAACCAATACAGGGATACCCGTCATGCGCATGGACAAGCTCACCACCAAGTTTCAGGCCGCGCTCGCCGAGGCGCAAAGCCTCGCCGTGGGCCGCGACCATCAGTTCATTGAGCCTGCCCATCTGCTGACGGCACTGCTCGACCAGGAAGGCGGCAGCGTGCGTCACCTGCTGACCCAGGCGGACGTCAACGTCAACCGCCTGCGCTCGCAACTGGGCGAGATACTGGATCGCCTGCCCCGTGTTGAAGGCGCGGCGGGCGAGATGCACGTGTCGAACGACCTGACGCGGCTGCTGAATGTGACCGACAAGCTCGCGCAACAGCGCAAGGATCATTATATTTCGAGTGAGCTGTTTGTGCTCGCGCTGCTGGAGGACAAAGGCATCCTGGGCGAGCTTTTGCGCAAGAGCGGCGCGGCCAGGGGCAGTGTCGAGCAGGCCATCGAAAAAATGCGCGGCGGCAAGAAGATCGACGACCAGAACGCCGAGGAGCAGCGTCAGGCGCTGGAGAAATACACCATTGACCTCACCGAGCGTGCCGAGCAGGGCAAGCTCGATCCGGTGATCGGGCGCGACGATGAAATCCGCCGCACCATCCAGGTGTTGCAGCGCCGCACCAAAAACAATCCGGTGCTGATCGGCGCGCCCGGCGTAGGCAAGACTGCCATCGTCGAAGGGCTGGCAAGCCGCATCGTCAACGGCGAGGTGCCGGAAGGGCTCAAGGGCAAGCGCCTGTTGTCGCTCGATATGGGCTCATTGATCGCGGGGGCGAAATTCCGTGGCGAATTTGAAGAGCGCCTGAAGGCGGTGTTGAATGACCTCGCCAAGCAGGAGGGGCAGATTATCCTGTTCATCGACGAGCTGCACACGGTAGTTGGCGCAGGCAAGGCCGAGGGTGCGATGGATGCGGGCAACATGCTGAAGCCCGCGCTGGCGCGCGGCGAGCTGCACTGCGTGGGCGCTACCACGCTGGACGAATACCGCAAATACATTGAAAAAGACGCCGCGCTGGAGCGGCGCTTTCAGAAGGTGCTGGTGGACGAGCCCACGGTGGAAGACACCATCGCCATCCTGCGCGGCCTCAAGGAAAAATACGAAGTGCATCACGGCGTGGATATCACCGACCCCGCCATCGTCGCTGCGGCCACGCTCTCGCACCGCTATATTTCGGATCGCCAGTTGCCGGACAAGGCCATCGATCTGGTGGACGAGGCGGCCTCGCGCATCCGCATGGAAATCGACTCCAAGCCGGAGGCGATGGACAAACTCGACCGGCGCCTGATTCAGCTCAAGATCGAACGTGAGGCGCTGAAAAAGGAAACCGACGAGGCCTCCCGCAAGCGTCTGGAAAATCTCCAGGGTGAAGTCTCCAAACTGGAACATGAGTATTCCGAGCTCGATGAAATCTGGAAGGCGGAAAAGGCGGCCTTGCAGGGCACCCAGCACATTAAAGAGTCGCTCGAACGTGCGCGCATCGAAATGGAAACCGCACGCCGCGCAGGCGACCTCGCGCGCATGTCCGAGCTGCAATACGGGCGTATCCCGGAACTGCAGAAGCAGCTCGACATGGCGACCCAGGCCGAAATGCAGGAGAAAAAACTGCTGCGCAACGCGGTGACGGAAGAGGAAATCGCCGAGGTCGTATCCAAATGGACCGGCATCCCCGTTTCAAAAATGCTCGAAGGCGAGCGCGAGAAACTGCTGCGCATGGAAGATGCGCTGCATGCGCGTGTGATCGGGCAGGATGAGGCGGTGAAGGCGGTGAGCGACGCCATCCGCCGTTCGCGCGCCGGCTTGTCTGACCCCGGCCGGCCCAACGGTTCGTTCTTGTTTCTCGGCCCCACCGGCGTCGGCAAGACCGAGCTGTGCAAGGCGCTCGCCGGGTTTCTGTTCGACACCGATGACGCCATGATACGCATCGACATGTCCGAGTTCATGGAGAAACACTCTGTCGCGCGCCTGATCGGTGCTCCGCCCGGCTACGTCGGCTATGAAGAGGGCGGCTATCTCACCGAAGCGGTGCGGCGCAAGCCTTACTCCGTGATCCTGTTCGATGAGATAGAGAAGGCGCACCACGATGTGTTCAACGTGTTGCTGCAGGTGCTGGACGACGGACGCCTCACCGACGGTCAGGGGCGTACCGTGGATTTTCGCAACACGGTGATAGTGCTGACCTCCAACCTCGGTTCGCAATTCATTCAGGAGACGGCGGGCGAGGAAAACTACGAGGCCATGAAGCGCGGCGTAATGGATATTGTGGCCAGCCACTTCCGTCCGGAGTTCATCAACCGCATCGACGATGTGGTGGTGTTTCATCCGCTCGCGCGGGCACAGATCCATGCCATTGCCAATATCCAGATCGAGACCCTGCGCCAGCGCCTGCGCGAGCGCGACATGGGGTTGCAGCTCAGCGAGGCCGCCCTCGACCGGATCGGCGCGGCGGGCTTCGACCCGGTGTACGGTGCACGACCGCTGCGGCGCGCCATCCAGCACAGCATCGAGAACCCGCTGGCACAGGAGATTCTCGCCGGCCACTTTGCCCCGGGCGATACCATTGCGGTAGACGTGCAAGGCGGGCAACTGACCTTCCGCAAGGAGTAAAGGCCGCCTCTGCTTATTTCCCCCGATTTGGCTTGGCTGTGCACGGGCGAGCACGGCCTGTCATTATCCCCTTTGACAAGACTTGACACCTCAAGTATCTAGATGTAGTGTCATCACATCCTGTGATGCCCATTATGTAGTGGTTTGCACCGGGTGCGCATCCTGCAGAAAGGTCACAAGTATCGGCGCTTGCTATTCGCGGTGATTGGATAGACTGCCCAATATATTCAAAGATTTATGAGGCATTGCCTCGGCAGTGCCCTCTAATTAACGAGGGGAAACAACATGCATAAAGAGACCACCCCATCCGCTGCAGTTCGTACCGAACCTGCGCTCATGAGCCGGGCCGAGGCCGCTACACCAGACTCCGATGTGGTAGGTACTGCCCCCGGCCAGTTTCGCGTGATCCGCCGTAACGGCAAGGCCACGGCGTTTGACCCGGCCAAGATCGAAGTGGCCCTGACCAAGGCCTTCATCGCGGTGGAAGGCGGCCAAGGCGCCGCCTCGGCGCGCATTCATCAGATCGTGCGCGGTCTGGCCGCGCAGGTGGCCACCTCCATTACGCGCCGCCATGTGGGCAGCGGTGTGTTGCATATTGAGGAGATTCAGGACCAGGTCGAGCTCGCACTCATGCGCGAAGGCCACCACAAGGTGGCGCGTTCCTATGTGCTGTACCGCGAGGAGCGCGCCAAGGAGCGCGCCCAGGAGAAGAGGGCAGGTGCAGCAGCAGCCCAGGCTGAGCCGCTGGCCGTGCCGTTGCACATCACCCTGCCCGATGGCAGCCGCCAGCCGCTCGATATGCAGCGCCTGCAACGTCTGGTAGAAGAGGCCTGCGAGGGCCTGGCCGAAGTGTCCGTACAGGCCATCGTCGAGGATGCGCTGCGCAACCTGTTCGACGGTGTGGCCGAGGCCGATGTCGGCCGTGCGCTGGCGATGAGCGCGCGTTCGCTCATCGAGCGCGAGCCGAACTACAGCTACGCCGCCGCGCGCCTGCTGCTCGATGATCTGCGCCGCGAGGCGTTGCGCTTTCTGGGCGAGGGCCTGGTCACCGCCACCCAGGGCGAGATGCACCAGCATTACCCGGACTATCTCGCGCACTACGTGCAGCGCGGCGTCAAACTCGAGCTGCTCGACCCGCGCCTGCTGCAGTTTGATCTCGCGCGCCTCGGCGCGGCGCTGAAACCCGGGCGTGACATGCAGTTTACCTATCTGGGTCTGCAAACCCTCTACGACCGTTATTTCCTGCATTCCAACGGCACGCGGTTTGAACTGCCGCAGGCGTTTTTCATGCGCGTGGCCATGGGGCTCAGCCTGAACGAGAGCGACCGCGAGGCGCGCGCCATCGAGTTTTACAATCTGCTGTCCTCGTTCGACTTCATGAGCTCCACGCCCACGCTGTTCAATTCCGGCACGCTGCGTTCGCAGCTTTCCAGCTGCTACCTCACCACGGTGTCAGACGATCTCGACGGCATCTACAGCGCCATCAAGGACAACGCGCTGCTGTCGAAATACGCCGGCGGCCTCGGCAACGACTGGACGCCGGTGCGCGCCATGGGCGCCCATATCAAGGGCACCAACGGCAAATCGCAGGGCGTGGTGCCGTTCCTCAAGGTGGCGAACGACACCGCCGTGGCGGTGAACCAGGGCGGCAAGCGCAAGGGCGCGGTATGCGCCTACCTGGAAACCTGGCACCTCGACATCGAGGAATTTCTGGAGCTGCGCAAGAACACCGGCGACGACCGCCGCCGCACCCACGACATGAATACCTGCAACTGGATTCCCGACCTGTTCATGAAGCGCGTGATGGAAGCCGGCGACTGGACCCTGTTCAGCCCCAACGACGTGCCCGACCTGCACGACAAGTTCGGCAAGGCTTTTGAAGAGGCTTACACCGGCTACGAAGACCAGGCCGCACGCGGCGAAATCAAGCTGCACAAG
>CAMTVY010000006.1:0-133739 GCA_947085325.1 uncultured Gammaproteobacteria bacterium | reverse complement strand
CGGCGTCCGCCTCACGCAGAAAACCGATGATCTGCTCTTCTGAAAAACGCTTCTTCATGTCCAATCTCCTTCTGGTTATGGGATTGGACTCTAAAGCAGGGTGCTACTCAAATACGGGGGGGCGTCGCCCCATCCCCCGTTCAAGCCGGGGGCAGGCTCTGGCCTTTCCCCTGGAAAGGGGGAAGGGAACTCAAAGCTGTTGTAGACTATAACCATTGCTGAAACAAGTAAGCTACAGCAGCCGTCCTGTTATGACTAACAACGACCCCTACCGCCCACTTGCTGACCGCCTGCGGCCTGCCCGGCTGGAGGATTTCTACGGCCAGTCGCACTTGCTCGGCCCCGGCAAACCGCTGCGGCTCGCCATCGAGTCCGGCCATCTGCACTCGATGATTTTCTGGGGGCCGCCGGGCACGGGCAAGACCACGCTGGCGCGCCTGATTGCAAAAAAATCCAACGCGCAATTCCTGAGCATCTCGGCGGTGCTGGCGGGGGTGAAGGACATTCGTGACATGGTCGCCAAGGCGGAGCAGGCGCGCACGCTGGGCCAAGGCGACGCACAGGGATGTACTAGTGTCGCGGGAGGCAGGATGCCGGGCGCGACCACGGTGTTGTTCGTTGATGAGGTACACCGTTTTAACAAGTCGCAGCAGGATGCCTTTCTGCCGTATGTGGAAAACGGCACCTTCACTTTTATTGGCGCGACCACGGAAAATCCGTCGTTCGAACTCAACAGCGCGTTGTTGTCGCGCGCGCGCGTTTATGTGCTGAAGGCGCTTCAACCGGACGACATACGCAAAGTTGTTGACCGTGCGCTGTCCGACGGTGAGCACGGCCTGGGCGGGCTGAGACTGGAAATGACTGAAGCATTGCGCGACCGCCTGGCGCTTGCCGCCGACGGCGATGCGCGGCGCGCGCTGAATCTGCTGGAAGTCGCCGCCGATCTTGCCGAGCCCGGAGACGGACGCGATACGATCACCGGGGAATTATTGAATGACGTGCTGAGTGGCGGCAGCACGCGTCGCTTCGACAAATATGGTGAGGCGTTTTACGACCAGATTTCCGCGCTGCACAAATCGGTGCGCGGCTCTTCACCTGATGCCGCTCTCTACTGGCTAGCGCGCATGCTCGACGGTGGTTGCGATCCGCTCTATATCGCGCGGCGCGTGCTGCGCATGGCGAGCGAAGACATCGGCAACGCTGACCCGCGCGCACTCACCATCGCCCGCGAAGCGTGGGATGTGCTGGAGCGGTTGGGCAGCCCCGAAGGCGAGTTGGCGCTGGCGCAGGCCGTGGTCTATATGGCCTGCGCGCCCAAAAGCAATGCTGTCTACACGGCGTTTGGCGCCGCGATGCGTGACGCGCGCGACCATGGATCACTGGAGGTGCCGCTGCAACTGCGCAACGCGCCCACACGCCTGATGAAGGAACTCGATTACGGCAAGGACTATCGCTATGCCCACGAGGAGGCCGAGGCTTACGCCGCCGGCGAGCGTTATTTTCCGGAGGAAATGGGCAGCAAAATATATTATCATCCCGTACCACGCGGGCTGGAAATTAAAATCGCCGAAAAGCTTGCCCATTTGCGTGCGCTTGACCGGCAAGCGTCCGATACCAAGAAGAAATAGGTCAGATACCGTGATACAAACACTCGCCATCGCCGCAGGCGGCGCGCTGGGCTCCGTGCTGCGCTTCTGGATGTCCAACTGGACGCATGCGCAACTGGGGCGTGGTTTCCCTTATGGCACGTTGATGGTGAATGTGCTGGGGTGTCTGCTCATGGGTGTGTTGTTTGTGTGGCTTACCGAGCGCGCGAGTCTGGCGCCGGTCTGGCGCGCAGGGCTGCTGATAGGTGTGTTGGGCGGGTTTACCACCTTTTCCGCGTTTTCGATGGAGACCGTTAGTCTGCTTGAGGAGGGTGCGCAGGTGAAGGCGCTACTCAATGTGGTGTCGAGTGTGGTGGTATGCCTGGGCGCCACCTGGGTCGGCATGATAGCCGCGAGACAGCTATGAAAACTGTTGCGGCTGCAGCGGTGTGTCCGGCATAAATTCAAGATAATTGTATTAATAACGTGAGGATAAGCCTATGCATGCACTTGAAGTCACTATATTGCGGATTTACCTTCCCGATGACAAGGAGCATCTGGACAGGGTTTTAGGCGCGATCGAAAGCTTTTTTCCGAGCGGCGACGTGCATGTGTATGAGTTGAATGCCGCCTTTGATCAGAGCGGGTGCCGCATAAAATTGGGTACAAAGCGCAGCCTGATCGTTGAGTACATCGACGAGTCGGATCGCGCCAGGGCATTTGTCGATGCGTTTCATGACGTCATCAAGCCGGGCAAAATCGTTGGTAGTACTGCGTACATGTGTGCGGCGGAAGAGGAGTCAGAGGAAGAGGAGTCAACTGAATCGAGCGATGAACGAGAAGGCTAAAAGCCATGCTTGACCCACGTTTTTTAAGAAGTGAGCTGGAAACGGCCGCGCAGCGCCTGGCGACGCGCGGCTTTGTGCTTGATGTAAAGCAGCTTGCTGGATTTGAAACGGAGCGCAAGCAGCTTCAGGTCGAAGCAGAAAAGCTTCAGGCGGAGCGCAACGCCAGCTCCAAGGCCATCGGCAAGGCCAAGGCGGCAGGTGACGATGTCACGCCGCTGATGAACGCAGTCGCCGATCTGGGTGACAAGCTCAAACAGGCTGAAGCGCGTCTCGCGGAAATACAGCAACGGCTGGATGGGGTGTTGCTCGACATTCCGAATTTACCGCATGAGAGTGTGCCAGTCGGAAAAAGCGAGCACGACAATGTCGAAGTGCGCCGCGTCGGTGAGCCGAGAAAATTTGATTTCACGCCCAAGGATCACGTTGATCTCGGCGCCGCGCTCGGCCAGATGGATTTCGACGCCGCCGCCAAAATCAGCGGTGCGCGTTTTGTCGTCTTGAGCGGCCCGCTCGCGCGCCTGCAACGCGCGCTGACTCAATTCATGCTCGATATGCATACGCAGGAGCACGGCTACACTGAAGTGTATGTGCCTTATCTGGTGAATGCCGACAGTCTGCGTGGTACCGGGCAGTTGCCTAAGTTCGAGCAGGACTTGTTCGCGCTCAAGGGTGAGCAAAGCTACTACCTGATTCCCACCGCCGAAGTGCCGGTGACCAACCTCGTGCGCGACACGATACTCCCCGCCGAGGCCTTGCCGCGCAAATACGTCGCGCACACGCCGTGCTTTCGTAGCGAAGCGGGTTCCTACGGCAAGGACACGCGCGGCATGATCCGCCAGCATCAGTTTGAAAAGGTCGAGCTGGTGCAGATCGTGCGCCCGCAGGATTCCTTAGCCGTCCTGGAAACGCTCACCGCGCACGCCGAGGCCATTCTGCAAAAACTGGAGCTGCCTTATCGCGTGGTCGCGCTGTGCACCGGTGACACAGGGTTTGCCGCCGCCAAGACCTATGACCTGGAGGTCTGGCTGCCGAGCCAGAACAAATACCGTGAAATTTCTTCGTGCAGCAATTTCACCGATTTTCAGGCGCGCAGGTTGCAGGCGCGCTGGCGCAATCCGGAGACCGGCAAGCCGGAGCTGGTGCATACCGTGAATGGGTCAGGGTTGGCGGTGGGGCGCACCCTGGTCGCCATCATGGAAAATTGTCAGGACAGCCATGGCCATGTTCATGTCCCGCAGGCATTGTGGCGCTATATGGGCGAGGGTGCGGGCCACGTCATCACGCCTGCGGGGCTGGTGTAAGCAACGCAGCGGGCGGGTTAATTGTTGATCGAATTGATCGGGTATAGTATCGTATCTCCCTCCTAACCGGAGGCTGGGCGACACCGAGATTTTGTCATGGCGTTAATGATTACCGACGAATGTATCAACTGTGATGTGTGCGAGCCGGAATGCCCAAACGGCGCCATCTCGCAGGGCGCCGAGATCTATGTTATCGATCCGCGCCTGTGCACCGAGTGTGTGGGGCATTTCGATATACCGCAATGTGTCGAGGTGTGCCCGGTGGACTGCATTCCACTCAACCCGGATATAGTCGAAACCAAAGAACAGTTATACGAAAAATACACCGCGCTTACGGCCCAAAAAGCTGCCAGCTGACCAATCTGCGTTGGTCGTCCCAGTTAACAGCATGTAAAATCACGGGAAGCGTGTGAACGCAACCTGCACAGGGAATCACTATGTCAAAGACAGACAAACGCGGCAAAAGCGCCGAAGCGCTGAAGGCCGGTATCCGCTCGATGCTGGAGTATATCGGCGAGGATCCGGACCGGGATGGCCTGCGCGATACACCGGCGCGGGTGCTGGATGTGCTGGATGACCACTTCCAGGGCTATACGCAAGACCCCAAGGAGCACCTGCGCAAGACCTTCGAGGACGTGCAAGGCTATGACGAACTGGTGCTGGTGTCGGACATCGACCTGCACAGCCACTGCGAGCACCATATGGTGCCCTTCGTCGGCAAGGCGCACGTGGCCTATATACCCAACGGGCGCATTGTCGGTCTCTCCAAGCTGGCGCGGGTGGTGGATATTTATGCCAAGCGCCTGCAGGTGCAGGAGAAGCTTACCGCGCAGATCGCCGACAGTATTGAGGAAGTCCTGCAACCGCAAGGGGTCGCAGTGATCCTGCAGTGTCAGCATTTCTGTATGTGCTACCGCGGTGCGCGCAAGCCGAGCTCGTGGACCACAACCAGCAAGCTGCATGGCCTGTTTCTGAAGAATGCCTCCTCGCGCATGGAGCTGTTCACGCTGATCGGCATGCAGCGCGAACTGAACTAGCCGTCTGTAAAAATCCGCCATGGCTGTGAAGCCGCGCATTGAAATAGAGTACTGCACCCAATGCCGCTGGCTGCTGCGTGCGGCCTGGCTGGCGCAGGAGCTGCTGGTCACGTTTGAGTCTGAGCTGGGCGGGGTGACACTGATCCCCGGCACGGGCGGTGTCTTCGACGTGCGCCTGGAGGGCGCCAGCCTGTTCTCGCGCAAGCAGCACGACCGCTTCCCGGAGTCGAAGGAGCTCAAGCAACTGGTGCGAGACCGTATCGCGCCGGGAAAAGACCTCGGCCACAGTGAGCGCTGACATAAAGCCTTCCCCAACCCTCCTGCCTGCATAATTGCCGCACAGCGTGCGCTTACCTATGATAGGCGCATGACCACCTCATCCTGCAATCTCTACCGTGCCGCGCAGGTACGCGCGCTTGACCGTGCGGCCATCGATGAATGCCATATCCCCGGCGCACTGCTGATGGCGCGCGCGGGGCGCGCTGCGTTTGCCGAACTGCGCGCACGTTGGCCGCAGGCGCGTGGCATCGCTGTGGTGTGCGGCGTGGGTAATAACGGCGGTGACGGCTTTGTGCTCGCCCACTGCGCGGCGCAGGCCGGCATGACAGTGCAGGTGCTGCAAGTGGGTGACGCTGCGGACATCAAAGGCGACGCGTGCGCTGCGAGAGCAGCCTTGCTTGCGGCCGGTGTGTCTGTGTCGGCATTTACCTCGTCTGGGTTGCACGCTGCCGATATTATCGTCGATGCGCTGCTCGGTATCGGGTTGGGGCGCGAGGTAGCAGGCGAATGGCGCACGGCGATAGAGGCCATCAACGCCGCGCCCACGCCGGTGCTCGCGCTCGACCTGCCCTCCGGGCTGCACGCCGATACGGGGTGCGTGCCGGGGGTTGCAGTGCAGGCCGACCGCACGGCAAGTTTTCTCGCGCTCAAGCAAGGCATGTTTACCGCAGACGGCCCGGATCACTGCGGCAGCATTGTGCTGCATGATCTGGAGGTACCATCACGGCTGTTTGAGCACACCGCGCCCAGCGCTGTTTTACTGTCGCCCCATAACCTCACAAAGCTCGCCGTACGGCGCCGCAATTCCCACAAGGGAGACTACGGTCGTGTGCTGGCGATCGGTGGCGATCACGGCATGTCCGGCGCGGTGCGGCTGGCAGCGGAGGCGGCGGCGCGTACCGGCGCCGGGCTGGTCACCATCGCTACGCGCATGGCGCATGCGCCAGCACTCAGCGCGCAACGTCCGGAGTTGCTGTGTTACGGCGTGGCGCAGGGCGCTGAGCTGCGTCCCTTGCTGAGCGCGGCGAATGTATGCGTGATCGGCCCCGGTCTGGGCCAGTCGCCGTGGGCGCAAGAATTGTTTTCCGCTGCGCTGGAGTCGGGTCTGCCCTGCGTGATGGATGCCGATGCGCTCAATCTGCTGGCGGCCGGGCCGGTCACGCGTCAGACCTGGGTGCTTACGCCTCACCCCGGCGAGGCCGCGCGCTTGCTGGGGTGCAGCCCGGCGGAGGTGCAGGCAGACCGGTTTCACGCGGCGCGTGAACTGCAACGCCGCTACGGCGGCGTATGCGTGCTGAAGGGCGCGGGCACGCTGGTGGCGTCGACGGATGAACCAGTAGCGGTGTGCGCGGCGGGCAATCCCGGCATGGCGAGCGCCGGCATGGGTGATGTATTGAGCGGTGTGATCGCCGCGCTGCTGGCCCAGGGGCTGGCTGCGGGTGAGGCGGCACGCCTGGGTGTCTGGCTGCACGCGACGGCCGGGGATCGCGCGGCGGCAACAGCAGGCATGCGCGGACTGCTCGCGCGGGATCTCATGCCGCAGTTGCGTGCGCTGGTCAATAGCCTGTGAGCCCGCTACGGTATCAACGCGCAGTGCCGAGCGCTGACGCCATGGAGGCATTGGGCGCGGCGCTCGCGGGCGGCATCCATGAAGGGCTGACGATATATCTCACGGGCGAGTTGGGGGCGGGTAAAACCACCCTGGTGCGTGGCCTGCTGCATGCACTGGGCCACAGCGGTACGGTAAAGAGCCCGACCTATACGCTGGTGGAGCCCTATGCCTTGGCGGGGAGGACGGTCTACCATTTTGATCTTTACCGCCTCACCCACCCCGCAGAGCTGGAGGCTCTAGGCCTGCGCGATTATTTCCGGCCCGGTGCAGTGTGCCTGATCGAGTGGCCCGAACGCGCCTGCGGCCTGCTGCCCGCACCTGATATCGAAATTGCCCTGGAGCATGCAGGGGCGGGGCGCAGGGCGCTGGTGACCGGTCACGGGCAGGTGGGCGGGGGCAGTGTTGCCCGGTTGGGCGCAGGGGGTCTGTCTGGGGGGCAGTAATATTTTGTGTCAGGATGTTACCCAGTTGCGACTATATTTTTACTCTCTCCAAGAGGTTTAATCGCTATCCTGTTAATAAAATAATAAAAAATGCTTGCAAATGTACGCGCCCTTCCTACAATAAAGGCTGGTTCAGGGGGTGAGGCGATACCCATGAGAACGTTTAGCGTACTGCTGTTCTCGCTATTGACGACTGTGGCTTGGGCGGCGACTGTGCAAGTCGAGGGTGTGCGTATCTGGCCCGCGCCGGATAACACACGCATCGTCATTGATCTCAGTGCCGCAGTGGAGTATCAACTCAACCGTACGGGTGACCAGGTTCAGATCAATCTGGCACATGCTACGCTGAAGCACGCCCTGCCCGCCGTTGATGCCAAGAATGGCCTGCTTACCGGGCTTCAGGTGCACACTGTGGAGAAGAGCGTGCGGTTCACGCTGGCCCTCACGCCGGGCGCGGAGGCGAAGAGTTTTGTGCTCAAGCCCTACCAGCAGTATGGCCACCGGTTGGTGGTGGACCTTTCTCCCGTTAAGCCAGCGGACAGCAATCTATCGGACAAAGTGGCAGTGGCGGACAATGCCAAGGCGGCAGTCCAGCCCGTGTCACGCGAGATCATTATCGCCATTGATGCCGGCCACGGCGGTGAAGACCCCGGCGCGCGCGGGCGCAATGGCACGCGGGAAAAAGATGTGGTGCTGGCGACGGCGCGCCGTCTCGAGGCCTTGGTGCGTGCGGAAAAGGGCATGCGCCCGGTCATGATTCGCGATGGGGATTATTATCTGAGCCTGCGCCAGCGCATCCAGAAGGCGCGGCAACACAAGGCGGATTTGTTTATCTCGATTCATGCCGATGCGTTCCTGCATCCCAATGCCAAGGGCTCGTCGGTCTACACCTTGTCGGATCGCGGGGCGAGCAGCGAGGCGGCACGCTGGCTGGCAGAGAGCGAGAACGCGGCCGATCTGGTCGGGGGTGTGAGTCTGGAAGACAAGGACGAACTGCTGGCCTCGGTGTTGCTCGATCTGTCGCAGACCGCGACCAGCAGTGCCAGCCAGGTCATTGCCGCTGAAGTGCTCAGCAGCCTGAACGACGTGGGGCATGTACACAAGCCGCAAGTACAACAGGCTGGTTTTGTGGTGCTGAAGTCGCCGGATATCCCGTCGATACTGGTGGAGACCGCCTTCATCTCCAATCCGAAAGAGGAAAGCAAGCTGCGTGACCCGCGCTTCCAGCAGTCGCTGGCTGAGGCCATTATGAGCGGTGCGCGTTCGTATTTTGCGCGGCATGCGCCGCCCGGCAGCGTGCTCGCGTTGCGCGAGCATGTGGTCAATCGCGGCGAAACGCTGGTCGGCATCGCGCACCAGTATCAAACCACGCCCGACAGGCTGCGTGGCGTCAACAGGCTTGCCGGCGACATGCTCAAGATGGGCGAGGTGCTGCGCATACCGGGCGACGAGGACGTTGTGCCTGAGGTCGGCACTCAGACCTCACTGCCTAAACCCGCAGACAAGGCCACCTGAAGCCTGCCCCGCGTAAAAAAGATGCGCCGGGTTCGCAAGCAACCCACAGGGACGCCTTCTGAAAACAGCCTTTCGGCAGACCTGGTCTCCGCGTTAGTATGTAGCCTCGCCGAGAGACCGATATCCCGTGAAACCGACACCTGACGCAACGCACTCGGATGGGCCGCCCCGCATACAGCCACTTGCCTCGCGCCTGATCAACCAGATTGCGGCGGGCGAGGTGGTCGAGCGTCCGGCCTCAGTGGTGAAGGAACTGTTGGAGAACAGCCTCGATGCCGGCGCGCGCGAGATTGCCATCGAAGTGGAGCAGGGTGGTGCGCGGCTGATACGCGTGCGCGACGATGGCTGCGGCATCCACAAGGACGATCTCGCGCTGGCACTCATGCGGCATGCCACCAGCAAGATCCGCGCATTGGAAGATCTGGAGCGCGTTCAAAGCCTGGGCTTTCGCGGCGAGGCCTTGCCGAGCATCAGCGCCGTGTCGCGCCTCGTGCTCACATCGCGCACCGCACAGGATGATCGCGGCTGGCGGATGGAGGGGGATGGCCGCGAGCTGGCGTGCGAGCCGCAACCGGCGGCGCACCCGTGCGGTACCACGGTCGAGGTGCGCGACCTGTTTTTCAATACACCGGCGCGGCGCAAGTTCCTGCGCGCAGAACGCACGGAATTCACCCATCTGGAAGACGTGGTCAAGCGCATTGCGCTGGCGCGCTTCGAGGCCGGCATTACGTTGCGCCATAACGAACGCATGCTCTACACGCTGCGGCCGGCACATACACCCGAAGATCAGGCGCGGCGCGTAGCAGCCTTGTGTGGCGAGCCGTTTATCGAGCAGTCAATGCGGGTGGAGGGGGTGGCCACCGGGTTGGCGTTGCAGGGCTGGATCGGGCGTCCGGCATTTTCACGCAGCCAACCCGATTTGCAATGGCTGTATGTGAACGGACGCATGGTGCGCGACAAGCAGGTGAGTCACGCCGTGCGCCAGGCCTATCAGGACGTGCTGTACCACGGACGTCATCCTGCCTTTGTGCTGTATCTCACGCTGGCACCCGAGCAAGTGGATGTGAACGCGCATCCGGCCAAACATGAGGTACGCTTCCGCGAAGCGCGCCTGATTCACGATTTTGTATTGCACACCTTGCGCGAAATTCTGGCGCAACCGCAAACAACGGCTGGCGCAACAATACAGATGGCAACAGCGCCTGCACCGGCGTTTGCGGCAACACCGCACGCTGCCCACCGCGTGCAGCATGTGATGCCGCTCAAGGTGCAGGAGCAGATGGACGTGTATCAGTCCCTGCATGCTGCACCGGTGCGCGACGCCGCGCCGGTCACGGAAGCCCCACCCGGTGCAGCCCCGCCGCTGGGTTATGCGCTGGCGCAATTACAAGGTATTTATATCCTGGCGGAAAACGCGCACGGGCTGGTGCTGGTAGATATGCACGCCGCCCATGAGCGCATCACCTATGAACGCATGAAGTCGGCGCTGGCGGGCGAGGGCGTGCGCGCGCAACCACTGCTGGTGCCGGTCACGCTGGCGACCAGCGAGCGTGAGGCAGCGCTGGTAGAGGAACACGCAGCGTGGTTCAGCGCGCTGGGGTTTGAGCTGGATCGCGCAGGGCTGGAGATGGTGGTCATCCGGCAGGTGCCGGCACTGTTATGCGATGCCGACAGCGCTGCCTTGGTGCGCGATGTGTTATCGGATGTGCTGGAGCACGGCGTCAGCATGCGTATCGACAATGAAACCGACCGGATATTGTCAACACTCGCCTGTCACGCTGCCGTGCGCGCCAACCGCAAACTCACGCAGGCCGAGATGAATGCGCTGCTGCGCGATATGGAGCGTACCGAGCGCAGCGGGCAATGCAATCACGGCCGCCCGACCTGGGTGCAGTTGAGTATGGGTGAGTTGGACAAGCTGTTTATGAGGGGGCGGTAGGGCCGACAAATTCGGCTGTCTATTTGCGAATGAATTCGCACCTACATGTTATGTTGCCACCCGCCATTTTTCTCATGGGGCCTACCGCATCCGGCAAGAGTGATCTGGCGCTGGCGCTGGCCGCGCACCTGCCATGCGAGATTGTCAGTGTGGACTCGGCCATGGTGTACCGCGGTATGGACATCGGCACGGCGAAGCCCGAACCTGCACTGTGCGCCAGGACACCGCACCACCTGATCGATATCCGTGATCCGTCCACGCCGTATTCCGCTGCCCAGTTCCGTGCCGATGCCTTGCGGGTGATGGCTGACATCACGCGCGCCGGGCGCATTCCGCTGCTGGTGGGCGGTACGGGCCTGTATTTCCGGGCGCTGGAGCGTGGTCTTTCGGCGCTGCCGGGCGCCGACCCGGTGCTGCGCGCGCGCCTCAGCGCGGAGGCCGGGCAACAGGGCTGGGCGGCATTGCACGCACGCCTTGCCGTCGCCGACCCGGTGGCGGCGGGCCGCATTCATCCCAACGATCCGCAACGCATACAGCGTGCGCTGGAGGTGTATGAATTGAGTGGTGTGCCGCTAACTACACTCCAGTCCGCCCCGGCGTCTGAGCGCCTGCCCTACCGCGTGCTCAAGCTGGTGATTGCGCCCTCCGATCGTACACTGTTGCATGGACGTATTGCCCGGCGATTCAAGCAGATGCTGGAGCAAGGGCTGGTGGAGGAGGTGCGGAGGCTGTACCAGCGGGGCGATTTGCATCCAGGGCTGGCATCACTGCGGGCTGTAGGTTACCGCCAGGTTTGGGGCCTTCTGGCAGGGGAGATTCATTGCGACGAGATGGAGAGTCGGGCTATCATAGCCACTCGGCAGCTCGCCAAGCGCCAACTGACCTGGCTGCGCGCCGAGCCTGAGGCACGCTGGTTCGACAGTGAGGCCGGCGATCTTTTGGCGAATGTGTTGAAATATTGCAGCACAGCCACAACTTAGTACTCGGATACGTGTCAAACCTTTGCTTGGCCGGAAGGTGCCTATTAGGAAAGTTGCCCCTTAACGCCTCGATTCTGATGGCCCCAATAACTATAAGGGAAAGCAAACATGACCAAAGGGAAAACATTGCAGGATCCCTTCCTGAATGCATTACGCAAGGAAGGTGTGCCGGTTTCGATTTATCTGACCAACGGAATCAAGCTGCAGGGCCAGATCGAGTCGTTCGACCAATTCGTGGTGCTGCTGAAAAATACCGTGAGCCAGATGGTATACAAGCATGCCATTTCCACCGTGGTGCCATCACGCAACGTCAAGCTTCCCGTCGAGGAAGATGCGGAACCTGATGCGGGTAATGCTTGAGCGCGTACGGGGGCAGATGATTGTTTGACCGCCCCCATCAGCGGCATGGCGGGTTCGAGCGCGCCGTACTGGTACACATCGATTTTCGCGCTGCGGAGCAGCGCGAGGATCTCGCGGAGTTGCGTGAGCTGGCAGTTTCTGCGCGTACCCGGCCAGTTGCGGTAATCACAGGCTCGCGCCAGCAGCCAAATCCAAAATACTTCATCGGTAGCGGCAAGGCCGAGGAGTTGCGCGCCTGCGTGGAGCGTGAGCAGGCTGAAGTGGTGCTGTTCAATCATCCCCTGTCACCGGCGCAGGAGCGCAACCTGGAAAAGCTGCTGCAATGCCGAGTGCTGGATCGCACCGGTCTGATCCTCGACATTTTCGCGCAGCGCGCGAGCAGCCATGAGGGCAAGCTGCAAGTCGAGCTTGCCCAGTTACAGCACATCGCCACGCGCCTGGTGCGAGGCTGGACTCACCTTGAACGCCAGAAGGGCGGTATCGGCCTGCGTGGCCCGGGCGAAACCCAGCTCGAAACCGATCGCCGCCTGATCCGGGTGCGCATCAGGCATTTGCACAAACAGCTGGAGAAGGTGGCCATGCAGCGTGGCCAGAGCCGCAAGTCGCGGCGCAAGTCGGCGGCGCCTACGGTTTCGCTGGTGGGCTACACCAATACCGGGAAATCCACGCTGTTCAACCGGCTGACGCGCTCTGGTGTCTATGCCGCAAATCAGCTGTTCGCGACGCTCGACCCGACACTGCGCCGCATGTATCTTGCCCACAACAGCCATGCGATTCTGGCCGATACGGTCGGCTTTATCCGGCACCTGCCGCACGATCTGGTGGCGGCATTCCGCTCTACCCTGCAAGAGACCCAGGAGGCAGACCTGTTGCTGCATGTGATCGACGCGCATGATGACAATCGTCATGCCGCCATCGAACAGGTCAATGCAGTGCTGAAGGAGATCGGTGCCGAGGCAGTGCCACAGATCGAGGTGTACAACAAGATCGACCTGTTGCCGGAGTCAGCCCCGCGCATGGAGCGTGACGAACAGGGCAATGTGAGGCGGGTGTGGGTGTCCGCAGTGAGCGGCGCAGGGCTGGATTTGCTGCGTGAGGCCGTGACCGGCTACGCTGCGCAGAGACAGTCGCTGTATGCAGGCGCAGAACAGCGCTATAATGCGCATAATGATACTCAGACCGAAAGCTGTGTCGGTGAAAATTAACTATCAACAGCGGAGTAGTGTGTAATGGCCTGGAATGAGCCCGGTGGTGGCGACAATAATCCGTGGGGAGCAGGATCGCGCAAGGACGCGTCTAGGCCGCCCGATCTGGACGATATTTTCCGCAAGCTGAAGCAGTCTCTGGGCGGTTTCGGCGGCAAGCGCGGCGGCGGTGCTGGCATGCGCTCGCCGATACCCCTGATCATCGGCATCATATTCGCAGTGTGGCTGGCCTCCGGGATTTACATCGTCGATCCGGCTGAGCGCGGTGTGGAATTGAGCTTCGGCAAATACACGGAAACCACCCTGCCGGGCCCGCACTGGCATATCCCCTATCCGATTGAAACCGTCGAGGTCGTCAATGTCGCGCAGATCCGCAATGTTGAAATCGGTTTCCGTTCGGCTGGCTCTGCACGTGGCAGCGCCTCTGCGCCGCGCGTACCGGCCGAGTCGTTGATGCTCACCAAGGACGAGAATATCGTCGATATCAAGCTGGCAGTGCAATACCGCGTCAAGGATGCGCGCGAGTACCTGTTCAACGTCATTGATCCGGATGCCACGCTGGCCCAGGCTACCGAGAGCGCAGTGCGCGAAACCATTGGCAAGAGCAGCCTGGACTTCGTGCTCACCGAAGGCCGCGCTGAAGTCATGACGCGTACAGAAGATGTCCTGCAGACGGTTCTAGACCGCTACGGCAGCGGTCTAGAAGTAACCAGCGTCAACCTGCAAGACGCGCAACCCCCGGAGGAAGTGCAAGCGGCATTCGAAGACGTGATCAAGTCGCGTGAAGATGAGCAGCGTCTGCGCAACGAGGCAGAAACCTACGCCAATGACATCATCCCGCGTGCGCGTGGCGCGGCCCAGCGCCAGATTGAGGAGAGCTCTGCCTACAAGTCGCGTGTCGTGGAGCAGGCGTTTGGTGAGGGTAGCCGCTTCACCCAGGTGTTGGCTGAGTATCGCAAGGCCCCTGCCGTAACGCGTGAGCGCTTGTACCTGGATGCGATGGAGCAGGTGCTGGCGAGTACAGGCAAGGTCATGGTCGATGTCAAAGGCAGCAGTAACCTGCTGTACCTGCCGCTCGACCGCATGAATGGCGAGAGATCCCTGCCCGCCGAACAGGCGCTGGAGCGCATGTTGCCCCCCGCAACCACTGTGGCCCCGCGGGTAAATCAAGACGGCGGCACGCAGCGCGATGATACGCGTGATCGCAGCCGCGACAGGGGAGAGCGCTAATGGAAAGGCTGAAGACGTTTTTGCCGGGGGTCGCCGTGGTGCTGCTGGCGGCGATTTATTTTTCCGTGTTTACGGTGAGCGAGCGTGAACGCGCCATCCTGTTCCGGCTGGGCGAAATTGTGCGCTCCGACTTTGCGCCCGGGCTATATTTAAAGCTGCCGGTGATCAATAATGTGCGCAAGTTCGATGCCCGCATTCATACCGCTGAAGCCGAGCCTGAGCGCTACCTTACCGCAGAAAAGAAGAATGTCATTGTCGATTCTTTCGTTAAATGGCGCATCAAGAATGTTGCGGACTACTATCGCAGCATGGACGGTGACGAAGCGCGTGCGAGCCAGCGGCTCTATCAGATCGTCAAGGACGGCCTGCGCGGCGAATTCGGCAAGCGCACCATACAGGAAGTCATTTCAGGCGACCGTGCCAACATCATGGCGGTGCTGACCACAGGGGCCAATCAGCAGGCGCACCAGTTTGGTATTGAGGTGGTGGACGTACGGCTGCGTCGTGTGGATCTGCCCAAGGAAGTGAGTCTGTCGGTATTCCAGCGCATGCAGGCCGAACGTGAGCGCGTGGCGAAGGATTTACGCGCACGCGGTGCTGAGGCGGCAGAGCGTATCCGGGCGGATGCAGATCGCCAGCGTACGGTCATTCTCGCCGAGGCCTACAGCAAGGCCGAGCAGGTGCGCGGTGAAGGGGATGCGCAGGCGGCGGCCATCTATGCCAAGGCCTTTGGCAGTGATGCAGAGTTCTATTCGCTCTACCGCAGCCTGAATGCCTATAAAAATACCTTCAAGGACAAAAATGACATTTTGGTGCTTGATCCCGGCGCAGAGTTTTTCAAGTACTTCAAAAACCCGCGCCCCGATGGCGGCAAGTAGCGGGCGGCACGCCGAGTTGTGGGCATGCCATGTGGGATAGCCTGGCAGGCGCGCTCGCACTGCTGCTCATCATAGAAGGCATGCTGCCATTTCTCAGCCCCGCGTGGCTGCGAAAGTCCCTCAGCCAGATCGCGCAGATGGATGATCGCACATTGCGTACCGTTGGCTTCATCAGCATGCTGGTGGGGCTTGCTCTGTTATACTTTGTGCGTTAGTTAAACCCGGCCTCATCGCGCCCATGCCCCGACAAGATCGCTGGCTGCTGCCTGAAGGAATCGAAGAGTTGTTGCCGCTTGAGGCGGAGCAACTCGAAGCCCTGCGTCGCAAACTGCTCGACCTGTTCCGTAACTGGGGCTACGAACTGGTGATGCCGCCGCTGGTGGAGTACATTGAGTCGCTGCTCACCGGCACCAGCAACGACCTTGACCTGAAGACGTTCAAGATCACCGACCAGCTTACGGGTCGGCTGATGGGTGTGCGTGCCGACATGACGCCCCAGGCCGCACGCATCGACGCACATCGTCTCAAGCGCACGACGCCGGTGCGCCTGTGCTACCTCGGCACAGTGCTGCACACACTCCCTGATGGCTTTGCACGCTCACGCAACCCGTTGCAGGTGGGTGCTGAGCTGTATGGTCACGCGGGTATCGAGAGTGATCTCGAGGTGCTGAGCCTGATGCTGGAAACGCTCACCCTGACGGGTGTGCAAGGCATCTGTCTTGACCTGGGCCATGTCGGTATTTACCGCGGACTGGTGCGTGAGGCCAACTTGAATCAGGAACAGGAAAAAACCCTGTTCGATGTGCTGCAACGCAAGGCGGGTTCTGAAATCGAAGAACTGCTGCTCCAGTTTACGTTGACTAAAACTTACCGCCAGCGCTTCGCGCTTCTGGCGGAATTGAATGGCGGCATAGAGGTGCTGGAGGAGGGCCGCAGTGTGCTGCGCGGCGCTTCTGCCGAAACACTGAATGCGCTTGAAGGTTTGTGCAGCCTCGTGCAGGCCGTGCAGCGCCGGTTGCCGGAGACGCCATTGCATTTCGATCTGGCAGAACTGCGCGGCTACCATTATCACACAGGCGCCGTATTTGCCGCGTATGTGGCGGGGCATGGCCAGGCCGTGGCCCAGGGCGGGCGCTATGACGACATCGGCGCGGTGTTTGGCCGCGCACGCCCGGCCACGGGCTTCAGTGCCGACCTGAAGACTCTGGCCAGCCTTTCATCGGCTGCGGTTGCTGCGACGACCGGTGCCATTTTTGCGCCCTGGGCGGAGGATGCCGCGCTGGATGCATCGATTCGCAGTTTGCGGGCCGAGGGGGAGCGGGTGATATGCGCCCTGCCAGGTCAGGAGGGTGGCGCGCGCGAAATGGGCTGTGGGCGGGTACTGGAGTTACGTCAGGGGAGCTGGGTGGTGACCCGGCGCAAGGGGGCGGAGTGAGCAAGAATGTAGTCGTCATTGGCACCCAGTGGGGTGACGAGGGCAAGGGCAAGATCGTGGATCTGCTTACCGACCGCGCGCGTGCCGTGGTGCGCTTCCAGGGCGGGCATAATGCAGGTCACACGCTGGTCATTGACGGCATAAAGACCGTGCTGCATCTGATCCCGTCCGGCATCCTGCGTGAAGGCGTGCAGTGTCTTATCGGCAACGGTGTGGTGTTGTCGCCCAGCGCGCTGCTGCGCGAGATCAAGATGCTGGAAGACATCGGTGTGCCAGCGCGGGAACGGCTTAAAATCAGCGAGGCGTGTCCGCTGATTCTGCCCTACCATGTCGCGCTTGACCAGGCGCGTGAGCTGGCGCGCGGCAAGGCCGCCATTGGCACCACCGGGCGCGGCATCGGCCCGGCCTACGAAGACAAGATTGCGCGCCGCGCGCTGCGTCTCGGTGATTTGTTTCATCGCGAACGCTTTGCAGCCAAACTCGGCGAAGTGCTCGATTACCACAATTTCGTACTGCAAAACTATTACAAGACGGCGCCGGTGGATTTTCAACAGGTGCTGGATGAAACGTTGGCATGGCAGGAAGTTCTGCAACCGATGATAGATGACGTGCCGGAGTTGCTGTACCAGTATGCCAAGCGCGGAGAGGGAATCCTGTTTGAGGGTGCGCAGGGTGCGCTGCTCGATGTTGATCACGGCACCTATCCGTATGTCACCTCGTCCAATACTACCGCCGGCGGCGCGGCGACCGGCAGCGGCGCCGGGCCCAGGAGTTTCGATTACGTCATGGGGATTACCAAGGCCTACACTACGCGTGTTGGCTCGGGCCCGTTTCCTACCGAATTGTTTGACGAGATGGGTGCGCATCTTTCCAATCGCGGTAATGAGTTTGGTTCCACCACCGGAAGGGCGCGGCGCTGTGGCTGGTTTGACGCCGTCGCCTTGCGGCGCGCCAACATGATCAACAGCGTGTCAGGCTTGTGCATCACCAAGCTCGACGTACTTGATGGCCTCGACAGCCTGAAACTGTGCGTGGGCTACAGCTGTGGTGGCGTGGAGCGCCTGACACCGCCGGTGGGGGCCGAGGCCGTGGCGGATTGTCAGCCCGTATATGACGAGATGCAGGGCTGGAAGGAGTCCACCGTGGGCATCACTGACTACAATAAATTACCCGCGAATGCGCGCGCCTATCTCAAGCGCATTGAGGAAATCAGTGAAACACCGGTCGACATCATTTCCACCGGCCCTGATCGTGCCCACACCATTGTATTGCGGCACCCGTTTGGCTGACCCATCGGCTGAAGGGTGGTTCTCTGGCGGCTAAGGTATGGCGGCGACAGGCACAGGCAGGCCCTCTACCGACTGGATCAGGGCGCTGAATTCATCGCTGTCATTTTCGCGCTGGTCGAGCCGTACCAGCAGATAGTTTAAATCGGGCGCGCACCAGAAAGTGGTATGGCGCTTGCTGCCTGCTTCCATGATGCGTTCGACTCGCAACGTTTTGAGAGCGCCCAGCGGTGTGCTCAGGGTTTCCTCGCCCGTCACCTGAAAGCGGTAGGTCTTGGTCTCGTCGTCGTCGAGCAGGGTGTAGGCAAGCTCGGTTTTACCCTGTTTCAAATCACCCATCAGTGCAATCTGGTAGGCCAGCTTGTCGAGGGTGCCCGCGACAATAGGCAGCGTACTTGAGGCCTGTGTGCTGCCTGTGCTGTTGACCACCTTGTGCCCCCAGTCAAAGCGTTGTTCGAGTTGCCGCTCACGTTTGCCGCCGCTCTTCCGGTAACTGTAATGCAGCGGGCGCATCAGCCCGCCGTGGTATTCCCACTCGCTGCTTTCCACGATACGATCCTTGACGAACAACGCGGCCAGCCCGGTGCCGTAGGTTTCGGTTCTGAACAGATAGCGTGCGTCAGCCGGGCGGCTGAGCGTGCGGCGCATCTCGCCCAGCAGGATGTTGCCTTTGTGCACCGTGTAGCTGGCGCTGAAAGACGCGGGCGGCGGTGTGGCGGCGGCGGGCCACGCGGCACACAGTAACAGCAGGGCAATGAGGTTGCGCATGTCGTTATAGACCGTGTATCCGGGCAACAGGTTCAAGTGTGGTCGGTTTGCCGTCGAGCAAGGCGTACTCATGCGGCGGCTCTCCCGCAAGGCGCAGCCGGCCTTCGGCGAACCAGCGTAACGCCTGCGGGTAGATACGGTGCTCCTGTTCGAGAACGCGCGCAGCCAGCGTGGCGGCAGTGTCATCAGGCAGCACGGGCACGCGCGCTTGCAGTACGACCGGTCCGCCATCCACCGCAGGGGTCACAAAATGCACGCTGGCGCCGTGTTCGTGCACGCCGTCCTTCAGTGCCCGCCGATGGGTATCAAGGCCGGGATAGGCGGGCAGCAGCGAGGGGTGGATATTCAGTATGCGGCCACGGTAGTGGTTGACGAAACCCGGGCTCAGGATGCGCATGAAGCCGGCCAGCACGACCAAAGCCGGGGCATGGCGGTCGATCGCGGTTTGCAGCGCCGCATCAAAGCGCTGGCGATCCGGGTAGGCAGTGTGGTCGAGCGTCTGTGTCGGCACGCCTGCCGCCTGTGCCAGCGCCAGCGCCGGTGCATCAGGCCGGTTGCTGATCACGGCACGTATCTCGATCGGCAATGCGGGTGCGGCGACGGCCTGCAGAATGGCTTGCAGGTTGCTGCCGCGACCGGAAACCAGAATGACGATCGGCAATGTATCCGGGATGCTCACCGACGCAGGGGTAGTCTCAGCGTATTACCACATGTGGGGCGGTGCCGGGCGCGCCCGCTTCGATCTGGCCGATGCGCCAGGCGGCCTCACCTTGCTGGCGCAGGAACTGGAGGCTGGAGTCGACGTCTTGCGGCGCCACACAGACAATCATGCCGATGCCGCAGTTGAAGGTGCGGTACATTTCTTCATCCGAGAGCGCACCCTGCTGCTGCAACCAGTCGAAGATCGGGGGGCGCGGCCAGGCAGTGCTGTCAACCCGGGCGCGGGTACCGTCAGGCATGACGCGCGGCAGGTTTTCGAGCAGGCCGCCGCCGGTGATGTGCGCGAGTGCGTGCACCGGCACCTGCTCTATCAGCGCCAGTAGCGGCTTGACGTAGATGCGGGTGGGGGCAAGCAGTGTTTCGATCAGCGTGCTGCCATCAAATGCCTGCCGCAGGTCGGCCTGCGTGAGCTCGATGATTTTGCGGATCAGTGAATAACCGTTGGAGTGCGGGCCGCTGGAGGCAATGCCGATCAGGGCGTCACCCGCCACTACGCGGCTGCCGTCGATGAGTTTGTTTTTTTCCACGATACCGACACAGAAGCCGGCGAGGTCATAATCACCGGCCGCATAGAGGCCGGGCATTTCTGCGGTTTCGCCGCCAACCAGCGCACAGCCTGCCAGCTCGCAGCCACGGCCGATGCCTGTGATGACATCCGCCGCCGTATCCACATCGAGCTGGCCGGTGGCGTAGTAGTCGAGGAAAAACAGCGGCTCGGCGCCCTGCACCACTATGTCGTTCACGCACATCCCTACCAGATCGATGCCTATCGTAGAGTGCGTACCGGTTTCGATGGCGAGCTTCAGTTTGGTGCCCACGCCATCGGTGCCGGATACCAGCACCGGTTCCCGGTAACGGCCTGCGGGGAGCTCGAACAGGGCGCCGAAGCCGCCGAGGCCTGTGAGCACACCGGGGCGCTGCGTGCGCCGGGCAACAGGTTTTATTTTTTCCACCAGCCGGTTGCCGGCGTCTATGTCAACGCCTGCGGCCCGGTAGCTGAGTGGCGTGACGGTGGGAGCGGGATTTTTGGGTTTCACGGGAGTCTGGGGCCTGTGCAGGGTATGGTATCGGGAGCAGTGCTGAGCTGTAAATATATAATAGTGACGTGAAGGCTCGCGTTCTGGCAGCGGGCTGTTAGAATATCCCTACATATGCTGCGTTATAACGATATCCCCAACCTGATCAGCCTGTTGCGCATGGTGCTGGTGATACCGCTGGCTGTTCTGTTGTTGCAGCAGCGCTATCTGGACGCATTGCTGATCTTTGGCCTGGCCGGCATCACGGATGCGCTGGACGGCTTCCTCGCCAAACGCAATGGCTGGAAGAGCCGCCTGGGTTCCATCCTGGATCCACTGGCGGACAAACTGCTGCTGACGTCATCGTATCTGGTGCTCGCGTGGCTCGGGGTGTTGCCGCTGTGGCTGGTGGCCGCCATCGTTGCCCGCGACTTCATCATCGTGCTTGGCGCCGTTGCATACCATTATACCATCCGCCACTTTGATCTGCTGCCAAGCCGTGTCAGCAAGCTCAACACCGTGATGCAGATCGTGCTGGTGCTGGTTGTAATGCTGCACCACAGCCTGCTGCCCGGCATCGGCGGCGTGGTGGAAGTGCTGGTCTACACCGTACTGGTGACCACGTTTGCGAGCGGGGTGAACTATGTCTGGACCTGGGGCACCCGCGCCCTGCAAGCAGGCACGGAGGGCAACCGTGTCTGATTCGCAGCGCTGGTTTGTGCTGGCCGCCATCGTCGGCACTGCCGTGGTGTTGTATCTGCTGGCGCCTGTATTTACGCCGTTTCTGCTCGGCGCGCTACTTGCCTATATCTTTGACCCGCTGGTGAGGCGGCTGGAGGCGCGACGCCTTTCGCGCACGCTGGCGACGGTGCTGGTGTTCGTGTTGCTGCTGTTGTTGTTTACCCTGCTGCTGCTCGTGCTGGTGCCCGTTATCGAGCGCCAGATCACGGTGCTGATCAACAAGCTGCCGGTGTATGCCGACTGGGTGCAGCGCACCTTGTTGCCGCTGGTGTATGAGCACTTTGATCTCACCAGTACCGGCCTCGACTCCAATGCCTTGTATCAGGCGTTGGCCGGGCAGTGGCGCGAGGCCGGAGGCATTGCGGCAAGTGTGCTGAAATCGGTATCGTACTCAGGTATGGCCGTGCTTGGCTTTCTGGTCAATCTGCTGCTGATTCCGCTGGTGACATTTTATCTGTTGCGTGACTGGCCGCTGCTGCTGGAGCAGGTACGTAATCTGTTGCCGCGCAAGTCGGAGCAGACCATTATGCGTCTGGCCGCGCAGAGCGATAAAGTGCTGGGTGGATTCCTGCGCGGTCAGTTGCTGGTGATGCTGTCACTCGCGGTGTTCTATACCGTCGGGCTGTGGCTGGCCGGGCTGGACCTCGCCTTGCTGATTGGTGTGCTGGCAGGCCTGCTCAGCTTTATACCTTATCTGGGTGTGATCACTGGCGTGCTGGCGGCAGGGATTGCGACCGTGGTGCAGTACCAGGACTGGCTGCACCTGGTGCCGGTGCTGATCGTATTCGGTGTTGGCCAGTTGGCGGAAGGGTTTTTCCTCACGCCACGTCTGGTCGGTGATCGCATAGGCCTGCATCCGATTGCCGTGATTTTTGCCATATTGGCGGGTGGGCAGTTGTTTGGTTTCAGCGGTGTGCTGCTCGCGTTGCCGGTGGCAGCCGTATTGATGGTGTTGCTGCGCTATGCGCATGAGCGCTATGTGAACAGCTATTTGTACGACCGCTCACCGGATGAGCCATGAGCGCAGCACAACAGATACCGCTCGGCATTGGCCTGCGCGACGAGGCCAGCTTTGGCAATTATTTCCCCGGCCCCAATGGCGAGGCGCAGCAAGCCGTGCAGGCGCTGGTAGGCGGTGCACATCAGTTTCTGTATCTGTGGGGCGCGGCGGGCACCGGTAAAACCCACCTCCTGCATGCCGCGTGTCATGCCTTTGCTGTCCGGGGTCAGCACTCCGCCTATCTGCCATTGAATGATCTGCGCATGCTGAGCCCGGAGCTGCTGGAAGGCCTCGAGCAGCTGGCGCTGGTCTGTGTGGATGACATCCAGGCTGTAGCCGGGCAGGGCGGGTGGGAGACTGCGCTGTTTCATTTATATAACCGCCTGCGCGCGTCGGGTGCCCGGCTGCTGGTGTCTGGCGTTGCGCCGCCTGCGGCCTCCGGCCTGCAACTCGCGGATCTGAGTTCGCGGCTTGCCTGGGGTTTGGTGTTGCACGTGCAGCCGCTGGGCGATGCCGACAAGATTGCGGCCCTGCAACTGCGTGCCCGCAACCGCGGCATGGAGTTGCCCGCCGAGGTGGGGGAGTATCTGCTGCGTCACTGGCCGCGCGACATGGCGCGGCTGTACGACCTGCTGCAGCGGCTGGACACGCACTCGCTCACACAGCAACGCAAGCTGACGATCCCCTTCGTACGGACGTTGATTGCGCATGCAACGGCAGAGACGCAATGAGCGGCGCACTGCGCCGGTGACGGCCTCAAGTCAAGTATTGTTGTCGCGTGGCAGAGCGCCTATGCTATGCAGCCTCAAGGGAGAGGTACCGAAGCGGTCATAACGGCGCCGACTCGAAATCGGATGGGCGGTTCATCCCGCCACGTGGGTTCGAATCCCACCCTCTCCGCCATACGCTTGCACCCCCGTGTTTTCTTCCACGCTGCCGGTGATGAAAGATGCCGGCCCGGCGCTGGCTTGTTGCACTAGACCGTTACGCCATCAGAGTAATCAGCCAAAGCAGGAGCACTGTTATGCCGGTGCAGCAAGGACGGCAGGACAGGGCCGTACCGTTTGGCGCGCGCTGCGGAGTAATTCGGCACGGCAGGTCAAGCGGAGGCGTGACCTGCCACATCAGCGAAGAGGAGTCGATGGGGTTTTTACTGTCGTCAGTTCGATCTGCACCCGATCATTGGCGTCGGCCAGCCAAATCTCGCCATCCTGAATAGTGCAGTGCAACTGCATCTTGATCTGTGCCAGTTTTGCCAAGGATTGACTGGTCTCCGGCGGCAGGTTCATGACGGTCAGGTTTTTGGCCCGTTCGAGGTTGCTGCTGTTTTGATCCCGCCAGATGTCGGCGCTGCGGCCGCCATAGGTGTAGATGAATACCTGATTGGCGCGTCCACAGGCCTTGCGGATACGTTTTTCGTCGGGCTGGCCCACGTCTATCCAGGTTTCGATAACGCCGGTTAAATCTTTTTGCCAGAGATCGGGTTCGTCGTCGGCGCTCAGCCCTTTGCCAAACACCAAGGCTTCATGGGCGTGCAGCGCGAAGGCCAGCAAGCGTACCATCATGCGCTCGTCGGTTTCCGATGCGTGGCGGGCGAGGGTGAGTGCATGGTCGTGGTAGTAGTGGCGATCCATGTCGGCGATTTGCAGCTCGGCCTTGAAAATGGTTGCTTTAAGGGCCATGGTGAATTCAACTCTGGAGGTGCAACGCCGGGGATGTGCAGAATACCTGATTTGAGATTTCGAGTCTCAGGGTTTCGGCGCCGCTTGTCTCATTTACCTGAAGCAGGGTTGGAGTATGCTGGTCATTACTCAGGAGTCAGAAAGTTAGGTCACAATGCGTATGATCTGACTCCTGAGCAAAAACCCTGCGTACTCTACCCTCACCCTGTCCCGCCCCCTAAACAGGGGGCGGGGACGTAACGGGAAGTGTAGTCTTACTTGCTGACTTATGAGTAATTCAATGGACAGCCAATGGACAGAGCAAGGTAAACCCGGTGGCGTTTAAAGCAGCCTTGGTAGTCCTCTGCTGCTGTGCCGCGACGTTCACGCAGGCGGCGACCGAAGCACTGACCTATCAGAGTCAGGTGATTAGCATTGACGGCGAGCGCCGGATCGTACGGGTACCCGCCGGTTACCGGCTGGAGCTGTTGACGGATAAACTTGATGGCCCGCGTCTGCTGACGTTTTCAAGCGATGGTGATCTGTTCGTCGGCTCCAAGTCCGGCAATGTGTACCGCCTGCCGCCGCCGTATACCGCCCCTGAAATCCTGGTCGCGCCGGGCGGTTATCCGCACAGTGTCGCGTTCCGGAAAAACGAGATTCTCATTGCCCGCACAGAGGGGGTGTACCGTGCGCCTTACAAGCCCGGTCAGAAAAAACTTGCGGCAGGCGCGCTAAAGCTGCTGGCTGCCTTGCCCGGCGGCGGCGGGCACAGCAGCCGCAGTGTCGCGGTAGGCCCGGACGGGCGCATCTACCTCAGCCTCGGCATTAGCGGCAATTGCAGCGATGAATATCTGGGTGCGCCGTATGCGTTCACAGACCGCCGGGGCGGAATTCTGGTGTTGCAGGAGGAGCCCGGCCCGGCGCGCTGGGTAACCTACGCCTCGGGGTTGCGCAATGCCGTAGGTTTCGCCTGGCAGCCGGGGAGCGGGGTGCTGTATGCGAGCAACAATGGCCCCGACCATCTGGGGTATGAGCAGCCGCCGGAGTATTTCAGCCGGGTGGATGCCGGTTCGTTCCATGGCATGCCCTGGTACCAGTATGATGGCCGGCGCATCCAGCGCGACAACTGCATCCAGCGTGACCCGCCGCGACCGCTGGCGGAGGTGGTGACGCCCGTCGCCACCTTCCCGGCGCGTAGCGCGCCGATGGGGGTGGCCTTTGTGCCGCCGGGCGCCATGGATGCGGCGCTGGAGCTGTCTGCCATCGTCGCCGTGCACGGTTCATGGGGCACGCAGCCCGGGGGCGACTTTTTTGGCGACGCTGCCAGCCGGCGGCCACCCGGCGTGGTCGTGGTGCGGTTCGAGGCGGGGCAGGCGCAGCGGGTGGAGGATCTGGTCAGCGGTTTTCAATTGCAGGATGGGCAGCGCTGGGCGCGGCCTCTGGGCGTTGCCATCGGGCCGGACGGCGCGCTCTACTTTACTAGCGACAGTGGTATCCATGGCCTGTTTCGGCTGAAGCGGATTTGATGTATTCCGGGGTCGGGGTACGACTGATAGAAAATTGTTGTGGTTTTTTATTGCGGGTGAGGGTAAAATGTGCATGTTGCAGTGCATCCTGTAGTTAGTTCGGTAGTACCTCCAGATTCCTCGGGAGCCGCTCCCGTAATGTCGCTTTTCAGGAAGGAACTGCAAAAATCGCAAACAAATAGATAGAGGTATTTCCGTGATTACAGGAACAGTAAAGTGGTTCAACGATGCAAAAGGTTTCGGCTTCATTACCCCAGATGACGGCAGCAAGGATGTGTTCGTGCATCACTCCGCCATTCAAGGCAGTGGCTTCAAGTCCTTGGCCGAAGGCCAGAAGGTGCAGTTGGATGTTGAGCAGGGTCCCAAGGGTCCGTCAGCAGTAAACGTTCAGCCCGCCTAAGCTTCAAGCACTGCGCAAGCAGATTGTAGGCAAAGACCCCGCCGTCCGGCGGGGTCTTTTTTCTCGCGATCGGCGCTGGGCCCATGGGCTGCGGCCCGGTTGATCTCCCCGTCATAAGACTAATCCAAATTAAGATCAATGGGTTGCATCGATCTTTTTGAGCGATTTATATCCGGAATAGCAGCATGCTTTCGACCGCCAATATCACCATGCAGTTTGGGGCCAAGCCCCTGTTTGAAAATATCTCCGTCAGGTTCGGCGCAGGTAACCGCTATGGCCTGATTGGCGCCAACGGCTGCGGCAAGTCGACACTGATGAAAATCCTCGGTAGCGATCTGGAGCCGACCTCAGGCAACGTTTCTGTAGACGTCAACGAGCGTATAGGCAAGCTGCGCCAGGATCAGTTTGCATTTGAAAACTACACGGTGCTCGACACCGTGATCATGGGCCACGCCAGACTGTGGCGCGTGAAGCAGGAGCGTGACCGCATCTATGCGCTGGCCGAAATGAGCGCGGAAGACGGCATGAAGGTGGCCGAGCTGGAAGCCGAGTTCGCCGAGCTGGACGGCTACACTGCCGAGGCGCGTGCCGGTGAATTGCTGATGGGCGTGGGCATTCCGGTAGAGCAACATGCCGGCCTGATGAGCGCGGTGGCGCCGGGCTGGAAGCTGCGCGTGCTGCTGGCGCAGGCCTTGTTCGCCGACCCGGATATCCTGCTGCTGGACGAGCCCACCAACAACCTCGATATCAACACCATCCGCTGGCTGGAAGACGTGCTCAACGAGCGCGACAGCACTATTATCATCATCTCGCACGACCGTCACTTTCTGAACCGCGTCTGCACGCACATGGCCGACCTCGACTACGGCGAGCTGCGCGTCTATCCGGGTAACTACGACGAGTATATGACCGCTGCCACGCTGGTGCGCGAACAGCTGCTGTCCGACAACGCCAAGAAAAAGGCCCAGATCACCGAGCTGCAGACCTTCGTCAGCCGCTTCTCCGCCAATGCCTCCAAGGCCAAGCAGGCGACCTCGCGCGCCCGGCAGATTGAAAAGATCAAGCTGGAAGACGTCAAGCCATCGAGCCGGGTCAGTCCGTTTTTGCGTTTTGAACAGGAGAAAAGGCTCTATCGACTGGCCCTGGAGGCGAAACGCCTCTGCAAGGGCTTTGATGGGTTGCCGCTGCTGCGTAATTTGAATCTGATGGTCGAGGCGGGCGAGCGCGTCGCCGTGATCGGGCCCAACGGTATCGGCAAGACCACGCTGTTACGCACCCTGATAGGCGCATTGACACCGGACAGCGGCACGATCAAATGGTCGGAAAATATCAATATTGGCTATTGTGCGCAGGATCATGCGGCCGACTTCGCCGTCGATATGAATCTGTTTGACTGGATGAACCAATGGAAGAAGGAACGGGATGACGAGCAGCTGGTCCGCGGCATCCTGGGGCGGTTGCTGTTTTCCCAGGATGAGATCAGTAAATCGGTCAAGATCATCTCCGGTGGCGAGCAGGGACGCATGTTGTTCGGCAAGCTGATGCTGCAACAGCCCAATGTGCTGATCATGGACGAGCCCACCAATCACCTGGATATGGAATCGATCGAGGCGCTCAATACGGCGCTGGAGAATTACCCGGGTACGTTGATCTTCGTCAGCCATGACCGGGAGTTTGTGTCGTCGCTGGCCACGCGTATCGTCGAACTGACGCCGCAGGGTGTAGTCAATTTCAGCGGCAGCTACGACGATTACCTGCACAGCCAGGGTGTGGAGCTGGAATCAGGCAAGCCGGGAATGGCGGCGCGCGCGAACTGAGTTCTGAACCACACCCCCTGCACGGGGGCGGGACATAGCGGGAAGTGTGACCTGGGTTATGAATCTGCGGGTAAATTTCTGGCCGCGCGCCATCATTCATGTGGACATGAATGCCTTCTTCGCGTCGGTCGAACAGCGCGACTTTCCTGAGTTGCACGGCAAGCCGGTCGCGGTCACGAACGGTATTCAAGGTACGACCATCATCACCTGTTCCTATGAGGCGCGCGCGTTCGGTGTGCATACCGGCATGCGTCTTAAAGAGGCGCGCACGCTGTGCGCGGACATCATTCAGCGTCCGGCGCGGCCCCAGGTCTACGCGCAGGTTTCCACGGCCGTTATGACGGCGCTGTACGCTATCAGCCCGGATGTCGAGGTGTTCTCGGTAGACGAGGCGTTTCTGGATGTCACGCACTGCCAGAGCCTGCACGGCACACCGGAGCACATGGGTCGCAGGGTGGCGGAGACGGTGCGGGCGGTGAGCGGCCTGCCATGCTCCGTGGGCGTGAGTGGCGACAAGAGCACGGCCAAATATGCCGCCAATCTTGTGAAGCCAAATGGCCTGACCGTGATACCGCCGTGGGAGGTGCGTGCGCGGCTGGCCAACGAGCCGGTCACGGTGCTGTCCGGTGCGGGCAAGGGTGTTGCCGCATTTCTCGCCGCGCGCGGTGCGTATACCTGCGGCGATGTTGCACGGCTGCCGGTGAGTGTTCTGGCGCGGCGCTTCGGCAATCTCGGGCGCCATCTCTGGCTGATGTGCCAGGGCAAGGATCCGGACCAGGTGGTAACAGATGTCGCGGCGCCGAAGTCTCTCGGTCACGGCAAGGTGGTGCCGCCGGGCACGTGCGACAAGGAGGTATTGCTGACCTATTTTCTGCACATGAGCGAAAAGGTCGGTGCGCGCCTGCGCCGCCATGAGCTGGTGGCGCAACGTTATTTTGTCGGCTTGCGCATGGCGCATGACTGGCTGGGGGGTACGCTGACGCTGAGCCGTCACGGCAACGACGGGCATGCGATTTATCGGCTGTGTTGTGACATGATGGCAAACAACTGGCGCGGACAGCCTGTGTTTCAGGTGCAGGTAACTGCCCTGGCCCCGCAGCCTGCCGGGCAACAGGATTTGTTTGGTACGCTGCCACACAGGGAGCAGGCCATCAACCGGGTGATGGATGAGGTGAATCAGCGCTACGGCGAGTTCACCCTGGCGCCTGCGCGCCTGTTGCAGCGCTCCAGTATGCCCAACGTCATTGCGCCGTCATGGAAGCCCGGCGGTCACCGGCAATCCATCTGAAGCACTGAATAGATTTTCATGAACGCTATGAATCGGCGGTACACGATTGTACTGGCCTTCCTGACGCTGTATCTGGTGTGGGGTTCCACCTATCTTGCCATTCGGGTGGGCGTGCACGACCTGCCGCCCGCGCTGTTTGCGGGTGTGCGGTTTGTGATCTCCGGGGTGCTGTTGTACGCCGTTGCCCGCTGGAACGGCCAAACGCTGCCGGGGACGTTGCGGGAGTGGCGACTGGTGACCATTATGGGTATCTTGCTGCTGGCGGGCGGCAATGGCCTGGTGGTGGCGGGGGAGCAGTGGGTGCCCTCTAATCAGGCGGCACTGCTGGTGGCGACGACCGCATTGTGGCTCGCGGCCCTGGGTACGCTGGGGGCCAAGGGCGAGGCGCTGAGCCGGTACACGCTCGTGGGTCTGGGGGTCGGCTTTGCGGGGGCCGCGCTGTTGCTGTGGCCGCATGATGCATCGTTTTCATTCAGCCATCTGGGGGGTCAGCTGCTGATCCTGCTGGCAGCGTTGCTCTGGTCTGTAGGTTCGATTTACGGCAAGCGCCAGTCGCACACTACGCCGCCGCTGATGTCCGCCGCCATGCAGATGCTGTTAGGCGGGCTGTTCCTGTGTGCCATCGGCTGGCTGCTGGGTGAGCCGGGGGACTGGGTGTGGACGTGGCGCGGTATGGGTGCCCTGAGCTATTTGATTGTGTTCGGCAGCCTGGGTTTTGCGGCGTATATCTGGTTGCTGCACACTGTCACGCCGGCGCAACTGGGCACCTACGCCTATATCAATCCCGCCGTTGCGGTGCTGCTCGGCGGGTGGCTGCTGGATGAGACGCTGAGCGGCACGCAGCTGGTGGGTATGGCCATTATTCTGGTGGGTGTAATCACCGTGAGCCTGGCTGCCGCGTGGAAGCGGCGCCGTTAAACATTACGTTCAAAAGTATCGCCTGTGTCACGGGCGTATGCGTACAATAGACATTCCGAGGAGGTTTTATTCCATGAAAAATTCCCTGCTGTGCAGCTGTTTTGCAACGTTGCTGGCCGCCGTGGCGGCACCGGCATTCGCAGCGCCGCCATTTGCCGAGCTGGACAGCGATCGTGACAAAACCATCAGCCCCAAAGAGGCGGAAACCTGGCGCCCGCTGACGCGGGTGTTCACGGCACTGGACAAGAGCTGTGACGGCAAATTACAGGAGATTGAGTACGGTTATCTGATCACCGGCAAAAAGGCGCCTGATGCCTGCCTGGGTCCCCGGAAAAAGAAATAGCCGTACTGCCGGATAAAGCTCGCGGCGCGTGCGGGTATGGCGAAAAACAGGTATCCGCTGGCTGTGGCGGGGCATGCTGCTGCTGTGTGCGTGGGTGTTCCTGTATCAGGTCTGGATACTGGCTCATATCGGCTACTGGATAGATCACAATCCTGCGTCCACTGCTTTCATGGAACTGCGTGCGGAGGGCGGCAAGGCGCACAAGGCGCGGGCGTGGGTGCCGTATGCACGCATCTCGCCGCACCTGAAGCGCGCGCTGATTGTTGCGGAGGACGCGCGGTTTCTGGAGCACGAGGGGTTCGACTGGGAGGGTATGCAAACCGCCTATGAAAAAAACCTGAAGAAGGGGCGGGTGGTGGCGGGCGGCTCCACCATCAGCCAGCAACTTGCCAAGAACCTCTTTTTGTCAGGCGAGCGTAGCGTAGTACGCAAAATGCAGGAGGCAGTGATAACGCTCATGCTGGAGCAGCTGATGAGCAAGCGCCGCATTTTTGAAATTTATCTGAACGTGATCGAGTGGGGTAACGGTGTATTCGGTGCCGAGGCGGCGGCGCGGCATTACTATGCCGCCTCGGCGTCCGCGCTCAATGCCGGGCAATCGGCATGGCTTGCTGCCATCGTCACCAACCCGCGCTACTATGATACACACCGCGCCGCACGCGGGGCGCAGCGCAAGGCCGCCATTCTGCTCTCCCGCATGCACACGGCCCAGGTGCCGTAATCACACTAGCCACGAAAATACATACATGCCCCTCATCAATCTGGATAAAGTTTCCGCCGCCTTTGGTCATCACGCGCTGCTCGATCATGCCGATCTCATCGTCGAGCCCGGCGAGCGCGTCTGTCTTGTCGGTCGCAACGGCACCGGCAAGTCGACGCTGATGCAGATTATCGCGGGCACGATCCTGCCCGATGACGGCGTAGTGTGGCGGCAGCCGGGCTTGCGTATTGGCAGGCTGGCGCAGGAGATGGTGCTGGCGGAAGGGCGTACGGTATTTGATACCGTCGCCGAAGGCCTGGGCGATCTTGCCGCCGTATTGAGTGGTTATCATCACGCGCTGGCGCAACTGGAGCATGACTCTACCGATGCGCTGTTGCAGCGCCTGCACGAGTTGCAACACCAGCTGGAAGTGCGGGATGGCTGGCGCTTTCATCAACGCATCGACACGGTGCTCAGCCGTCTGGAGCTGCCCGCCGACAAACTTGTGGGCGAACTCTCCGGCGGCTGGAGGCGGCGCGTCGCACTGGCGCAGGCGCTGGTTTCCGAACCGGATCTGTTGTTGCTGGATGAGCCGACCAACCATCTGGACATCGCGGCGATCACCTGGCTGGAAGAGCTGCTGCTGAGCTTCAACGGCGGTCTGTTGTTCATCACCCACGACCGCAGCCTGCTGCAGCGTCTCGCCACCCGCATCGTCGAACTCGATCGCGGACAGCTTACCTCCTGGCCGGGCGATTACGGGCATTACCTGCAGAAGAAGCAGGAGATGCTCGCCGTCGAGGCCGATCATGCCGCCAAGTTTGACAAGAAACTCGCGCAGGAAGAGGTCTGGATACGCAAAGGCATACAGGCGCGGCGCACGCGCAATGAAGGCCGCGTGCGCGGGCTCTATGCCCTGCGCGAGGAGCGCGCACGCCGCCGCACACAACCCGGGCAGGCACGCATCGCACTGGACAGCGGGGCACTCTCCGGCAAGCTGGTGATTGAGGCCGAAGCGGTCTGCAAGGCCTATGACGGCAAAGCGGTGGTCAATAATTTTTCCACGCGCATCATGCGGGGCGACCGGGTTGGCCTGATTGGTCCGAATGGGGCGGGCAAGACCACCTTGCTCAAGCTGCTGCTCGGTGATCTGGTGCCCGACAGCGGTAGCGTGCGCGAGGGTACCAAGCTGCAGGTCGCCTATTTCGACCAGTTGCGGGCCCAGCTCGACCCTGAGCGCACGGTGATAGAGAACCTGTCGCTGGGGGGTGACATCGTGACCATCAACGGTGTATCACGGCACGTCATCAGTTACATGCAGGACTTTCTGTTTTCTCCCGCCCGCGCCCGCTCCCCGGTCAAGTCGCTTTCCGGTGGCGAGTGTAACCGCCTGCTGTTGGCACGGCTGTTTACCCAGCCCGCCAACCTGCTGGTGATGGACGAACCGACCAACGATCTTGATATCGAGACACTGGAGCTGCTCGAAGAACTGCTCGCTGCCTACACGGGAACGCTGCTGCTGGTGAGCCATGACCGAACCTTTCTGGACAATGTGGTCACCAGCGTCTTGGTGTTTGAGGGCGAGGGGAGGATAGAGGAGTACGTCGGCGGCTATGCAGACTGGCAGCGGCAGATAAAACAGCAGGAGGCACCAGCAGTGGTATCGCCAGCACCAGCAATCAAGCCAGGTGTAAAGGTGCAGGCGAAAGCCGCGCCACGCAAGGTCAGCTACAAGGAGCAGCGCGAGCTGGACAGCCTGCATGCCCGCATCGAGGCGCTGGAGGCTGAACAGAAAGAAGTGAGTGACAGGCTGGCGCAACCTGATTTTTACCGGCACCAGCAACAGGCATTTCTCAGCGCCACGCAACGGCTGGCGGAGATCAGTGATGCGCTGGAGTTGGCCTATGCGCGCTGGGAGGAATTAGAGGCACTGCAAGCTTGACGTCATTATCGCAGAGGCCTATCTTGAGCGCTCTATTCTGGGGCATATTAAAGGGGCATTGTTAATGGAGACGCTAAATATTGCCGTTGTTGGCTTGGGTAGGGTGGGTGCTGTTTTTTTTGAGCAAATGCTGCCACTCAAAAATAAAGGTATCGAGATTGCCTGTGTTGTGGAGCGCAATGAGACAGCGGGGAAGGTATTGGCGATACAAGCCGGCATCCGGGCGGTCAGTATTGATGAGCTCATTGCCTCTGGAAATGCAGTGGACATCATCTTCGACCTGACCGGTAGCACCGAGACGCGCCGCGAGCTTAGAGAGAAGCTGGCGGCCGCCAACAATCACTACACTACCATTGCGACGGAGGCGATTGCCCACATGATGTGGAAGATGATGGGCAGCAAGGATCTGCCTGATATTCACGGAAAAGGCGGGTATTGATGCTTTTCGTCCCTTGCGAAACCTGAGGGGAAAGGTCTCCCCTCAGGCACACCTCTTTCAGCTGCTATGGTGGTAAGCAATAATTCTGTCGACTTCATTCTTGGAGCCCAGGATCACCGGTACGCGCTGGTGCAGATCAGCAGGCTGAATGTCGAGGATGCGCTCTTGCCCGGTGGTGCTCACGCCGCCGGCCTGTTCCACGATGAATGACATCGGGTTGGCCTCGTACATGAGACGCAGCTTGCCGGCCTTGGCCGGGTCTTTGGTGTCCTTGGGGTACATGAATACACCGCCGCGGATCAGAATGCGGTGCACCTCGGCGACCATGGAAGCGATCCAGCGCATGTTGAAATTTTTCTTGCGCGGGCCTTCGACGCCAGCCAGGCATTCATCTACATAACGCTGTATCGGTGCTTCCCAGAAGCGTTCGTTAGAGGCGTTGATGGCGAATTCCATGCTGTCTTCGGGAATTTTCATGCCGGGATGCGTGAGGATGAATTCACCGATGTTCTGGTCGAGCGTAAAGCCGTTGACGCCGTGACCACTGGTGAGTACGAGCATGGTGGAAGGCCCATAGAGCGCGTAGCCCGCGCAGACCTGTTGCATACCGGGTTGCAGGAAGTCGCGCGCAGCTGCGGGTTCTTGTGAGAGTCCTTTGGGCGAACGCAGGATCGAAAAGATCGTGCCCACGGAAATATTCACGTCGATGTTGGAGGAGCCGTCAAGCGGATCGAATACCAGCAGATATTTGCCGCGCGGATATTGGCGCGGGATGGTGTAGATATCGTCCATCTCTTCCGAGCCCATCGCGGCGAGGTGCCCCGCCCACTCATTGGACTTGATGAAAATCTCGTTGGTGATGACGTCCAGCTTCTTCTGGGTCTCGCCTTGTACGTTTTCGCTGCCCGCGCTGCCCTGGATGCCAATCAGGGCGCCCTTGTGTACGGCATTGGAAATGACCTTGCAGGCCGTGACGATATCGTTGAGCAGCGCACTGAAGTCGCCGCTCGCGCCGATGTGACGTTGTTCTTCGATGATAAACTGCGTAAGCGTAGTACCGTTGTGCATGGGCTTCCTGATAAATGTCTGTAAATTCAAAAAAGCCAGTGTGCGGGGCTGGACTCCAGGGAGGAGGCCCACAAACACAGCTGTCAGTGAGTTTTACACGAGATAAACCAGTGCCTTTAGGCACCAATTTACCTGATTATGGTAGCATAATTCCATGCCGATATCCTCAACTTAAATTGCGCTTGCTGGGGTTCTGGTTTAATCTTGCACGCTCGCCAACGTCGGGCTAGGCACGATGTTGGCGCGGAAGTGGAGAGGTGTCCGAGCGGTTGAAGGAGCACGCCTGGAAAGTGTGTATACGGTAACCCCGTATCGCGGGTTCGAATCCCGCCCTCTCCGCCATTTTCATCAAAGGGGGCTGTTTTTAGCCCCCTTTGATGAAAATCATGTGTGGATTCGAACCCGCGATTATCTGAAAGTGGTTCGACCAAATCGCCGGGAGCGATTTGGAGCAGCCGGAGGCTGGCCCGCAGGGCGGAGTACATGGAAGTACGGAGTAATCCCGCCCTCTCCGCCATTATGATTATAAAAGATGGCTGTAGTGACCCGGGATGAGAGCCCGCGATTTCAGTGGTTGGGTTCGACAAATCGGCAGGATAGCCGATTTGCACAGCGCGGCAGCGCTGCCCGCAGGGCAAGGCACATGGCTGTGCCGAGTGAATCCCGCCCCGCTTTATGGTGGCTTGCGCCGGTCCCCTCGCAACGACAGGTTGTGAATCCCGTCAGGCCCGGAAGGGAGCAGCGGCAGCAGCTTTGCTCGTGTGCCGGGGTGTGGCTGGTGCAGGCCGCCGCCCATTAAAGTGAAGACCTGGGGCCGGAAACCGGATAAAATTCTGGTACTCTGGTCTTTTATCCATGCACTATCCAATTTCATGAGTTATCAAGTCCTGGCGCGCAAGTGGCGCCCTCGAAATTTTGCCGAGATGGTGGGGCAGGGGCATGTGGTGCGTGCGCTGACCCACGCGCTGGACAATGACCGGTTACACCATGCCTTCCTGTTCACCGGTACGCGCGGCGTGGGCAAGACCACCTTGGCGCGCGTGCTTGCCAAGGCGCTGAACTGTGAGCAGGGCGTAAGTTCTACGCCGTGCGGTGCCTGCAGTGCCTGCCGCGAAATTGACGAGGGACGCTTTATCGATCTGATCGAAGTGGACGCCGCGTCACGCACCAAGGTCGAAGACACGCGCGAACTGCTGGAAAATGTGCAATACGCGCCGACGCGTGGCCGCTACAAGGTGTATCTGGTTGACGAGGTACACATGCTCTCCGCGCACAGCTTCAACGCATTGTTGAAGACGCTGGAAGAGCCGCCGCCGCATGTGAAATTCCTGTTGGCCACCACGGATCCGCAAAAACTCCCGGTCACCATTCTGTCGCGCTGTTTGCAGTTCAACCTGAAGCGCGTGCCGGTAGATATGATCACACGGCAGATAGAGCATATCCTGACGCAAGAGGGTATCAGCAGCGAGACGGCAGCTTGCAAGTCCATTGCACGTGCTGCCGACGGCAGCCTGCGGGATGCGTTAAGTCTGGTCGATCAAGCCATCGCCTACGGCGGTGGTGCCCTGCGGGAAGCAGATGTGCGTGCCATGCTGGGCAGCATCGAACAAACACATGTGTTCGTCTTGCTTGAGGCGCTGGCGCAGAACAATGCCCAGGCATTATTGGAACGGGTGGAATTGCTGGCGCAGCATGCAGCGGATTTTGAGGGTGTGCTCGCTGACCTGCTCACCCAACTGCACCGTATCGCCCTGGCGCAGACCCTGCCTGACGCCATCAATGACGACGAAGGCGCGCGTGACGCCGTGCTCGCGCTGGCGTGCACCATTGCGCCGGAGGATGTGCAGTTGTTTTACCAGATAGGCACGCTGGGGCGGCGTGATCTGCCGCTGGCGCCTGAGCCTCAGGCCGGGTTTGAGATGCTGCTGCTGCGCATGCTGGCTTTCCGGCCTGTTACGGCAACACAGGCAGCACCGGTCGCAGCGAGTCCCGCGTCCGCAAAGGCAGCTCCCGTTACCCCAACACCTGTGCCCGCAGCGAAAACAGGCGTAGCGGCACCTGTGCCGCCTGCTGCCAGCGGCGAGTGGGCTGACATCATCGGCGCGCTCAAGCTCACCGGTATGACGCGTCAACTCGCAGCCAATTGCGTGCTGCTGGGACGCGAAGGCCTGGTGGTGCGTCTGCTGCTGGATACGTCGCAGGCACATTTGCAGCGCAAGACGGTCGAACAGCAACTACAGCAGGCCCTGCAGGAGCATCTCGGTGCGCCGGTCAAGCTGGAAATCAGTGCCGGCACGCCGGAGCAGGAAACGCCTGCACTGACAGACGCGCGCGTACAGAACGATCGTCAGCAGGCGGCGCTTCAGGCCATCGAGAGTGACGAGCTGGTGCAGACGCTGTGTGCGACCTTCAATACACGCGTGCAGCCCGATGCTGTGCGCGTGATGAAAAAGGAGTAGCCCGCATACTGGGCGGGTCAACATTGACGGCTAGTAAGGAAGGAGTGACGATGAAAGGTGGACTCGGCAGCATCATGAAACAGGCGCAGCAGATGCAAGCCAATATGCTGAAGGCGCAGGAAGAGCTCGCGGCACTGGAAGTGACGGGCGAGTCGGGCGCCGGATTGGTGAGCGTGATAATGAACGGGCGCCATGACGTAAGGCGCGTGCATATCGACGCCAGTCTGCTCCAGGAGGACAAGGAAATGCTCGAGGACCTGCTGGCGGCAGCGGTGAATGACGCCGTACGCAAAATCGAGCAGGTCACACAGGAAAAATACGCCGGCATGACCGGCGGGCTCGGCCTGCCGGGCGGCTTCAAGATGCCGTTTTAATCGGGCGTCATGGGTGACGCCTGATTAAATACCCTATTTTAACCTGCCCCCACCCTGCACAGGGGGCGGGGATGTAGTAGCTAAAGATCGTCTTACTTATGGACTTATGAGTAATTAGCATGGCACAGGACTCTCTTATCAACGAACTGGTGCAGGCGCTGCGCTGCCTGCCGGGTGTCGGGCCGAAATCGGCGCAACGCATGGCGTTTCATCTGCTGGAGCGTAACCGTGCCGGTGCGCGCGCACTGGCGCAGGCGCTTACAACAGCCATGGAGAACATTCATCATTGCAAGTCGTGCCGCAGCCTGAGCGAGAGCGAGCTATGCCGCTTGTGCGCCGACTCCCGGCGTGATCTCAGTCTGCTGTGTGTGGTGGAGACGCCTGCTGATGTGCTGGCAGTGGATCGTGCCACGGATTTTAAAGGGCTGTATTTTGTGCTCATGGGCCACCTGTCGCCACTGGACGGGATCGGGCCCCATGAACTGGGTATCGACAAGCTGGCGGCGCGCTTTGACGCGGGCGAGATTACGGAAGTCATACTCGCCACCAACCTGACCGTCGAGGGCGAGGCCACGGCGCATTACATTGGCGAGCTGGCGCGCGCACGCGGCATCAAGCCCACGCGCATCGCGCATGGTGTGCCCTTGGGTGGCGAACTGGAGTACGTCGATAGCGGGACACTGTCCCACGCTTTTACGGGCAGGCGGGAAATTTAATTCACCACAGCGTGTATTGCCTCAGGCCAGCAACGTCTCCAGCGTGCGTTGGTATATCCTGCTCAGTGTTTCCAGTTCATCCAGCTTTACACATTCATTGAGCTTGTGAATGCTGGCGTTGACCGGGCCGAGCTCCAGCACCTGCGCGCCAGTAGGTGCAATAAAGCGTCCGTCCGAGGTGCCGCCGGAGGTGGAGATATCGGTGTCGATGCGGGTGATGTCATGGATCGCCTTGCGCGCAGCATCAACCAGTTCACCCTTGGGGGTGAGGAATGGCTGACCTGAAAGACGCCAGTCGAGATCATGGCGCAGGCCATGCTGATCCAGGACGGCGTGTACGCGCTGTTTTATTTTCTCCGGCGTGAGCTCGGTGGAAAAACGGAAATTGAAGATGACTTCGATGTCGCCGGGGATCACATTATCGGCACCGGTGCCGGCATGGATGTTGGATATCTGGAAGGTGGTGGGCGGAAAAAACTCGTTACCCTGATCCCACTGTAGCGCGCACAGTTCGGCCAGTGCGGCGGAAAACAGGTGCACCGGGTTGGCGGCCAGGTGCGGGTAGGCGACATGCCCCTGCGTACCGTGCACGATGAGTTTGCCGGTGAGCGATCCGCGGCGGCCATTCTTGACGGTGTCACCGACACGGTTTACGCAGGTAGGTTCGCCAATCAGGCACCAGTCGATTTTCTCGTTGCGCGCCTCCAGTTGCTCGACTACCTTGAGCGTGCCATCGACGCTGGGGCCTTCCTCGTCGCTGGTGATGAGGAAGGCAAGCGAGCCCCTGTGCGTGGGGTGCTCTCGCACGAAGCGCTCAACCGCAGTCACCATCGCGGCAATACTGCCCTTCATGTCGGCCGTACCTCTGCCGTACAGGTAACCGTCGCGCTCGGTAGGCGTGAAAGGATCGGAGTGCCATTGATCCAGCGGGCCGGTAGGCACCACGTCGGTGTGTCCGGCAAATGCAAACAGCGGTGCCGCACTGCCGCGCCGTGCCCACAGGTTGTCCACGTCGCCAAAACGCAGATGCTCGATCCGGAAGCCCAGCGGCTGGAGGCGTTGGGCGATCAGTGCCTGGCAGCCTGCATCTTCCGGCGTGAGTGAACGACGGGCAATCAGGTCTTTTAATAATTCCAGTGTGGCGGACATCAGCGTTTTGTTTTCAGCAGACGTTGATAGTCGGCTTCGTTGAAGCCTGCATGGTATTTGGCCCCGGTCACCAGCAGCGGGCGCTTGATGACAGTGGGGTGAGCCAGCATCAGCCGCCGCGCCTTGCTCGCGGTGACGCCGGTTTTGTCCTGATCCGGAAATTTACGCCAGGTCATGCCGCTTTTATTGAGCAGCGTCTCCCAGCCCAGTTTGTCGATCAGGGGTTGCAGTATCCCGGCGTCCAGACCATCCTTGCGGAAGTCGTGGAAGCGGTAGTCCACGCCACGCTGCTCCAGCCAGGTGCGCGCCTTTTTTACGGTGGAGCAGTTGCTGATGCCGTATAGCGTGGTCATTCAAATATCCCGCAACAGCTCGTTGATGCCAACCTTGCTGCGGGTCTTGGCGTCGACCTGCTTCACGATGACCGCACAGTACAGGCTGTAGCTGCCGTCGGCGGAAGGCAGGTTGCCGGATACTACCACGGAGCCCGCCGGGATGCGGCCATAACTGACTTCGCCGGTCATGCGGTTGAATATCCGGGTGCTCTGGCCGATGTAGACGCCCATCGATATCACCGAGCCTTCCTCCACGATTACGCCCTCTACCACTTCGGAGCGGGCGCCGATGAAGCAGTTGTCTTCGATGATTGTCGGCCCGGCCTGTACCGGCTCCAGTACGCCACCGATGCCGACGCCGCCGGAGAGGTGCACATTCTTGCCGATCTGGGCGCAGGAGCCTACGGTAGCCCAGGTATCTACCATGGAGCCGGAATCGACATAGGCGCCGATGTTGACGTAGGAGGGCATTAACACCACGCCCGGTGCAATGTAGGAACCCTTGCGCGCCATCGCGGGCGGTACCACACGCACGCCGCTGGCCTTGAAGCGGGCGTCGTCATAACTGCTGAATTTGCCGGGTACCTTGTCGTAGTAGGCGCTGTAGGCGCCCTGGATAAAGCGGTTCTCCTCCACGCGAAATGACAGCAGCACGGCCTTCTTCAGCCACTGGTTGACAACCCAGTCACCAGCCTGTTTCTGCGCTACGCGCAGCGTGCCGGCATCGAGCTGGTCGAGTGTCTCCCGAATGGCCTGCTTGAGGCGCGCGTCGGCATTCTGGGGTGTGATTTCGGCGCGCTGTTCAAAGCCCTGCTCGATGATTTCCTGTGTGCTGCTCATGGTATTGTCTTCTCCACTATCAAGTTACAAACTGCGAATAAAGTCGCACAGCCGGTGTGCGGCTTCGATGCATTCCTGCTCTTCTGCCACCAATGCAATGCGTACGTGGTTCTGGCCGGGATTGTGGCCGTGCGCCTTGCGCGACAGGAAGCTGCCGGGCAACACGGTCACGTTATGGCGCGCGTAGAGCTCGCGGGTGAACACCTGGTCGTCAATGGGCGTGGGCAGCCAGAGGCAGAATCCACCCGCAGGCTGCGGCACGTCGATGACGGGCGTCAGTATATCGGCCACGGTGCCAATTTTATTGCGGTACTGTTTGCGGTTTTCCGTGACGTGTTTTTCGTCGCGCCACGCCTTCACGCTCGCGGCCTGTATGTAGAGCGGCATGGCGCAGCCGTGATAGGTGCGATAGAGCAGGAATTTTTCGATGATACGCGCGTCGCCCGCGACAAACCCGGAGCGCATGCCGGGCACGCTGGAGCGCTTGGACAGGCTGTGAAACACGATGCAGTGACGGTAATCATCGCGCCCCATGCGGGCGGCAACCTCCAGCAGGCCCGGCGGCGGTTGTTCTTCCCGGGTATAGATTTCCGAATAGCATTCGTCAGCGGCAATAACGAAGTCATATTTGTCGGCGAGCAGGATCAGCTGCTCCAGCGCCGCTGTGCCCAGCACTGCACCGGTGGGATTGCCGGGGGAGCAGATGTAGATCAGCTGGCACTGTTTCCATACGGACGCCGGCACGGCGTCGAAATTGGGCAGCAGGCCGGTCTGCGGCGTGGTATTCATGAACCAGGGTTGCGCGCCCGCGAGCAGCGCCGCACCTTCGTAGATCTGGTAGAACGGATTGGGCATCAGCACCAGCGGCCTGGACTGGCGATCGATGACGCACTGGGCGAGCGCGAACAGCGCCTCGCGGGTGCCATTCACCGGCAGGATGTGGCGTTCGGCATCGAGCGCGTGTGCTTGCAGATGAAAGCGCTGTGTCAGCCAGTCGGCAATGGCCTGACGCAGTGTCTGCGTGCCACGGGTCGTGGGGTAGCTGGAAAGGCTGGACAGCTGAGCCTGGATTTCAGCGGCGATGAAGGCCGGCGGCTTGTGTTTGGGCTCGCCCATGGACATCACGATGGGCGACAGCTCGGGTGGCGGTGTAATGCCGTGCTTGAGCTGGTGCAGGCGCTCAAAAGGGTAGGGCAGAAGCGTGGATAGATCAGGATTCATGAAAGATAGCGGGCCGGTGCATGCGATTCATATGCTGTAGTATAAAGTACCCCCATGACCCAGCGCCACGTATCATGTGCCGCGTGATGCTGGCGATGCCCTTTCCAGTCCCTGTCGCAGGAAATCTGTCCGATGCTTCAAGCCATGTTATCCCGCCGCACGTTATCCCTTTTGCCAGTAGTAGCACTGCTGCTGGGTGCGACACTCTGGGGCGTGCTCTGGTATCCGCTGCGCTGGTTTGAGGAAAACGGTCTCACAGGTTTGTGGGTGAGTCTGATCATGAATGCCGCCGCCCTGGGGTTAAGCGTTCCCTTGCTCATACGCCAGCGCCATGAGATTGCGCGCGCACCGCTGCTGTTGCTGCTGCTCATGCTGGCCGCCGGGTTTTGTAACACCGCTTTCATCCTCGCCGTGATCGATGGCACTGTGGTCAGGGTGCTACTGCTGTTTTATCTCGCGCCGGTGTGGGCGTCACTGCTGGGCTGGTGGCTGTTGCGGGAGGGCTTGTCAGCCAGGGCATGGACTACGTTGGCGGTGGCCATGAGCGGCGCCCTGATCATGTTGTGGGATGCCGATCTCGGGCGGCCCTGGCCGCAACAGCCGGCCGACTGGCTGGCGCTGGCGTCAGGTGCCGCCTTTGCGGTATCGAATGTGCTGGTGCGCAAAATGGCCGATGTGCCGGTGACGGTGAAGACCATGGCGGCCTGGGTCGGCGGTGTGATGCTGGCCGTTGTGTGGATGGGCTATGCCAACACGCCACTCCCTGTGGCCGAGCCCTCGATGTTCGCACTGGCGGCGGCGCTGGGGGTATTCGGAATCACACTCATGACGCTGGCCGTGCAGTACGGTGTGAGTCACATGCCAGTGCATCGTTCGGCAGTGATTCTGTTGTTTGAGCTGATCGTGGGTGCAGTATCTGCCGCATGGCTCGCGCATGAAATGCTGACAGCGCGTGAATGGGTGGGCGGATTGCTGATTGTTGCAGCGGCGTGGCTGTCTGCACGCAGCGCCCGGCAGGAGGGTTAGCGGGCGCGCAGCGCCGCTTTCAATCCGGGTCAGACATGGTTTAGGGGCTGGTCGATGCTGTGGAGCAGTGCCTGCTGAAGTTGCCACTGCTGTTCCGGAGACAGGGGCTGGTTGTGTGCGTCAGTAATGAAGAAGATATCTTCGGCCCGTGCACCCAGGGTGGCGATCTTGGCATTTTGCAGCTGCACACCGGCTGCCATGAGCACACGACCGATAGCGGAGAGCAAGCCCGGGCGGTCGGCGCTGATGACCTCGAGCACGGTGCGCCGGTTGCGGATGTCATCGGTGAAGGTAATTTGTGTCGGCACCCTGAAGTGCCTGACATGCCGGCGTACCCGGCGTGTCACCGGGCCGATCTCCCCCTGCGCCAGCGTGTGTTCCAGAAAAGTGACGATTTCCTGCATGCGCTGCGGTTGAAGGGCAGACTCGCCTGACTCCTCCAGAATATGAAAAGTGTCCAGCGTATAGCCGGTGTGCGCGGTAACGATGCGGGCGCCGACGACAGACAACGCCATCTGGTCGAGCGCGGCGGTAGTAAGGGCAAACAGGTTTTTCTGGTCGCGGGCGTAAATGAACAGCTCGGTGCCGCGTTGTGCGCTGTGGTGAATACGCACCAGTGGCTGATCGCTGGCGGCGGCGCCAACGACGGCTTCAGTATGCCAGGCGATTTCATCCGCCTCGTGCCGCAGGAAATAATCATCATCAAGCGCATCCCAGAAAAGGGTGATGGCGCTGTCATCTACTGAGTCTGCATGCAGCAGCTCACGTGCTTCGGTCTGGGTGGTGCGGATGCGTTCAGCCCGGTCGATGGGGACACCCAGCCCGCGCCGCAGCATGGCTGCCGTCGCAAGGTAGAGTTCGCTCAGCAGCGCCCCCTTCCAGCTGTTCCACAGGGTGGCGTTGGTGGCGCGAATGTCGGCCACCGTCAGCAGATACAGGTAGTCGAGATGGGTGTTGTCACAGACGGCAGAGGCGAAGCGGGCAATGACCTCGGGGTCTTGAATGTCTTCGCGTTGTGCAGTACGTGAAAGCACCAGATGCTGCCTGACCAGCCAGGCCACAATGCGTGCGTCATGGGCGCTCATGCCATGATGCAGGCAGAAGATAAGCGCGTCTTCAGCGCCCAGTGTGGAGTGGTCGCCACCACGGCCTTTGGCGATGTCATGAAACAGGCCGGCCAGATAGAGAATTTCGGGTTTCGGCAGGCGCTGGAATATCTCGCTGCACAACGGAAATTCATGCGCAAATTCCGGCAGCGAGAAGCGGCGCAGATTGCGCAGCAGGAACAGGGTGTGCTCGTCCACCGTGTAGACGTGAAACAGGTCATATTGCATCTGGCCTTCAACAGCGCCAAAGCTGGGGATGTAGGCGCCGAGAACGCCATAGCGATGCATGCGCCGCAGTTCATGCATGATGCCCTGGGGCTGACGCAGCAACTCCATGAACAGCATGCGACAGCGCAGGTCGGCCCGGAAGGCTTCGTCTATCAGGTAGCGGTGATCGCGTATCAGGCGGATGGTGGAGGCGCGCACACCTTTTATCTCGGGCTGCTGTGCCAGCAGCAGGAAAATTTCCAGCAGGGCGAACGGGTAGCGACGGAACACGTCGGGCCGCGTGACTTCAATGACGTCATTGCGGAGGTGGAAGCGCTTATTGATCGGGCTGATCTCGGCGCTGTGGGTGGCGGTATACAGAAGGCTCTCCTGAAAATGCTGTAACAGCATTTCATTCAGCCGACCCAGCTCCATGACGGTGCGGTAGTAGCGCATCATGTATTGCTCGACAGCAAGGCGCGGGCCTTCATCGCGGTAGCCGAATTGTGTCGCCAGCGTGCGCTGGTAATCGAACAGCAGGCGGTCTTCGCAGCGCCCGGTGAGGAGGTGGAGCGCAAACCGGATGCGCCATAAAAACTCCTGACCCTCACGCAGCAGGGCGTGCTCGCTTTCGGTGAGAAAGCCGTGGGTAACGAGGTCATGCAGGCTGCTGCTGCCGAAGTGGCGCAAGGTAATCCAGCTGATGGTCTGGATATCGCGCAGTCCGCCGGGGCCTTCCTTGATGTTGGGCTCGAGATTGTAAGCCGTATCGTGATATTTGTGGTGCCGCCGCTTCTGCTCGTCGTACTTGGCCTGGAAAAAATCGCGCGTTGGCCAGAGGGCGTGTGAGTCGATAGCGCTGCGCAGGGCATCGAATAGTGCGGACGGGCCTGCGAGCAGGCGCGCCTCCATCAGGCTGGTCATGATGGTCACGTCCTGCGCTGACTCATGCGCGCACTGTTCGACGGTGCGGACACTGTGCGCCAGGGTGAGGCCGGTATCCCACAGCAACTGGGTGAATTGCTCGATAGCGCTGCGGACAGGCTCCGTCGGTGCGTTATCCAGCAGGATCAGGAGGTCGATGTCTGAGCCCGGGTGCAGCTCTCCGCGCCCATAGCCACCGACGGCAATCAGGCCCGCCGAGGCAGGGAGCGGGGATGCCTGCGCCTGCCATACCTGCAGCAGTACCCGATCGATAAAGGCCGCACGTGCCCGCACCAGCTGGGTGACGGGCAGGCCGGTCTCGAAGCCTGCGCGCAAACTGGCGTCGTGTCGGGCCAGCAGCGCACGTAGTGCGACCGGCGCAGGTTCGGTACCCGCCAGCGCCTGTTCCAGCGCGGCACTGTCAAAGGGCGCGCTGGGGGCTGCCGTGAGCGGGTTCATGGGGCGCTCAGAGGGTGTCGCCGGGCCGGCGGGTAAGCACTTCGTGACCCGTGTCAGTGACGAGAATGGTGTGTTCCCACTGGGCCGAGAGGCTGTGATCCTTGGTGACCACAGTCCACTGGTCTGGCAGCAGTTTTACATGACGCTTGCCAACATTGATCATGGGCTCGATGGTAAAGGTCATCCCCGGCTCCAGTGCCATGCCGGTGCCGGACAGCCCGTAGTGCAATACCTGCGGCTCTTCATGGAACACCCGCCCGATGCCGTGGCCGCAATACTCGCGCACCACAGAGCAGTGGTTGGTCTCGGCATGACGCTGGATGGCATGGCCGATGTCGCCCAGGCGCACGCCGGGCCTCACCATCTCGATGCCGATACACATGCCTTCGTAGCTCACGCGTGTCACGCGCCGGGCGATCACGGAGGGCTCACCGACAAAGAACATCTTGCTGGTGTCGCCGTGGTAGTCATCCTTGATGACGGTGATATCGATGTTGACGATATCACCGTCCTTCAGTACGCGTTCACCCGGTATGCCGTGGCAGACCTGATGGTTTACTGAGGTGCAGATGGACTTGGGGAAGCCGTGGTAGTTGAGCGGCGCCGGGGTGGCCTGCTGCACGTTGACAATATAGTCGTGGCACAGGCGGTCGAGCTCACCGGTGGTGATGCCGGGCTGGACGTGCGGGCGGATCATATGCAGCACGTCGGCGGCAAGCCGGCCTGCGATACGCATCTTTTCAATTTCATCGCTTGTTTTGATGGTGACGGTCATAGGCTTTCTGGTACAATAACCGCGCTTTAACAGCAGCAGCACACTACACACATGCGCCATTACCCGAACAGCGGGGTGCCAACTGGTGATAGCCAGGGGTTCGCTGCCGGGGTGCATGGAGGACTAACCCAACAATGAGGAGTATACAACATGGCTAATGTGACCATGCGTCAAATGCTGGAGGCCGGCGTACATTTCGGTCATCAGACCCGCTACTGGAATCCCAAGATGGCACCGTACATCTTCGGCCAGCGCAACAAGATACACATCATCAACCTTGAATCCACCCTGCCGTTATACAACGACGCGATGAACTATATCGGTCGCATGGCGGCAAACCGCGGCACTATCCTGTTCGTGGCGACCAAGCGTGCGGCACAGGAAATCATCGCCGAGGAGGCCAAGCGCTGCGGTATGCCGTATGTGGACCAGCGCTGGCTCGGGGGTATGCTCACCAACTTCAAGACCGTGCGTCAGTCCATCAAGCGCCTCAAGGATCTGGAGCTGATGGCCCAGGACGGCAGCTTTGATCGCATCAACAAGAAAGAAGGCCTGCTGCTCACGCGCGAGCGCGACAAACTGGAGCGCGCCCTGGGCGGCATCAAGGATATGGATCATATCCCTGACGCCTTGTTTGTGATCGACGTAGGCAACGAAAAAATCGCCGTGCGTGAGGCCGGGAAGCTGGGTATTCCGGTGATCGGTGTCGTGGACAGTAATAATGATCCGGACGGTGTCGATTACATGGTGCCCGGTAATGACGACGCCATTCGCGCCATCCAGCTGTATGCGCGTGGCGCAGCTGACGCCATTCTGGAAGGGCGCAGTTCAGTGCAGGCATTCACTGCGTCCACGGATGAGTTCGTGGAGATGAGCGACACCGGTGCGCCTGCCGCGAAGACGGCGGAAGCAGCAAGGAAGCCCATCCGCACGGCGACGAAGAAGCCGGTCAGGAAGGCGGCCGCAGCGTCCGCCAAAGAGGGTGAAGATGCAGCCAAGACGGTGGCGGTGAGCAAAAAAACCGCTGCCAAGCCAAAAGCCGCCGCTTCAGCCAAGGCCAAGTAAGGCGTCCCGACGTCATAACGGTAGATTGCGAGAGGACAGCATGATGGAAATTACAGCCGCACTCGTCAAGGAGCTGCGTGAGCGCACCAGCTCGGGCATGATGGAGTGCAAGAGGGCGCTGGTCGAGGCCATGGGCGATATTGATGCGGCCGCAGAGGCGATGCGCAAGAGTGGTCTTGCCAAGGCCGACAAGCGGGCGGGCAAGGTTGCCGCCGAGGGCATTATCGTGATTGAGGCCGATGCCACCAGAAAGCATGCCGCAATGGTGGAGGTAAACTGCGAGACGGATTTCGTCGCGCGTGGGGATGAACTCAGGGACTTTGCGCAGGCAGTGGCGCAGCGTGTGTTGACGAGCCGTCCGGCGGATCTGGATGCGCTACTGGCATTGCCGCTGAGAGACGGTGACAGTGTCGACATCAATACCGTACGCCAGGGGCTGGTTGCCAAGATCGGCGAGAATATCAGTGTGCGTCGCAGTGTATGCCTCACGACGACGGGCCAGATCGGCGCCTATCTGCACGGCAACCGCATCGGCGTGCTGGTGGAAATTGAAGGTGGGGATGAGGAGCTGGCCAAGGACATCGCCATGCATATTGCAGCCGCCAAACCCGTCTGTGTGTCGTCCGCCGAAGTGGCGCCCGATTTGATTGCCAAAGAGAGGGAAATCTTTGCCGCGCAGGCCGCAGACAGTGGCAAGCCTGCCGCCATCGTTGAGAAAATGGTGGATGGCCGTATCAAGAAGTTTATTGGCGAGATCACCCTGCTCGGGCAGCCATTCGTGAAAAATCCTGATCTCACGGTGGAGGCGCTGTTGCAGCAGGCCAGGGCCAGGGCGCTCCGCTTTCAGCGCTTTGAGGTGGGCGAAGGGATTGAAAAGAAAGCCGACGACTTTGTCGCCGAGGTGATGGCGCAGGTGCGGGGAGGCTAGCACACATGCCCTCTGCCACCCCAAAGCCCGCCTATCAGCGCATTCTGCTGAAGCTGAGCGGTGAGGCGCTGATGGGGGGTGCCGACTATGGCATCGATCCCGCAGTGCTGATACGCGTGGCCGATGAGGTGCGTGCAGTGGTCGAGCTTGGCGTGCAGGTGGCGCTGGTCATTGGCGGCGGCAATATCTTTCGCGGCGCAGGCCTGGCTGCAAGCGGCATGGATCGGGTCACGGCAGACCAGATGGGCATGCTCGCCACCGTCATCAATGCCCTGGCGATGCAGGACGCGCTGGAACAGCGCGGCATGCAGGTGCGCGTGATGTCGGCGCTCAAGATGCACCAGATTTGCGAAGACTACATCCGCCGCCGCGCGATACGTCATCTGGAAAAAGGCCGTGTGGTCATACTCGCCGCCGGCACCGGAAATCCGTTTTTCACCACCGATTCCGCCGCCAGCCTCCGTGGCGTTGAACTCGGCGTCAATCTTGTGCTCAAGGCCACCAAGGTTGACGGTGTATATTCTGCAGATCCGCTCAAGCATACTGACGCGCAGTACTACAAGCGCCTCAGCTATGACGAGGTGATTGAACGCAAACTGATGGTGATGGATGTCACTGCGATTGTCTTGTGCCGCGACTACGCCATGCCGTTGTGTGTGTTCAACATGAATAAGCCCGGTGCGCTGATGCGTATCGTGCTGGGCGAGGACGAGGGGACACTGGTGGGGGTGACCCATGATGAATGACATCATCAATCAGTCCGCGGCGCGCATGCAGAAGAGCATCGAGGCGCTGAAGCAGGAGTTTTCAAAGGTACGCAGTGGACGTGCGCACCCCAGCCTGCTGGATCATGTGCGCGTGCCTTATTATGGCAATGAAGTGCCGCTGAGTCAGGTGGCGAGCATCAACGTGGCCGATGCGCGCATGCTGGTGGTGACGCCGTGGGAAAAGCCTATGGCGGCCGCTATCGAAAAGGCCATACTCACTTCTGATCTGGGCTTGAATCCCGCTGCTGCGGGAGTCGTGATCCGGGTGCCGCTGCCGGCCCTGACTGAAGAGCGCAGGCGTGACATGCAGAAAGTGGTGCGGGCCGAGGCCGAGGCGGCACGTGTGGCGGTGCGTAACGTACGCCGCGATGCCAACACTGAGGCCAAGCAGCTGCTTAAGGAAAAAAAGATTTCGCAGGATGAAGAGCGGCACGCGGAAGAAGACACGCAAAAGCTTACCGACAAATATATTGCTGAAATCGACAAGCTGCTGGCGGCAAAAGAAAAGGAATTGATGGAGGTTTAAATCAGTAGCGAGTGGCAAGTGACAAGTTGCGAGTGATGAGAAAAGGTTAGGCATCTCGTGCTCGTTACGTGCAACTCGCCACTGGTCACTAGTTAAATGAAATCAGAATCTCTCAACCCTGCTCTGCCAGGATGCGCTGCCGACGCATTGCCCGGACACGTCGCCATTATCATGGATGGCAACGGTCGCTGGGCATGCTCGCGCATGTTGCCGCGCAGTGCCGGTCACAAGGCAGGTACGGATGCAGTCGATGCCGTGACCCGGGCCTGCGCGCAACGGGGTATAGGCATGCTTACCCTGTTTGCCTTCAGCAGCGAAAACTGGTCACGCCCCAAGAGTGAAGTCACGCAATTGCTCGATTTGTTCCTGCGGGCACTGCAAAACCGGGTACAAGAACTGCACCGCAACAATATACGTCTGCGGGTGATTGGCGAACGCTCGGCATTTTCGGAAAAACTGCAACAGCAGATTGCCGCTGCCGAACAGTTGACGCGCGACAACGCCGGCCTTGCTCTCAATATCGCCGCCAATTATGGCGGGCGCTGGGATATCACCCAGGCTGCACGCGCATTGGCGCGCAAGGTCGAGCGCGGTGAGCTGCGCGCCGATGCCATTGACGATGCACAGCTGGCCTCGCAACTGTCGCTGGCCGGCATGCCGGAGCCCGACCTGTTCATTCGCACGGGTGACGAACAACGCATCAGTAATTTCCTGCTCTGGCAGTTGGCTTACACGGAGTTGTACTTCACCGATGTGCTGTGGCCAGACTTCAACGCAGTGGAATTCGAAAAGGCGCTGACCGCCTATGCGCAGCGCCAACGGCGTTTCGGACGAGTGAGCGAGGTTGAAGCGGAGGCGGCTGCCACGCCGCTGACGCAGGAACAGCAGGCCAGAGGTGCTTAAAACACGTCTGTTGACTGCGGCGGTGCTGATCCCGCTGGTCATCTGGGGAGTGCTGGCACTGCCCACGTTGTATTTTTCCGTGCTGGTGGCGCTGATTGTGGCGCAGGCCGCCTGGGAGTGGTCGGCCCTGGCCGGTATCGCCCGCGTCTTCTGGCGTGCCCTCTATGTAACCTTGCTGCTGTTGGCGTTGTGGGGGATCAGCACCGTGGCGCCTGCCGTGGTGCTGACTCTGGCAGTCGCGGGTTGGCTTCTGGCGGCTGTAACAGAGCTGCGTCACCCTGTAGGTATAACGCTGCTGTCGCGCCGCAACGTCGCCGCCGTGGCAGGGCTCTGGGTGCTGGCGCCGGCCTGGTTTGCCGTGGCGCACCTGCATGCATTGCCTGAGCAAGGACCATACTGGGTGCTGTTTCTGATGGCCTTGATATGGTCAGCCGATGGCGCGGCCTATTTCGCCGGCCGACGCTGGGGCAAGGCGCGGCTCGCGCCCAGCATCAGCCCGGGCAAGACCTGGGCCGGGGTCGGGGGGGCGCTGGCGGCGACACTGCTGATGGCACCCGTTGCCGGAATCGTCACTGGGCTGGCCCAGCCCCGGCTGACGTGGTTTATTGTGCTCTGTCTGGCGACAGTGGTATTTTCCATCGTAGGCGATCTCTTTGAAAGCATCTACAAGCGGATACGCGGGGTGAAGGACAGCGGCCGCCTGCTGCCCGGTCACGGCGGGATGCTGGATCGCATCGACAGCCTGACGGCGGCGGCGCCTGTGTTCGTGCTGGGCCTGTGGATGCTGGGAGGCATGCAATGACCGGCGTCACAATACTGGGTGCCACAGGGTCTATTGGCGTGAACACGCTCGATGTGATCGCCCGTCACCCGGATCGGTTCGAGGTAGTGGCGCTCACGGCCCGCAACTCGGTTGATGCACTTTACAAACAGTGTCTGACGCACCGCCCCCGGTATGCGGTGATGGCCGAAGCCGCAGCGGCGCAACAGCTGCGTGTGCGGCTGAGCGATGAGGCGCCGGGCATCGAGGTGCTATGCGGGCAGGCGGGTCTGGAGACCGTGGCTGCATTGCCGGAGGTAGACACGGTGATGGCGGCGATTGTCGGCGCGGCCGGGTTGTTGCCTACGCTGGCCGCAGTGCGCGCGGGCAAGCGCGTGCTGCTGGCCAACAAAGAGGCGCTGGTGATGGCAGGCAAGCTGTTCATGGACGCCGTGCGCACGCACGGCGCGCAGTTGTTGCCGATCGACAGCGAACACAACGCCGTGTTTCAGTGTCTGCCCCATGACTTTCACGGCGACCTGCGGCAGGCAGGCGTGCGTCGTATTGTGTTGACCGCCTCCGGCGGGCCGTTTCGCACCACACCGCTGGAGCAACTGCCGTATGTCACGCCAGCGCAAGCCTGCGCCCACCCGAACTGGGTGATGGGGCGCAAGATTTCGGTCGACTCGGCCACCATGATGAACAAGGGTCTGGAGGTGATTGAGGCCTGCTGGCTGTTCAACACCACGCCGGATCAGGTCGACGTGGTGTTGCATCCGCAGAGCATGGTGCACTCCCTGGTCGAGTATGTGGACGGATCGCTGCTGGCGGAGCTGGGCAGCCCCGACATGCGTACGCCGATTGCCCATGCACTGGGATGGCCGGAGCGCATCGCCTCGTCCGCGCCGGCCTTGAATCTGCTGGCTGCACGGCTTGATTTTGCCCCGATAGATCACGCGCGGTTCCCGTGTTTGCGGCTGGCGTATCAGGCGCATGCCTGTGGGGGTACGGCAAGCGTGACGCTGAATGCCGCCAACGAGGTGGCGGTAGCGGCCTTCCTCGACGGTCGGTTGCCCTTTACCGGCATCCCCGACGTGATTGAGCGCACCCTTGCCGGCAGGCCGGTACGCGCAGCGGCATCGCTCGAGGTGATACTGGAAGACGACGCTGCGGCGCGGGTGCAGGCGCTGCGACACGTGCAGGGCTACGCCTCCCGCAGTGTGCCGGTGGCGGCACGGAGCGGCGCATGAGCACGATCCTGTGGTCAACACTGGCCTTCATCGTCACCCTTGGCATCCTGATCACGGTGCACGAGTTCGGGCATTTCTGGGTAGCGCGGCGCCTGGGGGTCAAGGTGTTGCGTTTCTCGATCGGCTTCGGCAAACCGTTGTGGGCGCGGCGCGGCAAGGACGGCACGGAATATGCCATCGCGATGTTGCCCCTGGGCGGCTATGTGCGCATGCTGGATGAGCGTGAGGGCGAGGTGGCCGACGCAGAGTTGCCGCGTGCCTTCAACCGTCAATCGCTGGCCGCGCGCAGCGCCATTGTGCTCGCCGGCCCGCTGTTCAATTTTGCCTTCGCCATCCTCGCCTATTGGCTGATGTTCATCATCGGCGTCAGCGGGGTGCGGCCCGTCATCGGTACGGTGATTGAGTCCTCGATAGCGCAGCAGGCGGGCTTGCGGTCGGGGGATGAGGTGGTCGAGGTGGCGGGCAATCTCACTCCCACCTGGGACACAGCGCTGCTGGCCATGCTGGACAAGGCGCTGGATCGTGAGCGGATCGCTCTGACGGTGCAGGGCAAGGACGGCCAGCGGCGTATACAAGAGCTTGATGTCAGCACGGTCAGTGAGCCTGACAGCGGCAATCTGCTGGAGCGCCTTGGCTTACGGCCGTTGCGCCCGCAGGTGCCGGCCGTGCTCGGGCGCGTGCTGCCAGAGGGCGCTGCCGCACGCGCCGGCCTGCAAGCGGGCGATCGCCTGCTGAGCGCCGACGACCAGCCGCTGACAGACTGGGATGCCTGGGCCGGGTACGTGCGCGCGCGCGCCGATGTGCCGATCCGGCTGGTCATTGAGCGCAAGAGTGAGACCCTGGAGTTGGTGATAACGCCTGCGGCGAAACCCTCGCCGGAGGGGGTCGTCGGGCGTATTGAGGCCGGCCCGGAGCCGCTCCAGGCCCTGCCGCCGGAGCTGCGCGCCGAGCAACGCTACGACGTGCTGGAAGGGCTGGTCAAGGCCGTGCGGCATACAGGGGAGATGAGCCTGCTGACCTTGCGCCTGCTGGCCAAGATGGTGGCGGGACAGGCCTCGCTGGAGAATATCAGCGGGCCCATCGGCATCGCCCAGTATGCCGGTTACTCGGCGAGCGACGGGTTCGCGCCCTTCCTGCGCTTCCTGGCCCTGGTCAGCGTCAGTCTCGGTGTGCTCAACCTTTTGCCGGTACCGATACTGGATGGCGGCCATTTGATGTATCATTTGGCGGAGGCAGTGAAAGGCAGCCCGGTATCCCCCAAGGTTCAATACATTGGGCAGCAATTGGGTATCGCCCTGCTGCTCGGACTCACGGTGCTGGCTTTTTATAATGATCTGACGCGTCTGCTTGGCCTGTAAGCCGTACAGCAAGTGGGTGACGTTGAACAATAATGGGTGCGTGATGCGTAAACTGCTGCGGACAGGGCTATTGGGGTTGTGGTGCTTGATCGCCGTACCGGTGTGGGCAATGGAACCCTTCATGGTGCAGGACATCCGGCTGGAAGGTTTACAACGCATCGCGGCCGGCACGGTGTTCAATTATCTGCCGGTGAAGGTGGGTGAAACCATGGACGATGCGCGCGCCAGCGAGGCCATACGCGCCCTGTTCAAGACCGGCTTCTTCAATGATGTGCGACTGGAGCGTGAGGGCGACGTGCTGGTCGTGTTCGTCACCGAGCGACCCGCTATCGCCAGCATCAAGATCACCGGCAACAAGGACATAAACACCGATCAGCTCGTCAAGGCTCTGAAGGAGCAAGGCCTCGGCGAGGGCCTGACCTTTGACCGGGCGCTGCTGGATCGGGCCGAGCAGGAGCTCAAGCGCCAGTATTTCAGCCGTGGCAAATACGGTGTAGAGATTGCTGCCACCGCCACACCGCTGGAACGCAATCGTGTCGGCATTGCGATTGATATTTCGGAGGGCCGTGCTGCACGTATACGCGAGATCAACGTCATCGGCAATGACAGCTTTAGCGATGACGACTTGCTGGCGGATTTCCAGTCGGGCACCACGAGCACGCTTTCGTTTTATACCGGGGGCGACCAATACTCGAAGCAGAAACTGTCCGCTGATCTGGAGACCTTGCGTTCATTCTACCTGGATCGCGGCTATATCAATTTCTCCATCAACTCTACGCAGGTTTCCATCACCCCGGACAAGAAAGACATTTACATTACCATCAATGTAACCGAGGGTGACAAGTTTACGGTAAGAGACGTCAAGTTGGCAGGCGATCTGGTGCTGCCAGAGGCCGAGCTGGAGGCGCTGGTGGCGGTGAAGCCGGGCGAAATATTCTCGCGCAAGAGTGCAACCGACACCACCACCAAGCTGATTGAGCGACTGGGTGATGAGGGCTATGCCTTTGCCAATGTCAATGCCATTCCGGAGATTGACCAGGCGGGCAAGCAGGTGGGGCTGACTTTTTTTGTGGATCCGGGTAAGCGGGTATATGTGCGGCGTATCAACGTGGCCGGTAATACCAAGACGCGAGATGAAGTGCTGCGGCGCGAGATGCGGCAGTTGGAGAGTGCATGGATATCGACGGAGAAGGTCAAGCGCTCGCGCGTGCGCCTGGACAAGCTCGGTTACTTCGAAGAGGTGAATGTGGAAACACCGGCGGTAGCCGGCACCACGGATCAGGTGGATGTGAATTTCGCGGTGGTGGAGAAACCTTCCGGCAACCTGCTGGCTGGCCTGGGTTTTTCGCAGAGCCAGGGTATCATTTTCAATACCAGCATCAGCCAGGACAACTTCCTCGGCAGCGGCAAGCATGTGAGCGCAGCCTTCAACAACAGCCGGGTCAATACGGTGTACAGTTTCGCCTACACCAATCCGTACCATACGCCGGACGGCATCAGCCGCGGCTTTAGCCTGTTTTACAGAACTACGGATGCCAGCAACGCCAACATATCCAGGTACAGCACCGACGTGCAAGGTGCTTTTGTCAACTACGGTATTCCGCTGAACGAATATGACAGCGTGCGCCTGAGTGCGGGCTACGAAGGCACCCGCATTAACACCGGTGCCTCAACACCCACGGAATATACCGACTTCCTCACTGCCGCCGGCCGAGAGGAGTTTGCTACAATAAAACTGACCGCAGGGTGGTCGCACGACACGCGCAACCGCTCTGTGTTTGCCGATGAAGGCGTGCTCCAGAACCTGAATGCCGAAATGACTGCGCCAGGCACCAATCTGGAATATTACAAAGTCAGCTACCGGCATCTGCTTCTGTACCCGCTGGCGAAATACTGGACCCTGTCGCTGAATGGCGATGTCGGCTATGGTAAAAGCTTTGGCGATACTCCAGAGCTCCCGTTCTTTGAGAATTTTTTTGCGGGGGGCAGCCGTTCGGTGCGCGGTTTCAAGGATAATACACTCGGCCCCAGAGGTGCTGGTCCTGATGGCCGGCCACTGGGTGGCGACTTAAAGGTGGTGGGAAATGCAGAGGTGTTTTTTCCGGTACCCTTTGTCAAGGATAGCAAGTCGGTTCGTTTGAGTTTTTTTGTGGACATAGGAAATGTTTACGGTGATGAAGGGTTTGAGGCAGGCGAGCTGCGCTACTCGAGCGGTTTGTCAGCCGTGTGGCTGTCACCGCTGGGTCCCTTGACCGTCAGTGTGGCGCAGCCATTAAATAGCGGGCCGGGAGACGACGAACAGAGCTTCCAGTTTACGCTGGGCTCACTTTTTTAACTCAGGAGTAGGCATTTGAAAAGATATGTAATGATTGCAGTTGCGGCGATGTTGGTCTGGACTGGAGTGGCCTCCGCAGCCGAGCTCAAGCTTGGATTCGTCAATGCGGCCAAGATACTGGAGGAGGCTCCGCAGGCGGATGCTGCACGCAACAAGCTGGAAAAGGAATTTTCTGCGCGGAACAAAAAGCTGATTGATGGCCAGAAAGAACTCAAGACCCTGGAAGACAAGATCAACAAGGACGCTGCGGTAATGAGCGATGTCGAGCGCGCCAAGGCTGAGCGTAATATCAACGCCCTGCGCCGCGATATGAAGCGTGAACAGGATGAGGCGCGCGAGGATTTCAATATTCGCCGTAATGAAGAGTTTTCAAAACTGCAGAAGCTGGTGTATGAAGCCATCGTGGCATTGGCAAAGCAGGAGAGCTACGATCTCATCATAGGCGATGGCGCAATCTACTCGAGCGAACGTATTGATATCACCGACAAGGTAATGGCGCGTCTCAAAGCGGCGCCGATGGAGGCAAGCAAGAACGGCGGCCCCCAAACTGCCGTACCCAAGCAGTAATGGTGGTGTTCAGTGGGCCGCATCCTCGCTGAGATCGCCCGCCATATTGGTGCCGAAGTCCGTGGTGATGCAGGCTGTGTCATTCATGGACTCGCACCGCTGGAGCGTGCAACGTCAGGTGAACTAAGCTATCTCGCAGGTAGCGAGCGCTACCGCAAATACTTGTCTCATACCCGTGCCTCTGCGGTTATCCTTACAGCACAGAATGCCCCTCACTGCCCGGTCGCTGTACTGATCGTATCTGATCCCGAGTTGGCCTATGCGCGCGCCGCCACCCTGCTGACAGTACAGCCGGGAAAGCAGGGTGTACACCCTGCGGCCTGGGTCAGTCCGCAGGCACGAATTGATGAGAGCGCCTGGGTTGGTCCGCAGTGTGTCATCGAGGCCGGCGTATCGCTGGGGCCCAATGTCCAGCTGGGCCCGGGCTGCGTGGTCGAGGCCGGTGCCAGCATAGGCGCAGACTCCCGGCTGGTAGCGCAGGTTACTGTCTGTCATGACAGCATCATCGGCCGTCGCGTGCTGATTCACCCTGGAGCGGTGATCGGCAGTGACGGATTCGGGCTGGCTAACGATCATGGGGTCTGGGTCAAGATTCCACAACTCGGGCGTGTGCGCATCGGCGATGACGTCGAGATCGGCGCCAATACCACCATTGATCGTGGTGCACTCGACGATACCGTCATAGGCGAGGGTGTCAAACTGGATAATCAGATACAGGTGGCGCACAACGTCCATATTGGTGCACATACGGCAATTGCAGGGTGCGTAGGGATTGCCGGCAGTGCACACATTGGCCAGCGTTGCCGTATTGGCGGTGGCGCAGGTATTGCCGGTCATCTGGAGATCGCAGATGATGTAACGGTTACCGGTATGTCGCTGGTAAGCAAATCCATACGCACGTCTGGCGTCTATTCCTCCAGTGTTCCTGCCGAGCCGGTAGCGGTCTGGAACAAGCATCTTGCTCGCTTGCGGCGGCTGGATAGAGTGAACGAGCGTCTGAGCGCGCTGGAACACACACCTGCCAAGCGCAGCAGAAACACTAAAAAAAAGGGATCCACATGAGCAGCATGGACATTCACGAAGTGCTGCAATACTTGCCGCATCGCTATCCCTTCCTGCTGATCGATCGCGTACTCAACTGTACGCCCGGCGAGTCACTGACGGCGGTCAAGAATGTCACCGTCAATGAGCCTTTTTTCCAGGGCCACTTCCCGCATCGTCCGGTAATGCCGGGCGTGATGATACTGGAGGCCATGGCGCAAGCCACCGGCATACTGGCATTTCGCACCACGCAGACACGCCCCAGTGAGCACCTGCTTTACTATCTGGTGGGCATCGATGACGCACGCTTCAAGCAACCTGTGGTACCGGGTGACCAGCTGATTATCGAGGTGCGCGCGGAGCGCAATATGCGCGGTTTGTGGAAATTTTCCGCCGAGGCGAAGGTGGAGGGCAGGCTGGTGGCAAATGCCAACCTGATGTGCGCCCGCAAGGAAGTTTGACGGTGGGGCAGACCATGGTTGATGCACGTGCCATTGTTGAGCCGGGCGCAAAACTCGGCCCCGGCGTGAGCATAGGCGCCTATTCCATCATCGGTGCACAGGTCGAGATCGGGGCTGGCACATGGATCGGCCCGCACGTGGTCATCACGGGCCGCACCCGTATCGGATGCGACAACCGGGTGTTTCAGTTTGCTTCGCTCGGCGAGGAACCGCAGGACAAAAAATACGCGGGTGAAGACACCCTCCTCACGATCGGTGATCGCAATATCATACGCGAACACTGCACCATGAGCCGCGGTACCGTACAGGGCGGCGGCATGACGCAGGTAGGCAATGACAACTGGATCATGGCCTATGTGCACATTGCGCATGACTGCACAGTGGGTCACCAGACCATCTTTGCCAATTCGGCGTCGCTTGCCGGACATGTGACGGTAGAGGATTATGCCATACTGGGCGGTTTCACGCTGGTGCACCAGTTCTGCGCCATTGGCGCACACTGCTTTTGCGGCATGGGTAGCGTGATTTCCAAGGATGTGCTGCCCTATACCATGGTTTCCGGCAACATGGCGCGTGCTCATGGCCTTAATAGCGAAGGGCTTAAACGTCGCGGCTTCAGCGCAGAAACGCTGCGCCACCTGCGCGAGGCGTACAAGATACTCTATAAATCCAAACTCACAGTAGTGCAGGCAGTTGTGCGCCTTAAAGAGATGCAACACGAGTGCCCCGAGATGGGTGTGCTGGTGGCCTTTCTGGAACGCGCGACACGCGGAATTGTCAGATGACAGAGAAAAGACATAAGAGAAAAGCGGAAAGGAGAAAGGGCACTACTTTTCTCTTTTCTCTTTTCTCTTGTATCTGCCGTTAAATGCGTATTGGTATTGTTGCAGGCGAGGCGTCCGGGGATATTCTGGGTGCGGGGCTGATCCGGGCCATCAGGGCGCGCCACCCCGATGCCGTGTTTGAGGGTATCGCCGGCCCGCGCATGGCAGAGCAGGGGTGCCATGTACTCTATCCGGCACACAAACTTGCCGTCATGGGCATTACCGAAGTACTCGGCCGTTTGTTTGAGCTGCTTAAAATCAGGGCGCAACTGCTGCGCCACTTTACCGAGAATCCGCCGGATATTTTTATCGGCATTGATGCGCCGGATTTCAATCTGAGGCTTGAGCGTGGGCTCAAGCGTACCGGCATACGCACCGTACATTATGTCAGCCCGTCGGTATGGGCCTGGCGCAACTATCGTGTACGCACGATAGAGCGTTCGGTAGACCTCATGTTGACCTTGTTTCCCTTCGAGGCCGATTTCTACGCGGCGCAGGCGGGCCACTCGGTGCCGTCGCGCTTTGTCGGCCACCCGCTTGCGGACATCATAGCCCCGCCTGCAGCAGACGATGCAGCGCTACGGCTACGGCTACGGCGTGAATTCGGCTTACCGGCGGATGTGCCGGTAATTGCAGTGTTGCCGGGCAGTCGTGAAACCGAGCTGAATCGTCTGGCTGTGCCGTTCATACAGGCAGCGGCCTGGTGCGTGGCACAACGGCCTGAACTGCATTTCATCGCGCCACAGGCCAGTGCGCAGACGCGCACACTGTTTGAGCAGGCGCTGGCGCAGCATGCGCCACGCCTGCCGATTACTCTTGTCGATGGCAGGACGCAGGATGCCCTGCGTAGCGCCGATGCGGCTCTCATCGCCTCCGGTACCGCCACGCTGGAAGCGCTGCTGTTGCGGCGGCCCATGGTGGTCGCCTATCGCATGGCGCCGCTGACCGCGTGGATCGCGCGCCGCATGCTGAAGGTGCCGTATTTCTCGCTGCCCAACCTGCTGGCAGGCTCCGCACTGGTGCCGGAGTTCAGCCAGGAACAGGTGACGGCGGAAAATCTGGGGCCCGCACTGCTGGCCTGTCTGGATGCCCCGCAACTGAGTGCCATGCAGAGTGCGTTTGATCGCATTCATCACGCCCTGCGTTGCAATGCTGACACAGCTGCTGCCACTGCCGTGCTGGGGCTGTTGCGCCGGACATGAACCATGATGCTGACAGGCAGGGGGATTTCAGTTTCCCGGTGCCCGACGGTCTGGTCGCAGGCGTCGATGAAGTCGGGCGAGGCCCGCTGGCAGGGCCGGTGTTGGCAGCGGCCGTGATTCTTGCGCCGGGCCATGGCATCGTGGGGCTGGCGGATTCAAAAAAACTGACGCGAGAGGTACGTGAAGCGCTTGCCCTGCGGATACGCGCCTCAGCGACTGCCTGGGCATTCGGGATGGCCTCGGTGAGCGAGATAGATCAATTGAATATCGGGCGCGCCACGCTGCTTGCCATGCAGCGTGCGATTGCCGCGCTGACTGTTACGCCGGACTATGTGCTGGTCGACGGTAACGTAAGCCCGGCGGTGGCCTGCCCCGTGATTACAGTTATCAAAGGTGATGTCACTGTGGCTTCGATCAGCGCGGCATCGATCATTGCCAAGGTGGAGCGTGACGGGCTCATGGCAGAGCTCGACGGCCGCCATCCGGGCTATGGCTTCGCGCAACACAAGGGCTATGGCACGGCACAGCATCTGGAAGCATTACGTAACCTGGGTGCATGTGTGGCGCATCGGCGTTCATTTGCGCCGGTACGCGCACAGCTCGCGGGCAAGGGTGCTCCATGAAAGCTGGCTTTGTTCATTTGCGGCTGCATACCGAATATTCGCTGATCGATGGAACCGTACGCATTGAGCCCTTGATGCAGGCCTTGCGCGCAAGCGGCATGCCGGCGGTAGCGCTGACCGATCAGTGCAATCTGTTCGCGATGGTAAAGTTCTACCGTGCGGCGATGCAGGCCGGCATCAAGCCGATTATCGGTGTGGATGTGTGGGTGCGGCGCAGCGGAAATACGGTACCGGGACGGCTCGTGCTGCTGTGCCAAAATGAGTGCGGTTACCGCAATCTCACGCGCCTCGTCACGCGCAGCTATACCGAAGGCCAACAGCAGGGCGCGCCCACGCTGCAGAAGGAATGGTTTACCGGCGCGAGCGAGGGCTTGATAGCACTCTCCGGCGGACATGCAGGGGACATCGGCCAGGCGCTGCTGGCGCAGCAACACACCCGGGCGCAAGAGCTGCTGCGGGAATGGCTGGAGCTGTTTCCGGGACGCTTTTATCTCGAACTGAGCCGTACCGGGCGCGAAGGCGAGGAAGACTGCCTGCATGCAACGGTGCAACTCGCGCTGGCGACGCAGACCCCGGTAGTGGCCACCAATGACGTACGCTTTCTGGCGCGGGACGATTTTGAGGCGCATGAGGCGCGCGCCTGCATCCATGAAGGCCGTACCCTGGCCGATCCGCGTCGGCCACGTCATTACACCGAGCAGCAGTATCTGCGCAGTGCCGAGGAAATGATGGAGCTGTTTTCCGATCTGCCGGAGGCGCTGGAGAACACGCTGGAAATCACGCGCCGCTGCAATCTCGGCCTGCGATTGGGCGAAAATTATATGCCCGATTTCCCGGTGCCGGCTGGTGTTACGCTTGAGCACTATCTGCATGCGGAGGCCCAGCGAGGGTTGCAGCTACGGCTGGCGGCCTTGCCGCAGGCGGCCACTGTGCCTGCCGATGACTACCAGGCCCGGCTTGCGACCGAGCTCGACGTCATCAACCGGATGGGTTTCGCGGGCTACTTCCTGATCGTGGCGGACTTTATACGCTGGGCCAAGGATAGCGGCATCCCTGTGGGGCCCGGGCGTGGTTCGGGGGCGGGTTCGCTGGTCGCCTATGTGCTGGGCATTACAGATGTTGACCCGATCTATCACGGACTGTTGTTTGAGCGCTTTCTTAATCCGGAGCGTATCTCGTTGCCGGACTTTGATATTGATTTCTGCATGGAGCGCCGCGATGAGGTAATTGACTATGTGGCCCGGCGCTACGGGCGCGAACGCGTATCGCAAATCATCACCTACGGCAGCATGGCGGCAAAGGCGGTGGTGCGCGACGTGGGCCGCGTGCTGGGTTTGCCCTACGGCTATGTCGATACCATCGCCAAGCTGATCCCGTTTGAGCTGGGCATTACGCTGGAGGGCGCGCTCAAGCAGGAGCCGGCCCTGCGTGAGCGGTGTGAAAACGAAGATGAAGCACGCACCCTGATCGACCTTGCGCGTAAACTCGAAGGCATCACCCGCAACGCAGGCAAACACGCAGGCGGACTGGTGATTGCGCCTTCTGCGCTCACCGACTTTACGCCGCTGTATTGTGAGCAGGGGGCGGAGGTCTGCGTGACCCAGTTCGACAAGGACGATATCGAGGCCGTCGGGCTGGTCAAGTTCGATTTTCTCGGCTTGCGCACACTCACCATCATTGACTGGACAGTGAAGAATCTGCGCCGGCGCGGCGTCGAGGTTGATATCGCCCGGCTGGTGCTGGACGACAAGGCCACGTTTGATCTGCTGAAGTCCTGTGCCACCAGCGCCGTATTCCAGCTGGAATCACGTGGCATGCGCGACCTCATCAAGCGGCTGCAGCCTGACCGGTTTGACGAAATCGTGGCTCTGGTGGCATTGTTCCGGCCCGGCCCACTACAGTCCGGCATGGTGGATGACTTTATCAACCGCAAGCACGGCAAGGCACGGGTGGAGTACCCGCACCCCGATCTGGTGCCGATACTCAAGCCGACCTACGGCGTGATCCTGTATCAGGAGCAGGTGATGCAGATTGCGCAGGTGCTGGCGGGGTATACACTCGGCGCTGCGGATATGCTGCGGCGTGCGATGGGCAAAAAGAAGCCGGCCGAAATGGCCAAGCAGCGCGACATCTTCATGCAGGGCGCGTCAGCGCACGGCGTCAAGCCAGCTGCGGCGACTCACATCTTCGATTTGATGGAAAAGTTCGCAGACTACGGCTTCAATAAATCGCATTCCGTGGCGTATGCCCTGATCGCCTACCAGACGGCCTGGCTCAAGGCGCATTACCCGGCGGCATTTATGGCGGCGGTATTGTCGGCCGATATGGACAATACCGACAAGATCGTGGCCCTGATGGACGAATGTCGGGCCATGAATCTCACCATCGTGCCGCCCGATATCAATCGCTGCGACCATGCCTTCACCGTGCATGACGACGGCACGCTGTTGTACGGGCTGGGCGCAATCAAGGGCGTGGGCGCGGCAGCCATTGAAGGCGTGCTGGAAAACCGCGGCAAGGAGGGAAAATTCCTTGACCTGTTTGATTTCTGCCGCCGCATCGACATGCGCAAGGCCAACCGGCGCGTGCTGGAGGCGCTGATCCGTTCCGGCGCGCTGGATGCGCTGGGGCTTGGGCGTGCCACGCTGTTTGCAACCCTGCCGCTGGCGCTGAATGCTGCGGAGCGTGAATTGCGCGATCGTATCGCCGGGCAGGACGACCTGTTCGGCGCAGGCGCACGGCGCACACCTGAAACCCTGCAGTTTGTGACTGTGGAGGAATGGAGCGAGGGAGAGCGTCTGCAGCATGAGAAAGAGACGCTCGGGCTGTATCTCACCGGCCACCCGGTGGAGCGTTATCGGGCAGAGCTGGCGAGCATTACCAGTTGCACGCTGGCGGACATCAGGCCGGTACAGGGCCAGAGCGTTACGGTAGGCGGCTTGGTGGTGGCACTCCGGGTGATGAATAACCGTCGCGGCGAGCGGATGGCGTTCATTACCCTGGACGACCGCAGTGCGCGGGTCGAGATTGCGGTGTTTGCCGACGTGTACCAGCGCCACCGCGAGTTGCTTGCCAAGGACAAGCTGCTGGTAATCGAAGGCGAGGTCAGTCTGGATGAATACACGGGCAACTACAAGATGAGTGCGCTGCGTATCGCTGACATTAACCAGGCGCGTGAGCGCCATGCGCAGCGGCTGGTGATCGATCTCGAGTCACTCCGGGGAGACAATGGCATTGCTGCCCAGCTTTCAGAGCTGCTGGCGCCATTCCGCAACGGTGGCTGCCCGGTATGGATAAGTTACCGTAATGCGTATAATGGCAGCAGGATCGATGCCGACCTTGCGCTTGGCGAGGAATGGCGCGTACATCCCACGGATGAACTGCTGCACCGCCTCGAAGGGCTGGTGGGGAAAGATCACGTCAAGGTAGTATATAACCACCCGGCTGCATAGAGGCGCGACGTCTGTCCATGAAGCTCAACTTTCTCGATTTTGAACAGCCGATCGCCGAGCTTGAAGCCAAGATTGACGAGCTGCGTTATGTTGACAGTGACAACGCGGTCAACCTCAGCGATGAAATCCTCCGCATCGAGGCCAAGAGCCGCAAACTCACCGAATCCATCTTTGCGTCACTGACATCCTGGCAGATTTCACAGATCGCACGCCACCCGCAACGGCCCCAGATGCCGCACTATGTGGAGCGCATTTTTACTGATTTCGAGGAACTGCATGGCGACCGCTGCTTCGGCGATGATGCGGCTGTCGTAGGCGGTGTGGCACGGCTGGAAGGGCGGCCGGTCATGCTGATCGGCACCGTCAAGGGTGTGGATACCAAGGAAAAAGTGCGGCGCAACTTCGGCATGCCGCGCCCGGAGGGCTACCGCAAGGCGCTGCGTCTGATGCAAATGGCGGAGCGCTTCCGCTTGCCGATCTTCACCTTCATCGACACCCCCGGCGCCTATCCGGGCGTGGGCGCGGAAGAGCGCGGCCAGAGCGAGGCCATTGCCCGTAACCTGATGGCCATGAGTACGCTGCAAACGCCGATCATCTGCACCGTGACGGGCGAAGGCGGCTCCGGCGGCGCGCTGGCCATCGGTGTCGGCGACCATGTCATGATGCTGCAATACAGCACCTACGCCGTCATCTCGCCGGAAGGCTGCGCCTCCATCCTCTGGAAGAGTGCCGCCAAGGCGCCCGAGGCCGCCGAAATCATGGGCATTACCTCTGATCGTCTGGAAAAGCTGGGCCTGGTGGACGAAGTGGTGCCGGAGCCGTTGGGCGGCGCGCACCGGGATGTCGCCGCCATGGCGCGTGAAATCAAGCGCGCCTTGCTGGACAGTCTCGGTCAGCTGGAGAATATGCCGGTGGAGAGACTCCTGGGCACGCGCTATGAACGCTTGATGCGCTTTGGAGCCTATCAGGAGTAGTCACCTGAAGCCACGCGGCAATCAGACAATTTCTGCGGTGGCCTCACGGCACTCGGCATCACTGGTTTCGCACCTGCGCACACAGCTGGGGCGCCACTCCGCAGCACGCTGCTGGGTGGCTTACAGCGGCGGGCTGGATTCACACGTGCTGCTGCACGGCATGGCAAGCCTGCGCCAGCATCAGTCGGGTATTGTCGTGCAGGCGATACACGTCAATCATGCGCTGCAATCCCATGCACAGCAGTGGGCGGAACACTGCACCCGGATATGCGCGGCGTTGCAGATTCCCTGTCATGTACTGCACGTCAATGCCGCTCCAGCCGTGGGCGAGAGTCCGGAGGCGGCGGCACGCCATGCACGCTATCAGGCGCTGGCTGGCATGATGCAGCCGGGTGATGCCCTGCTTACGGCACACCACCGCGACGATCAGGCCGAGACCCTGCTGCTGCAACTGCTGCGCGGCTCAGGGCCGCATGGCCTGGCGGCGATGCCGGTGTCGGCCGCATTCGGCGCGGGCATGCATCTGCGGCCATTGCTGGAGTTTACGCACGCTCAACTGCACCAGTATGCCGTTGCACAGCATCTCACCTGGATCGAAGACCCGAGCAATGCTGCAACCTGCTTCGACCGTAACTATGTGCGGCATGAAATCATGCCGCGGCTGGCGGCGCGCTGGCCTGCTGCCAGCAGTATGCTGGCACGTAGCGCACGGCATGCGGCAGACGCTGCCTGGCTGCTGGACGCCATGGCGCAGGGCGATCTTGCGCAGGTGGCGGGTGAGTCCGGTGGGCTTTCCGTGACGCGACTGAAAACCCTGGAGCCGCCGCGTCAGCGCAACGCGCTGCGGATCTGGTTCAGGCAGCTGAATCTGCCGCTGCCATCGGCTGCCCACATCGAGCACATTCTGCATGATGTGGTGGCGGTCGCGGGTGATCGCGTACCCTGCGTGCGCTGGCCGGGCGTGGAGGTGCGGCGTTATCGTGACCTCATGTATGCGCTGCCACCCTTGCAGGTGCACGACGCTGCGGGGGTTCTGGCGTGGGACATGCGGCGTCCATTGCCGCTCCCGGCCGGCCTCGGTACCCTCAGTGTGATGCCCGCGCAAGACCGCGGACTCAAGACAGCGCTGTGTGACGCAGCAGATGTCACGGTGCGCTTCCGCCATGGCGGCGAGCGCTGCCGCCCGGTTGGGCGCGGCCATAGCCATGAACTCAGAAAGCTGTATCAGGAGGCCGCCATCCCGCCCTGGCAGCGTGACCGCATACCATTGATTTATGTGGGCGCCGATCTCGCCGCAGTCGGTGCTTTATGGTGCTGCGAGCCGTTCCATGCCGGGGCCGGGGAAGACGGGTTGCTCATCTCGCATCAGGCTTGATCAGGTGCCGGAGTGCCCTCTTTCCGTTGTGCGGAACCCGGCTTTCTGGTAGTCTGCAATCCCATCTGGCGTCATTCTCTGGGCGCCGTCAACACCGGGTTTTCATGACCAAATTTATCTTCGTCACCGGCGGCGTCGTGTCCTCCCTGGGCAAAGGCATCGCCTCCGCATCGATAGGCGCCATTTTGGAGGCGCGCGGGCTGAAAGTGACGCTACTCAAGCTCGACCCCTACATCAACGTCGACCCCGGCACCATGAGCCCGTTTCAGCACGGCGAGGTGTTTGTGACCGAAGACGGCGCCGAGACCGACCTCGATCTCGGCCACTACGAGCGCTTCGTGGACGCCACCATGAGCAAGCGCAACAATTTCACCACCGGCCAGATTTACGAGAATGTCATCCGCAAGGAGCGTCGCGGCGAATATCTCGGCGGCACGGTGCAGGTGATTCCGCACATTACCGACGAGATCAAGCGCTGTATCCGCGAGGGTGCGGGCGATGCCGACATCGCCATGGTGGAGATTGGCGGCACGGTGGGTGATATCGAGTCACTGCCATTCCTCGAAGCGATTCGTCAGATGGGCGTAGAGCTTGGCCAGCAAGATACTATGTATGTGCACCTGACCCTGGTGCCTTATATCTCCACTGCGGGTGAAATCAAGACCAAGCCCACCCAGCACTCGGTGAAGGAGCTGCGCAGTATCGGTATCCAGCCCGACATGCTGCTGTGCCGCACTGCGCGCGCCTTGCCGGAGGCCGAGCGGCGCAAGATTGCGCTGTTCACCAATGTGCGGGAGAAGGCGGTGATCTCCGCCCTGGATGTCGACAATATTTATAAAATCCCGCTGTTGTTTCATGAGCAGGGCATTGATGAAATCGTGGCAGACAAGCTGCACCTCACGGTGGGCAAGGCAGAGTTATCGGGGTGGGAGAAGGTGGTGCGCGCAGCGGAGCAGCCCAGTGGCGAGGTCACCATCGCGATGGTGGGCAAGTATGTCAATCTGACTGAATCCTATAAATCGCTGTCGGAGGCGCTTACGCATGCCGGTATCCACACGTTTACGCGGGTGCGTATCGTGTATGTCGATTCCGAGGAGATTGAGCAGCACGGTACCGCACAGCTGGAAGAGATGGACGGGATACTGGTGCCCGGCGGCTTCGGCGCGCGCGGCATCGAGGGCAAGATACGTACGGTCAACTATGCCCGTACCCACGGCATCCCGTATCTGGGCATCTGCCTCGGCATGCAGGTGGCGGTGATCGAGTTTGCGCGCAATCAGGCCGGTCTCGCTGCGGCGCACAGCACCGAATTCAATCCGCAGACAGGGCATCCGGTGATCGCGCTCATTACCGAATGGAAGACAGCGGAGGGCGCCGTGGAAAAACGCAGTGCGGAGTCCGATCTGGGCGGCACCATGCGACTGGGCGCGCAGCCCTGCCGTCTTGTTGCAGGAACGCTTGCGCACACGCTCTACAGCAAGGACGTGATTGTGGAGCGGCACCGGCATCGCTATGAGTTCAATAATAACTACCTCGACATTCTGCAGCAGAAAGGGCTGGTGATTTCGGGCCGCTCCCTGGATGACAGGCTGGTGGAAATGGTCGAAATTGCATCGCACCCGTGGTTCGTGGGTTGCCAGTTCCACCCTGAGTTCACGTCCACGCCACGCCGGGGCCATCCGCTGTTCAGCGGCTTTATTCAGGCGGCCCGCCGGCAGCATGCGCTGCACGCGGAGCGTATGCCGGAAGCGGCGGTCACCTGATGAAATTGTGCGGTTTCGAGGTGGGGCAGGAGCACCCGCTGTTTCTGATCGCCGGGCCATGCGTGATTGAGAGTCACGCGTTGGCGCTGGAGAGCGCGGGGCGCCTCAAGGAAATCACCGCCAAGCTCGGCATTCCCTTTATTTACAAATCGTCCTTCGACAAGGCGAACCGCTCCTCCGGCAAGAGCTTTCGCGGCCCGGGCCTGGAGCAGGGCCTGCGCATCCTGCAAGACGTCAAGCAGCAGCTCGGTGTGCCGGTACTCACTGACGTGCATGAGGATACGCCGCTGGATGAAGTCGCTGCGGTGGTGGATGTGTTGCAGACCCCGGCGTTTCTGTGCCGCCAGACCAATTTCATCCAGCGCGTCGCGCGCCTGGGCAAGCCGGTGAATATCAAGAAAGGGCAGTTTCTGGCGCCGTGGGACATGAAAAATGTGGTCGAGAAAGCACGTGAAGCCGGTAACCATGCAATCATGGTCTGCGAGCGCGGGGTGTCGTTTGGCTACAATAATCTGGTGTCGGATATGCGCTCGCTCGCGGTGATGCGGGCGACAGGTTGCCCGGTGGTGTTTGATGCGACGCATTCGGTGCAACTCCCCGGGGGGCAGGGTACGAGCTCCGGCGGGCAGCGCGAATTCGTGCCGGTGCTGGCGCGGGCCGCCGTCGCGGCTGGAGTTGCAGGTGTATTTATGGAAACCCACCCCACGCCGGAGACGGCGCTGAGTGATGGGCCCAATGCCTGGCCGCTGGCGCACATGGAGGAGTTACTGGAGACGTTGATGCTGTTGGATCATACCACCAAGGCGCGCGGTCTTATTGAGGATAAACTTTAAGCAGGCTGAAGTTTTGCGCTGTGTGGCATGCAGTTGCGCAGCTTCTGCCGGGAGACCATGGTTTCGGACCAGCAGTTTGTTGCGGGATGGATTAACACAATTTATTTATATGGGAAGGGCGCGGTGGTAAAAATCAAGGATGTGCATGCACGTGAAGTGATTGATTCACGCGGTAACCCCACGGTAGAAGCAGATGTCATTCTGGAATCGGGTGTGCGCGGCAGGGCGGCAGTGCCGTCGGGTGCTTCCACCGGTGCGCGAGAGGCCATTGAGCTGCGCGACAATGATGCCAGCCGCTACGGGGGCAAGGGCGTGCTGCAGGCGGTAGCGCATGTGAATACGGTTTTGCGCCAGGCCCTGATAGGCGTCCCGGCCAGTGATCAGGCACGGCTGGATAATATCATGTGCGAGCTGGACGGTACGCCGAACAAGGCGCGGCTTGGCGCAAATGCAATTCTGGCCGTCTCGCTCGCTGCCGCGCACGCTGCCGCCGCCGCCGCAGGTCAGCCACTGTACAGATATCTTGCGCCGCCTGCGGGCGGAAAATTCATACTGCCGGTGCCGATGATGAACATCATCAATGGCGGGGCGCATGCGGATAATAACGTGGACCTGCAGGAGTTCATGATTCTGCCTGTGGGCATGCCGAGCTTGAGTGAGGCGATCCGCTGTGGCGCCGAAATATTCCATGCCCTGAAAAAGGTACTGCACGACAAAGGGCTCAGCACGGCGGTGGGCGACGAAGGTGGGTTCGCGCCTGATCTTGCCTCCAACGAGGCCGCCATACAGGTGATACTGGAAGGCATTGAACGCGCCGGTTACACGCCGGGACAGGATGTATACCTCGGTCTGGATGCCGCAAGCTCAGAATTTTACCGTGATGGCCACTATGTGCTGGCGTCCGAAAACAAGCGGCTTACCAGTGCCGAGTTTGCCGGCTATCTTGCGGCCTGGGTAGACAAATACCCCATCCTCACCATTGAGGACGGCATGGCAGAGACTGACTGGGACGGGTGGGCGTTGTTAAGCCGTAATCTGGGCGCGCGCGTGCAACTGGTGGGTGATGACCTGTTTGTTACTAATACCCGGATTTTTGAGCAGGGCATTGCCAAAAAGATCGCCAACTCGATCTTGATCAAGGTAAACCAGATTGGCACACTGAGCGAAACGCTGGCCGCTATTGCCATGGCAAAACAGGCCGCTTACACGGCAGTGATCTCGCACCGCTCCGGTGAAACCGAGGACACTACCATCGCCGACCTGGCAGTGGCGACGGGCGCGGGGCAGATCAAGGCCGGTTCCATGTCGCGTTCAGATCGCGTAGCGAAGTATAATCAGCTGCTGCGGATCGAGGAGGAGCTTGGCGCGCAGGCGGAGTATGCCGGGCGTGCCGCATTTCGCAGCCTGCAATCATGAGGGCCACAGACGCACTGTGAAGATCGTTATCGTTCTGCTGGGGGCGCTGGTGCTGGCGCTGCAATACCCGCTCTGGATGGGTAACGGCAGTCTTGTCGATGCCTGGAAACTAGGGCAGGAGCGCGATGCCCAGCAGGCGGAGAATCATATGCTCATGGAGCGCAATCAGGCGCTAGAGGCCGAAGTAAATGATTTGAAGCAGGGCCTGGCAGCGATTGAGGAGCGTGCCCGCAGCGAACTCGGCATGACTAAAAAGGACGAGACGTTTTACCAGGTCGTGCACGAATAACAGATGCTGACGGCCTGCGCCACACGTGAGACAGCCAAGCAGCATACAGACTGAACAACACCGGTGCTGGGCGGTAGTGCCTGCTGCCGGTAGCGGCGTACGGATGGGCGCGGCGCTACCGAAGCAGTATCTGCCGCTTGCGGGCCGCACGGTCATCGAGCATACGCTGCAACGCCTGCTCAATCATGAAAGGATAGCAGGCATTGTCGTGGCAGTTGCCGCTAACGATAGTCACTTTGCCGTGATCAGAGCCAGGCTCACCGACCATGGCAAGCCTTTGCTGGTGGCGGAGGGCGGGGCCGAGCGCTTTCAATCTGTGCTCAACGCGCTCCAGCTGCTGGAACAGGTGGCATCGGCTACAGACTGGGTGCTGGTGCACGATGCGGTGCGCCCATGTATCCGCCGGGATGACATTGACCGCCTGCTGCAAGCGTTGAATGGACACGTGGCAGGTGGTTTGTTGGGCCTCCCGTTGCATGAAACGATCAAGCGCGTAGGTGCGGCATCCCAAGTGAAGGCAACGCTGGATCGTAGTCAGTTATGGCGGGCCCTGACACCGCAGGTGTTTCGGCTGGGCGCGCTGGGTGCGGCACTGAAGAGCGCGCTGGCTGAGCGGGTGCCAGTGACAGACGAGTGCGCCGCGATGGAGCGAACCGGTGCAGTGCCTCTCATGGTGCAGGGCGCGGGTGATAATATCAAGATTACACAGCCGCAGGATCTGGCGCTCGCTGAATTTTATTTGAGCCAACAGAGGAACGAAAAGTGAGAGTTGGCTATGGGTACGATGCGCATGCATTCGCCGAGGGTAGAAAGCTGGTGCTGGGAGGTGTCGTCATCCCGCACGCGCAAGGGCTGGCGGCGCATTCAGACGGCGATGTACTGATTCATGTGGTTTGCGATGCATTGCTGGGCGCAGCAGGGCTGGGCGACATCGGTCGAATGTTTCCGGATACTGACGCCCGCTATCGTGACATTGACAGCCGTGTGTTGCTGCAAGAGATTGTGCTCTTGCTGCGCGAACACAGTCTGGGCATTTCAAACATCGACAGCACTATTGTGGCGCAGACACCCAGGCTTGCGCCGCATATCGAAGCCATGCGCAAGGTGCTGGCGGATGACCTCGGGATAGATCTCTCGCGTATCAACATCAAGGCCAAGACCACCGAAGGGATGGGCTATATAGGTCGTTCTGAAGGTATCGAGGCCCATGCGGTGGTGATGCTGGAGGAGCTTCAGCCCGGCACGGTCAAGGAAGAGTAAGACACTACTGCTTTACGCTGCCCATCGGCAGCGCAGGCGCCGATTGAGCGAGAGTGTGTTAGCTGCCTGCCTTTTTCAGCAGTACATAGACGGCACCTGTGCCGCCGTCTACGGGACGGGCCGAGCAAAATGCCAGCACTTCATCGCGCTGCTGCAGCCAGTGGTTCAGCTTCCCCTTTAGCACCGGCAGCTTGTGGCGTGAGCCATAGCCCTTGCCGTGAATCATGCGCACACAACGCACATCGCTGCGACGGCAAGCAGCCAGAAACCGCGTCAGCGCATCACGCGCCTCGACCACGGTCATACCGTGCAGATCGAGCTCGGCGCCCACGCTGAACTGGCCGCGGCGCAGCTTGCGTAACAGTCCGTGCTGAAGGTTGCTGCGCCGAAACAGCAGTTCCTCGCCTGCTTCCACCTCTGCCGTGTAAGGACTGTCGGAGAGCATGTCACGCAGCACCTGTTGCTCATCCAGCTCCTTTTGGCGTGGGTGAGGTGACGGCTTCTTCGCTATGAAAGTAACCTTGTCGTTGCGCAAAGGCACAGTCTTGCTGACCGCATGACGGAACAACTCGGCATCGTTCTGCGATATTTTGGGTCTGCGCTGCATGCTTACTTTGACGCAGGCGTGTGCGATTTGTTCAGCCGACGCATCATTTCGTTGGCGGGCAATGGATAACCGAAGTAATAGCCTTGCGCGTGATCACAGCCGTGCAGCCTCATATTTTCCGTTACTCGGCGACTCTCCTCGCCCTTTGCACCCACGACAAGGCCCATGCGGTGTGCAAATGCCATGGTGCCACGCACCATGGCATGGCTGTAGGTGTTTGTCGAGGTCGTTGATGGCGGAACTGGCTATAGTGGTTTCATACAGTGGAAGCTTGCTCAGGAAGGCGACAACGCCCAGGAACAGCCAGCGCAGTTCCTGCATCGTAGACGATGCGATTGCTGCTTGCTTACCGCTGGGTAGCACGATGTGCTGCGCTCCTGCATACAGAGCAGGAGTGGTGAATGGCGGCATGAGAAGCACTGGCAAAGTGGTAGTGAGGCGTAATGCTCGCGCCGTACCCTGCTGTATAGCCAGTCGACCGTAGCTGGTGCTCGACCCACCCGGTGACTCGGGATGGGGCCAGCTGGCCTGTGGGCGCTCCGGTGTTGCAATGGCCTCAGCCAGGAAGCGCAGGGGGCCTGAGTCAGCGGAGTAAAAAAGGTTGAGTTGTACGCTCTCGTTGGGGTGTGGCAGGTCCGGATCCGGATTCACGCCCCGGTGCTCTTTCGGTGTGAGTGCAGGAAACTGGATAAACCCGGCATGCGCCCACGGGCTACCGACCAGTGGCAGGCATACGCCCAACAGGTGGGGCAGACGTTTCGCCAACAGCAATTGCGCGTTCATATCGGATCTCGCATTAAAATTAGCCGCAACCGTGCAGCCCTCAGGTAAAATGTGTCTGAGGTAGCGCTTGGACTAAAAACATACGACCCGACATGCAGGAAAGGGCGAAGACAAGCTTGTTGGAGGGATTGTCTCGAGCTGTCGTTATTCATAGGGTCACTGGGCCGCACAAGATTAAAGCAAATGCATTAACAATCAAAGTGCGCAAGCAACTGTCAGGCCTGTAGTTGGGGGGCATGCTCAGGTGCATCGGCTGTGCTGTCATAATGTCATAAGATAGGTACACGGCTATGCAAGGCGCCTGAAGGTGCGTATGTATACTTTGCATAAACATATTTGACGTTTATTTGACTATAGGGTTATGAGAATTCTGCTGACGAATGACGACGGTTACCTGGCCCCGGGCATTGTCCGCCTGGCGCAGGCACTGCACGCACTGGCCGATGTGACAGTGGTGGCCCCGGATCGTGATCGCAGCGGTGCCAGCAACTCACTGACACTGGACAGCCCGATCCGCGCTACGCGCACTGACAATGGCTTCATCCGGGTCGATGGTACGCCGACAGACTGTGTCCACCTTGCGATTACCGGCCTGTTGGAGCAGGAACCGGACATGGTGGTGTCGGGAATTAATGCGGGCGCTAATCTGGGCGACGATGTGCTCTATTCGGGGACGGTGGCCGCCGCCATGGAAGGGCGCTTCCTGGGGTTGCCAGCACTGGCCATCTCGCTGGTGGGGCACGAGCACTACGACACCGCCGCGCGTGTGGCGCTGCATATTATCGAGCGGCTGCAAGCCGACCCGTTGCCGGCGGATACCATTTTGAACATCAACGTGCCGGATCTGCCGTGGCAGGACATCGCGGGCTTCGAGGCCACCCGCCTCGGCCACCGGCATAGGGCGGAACGTGTCATCCAGGCGGCGGATCCGCGGGGACGTCCGATTTACTGGGTGGGACCCCCGGGCGCGGAGCAGGATGCTGGCGCCGGCACGGATTTCGACGCCATTCGGCGCCAGCATGTGTCGGTGACGCCTATTTTGATAGATCTCACACGCTATACGGCACTCGACAAGGTAGCGAGTTGGCTGAAGGGCACGTCCGGGCTCAATGCCAAGCACGACCTGGCGCAGGGGAGCGGCCAACCGTGAGTCTACAGCACCGCGGCATCGGCATGACCTCGCAGCGTACCCGCGAGCGGCTGGTGAAGCGGCTGGAAGAACAAGGTATCAGTAATCCGGCCCTGCTGCAGGCCATACGCTCCACGCCACGCCATATCTTTGTCGATGAGGCCCTGGCGAGCCGTGCCTATGAGGATACGGCGCTCCCCATCGGGCATGGCCAGACCATATCGCAACCTTATATCGTCGCCCGCATGACACAGGCACTGCTGGAGGGCGGTACGCCACACAAGGTGCTGGAGATCGGCACCGGCTGCGGCTACCAAACGGCGATCCTGGCGCGGTTGGTCAACGAGGTGTATAGCATCGAGCGGATTGCGTCACTGCTCGCAGGTGCGCGCCTGCGCTTCAGCGAACTCAAGCTGCGCAATATCCACCTCAAGCACGGCGATGGCTACGCGGGCTGGACACAGCATGCCGTCTACGACGCCATTCTGGTGAGTGCAGCGCCGCTGGAGGTGCCACAGAGCCTGCTGGAACAGCTGGCCGAAGGCGGCCACATGGTGGCGCCCGTGGGGCCGCCTGGCGCGCAGGATCTGATCCGGGTGACACGCACGCGCGACGGCTACACGCGCGAATACCTTGACCGGGTAAGCTTTGTGCCGCTGCTGGGTGGGGCGGCCTGATGCGCCTGTTTTCCGCGCTGTACGCACGCGTGATGCGCTGGGCGGCCCACCCGCGCGCACCGTGGTATCTTGCCGCCCTGAGCTTCAGCGAATCGTCATTTTTTCCGGTGCCGCCGGATGTGATGCTGGCGCCCATGGCGCTGGCGCAGCCTGACCGCGCCTGGCATTTCGCCACGCTTACGCTGGTGGCATCGGTGCTGGGCGGCCTGCTGGGATATTTTATAGGTTATACCGCTTTCACCCTGATCGAGCCGCTCCTGCACGAGGCCGGCTACTGGGAGCTCTACCTGCGCGCCCACGACTGGTTCCAGCGCTGGGGTTTCTGGGCGGTATTTATTGCTGCGTTTACACCCATACCCTACAAGATGTTTACGATTGCGGCGGGCGTCATCGCGATGGCACTGCTGCCGTTTGTCATTGCCTCGCTGATCGGGCGCGGCGCGCGATTTTTTCTGGTGACGGCCTTGATGGTCTGGGGTGGCGCACGCATGCAGCGCATGCTGCTGGACTATGTAGATCGCATCGGCTGGACAGTCGTGCTGCTTGCGCTGGGCATTTATCTGTGGCTAGGATGAAAGGGGTCATCTCTGTTGTGGTGCTGTGTCTGCTGCTTGCTGCCTGTGGCGGCCGTCAGATAGCAGCACCCGTGCGCGTAGAGTCTGCGCCCCCTGTGGAGCGGGCTGCGCCCGTCGTGTCTGCCAGTGAGCGAGACCGGCAGGCCGCCGGGGGCTACTATGTGGTACAGCGTGGCGATACCCTGTACTCCATTGCCTGGCAGTACGGATTGGATTACAAGACGCTGGCGCAAGGGAACCGCATCAAAGCGCCGTACCGTATTTATGCCGGGCAAAAATTAAGCCTGACGCCGTCTGCCACAACCGTAGCGGCAGAAACGCAGCAGGCCCCGCCCGCCCGCTCTAGTCAGCGCACGCCGACTATGGCACCTGCCGATAAAACACCCCCGGCACAGCCGTCTCCGGCAGAAGATGAGGATGTCGTGGCCACTGCCGCCACGCCTGTCTGGACATGGCCGACGCGCGGCGATGTGATCGCGACCTTCAACGCCGGTGACAACAAGGGCATCAATATCGCAGGCCGGGAGGGGGATACGATTAACGCGGCAGCCGGGGGCCGTGTGGTGTATAGCGGCAGCGGCCTCGTCGGGCTGGGTGAGCTGGTCATCATCAAACACAATGGCACCTTTCTCAGCGCCTATGCTCACAACAAACTGCGGCTGGTTAAGGAGGGCGACCTGGTCAAGTCGGGTCAGACCATTGCCCAGATGGGGCGTACCGGTAGCGATCGGGTGATGCTGCATTTCGAGGTACGCAAAGACGGCAAACCGGTAGATCCTTTGCAGTATCTTCCCAGGCAGCGTTAACGCAGGCGCGGGAGTTACTCATAAGTCAGCAAGCAAGACTACACTTCCCGTTGCGTCCCCGCCCCCTGTTCAAGGGGCGGGACAGAGTACGCAGGGTTTTTGCTCGGGAGTCACATCCTGAAGTAATGTAGCCTTACTTTGTGGCTCCTGGTTAAATCATCAGTAATGCAGCGGCGATATTGCGTCCATCGCCGGCCAGAATGTTGTAGGTGCGGCAGGCGGCGCCGGTATTCATCAGCTCGACAGGGATAGCGCGCTGCGCCAGATGCGCCTGCAGTCCAGGGGGTAGAAAGCGCTGGCGGGGGCCGCAACCCAGCAGCAGCACCTCGGGGCGAAGTTCATCGAAGATATCGAAATGTGCGGCGGCCAGGGCATCGAACTGCTGGGGTGTCCAGTCGCGGATCAGGCGGCTGGGTGTGAGTACCAGGCTCTGGTGCAGCGTCTCGGGCGTGGCATTCTCGCCCGTGCCGGACGTGCGCAGTATGCATATCGCGCCATCACTGTAAGAGCGTACGGTGTAACGGTCGGTGCCTGCTGCCTGCGCGAGTTGCATCATGCTGTGTCGATCACGGCCGGAGGTGGCAGAATGTCATTTTGGCGCGGCCTTTGCCTGTCAAGCAATTGACAGGCCGCAGCGTCGCCAGTATCGTTGTAAGTTTATGATAATACTTATGGGTCTTCCAGTGTGATTACCGATTTTCAGAGAATCAAGCGTCTGCCGCCCTACGTCTTCAATATCGTGACCGAATTGAAGGCCAAGGCGCGTATGCGCGGCGAGGATATCATTGATTTTGGCATGGGTAATCCGGATCAGCCCACGCCACCCCACATCGTGGAGAAGCTGATCGAGTCAGTACAGCGTGGCGATACCCATCGCTACTCGCTCTCGCGCGGCATCCCGCGTTTGCGCAAGGCCATCTGCAACTGGTACCAGCGGCGCTTCAACGTTGAACTGGACCACGTCAAGGAAGCCATCGTCACGATAGGCTCGAAAGAAGGGCTGGCCCACCTCGCACTCGCCACCATGGGGCCTGGCGATGTAGTGCTGGTGCCGAATCCATCGTATCCGATACACCCCTATGGATTTGTGATTGCAGGCGCGGACATACGGCATGTGCCGCTGATAGCTGGCGTCGATTTCTTTGCCGAACTGGAAAAGGCAATCAAGGGTTCATGGCCCAAGCCCAAGATGCTGGTGCTGAATTTTCCGGGCAATCCGACCACGCAGTGCGTAGAGCTCGACTTTTTTGAGAAGGTGGTTGCTATCGCGCGCGAGCACGAAATCTGGGTCGTGCATGATCTTGCCTATGCGGATATCGCCTTCGACGGCTATGTTGCGCCATCCATTCTGCAAGTGCCGGGGGCCAAGGAGGTGGCAGTGGAGTTCTTCACCCTGTCCAAGAGCTACAACATGCCGGGCTGGCGCGTCGGTTTCATGTGCGGCAATCCGCATCTGGTTGAAGCGCTCGCGCGCATGAAGTCCTATCTCGATTACGGAATGTTTACGCCGATCCAGATCGCGGCCATCACCGCACTGGACGGGCCTCAGGAGTGCGTGCGCGAAATTTCCGAGATGTACCGTCAGCGGCGCGATGTATTGTGCGAAGGGCTTAATGCGCTGGGGTGGGCGGTCGAAAAACCGCGTGCCAGCATGTTTGTGTGGGCGCCGATTCCTCCTGCTTACCGTCATCTGGGCTCACTGGAATTTTCCAAAAAGCTGCTGGAGGAGGCCAAGGTGGCCGTATCGCCCGGTATTGGCTTCGGTGAATATGGCGATGACCACGTGCGCTTCGGGCTGATCGAAAATGAGCACCGCACACGCCAGGCGGTGCGTTGTATTCGTGAGATGTTCCGTAAAGACAGTGGCGAGTTGCGAGTGGCGAGTGGCAAGTGATGAAAATAATGTCCTCGCTACTCGCTACTTAGATATATGAAACCCGTCAAGGTAGGGCTGCTGGGTCTCGGTACGGTGGGCGGAGGCACGGTCAACGTGCTGACGCGCAACGCCGGGGAAATCGCGCGGCGTGCCGGGCGCGGCATCCAGGTAACGCATGCCAGTGCCCGCGATCTCAAAAAACAGCGCATATGCGATACCCGGGGCATCACGCTTACCGATCAGCCGCTGGAGGTAGTGAATGACCCCAGCCTCGACATCATCGTCGAGCTGATCGGCGGCACCGATCTCGCACTCGATCTGGTGAACCGCGCCATCGCCAATGGCAAGCATGTCGTTACCGCCAACAAGGCTCTGATCGCGCGCCACGGCAATGAAATTTTCAATGCCGCGCGCAAAAAGGGCGTGATGGTGGCGTTCGAGGCCGCCGTGGCAGGCGGCATCCCCATCATCAAGGCGATACGTGAGGGGCTGGCGGGAAACCGCATCGAGTGGCTGGCGGGCATCGTGAACGGCACCAGCAATTTTATTCTCACCGAAATGCGGGATAAGGGACGTGAATTCGCCGAAGTGTTGGCCGAGGCGCAGCGCCTGGGTTACGCGGAAACCGACCCTGCTTTTGATGTCGAAGGCATCGACGCCGCGCACAAACTTACCATACTTGCGGCCATCGCCTTCGGCATACCGTTGCAGTTTGACAAGGTATATACCGAGGGCATTACCCGCATCACGCGCGCCGATGTCGGTTACGCCGAGCAGCTCGGTTATCGCATCAAGCATCTGGCCATTGCGCGCCGCAGTGCGCAGGGCATCGAGTTGCGCGTGCACCCGACCCTGATTCCGCAGCGACGGCTGATTGCCAATGTGGACGGTGTCATGAACGCCGTGGTGGTAACCGGGGACGCTGTCGGCCCGACGCTTTACTATGGTGCCGGTGCCGGTGCAGAGCCTACTGCATCTGCCGTCGTGGCCGATCTGGTGGACGTGACGCGTGTACTGACCTCTGACCCTGAAAACCGCGTGCCGCACCTGGCCTTTCAGCCGGATGCGCTTTCGGATGTGCCGATTCTGCCGATGGAGCAGGTGGAGACGGCCTACTATCTGCGGCTGCAAGCGCTGGATCGCCCCGGCGTGCTTGCGGATGTTACCCGGATTCTTGCGGATCACGAGATCAGCATCGAGTCGATACTGCAGAAAGAGCCGATGGCGGGCGAGAGCGAGGTACCTATAATCATGCTCACGCACATCACCCTGGAGAAAAACATGAACCAGGCGATCAACCGTATCGAGGCGCTGCCTTCCATCAGCGGCACTGTCATGCGGATACGGCTTGAGCATCTATCGCGTTGATGCCCTGCGTCTTGCCATACGTTACATTTATCTGCTAAGAGATTCTTCATGCCACTGCATTCACGCTACACCGGCCTTATCGACAAATACCGTGACCGCCTGCCGGTACACGATGATACACGCATCATCAGCCTGGGCGAAGGCAACACGCCGCTCATACGTCTACAGAACATCCCGCGGCAACTGGGCAAGGATGTCGACATCTATGTGAAATACGAAGGCCTCAATCCGACCGGCTCATTCAAGGATCGTGGCATGACCATGGCGGTGACCAAGGCCGTGGAAGCAGGCAGCCGTGCGATCATCTGCGCCTCGACCGGCAATACCTCTGCCGCTGCTGCTGCCTATGCGGCCAGAGCGGAAATTACCGCCTTTGTGCTGATCCCGGACGGGAAGATTGCGCTCGGCAAACTTGCGCAGGCCATGATCTATGGTGCCGAAGTCATCCAGATCAAGGGGAATTTTGATGACGGCATGCGCCTGGTGAAAGAGGTGGCGCAGGCAGTACCTGTCACCATCGTCAACTCCATCAACCCCTATCGACTTCAGGGCCAGAAAACAGCGGCGTTTGAGATCGTGGAAGAGCTTGGCTTTGCGCCGGATTTTCACTGCATACCGGTCGGCAATGCAGGCAATATCACCGCCTACTGGATGGGGTACAGTGAATACCACGCCAGCGGGATCATTCATCAGCGCCCGCGCATGCTGGGATATCAGGCCGCCGGTGCGGCGCCATTTATGCGCGGCAAAATGGTGGATAATCCGGAAACGGTAGCCACAGCAATTCGTATCGGCCACCCGCAGTCGTGGGATCAAGCCTGGAAGGTGCGTGAGGAGTCGGATGGCTGGTTCGACGAGTGTAGCGATGAAGAAATACTGTCGGCGCAGAAACTGCTGTGTGAAAAAGAGGGTATCTTCTGCGAGCCGGCTTCGGCGGCTTCGCTGGCCGGTGCGATGCGTGATATTGCATCCGCCAAAATACCCCAAGGCAGCAGGATAGTATGTACACTGACAGGTAATGGCTTGAAAGATCCTGACACTGCCATGAAGCAGTGCCTCACGCCGATAATCAGTATTGAGGCAACACTGGGCCAGGTGCAGCGCGCCATCAGCGAAAGACTTAACTGAGGATAAGTGACCTTGGTGCAGGCCACCCAGTCTGGTGGTGGGTGTTCAGGAGGGTCAAGCAGGGTATAGCCTTAGTGGCTGTCACTGATTTTCCGTAAACACTCCAGGTAGGCAGCTTCATCGGGCGCAGCGGTATCGCGCTGTGCGCGCCACAACATCTCTCCCAGACACTCCAGAATGCGATGTTCGACCTCGTGGGCATCGCGCAGTTTCAGCAGCAGGGCCTGATAGTGCGATGCAATGCCTGAGGGGCGCCGGGTTGCCAACTGTTCACGTACGGCGATGTGCAGACCCATATGCAGGAACGGGTTGGAGATACCCTGCTCGGGTGAGTAGTCACGGCTGAGTGCATGATCTTCATGCGCAAGCAGTTGATGATATTCGGGGTGCAGCAGAATGACATCCACGATACGCCGCTCCATGTCCTCCAGCGGTTTCTCCGCCCTGTACTTTTCCCATGCGCTCAAAAAAATACGTCGCATGCCATCGCGACTCTCTGGAAATATCATGCCGTAGTTCCTTCGTTTAGGATCTTGTGCCTGTAGTCGCACAGATCATAAATGACACATGCCGTGCAGCGCGGCTTGCGCGCGATGCAGGTGTAGCGCCCGTGCAGAATGAGCCAATGATGCGCATTGAGCCTGAATTCCGGGGGCACCGCGCGCATCAATTTGTTCTCGACTGCGACTACGTTTTTACCCGGTGCAAGGCCCGTGCGGTTGGCGACACGGAAGATGTGGGTATCCACGGCAATCGTCGGTTCGCCAAAAGCGGTATTAAGGATGACGTTGGCGGTCTTGCGGCCGACACCGGGCAGGGCCTCAAGTGCGGCGCGCTCGTGCGGTACCTGGCACTGATGGTGCTCGACCAGCAGTGTGCAGGTCTTGATGATGTTGCGTGCCTTGCTGTTGTAAAGGCCGATGGTCTTGATGTGATGTTTGAGGCCGTTCTCGCCCAGCTTGAGGATGGCCTGGGGTGTGCTGGCAGCCCGGAACAAGGTGGCAGTAGCACGGTTTACCCCCTTGTCAGTGGCTTGCGCAGACAATATCACAGCGACCAGCAGCTCAAACGGACTGGTGTAATTCAGCTCGGTTGTGGGCGCTGGATTGGCCTGTTGCAGGCGTGTGAATAGCTCACGGCGTTTTTGCGGATTCATTCTGGTTCAGTGGTTCAGTGGTTCAGTTACCAACAGTGACAGCAGATGCCTGAACCAAAGTATGATTCGTTTCATCCATGCACCCAGGGTAGTGGCAGGGTGATCCTCAGGGGTGTGCGCCTACGCCATGCGAAACGGGTGCCGTGCTTGCGGCGCTGCGTGCGACGCGGGCGTCGATCATGTTCTTGAGGGCAATCAGCAACCCGAGGCCAATGAATGCGCCGGGCGGGAGCACGGCAAGCAGGAAACCGGGATAGTCCTCGACCAGCGTGATGGTCATGCCCTGTGCCGCTTCGCCAAACATGAGGTCGGCGTGGGCAAGCAGGGTGCCTTGACCGATCGCTTCACGCATGGCGCCGAGCAGCACCAGGACATACAGCGAGCCCAGGCCCATGAACAGCCCGTCCATGGAGGCGTGGCCGACGCTGTTGCGCGAGGCAAAGGCTTCGGCACGTGCAATCACGATGCAGTTGGTGACGATCAGGGGGATGAAGATGCCGAGTATGTTGTAAAGCTCGTGCCAGTAAGCATTCATGGCCACCTCAATCGCCGTCACCACGCAGGCAATCACCAGCACAAAGACCGGCAGGCGGATTTCATCGCTTATCCAGTGCCGTAGCAGCGAAATAATGGTATTGGAGAGCAACAGGGTGAGTGCTGTTGCAAGGCCCAGCCCCAGTCCGTTGACTACGGTAGAGGAGACGGCCAGCAACGGGCACAGGCCCAGTATCTGCACCAGAGCCGGGTTGTTGCTCCAGAGTCCGTCATGGACGATCCTGTTGTAGCCGATGTCAGCCATGTGCGTCCTTTATTGTCTGCTCTGCGGAGGGCCGGGGCCGGAAGAGCGCCTCCCGGTGTGCTGCAAAGTAGTGGAGGCAATTCTGCACTGCCTTGACGACCGCTCGTGGAGTGATGGTAGCACCTGTAAACTGGTCAAATATACCGCCATCCTTTTTTACTTTCCACTGTGGCGCCGGAGGATTGCCGAGCGAGCGCCCGGCGAATTTGAGAATCCAGCCGGAGCGGGTTTCTTCAATCGGGTCGCCCAGGCCGGGTGTTTCCCGGTGCGCGACCACGCGCACGCCTGCGAGAACCCCATCGTGGCGGATTACCACCAGCAGTTTGATCGGGCCGCTGTAGCCGTCCGGTGCGACCACAGGCGTGAATGCTGCCGCAACCGGCAGGCCCGACTTGCGTGCACGATATACCGTGACAGGCTTGCTGGAGAGCGCACTGGATTGAATCTCCGTCGCGTCCTGCAGCGGGTCATTGTCATACTGTCCGGGCGGGATCAGCGCATGCAGTTTGTGCAGCAGGGCCTCACGCTCATTCTGCGCGATGCGTGCCTTGGTCTGCTCGAAGGTATAGGCGACGATCGCGGTGCCTGCTACGGCAAACAGGCCCAGCACGATGCCTGTGACCATCATGTGGCGTGCAATGGCCATCAGTCTTTATGGCCGTACGTGCGTGGCTGGGTGTAGTAGTCGATCAGGGGTGCGGCCATGTTCATCAGCAATACGGCGAAGGCGACGCCGTCCGGGTAGCCTCCCCAGGTACGGATGATGTAGGTGAATGCGCCAATGCCCGCGCCGTAGTACAGCCGGCCACGCGGTGTGGCGCTGGCCGTGACAGGGTCGGTGGCGATAAAGAAGGCACCCAGCAGGGCAGCGCCACTGAACAGGTGAAACACGGGCGATGCAAATTTGTCCTGGTCGACGAGGTAAAAAAGCCCGGCCAGCAGTACGAGGGTACCCAGCATGGCGAGCGGGATGTGCCAGCTGATGACCTTCCTGTAGATCAGCCACAGTCCGCCCAGCAGAAACATGCCGTTTATCCATTCCCAGCCTTTGCCGCCGAGGCTGCCGAACACGGGGCTTGCCGTCAGGGTTGCACCCACGCTCTGGCCCAGGCTGTGTCCGGTTTTCACGCTGTCGAGGGGGGTGGCGGCGCTGATGGCGTCCAGCGCAACACCGGCAGGCCACTGCCCGGTGAAAATCACTCGCAGGGTATCGGTCAGGCCGAGGCTGTGACCGCTCACCACCTCCGGCGCCAGCCACACCGTCATTTCGCGTGGAAACGAAATCAGCAGCACCACATAGCCCACCATGGCCGGATTGAACGGATTAAAGCCGAGGCCGCCGTAGAGCTGCTTGGCGATGATGATGGCGAAGGCCGTGCCGATCAGGATCACCCACCAGGGGACGAGCAGCGGCAAGGCGAGCGCAAGCAGCACGGCCGTGACGACGGCACTGCCATCGAGCAGAAAGGGTTTGATCGGACGATTGCGCAAGGCCAGCATCGCAGCTTCACAGATCAGGGCAACGCCGACTGCAAACAGGATGTTGATCAGCACGCCCCAGCCGAAAAACCAGACATACGCAGCAACAGCGGGGATGAGCGCGTAGATCACGCGCAGCATGATGGCGGTGACGGAGTCTGCGGTGTGCAGGTAAGGCGAGCTTGAAGTTGGCATGAGTGGGCGCGTGTATTAGCTGACGTTTTCTGTCCGGGGCGCAACCTTGTTGGCCAGGGCTGCCTTTTTTTCGGCATGGCGCGCATCGCGTTCGGCCTTCTCCAGCGTCAAGCGTGTCAGCCGCGCCTCATGGCGCTGGCGCGCGATATCGGCTTTTTGTTTCTCACGCTCCTGCGCCCAGATTTCGCCCTTGGCGAAGCGGTAATACTGCACCAGCGGAATAGTGCTGGGGCATACCGCCGCGCAGGCGCCACATTCGATGCAGTCAAACAGGTTGTAGGCCTGGCTCTTGGCGAAGTCCTTGGCGCGCGCATGCCAGTAGAGCTGCTGCGGCAGCAGTTGCGCCGGGCAGACCTCGACGCAGGCGCCGCAACGTATGCAGGGCAGGGCCTGTGGGGCTGCGGTGGGGCGCGTCAGCAGCAGGCAGTTGGTGGTTTTGATGACCGGAATTTCAGCGTGCCGCAATGCAAAGCCCATCATGGGCCCGCCCATGACCAGACGGGCGTCGTCTGCTGCGCCGCCGCATTGCTCAATCAGCTCCTGCATGGGTGTGCCGAGCATCACTTCCATGTTGCGTGGCGCCGGGACGCCGTCACCCGTGACCGTGATGTAGCGCGTGATCAGGGGTTCGCCATGAGTAATGGCGCGGTAGACGGCGCGTGCCGTGGCGACGTTATGGCATACCACGCCGATCTGTATCGGCAGGCCATTGCTCGGCACCTCTTTCCCGGTGAGCACATGGATCAGTTGTTTCTCGCCGCCCGCCGGATAGCGCGTGGGGACCTGGATGACGTCTACTTCCGGCAAGCCCGCGTGTAGCACGGCCTGACACAACGCTGCATAGGCCTCGGGTTTGTTGTCCTCGATGCCGATCAGGCAGCGTTTTGCCTGCAAGGCATGGCGCATGATCGCAAGCCCGGCGAGGATTTCATCCGCATGCTCACGCATCAGCATATCGTCGCAGGTGATATAGGGCTCGCACTCCGCGCCATTCAGAATCAAGGTATCCACCACAGTGCCGGGCAGGTGGTTGAGTTTGATGAAGCTCGGGAAACCCGCGCCGCCCAGACCGACGATACCCGCTTCGCGCAGCACATTACGCAACGCGCTGGGTTCAACTGCCGCCGGATTTTCCACCACATGACGTGTCCCCCAGCGATCCTCGCCGTCGCTTTCCAGCACGATGCACGGTGCGCTGAGCCCGGACGGATGCGGAATGGGGTGGTCGGCGATCTCGACTACGGTGCCGGAGGTGGGGGCATGCAGCGGTACGCTCACATAGCCGGACGCGGCGGCGATCATCTGCCCTTTCAGCACATGATCACCCGCCGTGACCAGCGGCTTGGCGGGCCCGCCAATGTGCTGCTGCAACGGCAACACCAGACGCTTGGGCAGGCGCGCCGCCGCGACCGGCACGGAAGTGGATTCGGCTTTATGCCCGGCGAGATGCAGGCCGCCGGGGAAGCGCCACAGTTTCTGCGTCACCCGAGGCTCCGGATGTGTGCCAGCTCGGCGGGCTGGGCCCATTTCCAGGTGCCAGCAGTAGCTGTTACCGGAACCATATCAATGCAGTCTACGGGGCAGGGCGGCAGGCAAAGCTCGCAGCCGGTGCATTCCGCCGCGATTACCGTGTGCATGTGCTTGGCGCCGCCGAGAATCGCGTCCACCGGGCAGGCCTGAATGCACAGGGTGCAGCCGATACAGCGTTGCTCGTCTATGATGGCGAGCATCTTGGGTTTGATCTCGCCGTGCTCGGCATTGAGCGGCTTGGGTTCGCGCCCCAGCAGTTCCGACAGCGCCACGATGGTCGATTCACCGCCGGGCGGGCACTGGTTAATATCGGCCTCGCCCTTCGCCATGGCCTCGGCATAGGGCCGGCAGCCGGCGTAGCTGCACTGGCCGCATTGTGTCTGCGGCAACAGAGCATCAATCTTGTCGGCCAGCGGGTCGCCCTGCACCTTGAAACGGATGGCGGAAAAGCCCAGCACCAGGCCCGAGACAGCCGCCAGCACGGCCAATGCGATGACGGCAGCCAGCATGCTCAGACCCTGATCAGGCCGGTAAAGCCCATGAAGGCGAGCGACATCAGCCCGGCAGTGATGAGTGCAATGGCCGGGCCACGAAACACCACCGGTACATCCGCGACCAGGATGCGCTCACGCAGGGCAGCGAACATAATAAGTACCATGGAAAATCCCACAGCGGCGCCAAAGCCATACACAGCCGACTGCGTGAAGCCATGCTGCTCTTGCGCATTGAGCAGGGCGACGCCGAGCACCGCACAATTGGTGGTGATCAGCGGCAGGAAAATACCCAGCACCTGATACAGCACAGGGCTGGTTTTGTGGACGACCATCTCGGTAAATTGCACAACGACGGCGATCACCAGAATAAAACCAATCGTGCGCAGGTATTCCAGCCCGAGCGGCGCCAGCAGATACTCGTTCACCAGATAGCTGCACACCGACGAGAGCGTGAGCACAAACGTGGTGGCAAGCGCCATCCCGGTCGAGGTTTCGAGCTTGCGCGAAACCCCCATGAACGGGCACAGGCCGAGGAACTTCACCAGCACGAAGTTGTTCACCAATACCGTGCTGAGGAGAATGAGTGCGTATTCCGCCATGGTTACCGAGGGTTGAAATCAGGAGCCCGCATTATAAAGGCGGCTTCTACATAAATAAAAAGAATATTATTTTATATTTATATGAATATTAGCTATATAGAATCGGCTACTTTACCCGCATACCCGGCTGCGCACCGGCATGGGGCTCCAGTATCCACAAATCCTTACCGCCGGGGCCTGCGGCCAGCACCATGCCTTCCGACAGGCCGAACTTCATCTTGCGCGGCGCGAGATTGGCCACCATCACCGTCAGCTTGCCCTCCAGATCGGCGGGCTGATAGGCCGACTTGATACCGGCGAACACCGTGCGCGGCTGTTCCTCGCCAATGTCGAGCGTCAGCTTCAGCAGCTTCTCCGCACCCTCGACGTGCTCGGCGGTGACGATTCTGGCAATCCGCAAATCAATTTTGGCAAAGTCGTCGATGCTGATGGTGGCCGCTTCGTTGTTTGCGGGTGTTGCTGTGGGGCTATTCATGGCGTGGGTTTCCTTGATCGCCTCGAGCATGGCATCAATTGGTTTTTGGTCGACACGAGTCATCAGGTGTTGGTAATCATTAATTTTATGTCCAGCAGGTAATGTCTCTTGGGCATCATCCCACGTCAAAGGCGCAGTGTTTAGAAACGCCTCGATATCTGTGGCAATTTTCGGAAGTACAGGTTTTAGGCAAATTGTGAGTAAGCGAAAAAGATTGATGGCAACGGAACAAACTTCCTGAAGATTTTTAAGGTCACCTGTCTTGGCGAGAATCCAAGGTTTCTTGTCGTCTATATAACGATTTGCAAGATCGGAAAGCTTCATAACCAACCGTAATGCCTGTGCCATATCCCGCCGGTCGAAAGCATCGGATATATGATCTATTGCGTTCCTAAACCAACCAAACATTTCCCCAATGTCATGTCCATGCTGAACCTGAGTTCCCTCAGCATAGAGAATGTCGCCTGAATTACCCTGACGTCGAGCTTCCTCTGCACGTCTCTGTAATTCCTCATTTGCTGCTGCACTCAAGTAGGGTTGAGGGTCTATTCGCGGCAGTTTCCCATTTAAAACGCAACCTTCAAAGTGTTTGCTTAAAAATGGGGCAATGCGGCTCGCGATGTTGACGTACTTCCCCACCAGATCACTATTCACCCGCGCGACAAAATCGTCAAAATTGAGATCAATATCGGCCATGCTGTCGTTGAGCTTGGTGGCGTAGTAATAACGCAGATATTCCGGGCTCAGATGATCCAGGTAAGTGCGCGCCGTAATGAAGGTGCCGCGTGATTTCGACATCTTCTGCCCGTTCACCGTGAGAAAGCCGTGGGCAAAGACTGCGGTGGGTTTGCGATAGCCCGAGCCTTCCAGCATCGCGGGCCAGAACAGGGCGTGGAAATATAAAATATCTTTGCCGATGAAGTGATAAAGCTCGGTCTTGCTGTCTTTGCGCCAGTAGTCATCGAAGTTGATGCCCTTACGGTCGCAATAATTCTTGAAGCTCGCCATGTAACCGACCGGGGCGTCGAGCCAGACGTAAAAGTATTTGCCGGGTGCGTCAGGAATTTCGAAGCCGAAATAGGGCGCGTCGCGGGAGATGTCCCAGTCCTGCAGGCCGGCGTCAAACCATTCGTTGAGTTTGTTGGCCGCTTCGGATTGCACATGGCGTGTTTGGGTGATGTCCGGGTTCAGCCACCCGCGCAGCATGGTTTCGAAATCACCCAGCTTGAAAAAATAATGCTCGGATTCTTTTTCAATGGGCTTGGCGCCGGAGAGCACTGATACCGGATTTTTCAAGTCCGTGGGCGAATAAGTCGCGCCGCAGGCCTCGCAACTGTCGCCGTACTGGTCTTTGGCTCCGCAACGCGGGCATTCGCCTTTGATGAAGCGATCCGGCAGAAACATCTCTTTGACCGGATCATACGCCTGCTTGATGGTGCGTTGCGTGATGTGGCCGTTTTTGCGCAGTTTCAGATAAATGTCGCGCACAAACGCCTCATTCTCGGGCGAATGCGTGGAGTGGTAGTTGTCGAACGCTACGCCGAACGCCTTGAAATCCGCTTGGTGCTCCTCGCTGATGCGAGCGATCAACGCCTCGGGCGTGATGCCTTCCTGCTGTGCGCGCAGCATGATGGGCGTGCCGTGGGCATCGTCGGCACAGACATAGGTGCAATCATGCCCCTGCATCTTCTGGAACCGCACCCAGATGTCGGTCTGGATGTATTCCACCAGATGGCCGAGGTGAATCGGCCCGTTGGCATAGGGGAGGGCGCTGGTAACGAGGATTTGTCGTGTGTCTGGCATGGCGTTGGGCGACTGTGAAGAGTGCCATTGTAGCAAGCCAGCCCCTTAAAAGATCGCCGCACGGCCCTGAATCCGTGTAAAATTATGTGCTTGAGCAGACAGTTGTGGGGTTCGCCCCGGGGGATTGCAGTGGAAAATGTTACCCAGACGCAGGTCGAGACCGCCTTGAGTGAGGTGGTAGACCCGTATCTGCAAATGGATATGGTGTCGGCCAAGGCCGTGAAGAACATAGGTATTGATGCCGGCGGCGTGACGGTGGATATCCTGCTCGGCTATCCGGCCAAGGGGTATCAGGATACCCTCACGCAGGCGATTCAGTCCAGGGTTGGCGCCCTGCCGGGCGTGGACAAGGTGACGGTGAACATCTCCTCCCGCGTGATCGCGCATGCCGTGCAGAAGAGCGTAAAGCCGCACGAAAATATCAAAAACATCATCGCCGTGGCATCAGGCAAGGGCGGCGTAGGCAAGTCGACGACGGCGGTGAATCTTGCCCTCGCGCTCGTTGCCGAAGGCGCCAGCGTCGGCATACTCGATGCGGACATTTACGGCCCGAGTCAGCCGCGCATGCTGGGTGTGCAGACGCGCCCGACGTCGCCGGACGGCAAGAGCATGGAGCCGGTGATGAGCCACGGCCTGCAATCGATGTCGGTCGGCTATCTGATTGACGAAGAAACCCCCATGATCTGGCGCGGCCCGATGGTCACCCAGGCACTGGAACAGCTGCTCAATGACACGCGCTGGAAGGATCTGGACTATCTGGTCATAGACCTGCCGCCCGGCACGGGTGATATCCAGTTGACGCTGGCGCAAAAAGTGCCGGTGAGCGGTGCGGTGATTGTTACCACGCCGCAGGATATAGCGCTACTGGATGCGCGCAAGGCGCTCAAGATGTTCGAGAAGGTCGAGGTGCCGGTGCTCGGCATCATCGAAAACATGAGCACGCACATTTGCAGCCAGTGCGGCCACGAGGAGCATATTTTCGGCGCTGGCGGCGGCGAGCGCATGGCTAAGCAGTACAAGGTGGATTTGCTCGGCTCCGTGCCACTCGACATCAGTATCCGGGAAAATGCCGACGGGGGGCATCCTAGTGTGGTTGCTGATCCGGAGGGCCTCATCGCCCAGGCTTACCGTGAGATTGCGCGCCATGTCAGCGCGAAGCTGTCATTGCGCGCCAGGGATTTCAGCGCTAAATTTCCCAAGATCGTGATACAAAATACTTGAACAACAGAGAAAAGATACAAGAGGAAAGAGAAAAGGGGGTTAATAGAGAGGTTTTTACTTTTCTCTTGTATCTTTTCTCTTTTCTCTGACTTTGTAAGGGAGCATCTGATTGGCTATAAAATCTGATAAATGGATCCGCCGCATGGCGCAGCAGCACGGCATGATTGAGCCGTTCGAGCCGGGCCAGGTCAAGCACACGGACAAGGGGCCGATTGTGTCCTACGGTACATCGAGCTATGGCTACGATATCCGCTGCTCCACCGAATTCAAGATTTTCACCAACATCAACTCGACCATCGTTGACCCGAAGAATTTCGACGCCAACAGTTTTGTCGATGTGAAGGCGGACGTGTGCATCATTCCGCCGAATTCATTTGCGCTGGCGCGCACCATCGAGTATTTTCGCATCCCGCGCAATGTGCTCACCATCTGTCTCGGCAAGTCCACTTACGCGCGCTGCGGCATCATCGTCAACGTGACGCCGTTCGAGCCGGAATGGGAAGGCTATGTGACGCTGGAATTTTCCAACACCACACCGCTGCCCGCGAAGATTTATGCCAACGAAGGCGTGGCGCAGGTGGTATTTTTTGAGTCCGACGAGGTATGTGAGGTGTCTTACAAGGATCGCGGCGGCAAATATCAGGGGCAGACAGGGGTGACGTTGCCTAAAACTTAGTGGCGAGTAGCTGGTGACGAGTAAAAGCTTTTCCTCGCTACTAGCTACTCGCTACTGATTTTATGGTGCCGAGGAGAGGACTTGAACCTCCACGGGGTTACCCCCACTAACACCTGAAGCTAGCGCGTCTACCAATTCCGCCACCCCGGCTCATCGGCACTATCTGGTGAGATGCATGCCGAAGGTGCGCACTTTACTCTACAGGCGGTATTTTTTCAATGAAGAAGAAACAGTCCACTACTCAGAACAAGCATGACCCGCATGCCGGGCGTGAGGCGTCCAAATACGACCACCCCATCGCCAGCCGCGAATACATCATGGAGCGCCTTGCGGCAGAGGGTGTACCGCTGACCCAGGTGCAAATCGCCGCCGAACTGAAAATCAGTAACGAACAAGACCTTGAGGCCCTGCGCCGCCGCCTCAAGGCGATGGAGCGCGACGGCCAGTTGATCTGCAACCGGCGTGGCGACTACGGACTGGTGCAGAAGATGGATCTGGTGCGTGGCCGTGTCATCGGTCATCCGGATGGTTTCGGGTTTCTGGTGCCGGATGAGGGCGGCGATGACCTGTTCCTCTCGGCGCGCGAGATGCGCGTGCTGCTACACGGGGACAGGGCCATGGCGCGCGTGTCAGGCATTGATCGCCGTGGTCGGCGCGAGGGCTCCATCGTTGAGGTGCTGGAGCGCAATACCACACGCGTCGTAGGCCGTTTTTACTGTGAACATGGCATAGGTACCGTGTCGCCCGACAACAAGCGCATCCGCCATGATGTCGTCATCCCCGCTGACCAGCAGGCCGGTGCGGCGCATGGGCAGATCGTGATTGCCGAGATCACCGCGCAACCGAGCAAACGCACCCAGGCGGTGGGCAAGATTGTCGAAATTCTGGGCGACCATATGGCGCCGGGCATGGAGATTGACGTTGCCATCCGTGCCCACAACCTGCCGTTGGAATGGCCGCTACAGGTGGAGGCAGAGGTCGCGCAACTGGGCGCCGAAGTGCCGGAGCAGGCCAAGCGTGGTCGCGAAGACCTGCGCGCACTGTCACTGGTGACGATCGATGGCGCCGATGCGCGCGATTTCGACGATGCCGTGTTTTGTGAACGCCAGGGCAAGGGCTGGCGGCTGCTGGTCGCCATTGCCGACGTATCGAGTTATGTGGTGCCGGGTACGGCGCTCGACGCCGAGGCGCGGCTGCGCGGCACCTCGGTGTATTTCCCGCAGCGCGTCATTCCCATGCTGCCGGAAGTGCTGTCAAACGGATTGTGTTCGATTAATCCTAACACTGACCGCCTGTGCATGGTGTGTGAAATGCAGGTGAATAGCGCGGGCAAGGTGGAGCAGCACCGGTTTTTTGAGGGCGTGATGCGCTCGCACGCACGCCTGACCTACGAGGAAGTGGCGGCGATGGTGGTTGAAGGCGACACGGCGCTGGGGCAAAAACACGCCTCAGTGTTGCCGCACCTGCATGAGCTGTATGCGCTCTACAAGGCGCTGCGTCACGCGCGCGATCAGCGCGGCGCGGTGGATTTTGAAACTACCGAGACGCGTATCATCTTCGGCACCCTGCGTAAAATCGAAAGCATCGTGCCGGTGGTGCGTAACGATGCGCACAAACTGATTGAAGAGTGCATGATCGCGGCCAACGTTGCAGCCGCAGAATTTCTGCTGGAGCACGAAATTCCCGCACTGTACCGCGTGCACGATGGTCCCGGTAGCGAGAAGCTTACCGACCTGCGCGGCTTCCTCGCCGAGCTGGGTCTCAGTCTGGGCGGCGGCGACAAGCCTGAGCCCAAGCACTATGCCAAATTGCTGGCTAGTATCCAGGAGCGCGAGGACGTGCATCTGATTCAGACCGTGTTGCTGCGCAGTCTCGCGCAGGCGGTATACACGCCCGACAATACCGGCCATTTCGGCCTTGCACTGGAGGGCTATACGCACTTCACCTCGCCTATCCGCCGTTATCCCGACCTGCTGGTGCACCGCGCCATTCGCCACTGTCTTTCACGCAAAGCTGTTGCGAAATTTGATTACACACATGACGCCATGCAATCGCTCGGTGAACATTGCTCGATGACAGAGCGACGGGCGGATGATGCCACGCGCGATGCTGTTGCCTGGCTCAAGTGTGAATACATGATGGATAAAATCGGCGAGGAGTTCGAAGGTGTCATCACCGGAGTGACGAGCTTTGGCTTGTTTCTCGAGCTCAAGGATATCTATGTCGAGGGCCTGGTGCACGTCACCGCGCTCAGTAACGACTATTACCACTTCGACGCCGGCAAGCACCGCCTGCTGGGTGAGCGTACCAACACCGTGTACCGCCTCGCCGACAAGTTGCGCGTCAAGGTGATGCGCGTGAACATGGACGACCGCAAAATCGATTTCGAGTTGGCGGGAACGACCTCCGTTAAAGCCAAAGGCAGGAAGCCGGCGCTGCCGGCTGTGGAGAAAAAGCCCAAGTCGCGCTCCAAGCGCAGGCGCTCTAAACGTTAGGCACCTGCATCATTGCGGCCAATATACTGTTGCAAACTATATGGTGTCATGGTCTAGAGTGTACCCTCATGATTCATTCAAAACGGCTGCTGATTATCGCTGTCGCGCTGGCTGTGCTTGGTACAGGGTGCGCCTCGACTGCGAAACTCTACGCCGGCCCGGATCTGGCGCACGAACAGATCGCTGTTATCGAAGCCAATCCGATGATCCACGATATTACTGACCGTGGTGCGCGCTTTGGTGGTGTGGATGGTGCCAAAGTCAGCGGCATGATCTTGCGCATAGATATATTGCCTGGCAAGCACACCGTGGACGTGCAGTGCAGTTTCAGTGTCGAACCGTCACTATTTGACAGGGGCTTCGGCTCGCTGAGGACAGGTAGGCGCGACCCTGTTGTGCTGCAGTTTTGGGCGTCACTAACGGTAGAGGTGGAGGCGGGCCATACCTATAGGCTCGATGTTGAGCTCACGCCCAACCAGATGTGCAAGCCATTGCTGAAAGATATTTCCACCCCTTAGGCGTTTATTATCCACACCCATGGCCCGCATACCCGCTGACCATATTCACGGCCTGCATGCAGTGCAGGCCGCACTGCGCCGCAATGCTGCGGCGGTGACCGGCGTGTGGATAGACGACTCACGTCGTGATGCGCGCATGCAGGAGATATTGACGCTGGCGCAGCAGGCGAAAGTCACCGTGCATAGCGCCACGCGCCAGCAGTTGGACGCAATGGCTGCGGGCGCACCCCATCAAGGCGTGGTGGCGCAATGCGGGCAGGTACGCGCATACACCGAAGACGATCTCGACACGCTGCTCACTACGCTTGATGTACCGCCATTTTTGCTGGTGCTGGACGGCGTGCAAGACCCGCACAATCTGGGCGCCTGCCTGCGCAGTGCCGATGCCGCCGGCATCCATGCCGTGATCGCCCCGCGCGACAAAAGCGTCAGTCTCACGCCCGTTGTGCGCAAGGTGGCGAGCGGGGCGGCCGAGTCTGTGCCGTTTATTCAGGTCACCAATCTCGCCCGCACCCTGCGCATGCTGCGTGATGCCGGGGTGTGGTTGATCGGCGCCGACGGCACGGCTGACACCAGCATCTACGACGCTGACCTGAAAGGTCCGCTGGCGCTGGTGATGGGGGGTGAAGGCAAGGGCCTGCGCCGCCTCACGCGCGAACACTGTGATGTGCTCATCCGTATCCCGATGCACGGGGGCGTAGAAAGTCTCAACGTATCAGTAGCTACCGGCATCTGCGTGTATGAAGCCGTACGCCAGCGTGCAACGCGCTAGACAGATTGATGTAATATTTCTGTGAAAACCGCCATCAAACAATAGTTTTCTTACGTTTTGCAGCGCTAGCCTGCGGCCATGGCGCCGGAGGGATCAATGCTCAGCACCACGGCAATATAGCTCACGTATAAAATGCCATTCACAGCCACGTGCCAGATGCGTAACTGGCCGCGCTGGAGCATGAGGCGTATCCAGAGGGCGGCCGCCAGTGTCACGAAGACGCCGAGCACGACATCGAGGCGCGGCCCCCACGGGGTAAGCATGATGCCGATGGCGGGCAGCAGGGTGCCCTGAAACACCATGGCACCGGTGATGTTGCCAAAGGCGAGGGTGTCTTTGCGTTTGCGTATCCACAGTATGCTGTTGACCTTTTCCGGCAGCTCGGTAGCGACTGGGATAATCAGCAGCGACAGCAACAGTGCCGAGATGCCGATCAGCGGCGCGACTTCTTCGATACCATGTATGAAGCCTTTGGCACCCAGCACCAGCAGTGTCAGGCCCAGACCCAACTGGAGCAAAATCACCGGATAGTTGAGCGGCAGGCCCATGCGGCACAGCAGCATGACGCCATGGGCTGCTGTGGCGTGGCCGTCCTGCACCAGCTTGGTTGATGCACGCAGGGTGAGCAGGATGTAAACAAAGTAGACCAATACCAAGCCGAAACCAATGATGATGCGGACGATGTCGAACTCGCGCGGAATGAACAAGGCGATGGCGGCGAGTGAAAAGGCGCCCAGGAAGAAGTTGAGGTCGCGTGTGAGACCGGTTTTTTCCGGTGCGAAGTGGCCGGTTATCCCGCGGGTTTTCACGGTGGCCACCAGCAGCAGGAACAGGGTGAGGGTGGAGAGCATGAGCGGCGCGCCGAGGATGGCGCCAACGCCTATTTCGTGGTTGAGCTCCATGTTGTCCGTGCCCGCGAAAATGGCGAGTATCGGCACCATGGTTTCCGGCAGGGCGGTGCCCACAGCGGCGAACAGCGAGCCCACCACCCCTTCGGATATCTTGAGCCGCTCGCCCAGGTGCTCCAGCGCGTTACAAAAGACTTCCGCTGCTACCAGAATCAGCAGCAACATGAGAATCAGGGTGATAAAGATCATGGGTGGTGTGCCTGTGCTGGGGGTGTGTTCGATGGGGCGGTTATTGATGTTTTGCGTGTGTTAGTATACACGCGTTTTTTAATGCTTATTCAAAGGATGACGATAGCCGTGAACAAGGGTACTGATCTTCTGGGTAAATTCATATTTTCCAGCCGCTGGTTGCAGGCGCCGCTGTATGTCGGCTTGATTGTGGCGCAAGCTGTATATGTCTACCGCTTCATGGTGGAGCTGTTTCACTTGATCACTTCCGTTCCGGAGCTGACGGAAAACATGATCATGCTCATGGTGCTGGGGCTGATCGACGTGGTGATGATTGCCAACCTGCTGATCATGGTGATCATCGGCGGTTACGAGATATTTGTTTCACGGCTGGACTTGCAGCTGCACCCCGACCGGCCAGACTGGCTGGAACACGTCAGCGCCGGCTCCATCAAGGTGAAGGTGGCGATGGCACTCATTGGTATATCCTCGATTCATCTGCTCAAGACCTTTATCAATGCCGAGCAGATAACCGACCGCACGATCCTGTGGCAGGTGGTGATCCATGTCACCTTCCTGATTTCCGCCATTGCGTTGGCCTATACCGACCGCCTGATCAGCAAGCCGGTACACGCGAAATAGCGCCCTGCCGCGGTGGGGCAGGCAAGCAGGGCAGCTTGTCGGGCCATTTAAAGGGCTTTTGATTGCAAAGTGACCTGTTTCCCCCTTAAAATGCTCGGCTTTACCCAACCACACTCCTTGCCTCACCGTTTATATGCGGGAGGCTACTGAGCCATGAGGAGCATCGAAGTGAGACACTATGAGATCGTGTTTCTGGTCCACCCTGACCAGAGCGAGCAGGTTTCCGGCATGATCGAGCGTTATCGCACGCTCATCGAAGCCAAAGACGGCAAAATTCACCGCCTTGAAGACTGGGGCCGGCGTCAGCTGGCGTACCCCATCCACAAAATACACAAGGCACACTACGTGCTGATGAATATCGAGTGCAGCCAGGAGGTTCTGGACGAACTCACTAGCGCGTTCCGCTTTAACGATGCCGTGATCCGCAATCTGGTGATCGTGCGCGATGAGGCGGTGACCGAGCCTTCACCGCTGATCAAGTCCAAGGATGAGCGGGATGAGAGCATGCGTCGTGGCGGCAGCGACGATGCAACCGAAGGGGCGCCCGCCAGCGACGAATCAATCGAAGATGAACCCGCCAGTGACGAGGAAGAGGCGACAGCCGCCCCCTCGGACGCCGCTGCCCAGGCCAGCATTGCTGAGAGGATATAACCATGTCACGCTTTTTTCGCCGCAGGAAGTTTTGCCGTTTTACCGCCGAGAATGTCAAGGAAATCGACTACAAGGATCTCGCCGTGCTCAAGAATTACCTGAGCGAGAACGGCAAGATCGTTCCGAGTCGCATTACCGGTACCAAGGCGCGCTACCAGCGCCAGCTCTCCACCGCCATCAAGCGTGCCCGCTTGCTGGCCTTGATCCCCTATTGCGACTCACATCACCCCTGATCAGCCGCTGCGACGGTTGAATTCCGGCGCCAGCCTGCAATGAAAGCGTTGGCCGCATATATCATGCGCGGACCTATGCAGGCCGGTGGCGTGGTGGCGGTCTGTGCCGGGCTTGCGCTGCTGTTGCCGCCGCTTACAGGGCCACTGGCCTGGGTCAGCGCGGCCGGCGTGGGTCTGGTGACGCTGCGCATAGGCGCGCGTCAGGGCGTAGTCATCATGGCGGGCGCTGGTGTTGCCTTGGCCCTGCTGGGGATGCTGTTATCGGGCAGCCCCTTGCTGGGCGTGGTGTTTGCGCTGGTGCTGTGGCTGCCGGTGTGGGCCTCGGCGCTGGCCTTGAATCGCACCGGCTCGCTGGCATGGGCGCTGGGCGGCGTAGGCCTGCTGGGGGCGCTGTTTGTCAGCGGTGTGCATCTCTGGGTGGGGAATCCGGCAGAGGCGTGGCGCGCGGCCCTGGAGATCAGCCTGAAGCCTGCCCTGGAGCAGTTTGCTGCGCTGCCTGAGCCGGCGCATATGGCGCGGCTGCTGGATGAGATGGCGCAGGCCATGACTGCGCTGCTGGCGATTTCGCTGATGTTGTCCATTAGTGTGAGCCTGTTCGTGGCGCGCTGGTGGCAGGGCCTGTTGTATAATGCAGGCGGTTTCCAGCGCGAGTTTCATGCGTTGCGCTTTGCGCGCGTATTTGCGCTGCCGGTGGTGCTGTTGCTGGTAGTGGCCATGCTGACGCAGGGAGAGCTGCGCCAGTGGTTGCTGGAAGTGCTGGCGGTGCTGGTTGTGGTGTATATGGTTCAGGGGCTGGCCTTTGTGCACCGTATTGTGGCCCAGCGTAATGCCCACACGGCGTGGCTGGCAGCCCTGTATGGTTTGCTGGTGCTGATGCTTCCGCAGATGGTTGTGTTGCTGGCGCTTGCCGGGCTGCTGTACAGTGCCGGGTTAGTGGGTAACGGCTCGAATGACCGGCCCACCCCGGTGTGACGGTATACCCGGACGGTAAGCGGATTTCTATATCAAGAGGTGATCCATGGACGTGATTTTGCTGGAGAAGGTACATAATCTGGGTGCGCTGGGTGACCGCGTGCGTGTCAAGGCGGGTTATGGCCGGAACTATCTGATTCCGCGCGGCAAGGCAGCGCCTGCCACGGAAACGAATATCGTAAAATTCGAGGCACGCCGCGCCGAGCTTGAGAAGGCGGAGGCAGAGACCCTCGCGCAGGCCCAGGCACGCGCTACGGCGCTGATTGCCTTGAGTGGGATTTCCCTCGCCCGCAAAGGCGGAGACGAGGGCAAGCTCTACGGCTCAGTAGGCACTCCGGACATCGCCGAGGCCCTGACCGAGGCCGGTGTGGTCGTCGAAAAGCACGAGGTGCGCCTGTCAAACGGGGCGTTGCGTGAGGCAGGTGAACATGAGGTGCAGATTCACCTGCACCCGGATGTAAACGTTGCGGTAAAAATCACCATCGTCGCGGAGGCCTGAACACTCCGCAGTAGACCGCGACGGCAGAGATGCCGTCTGGTTCCCGTGTTTTTGAGTGGTGTCAGCGCATGCATGAGCTAGCCTATCCATTTGCGACAGGGAATGTGCCGGATCCGGAGACTGCCGCCCTCAGGGTTCCACCACACTCCATTGAGGCCGAGCAGGCGGTACTCGGCGGCCTCATGCTCGATAACAGCGCATGGGATCTGATTGTCGACCGCATCGTGGAAGAGGATTTCTACCGCAACGCACACCGTCTGATATTCCGCACCCTGCACGATCTGGCGTCACGCAGCCAGCCCTTCGATGTCGTTACACTGTCCGAATCGCTGGGCGGCATCAACGAGCTCGATAATGTGGGCGGTCTGGCTTACCTCGCCCAGCTTGCCAAGAACACACCCAGCGCCGCCAACATCCGGGCCTACGCCGATATCGTGCGCGAGCGCTCGGTGCAGCGTCAATTGATCCGCGTTGCCAATGAGATAGGCACCAGCGCCTTCAGCCTGGACGGGCGCAGTGTTATGCAGCTGCTCGACGATGCCGAGCAGCGCGTGTTCCAGATTGCCGAGCAGAGCACGCGCGGGCGCCGTAACTTCGTGCCCATGAAGGAGCTGATGGGTCTGGTGATGGACCGGATTGACATGCTGGCGCAGCAGGACAATCCCATCATCGGTATCTCGAGCGGCTTCAATGAACTCGACAAAATGACGGCAGGGCTGCAACCGTCCGATCTCATCATCGTTGCGGGCCGCCCGTCCATGGGCAAGACCAGCTTTGCCATGAATATCGCCGAGCACGCGGCGATCAAATACGCAGTGCCCTCGGTGATTTTCAGTATGGAAATGTCGGCCGAACAGCTGGCCTTGCGCATGCTGTCATCCCTGAGCCGCCTCGACCATAACAAGGTACGCACCGGCAAGCTCGAAGACGATGACTGGCCCCGGCTCAGTTCCACCGTCGGCATTCTGGGCGAGGCGCCGCTGTACATCGATGACACCCCGTCGCTGACCCCGATGGATCTGCGGGCGCGGGCGCGGCGGCTCAAGCGCGAGCGCGGGCTGGGCCTGATCGTGGTCGACTATCTGCAATTGATGCAGGTGCCCGGCACGAAGGAGACGCGGGCCAATGAAATATCAGAAATATCAAGGTCACTCAAGGCGTTGGCGAAGGAACTTAATGTGCCTGTGATCGCCCTGTCACAGCTCAATCGTAACCTGGAGAGCCGTACCGACAAGCGACCGGTGATGTCCGACCTGCGTGAGTCCGGCGGTATCGAGCAGGACGCCGACCTCATCATGATGATTTACCGCGATGAGGTCTACAACGAAGCCAGCCCGGACAAGGGCACGGCCGAGATCAACATCGTCAAGCAGCGTAACGGGCCCATCGGCGGCCTGCGGCTGACCTTCCTCGGTCAGTACACGCGGTTTGAAAACTTCATCCCCAGCGTCTACACCAACGAGGGCTATGCATGACGCGCCCGGCGCAGGCGCTGATCGACATTGAAGCCCTGCAGCATAATCTCAAACGCGTAACCGCCGCCGCACCCGGACGCCGGGTGATGGCGATCATCAAGGCCGACGCCTATGGCCACGGCATCGTGCGGGCGGCGCGCGCCCTGGCCGCAACCGACGGCTTCGGCGTGGCGAGCATCGACGAGGCCCTGGTACTGCGCGAGGCCGGGGTCGCGCATCCCATCACGCTGCTGGAAGGCGTGTTCGAGGCCTCCGAGCTGGCACTGGTCAGGCAACATGGCTTGAGCGTGGTGGTGCACCACGCCGCCCAGATCGAGATGCTCGAACGCGTGGCGGCGGGCGCCCCCATCCCTGTATGGTTCAAAATTGACAGCGGCATGCACCGCCTCGGTTTTGCACCGGCGCAGGTGCAACCGGCCTGGCAACGCCTGATGACGTGTGCTGCGGTGAGCCAGCCCATCGGGCTGATGACGCACTTTGCCTGCGCCGACGAACGCGCCAACAGCGCGACACAAGGCCAGCTGGCATCCTTCCGGCGCGCCTGCCAGCAATTACCGGGCGAGCATTCCCTGGCAAATTCGGCGGCGATCCTCGCCTGGCCGCAAACCCATGGCGATTGGGTGCGTCCCGGAATCATGCTCTACGGCGTATCGCCGTTTAGCGGCGGGCGGGCTGAAGAGCATGGCCTCAAGCCCGTCATGACCCTGCGCTCCACGTTGATTGCGGTGCATCAGTTGCAGCGCGGCGATGCCATCGGCTACGGCGCCAGCTATGTCTGTCCGCACGACATGCCGGTGGGCGTGGTGGCGATAGGTTACGGCGATGGCTATCCACGCCACGCGCAGACGGGTACGCCGGTACTGGTCAACGGCCAACGCGTGTCCTTGATCGGACGTGTCTCGATGGACATGATTAGCGTGGATTTGAGTACCGTGCGTGACGCACGTGTGGGCGACCCGGTGGTGTTGTGGGGGGCGGGCCTGCCGGTGGAAGAAGTGGCCGAGCACGCCGCTACGCTGGCCTACGAATTGTTGTGTGGTGTGGCGCGGCGCGTGCGCTGCGTAGAAGTCCATGGCCAAGGATAAATTACTGTACACCTGTAACCAGTGCGGCGCGCAGGCGCCCAAGTGGGCGGGGCAGTGCAGCGACTGCGGTGCCTGGAACAGCCTGGAAGAAACGCTAGTGAGCACTGCCACACCCCGCGCCGCCCGCTTTGCCGATTACGCGCCGGCCATCGTGCAGAGCATGCAGGATGTCGCGGCCAGTAGCGAGGCGCGCCAGTCGAGCGGGCTGGGCGAACTTGACCGGGTGCTGGGCGGCGGCGTGGTCGAGGGCTCGGTGATACTGATCGGCGGTGATCCGGGCATCGGCAAATCCACGCTGTTGTTGCAGTGCATGGCGGCGCTGAGCGCGCGGCAGCCGGTGCTGTATGTTACAGGCGAGGAATCGACGCAACAGGTGAGTATGCGCGCGCAGCGTCTGGGATTGTCCGTTGCTGCGCTGCGTCTCCTCACCGAAACCAATGTGGAGCGCATTCTTGCCAGTGCCGAGCGTGAGCGTCCTCGGGTGCTGGTGATCGACTCGATTCAAACCGTGTACACCGAGGCGCTGCAATCGGCGCCCGGCTCGGTGGCGCAGGTGCGCGAGAGCGCGGCGCAACTGGTGCGCTACGCCAAGCATACCGGCACGGCGCTGTTTCTGGTCGGGCATGTGACCAAGGAAGGCACGCTCGCCGGGCCGCGCGTGCTGGAACACATGGTCGATACGGTGCTGTATTTCGAAGGTGATGGTGCGAGCAGCTATCGGGTTATCCGGGCAGTGAAAAACCGCTTCGGTGCGGTGAACGAAATCGGTATGTTTGCGATGACCGAAAAGGGTTTGCGCGAGGTGAGCAATCCGTCCGCGATTCTGCTTTCGCGACATGCTGAGCCGGTGCCGGGCAGCGTGATCATGGTGACGCGCGAAGGCAACCGTCCGCTGCTGGTGGAGGTGCAGGCGCTGGTGGACGAATGCCATGGCGCCAATCCGCGCCGGGTGACGCTGGGGCTGGATCAGAATCGGCTGGCAATGCTGCTCGCGGTGCTGCACCGTCACGGCGGTATTGCGATGTATGATCAGGACGTGTTTGTGAATGTGGTGGGCGGCGTGCGTGTGACCGAGACCGGTGCCGATCTCGCCGTGGTGCTGGCGGCACTCTCCAGCCTGCGCAGCCGCCCCTTGCCGCGCGATCTGGTGGTGTTTGGCGAGCTAGGTCTTGCGGGTGAGGTGCGGCCGGTGCAGAGTGGTGAGGCGCGTTTGCGTGAGGCGGTGAAGCACGGTTTCAAGCAAGCCGTTATCCCCGTCGCCAATGCGCCCAAGGGCGGGCTCAAGGGCATGGAGATACATGCGGTACAGCGTTTGTCGGAGGCGCTGGAGGTGTTGCGCGGTTAAGTGCGCGTTAGCGGAGGGAGGAGAGTTCGCGGTTGAGTTGCTCTGCGTCGCCGAGGTTCAGCTCGACGAGGCGCTTCAGGTGCGCAATGCTGTCGAGGTCGATGTGATCGCAACGTAGCCCGATATGTCCATTTTCCATATGGGTGACCGTACCCTGCATGCGAATGATGACGACATCGCTGTCCAGCACCAGTTCAGCCAGCAGTTGGTCACCCATCGTGCCAGTCCAGTCCTGCGGCTGGCTGAGCAAGGCCCCTTTGAGTGAAATATCGAGCAGGCTGCTGTCCCAGCGCTTTGCTCCCTGTGACAAACTTACCTTGGCGTCAAACTGTATCCGGGTGTAATGCCGGTGCTCTTCGCTGGTATTGGCTGTCATGGACTGCGCCCCGTGCGTTAGTATTAGATAAGTAGGATTCTTATCCTATCATAGCCTTGCCGTACTGCCTCAACTTTAACCCCCTTCGTAAGCTGTCAGGCACGCCACAAAGCCACTGCGCTGTCGTGTCCGCCAATGGCGTGTCAACCATGGGCGGAGTACTGCGTTAAACCTGATGTCTACCTGACACTCACACACAAGGATGCACACATGAAAACAAGCATTGCAGTTGCCGGCCTGTTGAGCCTGTTTATAGTCGCTCCTGTGCTCGCTCACGAAACCAGCTATATAGATACCAGGTCGGGCTACAATCTCGCCCAGAATACACGGGATAATTATGGCTACATAAGACAATATCTTGAGGGGCGCGTTGGCCTGTTGAATGAGCGCCTTGATGAGCGCGCAGGAGGACACGAACAATACCATGACGAGCGTGCAGCTCTACACAAACAGTACCATAACGAGCGTAGCGCCAGGGCAAAGGAAAACAAGCATGCGCGCAGGCATGAGGCTCACACCACAGTGCACGCCCAGCGCTGCCGCCAGCATGAATATCGAAGCCTCAACCACAGGGCGTGCAGCGTACACAGGCCACAGCCACACAATAGTCAACACCAGGCCTTCGCTCCGTGGTTGACTGATAGTCAGCGTTATAGGCATTAGATGACGCACCCGTGGAGGGGGTATGAGTAAGGTATAATTGTTAACGGAAAGTCACTATGTGGACTGCAACCAACCTACTGAGCAGCATCTCTGGGCCAACGGAGCGAGGCACGCTGGACACTTACCAAGCGCTGGACCGGTTTCTGGCCAACATTGAACGGCGTGCCTTTCGCATGGCCCGGCTTGCTACCGGCAATGCGGAAGACGCGCTCGATCTGGTGCAAGAGGCCATGCTTAAGCTTGCGCAGCAGTATGGTAGCCGCAACGAGCAGGAGTGGGGGCCGTTGTTTCACCGTATTCTCCAGAGCCGCATACGCGACTGGTACCGGCGTAGCAAGGTACGTAATCGCTGGCGCGTCTGGCTGGATGGTGAAGAAGGCGAAGAAGATCCGCTCCACAAGTTGGCCGACCCCTGCATGGCAGGGCCTGCAGAGTTGGTTGCAGGCGAGCGTGCGATGAGTGCGATCGATGAGGCCTTACAAAAACTGCCGCTGCGCCAGCAGCAAGCCTTTTTGCTGCGCACGTGGGAAGGCTATAATACTGCCGAAACCGCACACGCGATGGGTTGCTCGGCGGGCAGCGTTAAAACGCATTACTCGCGCGCAGTGCATACCCTGCGCACATTGCTGGAGGGCCACCAACCATGAGCACACACGATGAACAGGACTTTCTGGCGGCTGCACGTGCCCGTCTGGAGGAAAGCGTGAGCGCGCTGGACGCACACACACTGTCGCGCCTGCACAGCGCCCGCAGCCATGCGCTGGACAGCCTGGAGGCTCAACCGGCATGGCATGCGCCACACTGGTGGTTGCCTGCGGGTGCAATGGCTGCAGCTGCGCTGGTGTTTGTGCTGGGCGGTGTGATGTGGACAACACAGCCGTCGGACAGTCTTGTGGCTATGACCCCCGAGATCACGGAGATCGTGGGCTCGGAGGAGAATCTGGAGATTGCGACCGACCTCGACTTTTACCGCTGGCTCGACGAACACACACCGGCCGGGGCCTACACCGAAACCTGAGGCCGCGCATGAACAACAACCGTAAATCGCTAAATCACATCCGCGCTACAGTGCTGCTTGCACTGTTGCTGGTGGGCGCACAACAGGCTGTTGCAGCCGACGATACGGCACTGCCGTATCCGGAAGAGCTGCGCACCTATATGCACTTGGTCGGGGACACGCACGAAGGTGCGCAGCGCTGGGAGAAAATGACACCGGAGCAACGCGCCCGGACACGCGCGCGTTACGAGCATTTCAAGCAACTGCCGCCGGAGGAGCAGGCGCGTATCCGTGAACGTTACGAGCACTTCCGCCAGTTGCCACCGGAGCAGCGTCAGGAGCTGCGTGAGCAGTGGAATAAAATGTCGCCGGAAGATCGCCGCAAGGCGCTCAACAAGAAGCACCGCGAACGCCATACTCAGGAGTAGGGAGGCGATCCGCAGTCAAAGCGGTATCTCAACCAGTCCGGCGCAGGCTGTAAACAGCAGCACGGGCCGCACCTGCTTTTGAGGCCAGAGTCGCAGGGCACCGTGTGCGTATAAGCGCATTTGCGCATGGTAAGGCGCTGCCGCCTGCGCCAGGTGGGCTGGCTGCACCGTAGCGTGAGTTTTGTAATCGACTATCCATACCGTGTCCGGCGTTACGACCAGGCGATCCACCACCCCGGAGACGTGCTGCCCGTTCGCCTCGTAATGCAACGGTGTTTCGTTGTGTGCGACCTCAATAGTGGCGTCAGTAAACAGGAACTGTAGTGCCGGTGCCTGCAATACCCGATGAGCTTCATCCCACCAGACGGACAATCGCGCATCGCTGTCGTTCAGTAGCAGTTCATCAGCCAGTTGGCGCAGTGCGCGTGCGCGCGACGGTGTGTTACCCAGGCTGAGTCGATCCAGCAGACGGTGGATGGCGATCCCGCGCAGGACGGCCTCCGCATCGTATACCTCCTGCGCAGCGTCTTCGTGCTCAGCATGGCTGGGTCTCAGGCTGGGACGTCGGATCGCAGGCAACGGCTGCGACAAACGGATGTCGATGTTGGGCTGCACAGCCGCTTGTGTCGGTAGCGATATTGCAGGCAAGGGCGGTGGTGGGGTTGTGGAGCGTTGCAGCCAGCTGGCATGCAGCGGCTCGACATCCGGCTGCAGGCGTTCGGCAATCATTCCGTACCAGCCCAGTGACGATCCCTTCCTGGGGGCGCAGCCGGAGATAAACAGGTATTGCCGGGCGCGCGTCAGTGCCACATACAGCAGGTTCATCTCCTCCCGCTCGGCGGCGGCATCCAGCAGTCGTTGAATTTTTCCACCGAGTTGTGTCTCTACGTCGCCTGTGGCGGGCAGGAAAAAGTGGCTGGGCCTGTCGGCTTCGGCCGGCCAGTAGATGAGCGGCTGCGGGCCGCGCGGGGAGGTGGTGGCGGTGGCGTCGGCCACAAATACCACGGCTGCCTCCAGGCCTTTGGCGGCATGCACGGTGAGGATGCGTACCCGGGCTTCATGCGCGGGTGCAGGCGCTTCGTCGGGTGCTTCCTGCGCACTGTCACGCAGGGTGTCCAGTCGCGCCCGAAACATCCCCGGACTGGGGTAGCGTCCGCTGTCTACTTCCAATGCCAGTTCCATGAAACGCGTGAGATTGGCGCAGGCCCGCGTTTTCAGTGGGGGCGGAAAGGCGGCCTCGTAGCGCGCAAGCACATTGCCTTCGGCATAGATGCTGTCCAGCAGGTCGTGCATCGGCACCTGACCGGCACGTTCGCGCCAGCGGCTCAGCCAGCGCTGTGCCCGTGCCAGCGGCGCACCCGGCGCAAGACTGGCAGCGAGCGCGGCAAGGCGGTCTATCCAGCAGGGCAGGGACGCGTCGGTGGCCAACTGGATGAGGTCGTCATTACTGCAGGCAAACAAGGGGGAGCGCAATACCTGCGCCAGTGCCAGATTGTCATAGGGCGTGATCAGCACGTCGAGCAGGGCGATCATGTCCTGCACCTCAACGGTATCGAGCAAGGTACCCCGGGTGGCACCGATAAAGGGAATACCGGCATCGCGCAATGCGCTTTCGTACGCGGGCACATGGGTACGGTTGCGTATCAGAATCAGGATGTCGTTATAGCTGAGCGCACGCGTGCGGGCCCCGTCCGCGACAGGCGTGCGTGTTTCCATGAGGCCGTGGATGCGCTGTGCAATCTGCTGACCTTCGAGCACGTGGCGTTGCTCGCCGCCGGCAGGGCGCGGCTGCTGCAATGGGTTGCGAAAGATAGTTGTCGCGGGTTGTTGCGGCGCCGCGTCCTCCGGGCGTATCAGCGGGAGCAGTTCGATCTGGCCCCAGAGTGTCGTGCGATGCGTGCTGTGGGGGTGGAAGGCGGGCAGGCGCTGTTCAAACACCTGGTTGAAGAAGTCGCACAATACAGGCGCAAAGCGCCACGAAACATCCAGCGGGTAGCTGGGGGCGTTGAGATTTTGCGCCAGCCAGAGTGCGGCGGTAGCGAAGAGTTCAGGATTGGCGCGCCTGAAACCGTAGATGGATTGCTTGAGGTCGCCCACCAGAAATACGCTGCGCGCGCGGCCGGTCTGACCGGCGGCCAATTCCTCGAGTAGCGGCAGCAGCAAGCGCCACTGGGTCGGATTGGTGTCCTGAAACTCATCGACCAGCAGATGGTCGATGCGCTGATCCAGTTTGTATTGCACCCATTGGGCATTGTCGGAGTGCTGCAGGAGTTGGCTGGCCTTCCATTCCAGATCGCTGAAGTCGAGCAGGCGCTGCTCGGCCTTGATACGCTGGTAGTGCTCCAGCAGGCGTGCGCCGGCACTGAACCATGCCGATGACAGCGCTACCGTCATGCGGCGCGCCTCCAACTCCAGCGCCTGCAGCACCAGATCAGACAATTGCACATGCAGTGCCAGCAGGCGTTCAGCGCCTGTGCTGCCGAGTTTGTCGCTGAGTGTCTTGGAAGGCTTGCGTGCGCGCACTGTGCCATTAGCAGTCAGAAACACCCGACTAACGGTATGGAAGTCAGTCGTCGTGTGCGCAGACGTTGCCAGCAGCGTATGTATCAACGCCGCATCACGGGTGTTTGAGGCCAACGGGTGGCGCAGCAACAACGTGGCAAACTCATCGAGCAGGGCGAACGTATCCGGAACAAGGAAATCTCCCGCGAGTGTGCCCGAGGTGTCGGCTGCCATTTGCCGGCGCAGTAGATCAGCAGCGTGGCGTGCCGGGTCAGGGCTGCCCTCGGTGCAGGCCCACCAGTCACTGCGGTACTCCAGAAACCGGAGCAGCAGCGTACGTACGGCATCCGCGCCGCGAGCATGTTGCATGAGGCACTCGAGCGCCTGTGCCAGCGGGCTATCCGGTGCCTTGGTGGCCTCGCTCAACAAGGCCTCAAGTGCCGCCTGTGCCAGTACCCCGGCATTCTCGATCAACTCAAAGCCCGGTGGGACGTCGGCCTCAAGCGGAAACCGGCGCAACAATTCCTGACAAAAGGCATGGAAGGTGGTGACTCGCGGGCTGTGCTCGCTTTTCAGCAGGGTTTCGTACGCATTGCGGACACGTTGCCGCTGGGTTGCGTCTGCGGCCAGCCCCAGTATTGCCAGCGCCGCGTCGAGTTCCGGCTCCTCCAGGCAGGCAAGCTCGAGCAGGCGTTGCGAGAGTCGCTCCTGCATTTCGAGGGCCGCCTTGCGGGTGAAGGTGATGGCAAGTATCCCGGCGGGCGGCGTGCCTTCGAGCAGCAAACGGATGATGCGTGTCACCAGCAGCCAGGTTTTGCCGGTGCCGGCCGAGGCCAGTACCACGGCATTACGCGAGGGCAGGATAGCATTCATGTAGCTCATGCGGGTTCGCTCAGCCACATTTGTTTGCGGCACAGCCCCGCCATCGTGCAGTAACGGCAGGTCTTCTCATCGCCCCACGCAGGCAGCGGTTGCCCGGCGCGCATGTCCTGCATGACCTGCTGGAGACGCTCGGCGGTGGCCTGGGTGATATGGCTGAGCATCGCGCCTTCGAGTTGGGCAGCGGTGGATATTTTCTCATTGCCGATGGCGATGTATGCAACTTGCGTTACAGGGTGCTCATGATCCTGTGCCAGCAAGGCATAAAACGGCAGCTGGATCGCCTCGCCGCTCTCGATGTCGTTCTGCGACGGCAGCGTTGCGCCGGTTTTGTAATCGAGCACAGCGCAACCATCCACACTGTTGTCGATACGGTCGATGCGGCCCTTGATGGCCAGCTCAGGCCAGCTGCGTTGCAATTCAAGTTCACAGGCGGCGACCTGCCACTGCTGCGCCCGTTCGGTCTGCCAGTCGAGGTAGTACGGCAGCGTTGCGAGCCACTGCTGGAGCCAGCCGCGGTGCTCAAAGTTGTCTTCCAGATCCTGCGCAAAGACGGCGCGACTGATCGCGGCCAGCAGTTGTTCGGCGGCGGCGCGGGTGACGGGCGTCAAGGGCTCGCTGAACGGACCGGGCAAACCGGGTTGGCCGCGATGAAAGGCGCTCAGAATGCGATGGATGCGTTCGCCGTAATCCGATTTCTCCAGCCGCGCACGCAAGGCCTCGACCGGCTTGAGCCCCAAACAGCGGGCGGCGAAAAACTGATAGGGGCAGTCAATAATTTGCTGGTGTGCGTGGGCAGACAGTGTGGCGGGCAGCAGCAGCGTGGGCACGCTGGGCTGCGGGTAGCGCAGCGGCGCTGGCAGGTCGGCGGTGTCGGCGCGAAATACCTCGCTGCGCCTGTCCTGCAACAGCGCAGCCAGCGTGTGATCCTCCAGCGACTGCCGATAGGCCAGTTGATGAAACGTTTGCAGCAGCTCCAGCCACGGGCTGGGTCGCACCGGCTGCCCCTGTTGCTCGCGGCAGACCGTAAGCAGCACGGCGGGTGCGCTTTGCAGTAAGCGGCGAAAAGAGTGAAAGCGCCGGGTACGGATGGCGTGCGCCGTGGGCAGCGCAAGCTCGTGCCGTACCGCACTGTTGAAGTAAGGCGAGCTATCAGCCGCGCCGGGCCAGTTGGCGGCGTCGACACCTGCGATCACCAAGGCATCGAAGTGGGCGTAGGCCGTCTGTTGCAGGGTGAGTAGCTGCACCCGCTCATCGTTCACGACCGGGATAAAGTTGACGCGCTCCAGAGTGCGCCCCAGCCAGGTCCTGAAATCCGGCCAGCGCATGCGCAGTGAGCGGCCGGGCAGTGCCTGGCGCATGGCGCGTAGTTCACGCAGCACCGACTGCCCCGCAGCGTCTGTCGTCCAGGCTGCTGTAATTCCAAGCCGGCGCAGGCTTTCTTCGGCAGCATTCAACAGGTCTTCAGGCCGGTGTGACTTGCCGGCCTGAAACAGCAGCAGCGGCGCGGCGGCGTATTCAATCTTGTTGAGCAGTTCGGCCACGGCGCGCGAGGCCGCTGCAAAACTCGCCGGTAATCGTGCCTGGCGATAGGCGAGGTGCTTGCGGTAACGCGTGAGGTTGCGGCCAATGTTCTCATGCTGCACCACATCCTGTTCAAAGCGATAGATGGCGGCCAGCCACTCGGCGCGGTTCTGGCCGGAGAATACAAACGGGGACTTGAGCACATCGAGCAGCGGCAACGCGGCGAAATCTTCTTCGACCGCTTGCAACCAGCGCTCCAGCACGCTGGCTGCGCTGGTCGTGGACAGGGCCCAGCCGGCGTGATCCTGTACCGTGATCTCGGCCCGCTCCAGCAGTGCCCGCACCCGGCGTGCCAGCCGCCGGTCTTCGGCGACGATGCCGATGCGGGTGGCGCCCTCCAGCAGCCAGCGCCGGACTTGCAGGGCGATGGCCCGCGCCTCCTGCTCGGCCTCACCTGCATGCAGCAGGTGGAGCCGGTCCTGCGCCGGGCTGACGGGCTGTTGCGCTGCGTAGGCCTCTGCCCGGGATTTAAGCGCGGTGGGTTCAAGCGTATAAACACAGTTAATTAATGAGGTTAGAGTATCACTATAATTAACTGATTTATAATTAATATTTATCTTATGAAAGAGGCCTTGGAGGGGGGCATCGGGGTGGTAGTCGGCGCTGCCGACGGCGTGCTCGGGCAGGCCGTGACATACCCAGGTCAGCCGGCCCTGCCCGGCGAGTGCAGCCGCCCACGCGATTTCGGCGGGCGTTAGCTCGGGGCTGGCTGCAAGATAGAAGTGTGTTTCTGTAGTGATGCCCGCTGCCGCAGACAGGCTCGCACCCAGTGCAGCCAGATAGGCGCTGCTGGCATCGCGCGTCTCTTGCGCGTGCAGTTGCTCCTGCCATGCGCGCCAGAGGGTGTGCACCAGTTTCGCCTCGCGGCTGAGTCCGCTGGTGCCGGCTGGCATGCCATACGCAGTGAGCAGTTGTTGCGTGAACTGTTCCAGGTCATCCGGCAGGTGCACGGCGTGCAGCGTCAGCTCGTCGAACAGTTGCAACAGGCTGTCGACGAGGCGCCACGGCTGGTCATCGCCCACCATGACGGGGTGCTGGAGCAAGGCCTCTGCCAGCATCAGCTCGGCGGCGTGACGGGATAACACGGGCGTGTCGCCGCAGTGGCGTTCAGCCCACTGGCGCAAGGTGGTAATACGCGGGCCGAGCAGGGCGGGGCGTTGGCGCCGGCTGGCGGCGTGCAACAGGCAGTGGCGCAGCCGGGCAGCCGGCTGCAGATGCGGCAACAGAATCACCACCTGGCTCAGGTCAGCCGTGTGGTGGTCGAGAATGTGGTCGGCAAGAAGCGGTAACGGATCCTGGTGGTAAGGTACCAGGAGCGGCGAGGGAACCGTTTCGGAAAGCGCTGCGCCAGCCATAGCTTTGATGCGCTCGACCCTGATGCTGGAAATTTAACCTGCCACAGCGCCTGACTGTGGTTATGCGACGCGGCGAGGCTGCTTCGGTGTGCGCCGTCTGTGCTTAACGCTCAAGGTAGCTGAGCTTGTCTGGCACGCCATCCCATTCCTTGGCGTCGGCCGGCGGCTCGCCCTTTTCGGTAATCACCGGCCACTGTTTGGCAAGCTCGGCGTTGAGCGGAGTGAAATGTTTCTGGTCATCGGGCACGGCATCCTCGGCGAGGATGGCGTTGGCGGGACACTCCGGCTCGCACAGGGTGCAATCGATGCATTCATCCGGGTCAATGACCAGAAAATTGGGCCCTTCGTGGAAGCAATCCACCGGGCATACCTCTATGCAATCCATGTATTTGCACTTGATGCAATTTTCCGTGACGACGAAAGTCATGTTGACCGGGCTCCAATCCTGATGCCATGCAAGACGCGTATTATAACATTTTTTGCGCCGCATCGTAGCCGGGCAGCCTGCCAAAACGGGGCCGGATAGTGCATACTAGCCGTCACGTTTCCCTCTGGCCCGCCCGCCTTAATGAGTCTGCGTTACGACCTGCACAGCCACTCGACCGCCTCCGACGGCACGCTCAGCCCCGTCGAACTCGTTACGCGTGCCGCACAGCAGGGGGTGAATGTGCTGGCGCTGACGGATCACGATGTCACCGACGGCCTGCACGAGGCCTTGGCTGCTGCCGCCACCCTGGGGATCACGCTGCTGCCCGGTGTCGAGATATCGGTGACATGGCAGGGCAAGACGATCCACGTCGTGGGTTTGGGTATAGACCACACCAACGCTGTATTGCAGCAGGGGCTGGCGGCAATGCGCGCCTTTCGCGACTGGCGTGCGGAGGAGATGGGGCGCCGTCTCGAAAAGCGCGGCATCGAAAATGCGTATGCGGGCGCCAGCGCGTATGCCCACGGCACGATCCTGAGCCGCACCCACTTTGCGCGTTATCTGGTCGAACGCGGATATGCCAAAGACCTGGGCCAAGTATTCAAGAAGTATCTCACGCAGGGCAAGCCGGGGTATGTCGCAGGCGAGTGGGCTACGTTGCCGGAGGCCTTGCACTGGATACACAGCGCCGGCGGGCAGGCGGTTATCGCGCATCCGGCACGTTACAAGCTCACTGCTACCCGCCTGCGTCAACTGCTGGGCGAATTCAAGCAGCATGGCGGTGCTGCGATCGAAGTCGTATCGGGCAGCCACAGCCGCAACGATTACTACACGATGGCGAATTACGCCAGGGAGTTCGACCTGCTGGCCTCTGCCGGCTCTGACTATCATGGCCCGGAGCAGCCGTGGCTCGAACTCGGCAAACTGCCGCCGCTACCGTCAGGCTGTACGCCGGTCTGGAGTGACTGGCAGAATGCAGCACATTGACCACACCACCCGAGAAACTTCTGCGTGCTGTATTTCCATATTCATCCGCAAAACCCGCAACTACGCTTGATCAATCAGGTAGTGGCCGCGCTGCGGGCGGGCGCGGTGATCGCATATCCCACCGACTCATGTTATGCGCTCGGCTGCCACATCGGCGACAAGACCGCAATGGAACGCATCCGCCGTATTCGCGCGGTCGATGACAAACACAATTTCACATTGGTCTGTCGTGACCTGTCTGAAATTGCCACCTACGCCAAGGTCGATAACGTGGCTTACCGCCTGCTGAAAAAACTCACGCCGGGCCCATATACTTTTATACTGAGCGCGTCGCACGAAGTGCCGCGCCGCCTGCAACATGCCAAGCGCAAGACTATCGGCCTGCGGGTGCCTGAGAATGCCATCACCCAGGCCTTGCTGGAGGCGTTGGGCGAGCCGCTGATGAGTTCCACGCTGATCATGCCGGGCACCGGGCTGCCGTTGAATGATGCCGAGGAGATCCGGACAGTGCTGGCGCATCAGGTGGATGTGGTCATTGATGGCGGCAACTGCGGGCTGGAGCCCACCACGGTGGTGGATATGGTGGGCGATGTGCCGGAGATTACGCGCCACGGCAAGGGCGACATACAGGCGGTCGTGGGCGGCTGAGGCCGGCCTGATTCAAATTTCAGGGCCCGCCCTAAAGCAGGTATAATCCGTTCATGGAAGAGTTGAGTCTGATGCAGCGCATTGCCGTGTGGGCGCTGCCGGTGTTGTTTGCCATCACGGTGCATGAAGTCGCCCATGGCTGGGTGGCGCGCAAACTGGGCGACCCGACCGCAATGATGCTGGGGCGTCTTACGCTAAACCCGATCAAGCACATTGATCCTGTCGGCACTGTCCTGGTGCCGCTGCTGATGCTGGCATTCAAGCTGCCGTTCATCTTTGGCTGGGCCAAGCCGGTGCCCGTGACCTGGGAAAATCTCAGGCATCCGAAACGCGACATGGCACTGGTAGCCGTGGCGGGACCCCTCTCCAATTTGCTCATGGCCTTGCTCTGGGCCGGCGTAATGAAACTCGGCATCAGCCTCGGACCTGCGTCCGGGGCAGTGGGGCAATTCATGATCTATATGGGCGGCGCGGGCATCTTCATCAATGTGATCCTGCTGGTGCTGAACCTGCTGCCGATACCGCCGCTCGACGGCGGCCGCGTGCTCTCAGGATTGTTGCCGGGGCCATGGTCATGGCAGTTTAACCGCATCGAGCCGTATGGCATGATCATACTGGTGCTGTTGCTGATGAGCGGGCTGCTCAGCAGCATCCTTTATCCCCCGGTGCAGGCCATACAAAGTGCACTGTACTATCTGGCCGGACTCTGAGGAGACTGCTGCTTGAGCTCCATACCGACACAACACCGGCGCGTGATTTCAGGCATGCGGCCGACCGGACAACTGCATCTTGGCCATTATCATGGCGTGCTGAAAAACTGGCTGCGGTTGCAGCACGAATACGAATGTTTTTTCTTTATTGCCGACTGGCACGCACTCACTACGCAATACGAAGACCCGTCAATCATCAGTGAAAGCGTGTGGGACATGGTGATCGACTGGCTGGCGGTAGACATCAATCCCGGTGCTGCCAGGCTGTTTATCCAGTCGCGCGTGCCGGAGCATGCCGAGCTGCACTTGCTGCTGTCCATGATTACGCCGCTGGGCTGGCTGGAGCGCGTGCCGAGCTACAAGGATCAGCAGGAAAAGCTCAAGGAAAAGGATCTCGCCACCTACGGATTTCTCGGCTACCCGCTGTTACAGAGTGCGGACATACTGATCTACAAGGCCGGGCAGGTGCCGGTGGGGGAAGATCAGGTGGCGCATGTGGAGTTGACGCGTGAAGTAGCGCGCCGCTTCAACCATATGTACGGGCGTGAGCGCGGGTTCGAGGAAAAGGCGGAGGCCGCTATCAAGAAGCTGGGCGGCAAAAATGCTGCACACTACAGGGAACTGCTCAAGCGCTATCAGGAGCAGGGCGACCATTCCGCAATAGAGACCGCGCGCGCCCTGATCGAGGCGCGCCAGAACATTACGCTGGGCGACCGTGAACGCTTGTTTGGCTATCTGGAGGGCGGTGGGCGCATTATTCTGGTGGAGCCGCACGCCTTGCTCACGCCCACACCCAAGATGCCGGGGCTGGACGGTCAGAAGATGTCGAAGTCGTACAACAACACCATTTCATTGCGGGAAGACCCCAAAGTGGTTGAAACCAAGCTGCGCGCCATGCCCACCGACCCTGCACGCGTGCGCAGAACCGACCCGGGTGAGCCTGAGAAATGCCCGGTATGGGCGCTGCACCAGGTATACTCCGGTGACGAACTCAAGGGCTGGGTGCAACAGGGGTGTCGCAGTGCAGACATCGGCTGCCTGGATTGCAAAAAACCCCTGATCGAGGCGATACAGGCGGAGCTGGCGCCGATCCGGGAGCGGGCGCAGGAGTTTGCTGCAAACCCCGGACTGGTGCGCAGCATCATCGCTGAGGGTTGCGACGCGGCACGTGACGTGGCGCGCAGCACGCTGGACGAGGTGCGTCAGGCGATGGGTCTCGTGTACCGTTGAGGGCATACTGATGCAGACCACCGATACCCAAGACAACGTGCAGGCCGAACTGCCGCTGGCGATCATCCAGGGCACACCGCTGACGCGTTTTCCGCTGGATCTCTACATACCGCCAGACGCGCTGGAGGTCATTCTTGAAACCACCTTCGAAGGCCCGCTGGATCTGCTGCTATACCTGATCAAGCGCCAGAACCTTGATATCCTCAATATTCCCATCGCGCGCATCACGGAGCAATATATTGTATACGTGGATATGATGCAGGGCCTGCGGCTGGAGCTGGCGGCGGAATATCTGCTGATGGCCGCCATGCTGGCCGAGATCAAGTCGCGCATGCTGCTGCCGCGTCCGCCGCTGATCGCTGAGGAAGACGACCCGCGCGCGGAGCTGGTACGCAGGCTGCAGGAGTACGAACGTTTCAAGCAGGCTTCAGATCAGCTGGACGCTCGGCCCCAGCTTGGGCGTGACGTGTTTCATGCGCTGGCGATGGTGACGCTGACCGAGCATGCCCGGCCCCAGCCTACAGTAAGCCTGGACGAACTGCTGCACGCCTTCAGGGATCTGATGCAGCGTGCGGTGATGTTTACCCATCACCATATCCGGCGCGAGCCCCTGTCTGTACGGGAGCGCATGTCGCAGGTGTTGAGCCAGTTGCGGGGAGACAAATTTGTCGAATTCAGCACGCTGTTTAACATCAGCGATGGCCGCAGCGGCGTGGTGGTTACCTTTCTCGCGCTGCTCGAACTGGTCAAGGAATCACTGATCGATTTTACCCAGAACGAGGCATGGGCGCCCATTTACGTGAGGGCTGCGAGCACAAACCAATGAATGCCGGCCAATTGAAAAATGTGATTGAGGCAGCGCTGTACGCGGCGGAAGAGCCGCTCAGCGTGGAGCGGCTGCTGACGCTGTTCAGCGACGAAGAGCGACCGTCACGCGAGCAGGTAGGTGAACTGCTGGGTATGCTGGGCGAGGAGTGCGCGACGCGGGGTGTCGAGCTGGTCGAAGTCGGCAGCGGCTACCGCTTTCAGGCCAGGCAGGAGTTGAGCCCCTGGCTTGCCCGGCTGTGGGAGGAGCGTCCACAGCGCTATTCGCGTGCGCTGCTGGAAACGCTGTCCCTGATCGCTTACCGCCAGCCCATTACGCGCGGTGAAATCGAAGAAGTGCGCGGAGTTGCAGTAAGCACGACCATCATCAAGACGCTGCTTGAGCGCGAGTGGATACGCAGCATTGGTCATCGTGACGTGCCGGGAAAACCCGTGCTCTATGGTACGACACGTCAATTTCTGGATCACTTCAGCCTCACCAGTCTGAGTCAGTTGCCGCCCTTGTCGGAAATCCATGCGCCGGATGCGGACATGCTCGCCGCGCTGGAAACCGGCCTGGCAGCTACGCAGTCTGGGGCTACAGAGATTTCTGCCGCTGTGGACGGCGAGGTTGCCGCCGTGGCATCCGGCACACAGGGTGAGTGAAAAACTGCAAAAGGTGCTGGCGCGTGCAGGCTATGCGTCGCGCAGGGAGATCGAGGCCTGGATTGAAGCTGGCCGCATCACCCTGAACGACGTGACTGCGACTGTCGGCGCCCGGACAACGCCGCAGGACAAAATCCTGATTGACGGGCAACCGGTGCCACAGCACCGGCTCAGCGGCGGGAAATGCCGCGTACTCGCCTACCACAAACCCGTGGGCGAGATATGCACGCGTGATGACCCGGAACAACGCGCCACCATCTTCGAACAATTGCCGGTGCTGCGCTCGGCGCGCTGGATCGCCATTGGCCGCCTCGACATCAACACCTCCGGCCTGATTCTGCTGACCACCGACGGCGAACTGGCCCACCGTCTCATGCATCCGTCACGCGCGATCGAGCGTGAATATGCCGTGCGGGTACTGGGCGAGGTCGATGCCGACATGCTGCAGCGCCTGCAGAGTGGTGTCATGTTGGAGGACGGCATGGCGCATTTCGACAGCATCGTCGATGGCGGCGGAGAGGGTGCAAACCACTGGTACCACGTGGTGCTGAAAGAAGGCCGCAAACACGAGGTGCGGCGTTTGTGGGAATCGCAGGGCCTCAAGGTAAGCCGGCTCACCCGGGTGCGCTACGGCGACTTTTTGCTTGCGCGCGCCTTGCGGCGTGGACACCACAAGGATCTGACGCCTGAGGAAATAAACAGCCTGCGCCAGCTCGCCGGGCTGGAGACCGAGCCGATAGTGCGGGTTGCTGCGAAGCCGCGCAGCGGGCAGCGCCAGAGGCCGCAACAACTAGGCGCAGCGCGCGCGCGACACCGGTCCCGCGGCGGATAATGCCCGCCATACATGCGGCTGCAGACGATATATCGCAGTCTCTACCGCCAGCACGGTGCACAGCACTGGTGGCCGGGCGAGACGCCGTTTGAAGTCATGGTGGGTGCGGTGCTGACGCAGAATACCGCATGGAGCAATGTTGAGCGGGCCATTGCCAATCTGCGCACGGCGCAACTGCTCAGCCCCACGGCCATTACCGGCACGCCGCACGCGCGGCTGGCAAAGCTGCTCCAGCCCTCGGGTTATTTCAACGTCAAGGCGCGTCGCCTGCGCAGTTATTGCCATTGGTATGTTGAGCAGGGCGGATTCGATGCCCTGGCTTGCCTGGACACGCCACGATTACGCCAACAACTCCTGACGGTGCACGGTGTCGGTCCCGAGACCGCAGACGACATCCTGCTGTATGCCTTTCAGCGCCCGGTGTTTGTGATAGACGCCTATACCCGACGTTTGTTCACGCGTCTGGGGCTGATCCAGGGCGATGAACGCTATGAAACCCTGCGCGCCGATATAGAAGGGCAGTTGGGCGGGGCCGGCCGGGTGGCCGTGTTTAACGAGTTTCATGCCCTGATCGTGGCGCACGCCAAGAGCATGTGCCGCCCACGCCCGGTGTGTGGGCGCTGCTGTCTTGTTCGCCGCTGTCCTGCGGCAACGCCCTGACGCATCCACTTCCTCTTTTCATAAAGGCCTGCTTGGTATAGGCTACTGACCGGCGCATCAACATTTAAACTGCTGCGAGAGAGCTGCCTATGAGCAAGATATCAAGACGCGATTTTGTCAAATTAACCGGCGCTGCATTGATTACAGCGGGAGCAGGTGGTCATGTGACGCAGGCAGAGGCGGCACCGAAATCGGCGGCGGTGCATCGGGGCAAGGCCTATCTGCCAAAGCCCAAAGGCCCGCGGGTCGTCGTGGTCGGTGCGGGCACCGCCGGCCTCACCATTGCCAAGTATCTCAAGAAAGAGAATGACAAGCTCGATGTCGTGGTGATAGAAAAGCGTGCGATGTACAGCTCCTGCTTTTCCAGCAACCTGTGGTATGCAGGCGTCATCAATCTGGAGTTTCTCGCAGGACACAGTTTCCTGGACGCGGCCAGGAACGGCGGCTACACATTTTTCAGCGCTACCTGCACAGGCGTCGATCGCGGCGCGCGCAAGGTATATACCGATCAGGGCGAGATCGCCTATGATTATCTTGTGCTGACGCCGGGCATAGACTACGACTACGAGCGTATCGGCATCAAGGATCCGGAAACCGAATATCGTCTGCGTACCGAACATCCGGCAGGCTGGATGATGGGTGCTGAGCATGTTTCGATCAAGCGCAAGATCGAAAACTTCAAGGGCGGAATTTTTGTGCAGACCGTGCCCAGCGGAAATTTCCGCTGCAAGCCTGCGCCGTATGAGCGCACCTGCATGATTGCGTCCTACTTCAAGCAGCACAAGATCAAGGGCAAGGTGCTGCTACTGGATCACAATCCTGACATCGCAGTGAAAAAGGCCGGCTTTCGCGCCGCGTTTGATGAACTGTACAAGGGCTATGTGGAATATGTTCCTTCGGTCAATATTACCGGCGTGAACACGGATACGAAAACCATTGAAACCGAATTTGACTCCTATAAGTTCGACGAGGCGGCGATTTATCCCGGGGTGCGCGCTTCAAAGTTGATTGAGGTGGCAGGTCTGGTGGATCCCAAGAGTCCGCAAAAAGAAGCGAACATAGATGTGCTGAAATACCACGTGCCAGGCGATCCGCGCGTGTACGTGGCCGGTGACAGCCGGCCAATGGGTTTCCCCAAGAGTGCGCACCTCGCCAACAGCGAGGGTAAATACGTGGCCAAGGTCATTGCCGCGCATGAAGCAGGCAAGACGATTGACTGGGTCAGCCCGGCCAGCCTGTGCTACTCGCTGGTGAATACCGAACCGAATGAGGCGATCAGTATGTGGGTGAGCTACAGCTATGACGGCAATACCAAAGCCTTCAGCCCGGCCAAGGACAGTACCGGCACGGATGAATCGCGCGACGCTGCCAAGGGTGGAGCCGCTCTCGACTGGGCGCAGACCTTATATAACGACATGTTTGGCTGAGGAGGTTGATGTCATGGATTTGACTTGGATGATGTTTGGTGTGGTTGGGGTAATGCTGTTGCTCGCCTTTCTGGTCTCGATATTATTTCCGGGCAAGCAATAGCACAAGCTCACCGTATCCGCGAGCAGCAGGCGACGGTGAAAATCTGACCCGCTAGCGTGAGCACGCGCGTAAAAATATCAATGTGACTGCGAGCCACGTGTTGCTCTTTTCTGTTGTTACTGTCGCGGCTGTTTTTACACCCTCGGCGTGGCTTGCCGCATGGATACGCGGATATGCATTGCGTCGAGGCCTGTCTGATATCCCTAATGCGCGCAGTTTACACCGCGTTCCGATGCCGCGGGATGGCGGGTATGGTACAGTATCCTCACCCATTAAGAGCATACTTGGCAACATAAATAACACCACCGCAGGACAGCTCTAACGTGATCAAATTCAGTACGGCCAAGGCATGAGGGCGCAGATTACCAAGGCGGTCTTCCCTGTTGCCGGTTTGGGCAGCCGCTTTCTTCCCGCCACCAAGGCGAACCCCAAAGAGATGTTGCCCATCGTAGACAAGCCCTTGATTCAATATGCCGTGGAAGAGGCTGCAGCGGCAGGCATCACCCAGATGATCTTTGTCACCAGCAGCAACAAACGGGCTATCGAAGACCATTTCGATCGCTCCTATGAGCTGGAACAGGAGCTGGAAAAGCGCGGCAATATCGAATTACTCAAGCTGGTGCGCGACATTCTTCCCAAAGGTGTGTCCTGCGCCTATGTGCGCCAGCCACAGGCCCTGGGCTTGGGGCACGCCGTATGGTGTGCGAAGGAAATCGTCGGCGCGCAACCCTTCGCCGTCATACTGGCGGATGATCTGATTGATGGCGGTGAGCACGGTTGTCTGGCGCAAATGACGGCGCAGTACCAGAAGCATGCCTGTTCCCTGATTGCGGTGGAAGAGATTCCAGCCTCAGACACGGATAAATACGGCATAGTGAATGTTGACGCCATTAAGTCAGGACTCGGGCGTGTTACCGCGATCGTGGAGAAACCCGCACCCGCCCATGCACGCTCGACACTTGCGGTGGTAGGCCGTTATATCCTGTCGCCTCAGATTTTCAGCCTGCTGGAGTCCCAGAACGATGGTGCCCAGGGTGAAATTCAGCTGACAGATGCCATCGCCAGACTGCTGCATACAGAGCAGGTACTCGCCTACCAGTTTACGGGTAAACGCTATGATTGCGGCAGCAAGCTGGGCTATCTGGAAGCCACGGTAGCGTATGGCCTGCGCCACCCACAACTGGGTGCGGCATTCAGCGCCTGCCTGAACGACTACTGCGCTAAACCTGAAGCGGCATCATGATGTTTCAGGGCAGTGAAAATCACGCACATGGTGTGCAGTCTGGCACCGGAATACTGCTGACCAATCTGGGTACACCCGATGCCCCCACACCAGAGGCCTTGCGACGTTATCTGGCGGAGTTCCTGTGGGATCCGCGGGTGGTGGAGATGAATCGCGCCCTGTGGTGGCTGGTGCTGCACGGTGTGATTTTGCGTATCCGGCCGTCACGTTCGGCGCATGCCTATCAGAAAGTATGGACGGAGCAGGGTTCCCCCCTGCTGACGATAGCCCGTCGTCAGGCGGAGGCCCTGCAGGCAGCGTTGCGGCAGCGCTTGCCGGGGCCGGTGACGGTTGCCCTGGGCATGCGCTACGGCAATCCCTCCATCGCTTCCGCCTTGCAGCAGCTGCGTGGGCAGAATGTACGTCGCATGCTGGTGCTGCCACTCTACCCGCAATATTCCGCATCAACCACGGCGTCCACCTTTGATGCCGTCAGTGGCGAACTGAAAAGCTGGCGTTGGCTCCCCGAGCTGCGCATGATCAATCACTATCACGACGATGCCGGTTATATTGATGCTGTGGCGAACAGCATCCAGCAGGCATGGCGACAGCGCCCGCCCGGTGAACGGCTGTTATTCTCGTTTCATGGAATTCCAAAACGCTTTTTCACGCAAGGGGATCCCTATCACTGTGAGTGCCTGAAAACCGCCCGTCTTGTTGCGGAAAAGCTACAGCTTGCACCGGAACGCTGGCAAGTCGGTTTCCAGTCCCGCTTTGGACGCGAGGCGTGGTTGCAGCCTTATGCCGATCACACACTGCGGCAGTGGGCGTCAGATGGCGTGGCGAGTGTAGATGTTGTGTGCCCGGGTTTTTCGGCGGATTGCCTGGAAACACTGGAAGAAGTAGCGATGGTCAATCGTGATATTTTTCTTGGCGCGGGCGGGCAGGAGTATCGCTACATTCCGGCACTGAACGACAGTGATGCGCATATGCTGGCCTTGTGCGATCTGGTGCAAAGGCATATGCAGGGCTGGCCTGAAGCGGATCCAGACTGGAGCGCAACGCAGGCAATGCTTGAAAATGAAGCCAGTCGTGAGCGAGCACTCTCTCTGGGCGCAGTGCGCTGATGCAATTTCTGAATCAACACGCTGCCCATTCAAGATATCGAAACGCACGTGCATGCACGCACTTGAAGACGCCTCCCATGACGTACGCCAGCATCGCCTGAAAATAAACTTGATTGCACTCATAACATTTGTGTTTATAATATAAATTGCTCTTAACGTACGGAGGGAGTCAATACCACCATGGCTAAAATGAAAAAGGCAGCAGCAAAGAAGACTAAAGGCAAGGTAGTAAAGAAACGCGGACGTCCTGCAGCGAAGAAAAAGACAACGGTCAAGGCCACGCGTGCCAAGCTCATGGCGGCAAAGCTGAAGCTGGCCAACCGCGCAGCAGCCAAACAGCGTGCTGCAGAGATCAAAGCCAAAAAGGCAGAGCGTCGGGCCAAACAGCTGGTGGCACGTGCCGCTGCCCGCATCAAGGCAGCCAAAGAAAAGGCTGTGACTGCCTTTGCCAGGAAGTGGGAGCGTGCATATCTCCGCAAACAGGCAGCACAACGGCGCGCCGCCCGGCGTGCGGCAGCCAAGCGCAGAAAGATGGCGCGAGCTGCCCGCCGTGCCGCCCGCCTCGGCTAAGCCAGGCGGTAATTGGCACGGCGCGCCTCGAGAGATGCGCCGTGATCGCCTGAAGGCAGTAAACACCGGGTCGGCGATTGGCCCGGTGTTTTTACCTCTATACCAGTCCAGCGAAGAGCTGGATGTCTACTACGTCCCCGACCTCGATATTGCCGCACTCGGCGGGCAACACGATAAAGCAGTTAGCCTTGCTCATGGACGTGAGTATGCCGGAGCCTTGGTCTCCGGTACTATGCACCTGTAGTCCCCCGTCGTCCCTCATACCCACTATGCCACGCTGAAAATCAGTGCGGCCGGGGGTCTTTTTCAGTGGTTCAGCGCAAACGGCCTTGAGCAACACAGGGGGGGCTATAACTTCGCCTGCAACACGGCGCAGTGCCGGTTGTACAAACTGGTAAAACGTCGCCAGTGTAGACACAGGATTGCCGGGCAGGCCGAAAAACAGCGCTGTTCCGACCCGGCCGAAGGCAAGTGGTTTGCCGGGCTTCATGGCGATTTTCCAGAAATCGACCTCACCCAATTCATCCAGGCTCTGCTTGATGAAGTCGGTATCGCCGACGGAGGCGCCGCCCGTGCTGATTACCACGTCGGCCTCGCTGGCCGCCGCCTGGAGTGCGTTTTTTACCGCGTCAGGCTGGTCACGTACGGTTCCCATATCCAGCAGTTCAACCCCCATGCGCTGCAGCATGCCGTGTACAGCAGGGCGGTTGCTGTCATAAATCTCTCCCGCTCCGAGCGGCTCGCCGGGCGCACGCAGCTCGTCGCCGGTCGAGAAGAAGGCCACGCGCGGACGCCGCAGCACGGCTATCTGGGTGATGCCGAGCGCGGCCAGCAACCCGAGATCTGCCGGCGTTATGCGCCTGCCCGCCGGCAAGGCAGTCTGGCCCTGTGCGATGTCTTCACCGGCCAGCCGTACGTTTTGCCCGCGCACGTGACCAACACCCACGCGCAGCTCATCACCCTTGCGTTCAACCTGCTCCTGCATTACGACTGTGTCTGCACCATCTGGTAGCACTGCACCCGTCATGATGCGCACACATTGGCCCGTGTGCACGACGCCGGTGTAGGGCTTGCCCGCAAAGGCGGTACCTGTCACCTCCAGCATCCGTGTGTCTGCGTCAGGCAGGTCAGCGCCACTCAGGGCGTAGCCGTCCATGGCCGAGTTGGCGCTGGGCGGCACATTGAGCGTAGATCGCACCGCTACAGCGGTAATGCGCCCGAGCGCTGCGTCCAGCAGCAGCGTTTCCTGTTGGCGGATGGGTGATATTGCGTCGAGTATGCGCTGGCGTGCGTCATCGACGCTGAGTAAGGCGTGTTTCATCGTATCTGATCCAGGGTGGCCAGTACAAAATCCGCTATTTCCTGAGTGTTATTGATATCGAGCCTCGCAATGTTATGTGGCGCGAGTGTCATGTCGTCGGTGGCAAGGGCGATGATACTGGAGTCGTGCGGATAGAGTAAGGGATGGCCTAGGGCATGCCGGTGCAGTTCGATCTTGGGGTAGGCAGCGTGCTTGAAGCCTTCCACCAGAATCAGATCCAGCGTGCTCTGATTCAACGCCTGTAGCAACTCGCCAAGCACCGGCTCGGTATCTGTGGCGTGTTCGGTGATGAGTGCAGTGCGGTGGCGGGACGCGACCAGCATCTGGCTGGCGCCTGCCTTGCGCAGTTCATAGCTGTCCTTGCCGGGCACGTCAGTATCAAAGGCGTGATGGGCATGCTTGATCACACCGATACGCAAGCCTTGCGCCTTTAACAGCGGCAACAAACGCGTCAGCAGGGTAGTTTTGCCCGTGCCGCTGGGTGCTGCAAAACCCAGTACAGGGATACAGTGTGGTTTCAGCATGCGACCGGAGTATTGAGGCTCAACTCCAGTCTGCGGCAATCGGCGGGCGTGTTCAAGTTTATGAATGCCTCGGGTTGATCCGAGAAATCGGCAATGGCCTGCTTGTGACGCCGGAGCCAATCCATCACTTTCCGATTTCCCGTATCAAGATAATGACCCAAATCAACTGCCAGTGTGTGGTGCAGCAGGGCGATAACAGGTTGCAGACGTGTTCCATCGTACGCGACACAAACGGCTGCCTGCTGCTCAAGCATTGCCGCCACCATGCGCCGGGTCAGATCAGGCGGCAGGCAAGGCGTATCGCACGGTACGCTGAGCACATACCCGGCTTCGGCGCAGCGGAGGGCGCGGTGTATGCCGGCCAGGGGCCCTTGCGCTGCTGCGCTGTCGTCGGTAACGACTTTGACGCCATAGGCGGCATAGTGTGCAAGATTACGATTGGCGCTGATCATGATGTGATCGACCTGGCCCCGTAACGTCGTCAGCAGATGCTCGACCAGGGGACGCCCTGCGACACTGCACAGTCCCTTATCGGCGCCGTTCATGCGTCGTGCCTGGCCACCCGCAAGAATAACGGCTGTCACAGTAACGGGTGGCATGCATGCGTTATCACTATTCATACATCTGCTACAGCAAATGCCGTACCACCTGAAAAAATCCGCATCAGCACGCGGCATGCGTACAGATGTGCACGCAGTTGTGCACCAATTGCGGGAATCACGCGATGCAGCTGTATGTATTTGGTGCATATTTCCTGCCGCCAGTCGGTCTACTGCCGCCACTTCCCGGAAAAGTTAATAGATAACAACAAGATACGAGATAAAAAGGCAATTGGCCTGCAACTTGCTGAATGGCTCTTAACTGTATTCAAGGTGCTGCAATCATGATCAAAGAGAAACTGGTACTGATCGGAAACGGCATGGCGGGCGTACGTACGCTGGAAGAGGTGCTCAAACTCGCGCCGGACAAGTACGAGATTACCGTCTTCGGCGCCGAGCCCTATGGTAACTATAACCGCATTCTGCTGTCACCGGTGCTGGCAGGCGAGAAAACCCTGTCTGAGATCATGTTAAACGACAGGCCTTGGTACACGGAGCATGGAATCACACTGCACGCAGGCAAGAACGTTGTAGAGATAGACCGCCGCCAGCATCGGGTGCGCGCAGCAGACGGTACGATAGAGCAGTATGACCGGCTGTTGCTCGCCACCGGCTCCAACCCGTTCATGATTCCGGTGCCGGGGCATGACCTGCCGGGCGTGGTGACCTTCCGTGATATCCACGATGTGCAGTTGATGACGGCTGCGGCAAAAGAGTACCGGCACGCGGTCGTGATCGGCGGTGGCTTGCTCGGTCTGGAGGCGGCGAACGGGCTGATGCGCCAGGGCATGAGCGTCACCGTGGTGCATATCAACGCAACCCTGATGGAGCGTCAACTGGATCAGAGCGCCGGGCTGCTGCTGCGCAAGTCGCTGGAGCAACGCGGCATGCATTTCCACATGCCCGCCCAAACCGTCGAAATTCTGGGCGAGGAGCGTGTGCGTGGCGTGCGCTTCAAGGATGGCAGCGAGTTGTATGCCGATCTGGTGGTGATGGCGGTGGGCATCCGGCCCAATATGGAGTTGGCGAAAAAGGCGGGCATCCATTGCGAGCGCGGCATCGTGGTGAGTGACACGATGCAAACGTACGATCCTGCCATCTACGCCGTAGGCGAGTGTGTGCAGCACCGTGGCCAGAGCTACGGCCTGGTCGCGCCGCTGTTCGAGCAGGCCAAGGTGTGCGCCAATCATCTTGCCCATCTCGGTTATGCGCGCTACGAGGGCTCGGTCACTTCCACCAAGCTCAAGGTCACGGGCATCGATTTATTCTCTGCCGGTGATTTCACCGGCGACGAACATAGCGAAGAGATTGTGCTCAAGGATGCCTCCCAGGGTACCTACAAAAAGCTGGTGATCCGCGACAACCGCATTCAGGGCGCGGTGATGTATGGCGATACCGTTGATGGCGCATGGTATTTCCAGTTGATGCGCGACGGTACGGACATTGGCGCCTTCCGTGACCAGCTCATGTTTGGTCAGGCACATCTCGGTGACGCCGGCCATGGCGGCCAGAACAAGGCCGCCGCCATGAATGATGCCATGGAGGTATGCGGCTGCAACGGCGTATGCAAGGGCACCATCGTCAAGGCCATCAGCGAAAAGGGGCTGTTTACGCTGGAAGAGGTGCGCGCACACACCAAGGCGTCATCTTCGTGCGGCTCATGTACCGGGCTGGTCGAGCAGATCATGGCATCGGTGCTGGGCGGCGGCTACAGCGCAGCACCGAAGGAAAAGCCGGTATGCAAATGCACCGATCATACGCACGACGAGGTGCGCAAGGTGATACGCGAACAGCATATGCTCACCATCCGTGAGGTGATGCGGCATTTCGAGTGGGGCACGTCGGACGGCTGCCATTCGTGCCGTCCCGCGCTCAACTATTATCTGCTGTGCGCCTGGCCGGGCGAATATCAGGACGATCCGCAGTCGCGCTTTATCAATGAGCGCGTGCACGCCAACATACAAAAAGACGGCACCTATTCCGTGGTGCCGCGCATGTGGGGCGGCGTGACCACGGCAAGTGAGCTGCGCACCATTGCCGATGTCGTGGACAAGTTCAATATTCCCACCGTCAAGGTCACCGGTGGGCAGCGCATCGATTTGCTGGGCGTAAAAAAGGAAGACCTGCCTGCGGTGTGGGGCGAGCTCAACAAGGGTGGGCTGGTGTCCGGTCACGCCTACGGCAAGGCGCTGCGCACCGTGAAGACCTGCGTCGGCAAGGAATGGTGCCGTTTCGGTGTGCAGGACTCCACCGCGATGGGCGTGCGTCTTGAGCATCGAACCTGGGGCTCGTGGATGCCGCACAAATTCAAGATGGCGGTGTCGGGCTGTCCGCGCAACTGCGCCGAGGCCACGATCAAGGATTTCGGCATCGTTGCAGTCGATTCAGGTTGGGAGTTGCACGTCGGCGGTAACGGCGGCGTGAAGATACGTCCGACCGATCTGCTGTGCAAGGTGACGACGGAAGATGAGGTGGAAGAATACTGCTGTGCCTTTATCCAGCTTTATCGCGAGGAGGCGCGTTATCTGGATCGTACCGCGCCGTGGATAGAGCGTGTCGGGCTCGCTTACGTCAAGCAGCGCGTGGTGGAAGATGCGCAAGGTCGCGGGGATTTGTATCAGCGCTTTATCGAGTCGCAAAAATATGCCCAGATTGACCCGTGGGCCGGGCGCGCGCAAGGCGAGGTCGATCGGCATGAATATATACCATTGAAGCAGGTGATGTAATGCACACGCCAACCACCTCTATGGAGCACGAATCGCAGTGGGTCGAAGTCGGGCAGCTCGACGACATCCCGCGGCTGGGTTCGCGCGTCATACGCACCGCGCAAGGCGATATCGCACTGTTTCGCACCGCAGGCGACCAGGTGTTTGCCTTGCGTGATGCCTGTCCGCACAAAGGCGGCCCGCTGTCACAAGGCATCGTGCACGGCACCCGCGTCACCTGCCCGTTGCACAACTGGATTATCGAGCTGAACGACGGTACAGCCGCTGCGCCGGATCAGGGCCAGACCGCCTGCTATCCCGTGAAGGTTGAACACACCATCATCAGTATCGCGTTGCAGCATGCCTGAAACCTCCGTGCTGGAAACGGGCGTCAAAACCACCTGCCCGTACTGTGGCGTGGGTTGCGGTATTGTCGCTACCGGCAGTGCTCCCGAAACCGTGCGCATCAGCGGTGACGCCGCACATCCCGCCAATCACGGGCGGTTGTGCTCCAAGGGTGCTGCGCTGGCCGAAACCCTGGCGCTGGACGACCGTCTGCTGTACCCGGAGGTCGAGGGTATACGCTGTGCGTGGGATACGGCGCTCAACGTCGTCGCGCAGCAGTTCCTGCGCACCATTGCCGAGCATGGTCCCGATGCCGTGGCGTTTTATGTCTCCGGACAACTGCTGACCGAAGACTATTATGTTGCCAACAAACTGATGAAGGGTTTTATCGGCTCCGCCAACATCGATACCAATTCGCGCCTGTGCATGGCGTCGAGCGTCGCCGGCCACAAGCGCGCCTTCGGCAGCGATACCGTGCCCGGATGCTATGAAGACCTGGAGCAGGCCGAGCTGGTTGTGCTGGTGGGCTCTAACGCCGCCTGGTGTCATCCGGTGTTGTTCCAGCGCACGGCGGAAGCCAGGCGGCAACATCCCACCCGGAAAATGATGGTGATAGACCCGCGCCGGACATCGACCTGTGACGGCGCCGATCTGCATCTTGCCGTAAAACCCGGCACGGATGCCGTGCTGTTCAATGGCCTGTTGCAGTATCTGCATACGCACGGCCATGGCCGGAGCGATTACCTTAAGGCCCACACCGAAGGGTTGGAGCCAGCGCTGCATGCGGCGCGCGCCAGCGCAGAAGATGCGGTTACGGTCGCGGAAAAATGCAATCTGAGCGTCGATGACGTCACGCGCTTTTTTGAGCTGTTTGCGAGTACTGAAAAGGCAGTCACCGTCTATTCCCAGGGTATCAATCAGTCCTCCAGCGGTACCGACAAGGTCAACGCCATCATCAACTGTCATCTCCTGACGGGCCGCATCGGCAGGCCGGGCATGGGCCCGCTTTCATTCACCGGGCAGCCCAATGCCATGGGTGGGCGCGAAGTCGGCGGCATGGCCAACCAGTTGGCGGCGCACATGGAACTGGAAAACCCCGTGCACCGTGACCGCGTGCAGCGTTTTTGGCAGGCACCGCGCATGGCGGACAAGCCCGGCTTGAAGGCAGTGGACATGTTCCGTGCCGTGGGCGAGGGGCGTATCAAGGCAATCTGGATCATGGCCACCAACCCGGTAGACAGCATGCCGGATGCCGACGCGGTGCGCGATGCGCTCAAGCGGTGTGAGTTGGTGGTGGTTTCCGACTGCGTACGCCATACCGACACCACGGCACTGGCGCACGTGCTGCTACCGGCCCAGGCCTGGGGCGAGAAAGACGGCACCGTTACCAATTCGGAACGGCGCATCTCGCGACAGCGTGCCTTTTTACCCTCACCCGGGGAGGCACGGCCTGACTGGTGGATCATCTGTGAGGTCGCAAAACGTCTCGGCTATCGTGAAGCATTTCGCTACAGCCACGGCGCCGATGTTTTTTTCGAGCACGCGGCCTTGTCAGGCTTTGAAAACAACGGCGAACGCGCATTCGACATCTCCGGCCTGTGCTTCAATACGGTTGCGGCGTATGACGCCCTGCAACCGATGCAGTGGCCAGTGGTGCGCAGCAGAAACGGCGAAGTGCAGGGCACCGCCCGCCTGTTTGGCGATGGGCGTTTTACTACCGCAAACAAAAAGGCACGCTTTATTGCCGTGCAGCCGCGCGCGCCGCAGGTGCCGCCCGATGCCGAGTTTCCTCTGGTGCTCAACACCGGACGGATGCGTGATCACTGGCACACGCTGACACGCACCGGAAAATCTCCCCGCTTGTCGAATCACAGCTACGAGCCGTGTGCGGAACTGAATCCGGACGATGCGGCTGCACTCGGTGTGCAACACAACGAGCTGACCACCGTCGCCAGTAGCCGGGGCGAAGTGATCGTACGTGCGCTGCTGACACCCACGCAACAAAAGGGCAGTGTGTTTGTGCCCATGCACTGGACAAACCAGTTTGCACGCCAGGCGCGCGTCGATGCGCTGGTAAATCCGGTGGTGGATCCCATCTCGGGGCAGCCGGAGTCAAAACATACCCCGGTGCGTGTCACGCCTTACCGCCCGGCATGGCATGGATTTCTGTTGTCACGTCGCGAACTGCCCGTCAGCGATGCGCGTTACTGGGTGCGCGCGAAAGGGCAGGGGCTGTGGCGCTACGAACTGGCAGGCGAGCAGTTGCCGCAAGACTGGTCGGTGTGGGCGCGTGAGGTGCTGTGCATGCCCAAGGATCACGCCGATGACAAAGTCGAGTGGATCGATTACCTCGATAGTGGCGCACAGCGTTACCGCGGCGCGCGCCTGCTCAACCGCCACATCGAGAGCTGCCTGTTTGTGGCACCCACCCCGGAGTTGCCTTCACGCTCGTGGCTCATGGGCCTGTTTGCCAAACCCGATGCGCTTTCTGCGCAGGAGCGCGGCAACCTGCTGGCCGCACGCGCCACGCTCGCCGAAGACACCGGGCCTGTCGTGTGCGCCTGCTTCAATGTGGGCCGCAATACGATCGTCCAGGCCATACAGCGCGACGGCCTGCGCACGGCCGAGGCCATCGGCAACAGGCTGAAGGCGGGCACCAATTGCGGTTCCTGTATCCCCGAGTTGAAAGCCCTGCTTGCGCAGACCGTGCAGCAGGTTGCCGGTGCCAAACATGTTATCCCACCCACACTGGAGTTGTAGCCCATGAATACCCGGAAATTCCTGCAAACTGGACATTGGCCCACGTTGCTGTCGGCATTTTTGTATTTTGACGTGAGCTTCATGGTGTGGGTGGTGCTGGGGCCGCTCGCCGTCTACCTCACCGCCAATCTTGGCCTCAGCATCGAAGAAAAATTCGGCTTGGTGGCGGTGCCTATTCTGGCAGGCGCCCTGTTGCGTGTGCCCATGGGCCTGCTGGCGGATCATATCGGCCCCAAACGCGCCGGGCAGTTGGGGCAGTTGATCGTGATGCTGGCATTGGCCTGGGCCTGGCTGTTCGGGCTGGACAGCAAGTTTGAAGTGCAGGTATTCGGCGTGCTGCTCGGTTTTGCCGGGGCGAGCTTCGCGGTAGCCATTCCGCAGGCCAGCCGCTGGTATCCGCCGCATTATCAGGGCATCGTGCTCGGCATCGCCGGCGCGGGCAATAGCGGGGTGGTGCTCGCTGCGTTGCTGGTACCCTGGTTCGCCGAGACCTTCGGCTGGCAGAACGTATTCGGCTTTCTGCTGATTCCGGTGCTGCTGGTATTTATACTGTATAGCATCATGGCCAAGGACGCGCCGGACGAGCGCGCACCGGTGACCTTGAAAAACTACGGTTTGGTGCTGAGCGACCCCGACACCTGGTGGTTCATGTTTTTCTACTCCATCACCTTCGGCGGATTTGTCGGCCTGGCTAATGCATTGCCGCTGTATTTCTCCACCTGGTATCACGCCTCGGGCATTGCGGCAGGCATGATGGCGGCCATCGTGGTCTTTGCCGGTTCGATGTTCCGCCCGCTAGGCGGCTGGCTCGCAGACCGCATAGGCGGCATTCGCTCATTGCAAATATTGTTTGTCGTGGTGGCATTGGCCTACATCTGCATCGCCTTTATGCCTGAAGGCCCGATGCCTGCTGCAAGCCTTGCCCCTAATATCAAAGCGGCGGGTTGGAGCTTCTTCGAGCTGCCTGCGATCGCCTGGCTGGCAGTGCTGATCTTCTTTGTCGGCGCGGTAGCGCTGGGCATGGGGAACGGCTCGGTATTCCAGTTGGTGCCGCTGCGCTTCCGGCGTGAAATGGGCATTGTGACCGGTCTGGTCGGTGCCGCAGGCGGCGTGGGCGGATTTTTCCTCGCCAAGGCGCTGGGCTGGTCGAAGGGGGCAACGGGTGATTTCGCCGCAGGCTTTTGGCTATTTGCAGGATTGGCGCTGCTGGGCCTGATCGGCCTGGTCTGGGTGAAGTCACGCTGGCGCACGACGTGGGGAGCATCCACGGTCACTACCGCCAAAGTATAATAGCGCATGAGCCTGTCACTGGATGCCGGTTACTCTTCACAGCAGGGAAGGCGCAAGGCCAATGAAGATCGCTGCCTCGTTATTACACCGAGTACCGGGCACTATCTCGATTACGGCGCGCTGATCGCGGTGGCCGACGGGGTCGGCGGCATGCCGGGCGGCGCGGAGGCCTCGGACTGCGCCATTACAACGTTGCGCGACTCGTACTACGCCACGCCGGAGACATGGGGCGTGGAGCGGGCGCTGAAGGATTGCTTCGCTGCGGTCAACAGCGCCGTATTGGCGGGAGTACCGGTGGGCCGCGCCACCACGCTCTCCGCGCTGGTGCTGCGCAATCGCCGCTGGGCGCTGGCGCATGTGGGCGATACCCGCGTCTGGCTCCATCGCAATCAACAACTCACGCAGTTGACCGTTGACCACAGGCGCTCTCACGCCGATATCGGTTCCGTCGTCACCCGCGCCTGCGGCCTGGATGTCGTGCTCAACGCCGACGTTGCAAGCAACGAGCTGATGCAGGGCGATACGTTTCTCATCACCAGCGACGGCGTGCACGAAATTCTGCCTTCTGAAACACTCGCCGCAATTCTGAAGGACGAAACACAAAGCGCGCAGGAAATCGCCGAAAGCCTCACGCAACAGGCACTGGAAAAAGGCAGCACGGACAACGTCAGCGCCTGCGTCATGCGGGTCATGCAACTGCCGCACGAGACGGTCGCCGATATCGGTGCAAACGTCACCGCGCTTCCCATTCGTCCGCTGCCCAGGACGGGCGACGTGGTGGATGGCTTTCTCATCGGCGAGCGCCTGCATCACGGGCGCATGTCCACCTTGTTCGCGGCGCAGGATACCGAAAATCAACACGCCGTGGCGCTGAAGTTTCCCAACCCCCGCTTTGCGGACGATGCCGCGTTTGTCGATTACTTCATGCGCGAGGAGTGGATAGGGCGGCGCATCGAGAGCCCCTACATCGTGAAAATCATCCCGCTGCCGCCCGGCAGGCGCAGCGCGCTTT
>CAMTVY010000005.1:0-111843 GCA_947085325.1 uncultured Gammaproteobacteria bacterium | reverse complement strand
GCGGTGTGATTCTTCGGAGCCGAAGTAAATGGTCGCACCGACGGCGCACGCGCCCATCTCCCAGGCCTGCTCGACATCGGCGAATAAAATCTGGTCGTAGGAGTTCGGGTAGGTCAGGAATTCGTTGTGATTGATTTTGACGATGAACGGAATCTGGTGCGCGTATTTACGCGCCACCGAGCCCAGCACGCCGAGCGTGGAGGCCACCGCATTGCAGCCGCCCTCGATGGCGAGCTTGACGATATTTTCGGGATCGAAATAGTCCGGGTTGGGCGCGAAGGAGGCGCCCGCGGAGTGCTCGATACCCTGATCCACCGGCAGCAGCGAGAGATAGCCCGTGCCCGCAAGGCGGCCATGGTTGAGGATCGAGTGCAGGTTGCGCAGCACCTTGCCGTTGCGATCCGACCCCGCGTGGACGCGCTCGACGAAATCAGGCCCCGGCAGGTGCAGTTTACTGCGCGGGATGGTTTTGCATTCGTGTTTCAGCAGCGAGTCTGCTTCCTTGCCCAGGAGTTGACTGATGCGGTCGATCATGCGGACACCTCGCTCATCGGGTCACGCTGCGGTAATGCGGATCCAGCCAGCAGCGCGGCAATTTTTCATCGGACGGGAACACGAGCTCACTCTTGTCAAACGATACAGGCTCCGGCATTTCTTCGCCGGCATGGAAGCGCCCGCGCACCGACGTCCTGCACGGGTCGAAGAGGGCATCCGCATCAAGAATCTCCACCATATCGCCGGTTTTTTCGTGCTTTAAGAACATGGTATTTCCTTGTCAAATATCAGGCAGGTGGCGCACCTTGGGCAGGTTCGCGCGTTACAAATAAATCGTACACCTTATTGGCCCGGCGTGCACACGCCATGGCGCCTCGAATCAGTTCGCCAGGTTCACATGATCCCTGTTGGTAATGGATGGGTTGGTAAAATACCATGACGGAAATAGACAACATAGCCGCCTGCCTTTGCGACGTGAGCCTGTAACCCCACCAAGGCAATAACCGTACCTTTCAGCATGCAGAGGAGGGGGTTTTCCGTCCTCTGCCACACAGCCTCACCTGCAAGCTAAAGCAGGCTCATCCATAAGTGCAACCTGCTCGCGCAACTCCAGGATACGATCCTGCCAGTAGCGCTGGGTATTGAACCAGGGAAATGCCACGGGAAAGGCGGGATCGTCCCAGCGCCGCGCCAGCCACGCCGAGTAGTGAATCAGGCGCAGCGTGCGCAAGGCCTCTACCAGATGCAACTCACGGGCATCAAACTCACTGAAATCCTCGTAGCCGGCCAACACGTCGCCGAGCTGGCGCTCCATCGAGGCACGATCACCGGAAAGCAGCATCCACAGGTCCTGTACGGCGGGCCCCATGCGGCTGTCATCAAAATCGACGAAATGGGGACCGTCAGCGGCCCACAGCACGTTGCCCGCGTAGCAGTCACCGTGTAGCCGCAAGTACTGTAGCTTGCCTGCGCGCTCATAACAGCGGCGCACGCCGTCCAGCGCCTGCGCCACCACGCTTTGCCAGGCAGCCATAAGGTCGTCAGGTATCGATGTCTGTGACAGCAGGTAGTCGCGTGGCTCCTCGCCAAAGCTCGCAATATCCAGCGTGGGACGGGCCTGAAATGGCCGCACACGGCCGACCGCGTGTATCCGCCCGATAAAACGGCCCATCCATTCCAAGGTGATGCGGTCATCGAACTCGGGCGCACGGCCGCTTTGTCGCGGGTAGACGGCGAAGCGAAAACCCCCGAAGCTATGCAGTGTCTGGCCGTCAGCCAGCGCCAGCGGTGCTACGACGGGAATTTCGTGCCCGCTGAGTTCCTGCACGAAGGCATGCTCTTCGAGGATGGCGGCATCCGTCCAGCGCCCGGGACGGTAGAACTTCGCCACCATCGGCGGGCCTTCGTCCATGCCGACTTGATAGACGCGGTTTTCGTAGCTGTTAAGCGCGAGGAGACGGCCATCACCCCTGAAGCCCACACTCTCCAGTGCATCGAGCACGCAATCCGGTGTGAGGCCGGAATAGGGCGTTGTTTCTGCTGTTTCCATGAATCATTATCGTAGGTTTTCTAAATAGTTGTACTTAATAGTTCACTGGACATATGAGCTATATATATTATTTAACATAATATACAGTGTTCGAGTGATTGGTACGCATTGAGCAGGGCAGGGCTTGCCGCCAGCCCCAGCAGGGCGGCAGTTCCACCGCTCAACGCCTGGGCAACGTGCCGCCACATAGCCCTAACGGGCGGGCATTTCGCACGCTCGGCCTCGATGCTGGCCGCCACAAACCCTTCCGGTAGGCCAAGGATCTTCTCGACCTTGATGCACATTTCCGCATCGGGTAGGGATTTGCCCACGCGGTACCGGCTGATGCGCTGCTGACTCTCACCCAAAAATTTTGCCAACGCGTAGTCGGAGTTAATGCCCTCCTGCGTCTTGATCGCCTTCAAAAATTCTGCTGCTGTTCTCATGTGTGGTTCCTCCGATGGCTCATGGTCGCATGATCTTAGACCCTGTGTTGTTGTCGATCAATGCACTCATGGGTATTGTTTGCACAATCGAGGTGTGTTTATAATCGGCGCACCAAGCCACCGGGGGCGGGTGTGGGTTCCTCCCTAACCCGGCTCACTCGCTCCCGGTGGCCTTGGCCTGACAACAGCCGAAAGGGAGGTAATGCCCCATGAGTGCAGTGCTCAATATACAGGCAGGCTCCAAGCCTGTTAGCCGCACGCCAGCAGTTTTGATGCTGCTCGATGTGGCCGCGTCTCGTATCAAAGCCCCTGAATGCGATCAGTTGGCGCTAGTCAAGGCGCGGTATCCCCACGCGTGGTGGATAAGTAGAGACCCTTACGAAATCGCCTACTGGCAACTGCGCCAGCCGGTGCTGCTCATGACGTTCGACCGCCTGCAGGAAGCCGTCGAGTTATGCCTCGGCGGGCCGGTGGACGTTGATCGATTTCTTGATCCGCAGCAGCTTTTTAATCAGATATTCAATTCCAACGGGAGCGCTCGCACATGAAGATGCTGGATGACGCACATGATGAACTGATGATCGCCGTGGGCCTGATCGGCACGGGCAACCCGGCTGCGCACAAGGTGCAGTGTGCGGCGTCTGATCTCACGAGCCCATGGGTTGACGCTCAGGCGTACAACTGGTCGGCACTCTTTCAGGTTGATGAGGCGGCGGCCATGCTCGGCGATGACCATGCCGCGCTGCCGCACCTCAGCAGCGCGGCGCAGTTCATCCTGGCCGCGCTCGGCGAGCGTGCCCAGGAGCAGGGGAGGGCGGCACCGGCTCCGTCGAAGAAGCGCCCCTCCACCCGTCTCCCGCCGAAGCGTCGCAAGATTGCGGCGCCGGTGGCAAAGAAAACCGGCCGCAAGAAGAGGGCCGCGCCATGATGTTCACCCCGCACTACGACGCCACCTGCACCGCGCTGTACCTCGCCGGTCGCCGCCGCTATCTGCTCAGTCGTTATTTCCGCGTGGCTGCTGCTGTACTTGTGCCGGTGGCAGTCGCTACCGGCGCTTTTTTATTCGCTCCATGATGCGTGGCAACCAGCCGCCGCCGATCATCACGCGCGGCGGCGTTAACGTTAACGTGCTGCTGAAGCGCTGCGCCATCGCGTGCCTGGTGGCCGCTCCTGTGGTGGGCGTGGTGCTGATTTGGGCGCTCCACCAATGACCGCCGCCGCGTCACCCGCGCCCCTTGGTGATCCTGACGAGTACTGCTTCCACTCCGATGGGGTACAGGGCCAGCGGACGCTGACCAAGTGGCGGCTGCTCAAGGTGGCGGCTGACCTCCTGCCGGATGATCCCAGGCAACAGCGCTGCCACACGCGGCTTAATCGCGGCGGCTCGAACGTCGGCGTGTGGGTCGGCCAGGGCAAGGCTTGGTTCAGCGGCCTGATGCGGTGCGGTAACGTGTGGTGCTGCCCGGTGTGCTCGGCCAAAATCGCCGAAGGGCGCAAGGCCGAAGTGCAGCGGGCGATTGACAGCGCAGTGGGTAACGGCATGGGCGTATCGCTGGTGACGCTCACGGTGCGGCATGGCCTGGAGGATCCGCTACCGGATCTGCTGGAAAAATTCAGCAAGGCCCAGCGCCGCACCAAGTCGGGCCGGGCCTACAAGCAATTGCAGCAAGACTTTGGCCTGATCGGTGAGATCCGCGCGCTCGAGGTCACGCACGGCGTTAACGGCTGGCATCCGCACACGCACGCGATCATGTTTTCCCGGCATCCTCTCACCGGACACGCGCTGACGCAGCTCAGGCGGCGGCTGTTCGTGCTCTGGTACAGGGCGTGTGCGCGTGAGGGGCTGCCCGCACCATCGTACGCGCACGGTGCGGACGTGCGCGGCGCACGCTATGCCGGTGAGTACGTGGCGAAATGGGGTTTTGCAGCGGAAATTTCCAAGCCGCACTTGAAGCGGGCCAAGACATCATCCAGCCGTACCACGTGGGAACTGCTGGCCGACGCCGCCACCGGCGATAAACGCGCCGCCTGGCTATTCCGGGAGTTCGCGCAGTGCTTCAAGGGCAAGCGCCAACTGTTCTGGTCGCGCGGCCTGCGCGATCGGTTGCAGGTCGGTGAGGAACAATGCGACTTGGATTTGGTAGAGCGCGATCCGGACGAAAAAACGCTGGCCGCGCTGATTGATGATTTTACGTGGGCCATCGTGCTGCGCGCCGGCGCGCGTGGCGAGGTGCTGAACGCCGCGCTCCGGTCGCAGCACGAGCTGCACGGCCTCCTAAACCATCTTCGATGTACGGTGCCGCTGTGGAATGGTCGGTTGCTGGGGGCGAGCGATGCGTACGCAGCTTGAGCGCTTGACCAACCGCGTGCGCGTGACGCGCCGCCTGCCGCTCGTGGCGCAGGCCGCCGCGCTGCCGGCCGTGGTGAATGAGCTGCTGGATCTGTTGACGGAGCTGGTGAAGGAAGTTGAACGGTTACAGGCGGGGGTGAATGGTGGATAAAGTGGAGGCGGGGAAAAATCCGGATATCGGCTACATCGCGTGTCCGGTGTGCGGGTTCGATTCGGCGCCGGTGCGCGAGCAAAAACTCAGCCGCCGCGCATATATAAATTGCGATGAGTGCGGTACTCAGATTTTTTCCCGCTGGACGCAAAGCAACCGGCTGATCCGGTCGCGCATGAAGCCGGTGCACGCGCCGGCTGACAAAGCCGCCGCGCCAGCGCCTGAGGTTGAGCCGCCGCGTGCTGAGAAAACCATCTTCGATATGTTCACATGACGGACGATACTGATTTTTCCGCGCTCGCGCACGAGGCCGCGCAGGCCGATGCAGACACCGTAGGTCCGCAGGCTGCGCCTGAGGCGGCGCCGGTCGCCGCTGAGCCGGTGCCCACGGATCTGGACGAGGCCCGCATGATTATCGGGCTGGTGTGCGTCCACACCAACGCGATCTTCCCGTTCCTCGCGCCGATCTACACCGATGACGTGCAGGACAAGCTCGCCGGCGTCACCGCGCCGCTGATGAAAAAGTACGGCCTCACGGCGGGCGGTCTGTTCGAGCGCTACAAAGAGGAAATCGCGTTTGCCCTGGTGGCCGTGCCGCTGTCGCTGGCCACTGCCCAGGCGTTCAGGTCTCAGCGCGCGGCGGCACCTGTCCCGGTGGAAGATACTGCACCGGCGCCGGTCGCCGCATGAGTAAAAACCACGCCGCCATCCTCGCCATCATCGGTTCGACCGGCTCCGGTAAATCTCTCTACCTGAAAGGCCAGCTCTCCAAGAAAAAACCGCCGCGCCTGCTGGTGTGGGATCCGATGCGGGAATATGACGCCATGGGCCGGGTGTACGCCGGCAAGCTGTCGCCGCTGGTGACGGATCTGGCAGACGCCGGCAGCCGGGGCCGGTTCGCGTTCGTCTACCAGCCTGACAACACCAACGTTAAGCGTTTCGAGCGGCAGTTCGCCGTCGTCTGCGGCATGGCGATCGCGGCGGGCAATTGCACGCTGCTGGTGGAGGAGCTGGCGCTGGTGACGAAAGCCGGGTTCTCGCCGCCCAGGTGGATGGAGGCGGTGACGGGTGGCCGGCATCGCGGGCTATCGCTGATCGGCACCACACAGCGCCCGGCGCTGGTGGACAAGACCTTCTTCGGCAACGCTACCGTGATCCGCGTGGGCCGTCTCAACGCGGGCAGCGACAAGCGCGTGATGGCAGATGCGCTCGATGTGCCGGTAGACGATCTGACGGCGCTGTTGCCGCTGCATTTCATGCAAAAAAACATGCTCACCGGCGAGATTACGCGGGATAAGGTCGCCATCCCCTGAGTCGTGAGCGTTAACGTTAACACCCGTAGATTTTTGGGAAAGCGGGTATAGCCTCGTCATTACTCCGGCGCTTGTGCCGGTCATTGATGGAGGTATTCCCGGTGAAAAAATATTTTGAGATCGCCGTTGTGGCTCTGATCGCAATCATCGCGGTCAAGCGGCTCAACGTTCCCGTCCTGAAAGACCTGATCGCGTAAGGGGGCTGTCATGGCTGATTTACGCAAATGCCTGCCGTTCTCGAACGTCGCCGCCAACTCGCTGGCGACGCTCGACCTGCGCAACCTGTTTGGTTACACCGTCAACCGCCTGATCCTGAAACTCGGCGGCACCACCTTCACCAAGGCGATGCTGACGGACATGAAACTGAAGATCAACGGCAAGCTGATTTTCGACGACACAGGCGCGCGTAACGACAGCCGCATGCAGTACCGGGGCATCGCGGCTGACGCCGCGTATATGACGATCGACTTTTCCGAGATTCGATCCCGCAACATCTTCCACCAGACCCTCGGCGCGATCGACACCAACGCCGGCGTTATGTCCTTCACCGGCGAGTTCCAGATCGGTGCTGCTACCGCGCCGACGCTCGAAGCCTGGGCTGAAGTGGGCCCTCGCCAAGCGGGGCCGGTAAGTGCGCTGATCGGCAAGGTGCTCAATTTCAATCACGTGATCAACGCCGCCGGCAAATACCCGCTCAGCATTCCGTATGGGCGACAGTCCGGCTCGCTGATCAAGCGCCTGCATATGTTCGGCGGCGGCATCGTGACTGAAGTCGAAGTCAAGCGCAAAGGTCTGACGCGCCATGAGTCTATACGGCTGGTGAATGAGTTCCTGCAGAAGGAATACCAGCGCGTTCCCCAGGCGAATCTGTACTCCGTGGACTTCGTCCAGGACGGCGACATGAATCAGATCATGAACGCCGCCAGCGCGGATACCATGGAGTACTACGTCACGACATCCGGCGCGGGCAACGTGGCCGTGGTCGCGGAGTTACTCGACCCGCTGAGCAACAACTAAGGGGGCCGCCATGGCTGATCATACGACACCCGGCCTGATGGTCGGTGACACGTGGTGGCAGCAGGTACTGTCATACTCGATAGGCCGCGCCGCCGATTACGAGTTTGCGCCACGCTTCGCGCCCAGCGCGGGCGAGCAGTACGGCGTGGATGATCGCGGTCGGATCTACCAGCGCGGCACCATGGACAGCATGGCCGGCATGGCCAGCAACCCCATGGTGATGGTCGCGGTGGTGGTGCTGGCCGGATCCGCCCTGTACCTGCTGATGCGGGACTAGCGTGTGTCATTTCATGTGGCAACGCCCGGCGGCTTTGGCAGCGCGGCTGACTGGTTTCCCTCGCCGTGGGAGCAGCCGGGCGGGGTCTCGCTAGAACCCATGGCTGCTGCTGGCATGGACTGGATGGGGGCCGCGTCCAGCGTTCTGGGCGCAGCCCTGGCGCCGTCACCGTCACCGGCCTACTCGGACGCGGGCGGGTACGCCAGTTTCGACAATTCCGGTTTCGCGGTCGATTTCGGGCCGGGCGGTATCTCTCAAACTCAACCGATGTCCCTCTGGGTGCTCGCCGGCCTCGGCCTGCTGGTGCTGGTGTGGCTCAAAAAACAGCGAAAATGAAAAATCCTGAGATTGAGAATTTATACCGCTGGTGCCAGGGCGATGAGGCGGCGGTGCGTATGCTGGTCTCGCTCGGCGAGGTGTCTCAGATTGCGGATGACTTCGTGGACGGCGACAAGCCCGGCTGCGACAGCGCCGCTATGTCGCGCCTGCTGCTGCTCGCCCTGGTCAACCTCCCCAACAATCCCTTTTTTGAAAAGTACCGCGCATGGCTCGCGCCGCTGCTGGCGTCTGCGCTGTTGCAGTGGGATGCGAGCAACGGGTGGCACCGTGACCCGCGCCGTGATACGCGCATCTACGGATTTGTATATCGCTGCGCCCTGGAAAAAGTGATCGTCACCACGGCCTACCTGATCGCCGGCTTTGAACACGCACGCAACGTTGAGCGTGAGGTGCACGAGTTCTACCGCTACAGTGCGGACGCGGACGGTGAGACGTTCGAGCAGTGGGAGGCGATCACTTGAGTCTCGGCGGCGGCGGTAAAAGCTCCTCAAAATCGTCCACCACCAACATAGACAAGCGTCTTGTGGTAGGTGACGGCGGCACAGGCGTGAGCGCGGACCTCTCTGCGGGTGGTGATTATTCGACAGTGAATCTCAGCGTCCTGGACGGCTCGGCCATCGCGTCGGCCTTCGCGTTCGCGGAGGCAAACGCGATGTCAACCGGAGAAAGTCTTGCGCTGCTGCTCGGCGTCGCCAGTGAGGCGCTCACCCAGAACGCCGCCCTTGTGCAGTCGTCCGGTGATCTGGTCGCCACGGCCTACGAGGATGCGAAGGGCCAGACCGCCGACAGCAAATACCTGATCGCCGCCGCGCTCGCCATCGTCGGCGTGGTCGCGGTCAAGGCGCTAAAGTGAGGCACCATGCGTACGATTTCTGAAACATTTGCGATCAATGAAACCAAGGCGTTCAGCATCCCCGGATCCTATTTCCGGCTGCTGTCCACCGTCGGCCCGGTAAGCGTCTCGTTCTTTCGCGGCGGCGCTAACCTCGGCGACAATGCGCTCGCTGTTGAGTCCGGGTTCTTCGCGCTGCCTGACGGCGGCTTTGATCGCGTCGATGTTACCAGCCCCACCGCTCAAACGGTAAAGTTCGCGCTCACGCGCGGACGCGGCGGCTATGACCGCACCGTCGGCGACGTGCAGATACTGAACACGGCGAACGTCAAGACGGTGCTGGGCACCACGATAACCAACACGGCGGCCGTCACCGTGGGCGTTGCGGAGACCGCTCTGGTGGCCGCTGACCCGGCGCGGAGAGGACTGCGCGTGCTCAATAACGGCACCGCCGACGTATGGCTCGGCGGTGCCGGCGTCACCACCGTCAACGGCTGTATCAAGCTCGCGCCCGGTGATCTGTGGTCGGAGGATGATGCGCCGGGCGCTGCCTGGTTCGGTATCAGCGGCGCTGCCGGGCAGAATGTGCGTGTCCAGGTGATTGCGTAAATGAGCGCCCTGTCTCGATCTCTCGCAACGGCTGCTGAGGTTCGTGCTGGTGTGTCTGCCGGTAAAATGCTGTCGCCCGCCGCACTGCTCGCTGCCCTGGGGTTCACGGCTCGTTACAACAGCGGGAATCAAATCCTCACCAGCGCGGGCCTGCTAACGTTGGCGCATGGGTTGGGGCGGTCTCCGATATTAATTAATGTCTGGGCCAAATGCGTGACGGCTGAGAATGGGTATGCTGTTGGGGACGTGGTGCTGTCTGCCGCCAACAACTCAAACACCACATCAAGACTGTCGTCCGTGGTGGCTGATGCGGCCAATATTACCATCCGCTTCGCGTCCTCAGTAAGCATCTTCCTTGCTGCCGACAAGGGGACGGGCGCGCAGGTTACGTTGACTAATGCAAATTGGGTGCTCGTGGTGGAGGCCTTCGCGTGAAAACTTTATATTTTGTTGACGCTTCCGGTCGCTACCTCGGCGCGTATCAAAACGCTTCACCGCCTGAGGGCGCGGTTGAGGTGCCGGCGCCGCCGGCTGACGGGCGCAGTCGGTGGACTGGCGCGGTCTGGGTAGCTGATGCGGTCGTGGCCGCCGACGCTGCAAGGGCGGCGCTCGCTGAGCTTGACTTGAAAAGTATCCGCTCGATGCGCGAGTACATCGCCGCGAAGGCCGACGCTCCGGCCTTGCTCAAGAATTTTGAAACAGCAGCGGCGGCTGAGCGTTCGAAGCTGGTGTGATGTGCGCCGCGCCGCTGCCCTGGTGATAGTCTCCGGCGCTGCCCTGGCCGCCGCGTGGTGGTTCGTGCGTAGCCGGGCCAGCGACGACGATGCAGGCTACTGGGGGCAGGACGTTGTTGATACATTTGTCGATACAGTTGATGAGGGTTTTTTTATGGTCTCCGGCTACAGTCTGCGAAATTGGGAAACGGTGGCGGCGCGGCCTGAGAACGCGGCCTACGTCACCGCGCTGCACCGCGCTGAATCTGCAAACAGCATTCCGCGCGGTATGCTGGTGCGTCTCGCCTATCAGGAGTCGCGCTTCAGGCCGGATATTATCAGCGGCGCGACAATCTCAAGCGCCGGCGCGATAGGCATCATGCAGATCGTGCCGCGCTGGCATCCGGATGTTGATCCCTATGATCCGTTCGCCTCCATCGCCTACGCCGGGCGCTACCTCGCGCGGCTGTACCGCAAGTTCGGCAATTGGGAGCATGCGTTGCAGGCGTACAACTGGGGGGAGGGCAATCTCGCCAAGTACCTCGCCGGCACGATTACGTCGTTGCCGCTTGAGACGCGCAATTATTCCAGCCAGATCCTCGCCGATCTCGGCGCGACAGCTACGGGCGGGGTGCTGGTATGAACCAGGACGCTATCATGATCGCCGCGCTGGTCTTCCTCGTGGGCGTGGCGCTGTTTGGCCGCAATGGCGCGCCGGCGGGGGCGGGCGGCATCCCGGACGGGTATAGGTATGACCCGGCTGCCGGTGCTTACACCCGGGAAATGCCGGACGGCTCGCTGCGGTGGCTGACATGAACGTCAACACGCTGGCGGCCGGTGGTGCGCTTGGCCTGGTCATGGTGGTGGCCGTGGTCTATCTCACGCGCAGCGCGGGCGCGGCTGTCTCAGACGCGGCGGCGGCGGTGGCTGACAAGGTCAATCCCTACAGCTCGAACAATTTTTTATACGACAACGTGATCGGCGGTTTTGGCCGCACGCTCTCGGGTGATGAAGGGTGGTCGCTCGGCACGTGGATCTACGATCTCACGCACCCGGTGACAACGCCATGAGCGGACTGCTGACGTTACTGCTCCCGGCACTGGCCGCGCCGCTCGCCGACGGGTTCCGCGCCGTCGTGGGCCGGCTCACGCAGGGCGCTGGCGCCAACCCTCAGAACGTGGGGGAGAAGATCCAGCTCATGCAGGCTGAGGTGGAAAAGATGCAGGCCCTGGCCGCGCTCGATACACCCAGCGGCACGATCTCGCTCTGGGTGGCAAACTTCCGCGCGTCGTTTCGTTATTTTGCGGTGTCGGGTATTGTGCTCTCGACGATCGCCGGCGTTTTTGTGGGGATAGACGCCGCCGCGCTCGCCGTGCTGCTCGATCTCTCCGGGGCCTCGATGAGCTTTATCATCGGCGAGCGCATGTACTTGGGGCTGAAAAAGTGACTGAGACCCTGCTGATCTTTCTGGGGTCTGCGCTGCTGAATGGCGCGGTGGTCTGGGGTGTCGTGCGGACTGAGCTGCACTACCACCGGCGCGACATCGACCACGCGCACCGCCGTCTGGATGCGATCGGCGCGCCGCACGTCCACGAGCGGACAACCGTCAGAACGTAAGCGTCACCGTCTGCTCGCCGTCGATGAGCATGCCGCACCGCACATCATAGACGTACCTGTACTGCAACGTCCCGTAGTACACCCGCTGCTCGGTTCTCTGGTTACTGCTGCACAGCGCGTTGATGCGCTTGCCTTCCCATTCCCCTTGCAGCTCCCCGGTGTAATCGCCGTGTAACATGCCTTGCAGTGCGAGCGTGCCGTTGATCAACACGGTGAGCGCTTGCTTGCGGGTCGCGTTGAATCCGTTGCTCTCCTTGCGTGTATGAATGGCTCCGTGGATGGTGATCTGCTGGCCATCGGCCAGGCGGTAATTCTGCGCCGGCGAGATCTCCCGGCTGTCGGTGGTGGAGGACAAAGCCGCGCAGCCGGTGAGCAGCGCCAGCGGCAGTAATGCGGTGATGGTTTTTATCATGGTCGCCTCAGGTCGTGGGGTGAGCGGGATTATCGCCGTAGATGCCGGCCAGCGCCAGCCCAAGCGTCGCCTCCCTGGACACCTGCCGCCGGTAAAACGCCGCCCGCCGTTCCAGCTCGTCGCGCTCCGCGCGGATCCGCTCGATATCGTCCTTCAGCCGCTCGATGCGGCTTTCCAGCTCTCGCCGGAGCTGGCAGCCGTGCCACATGCTCGCCAGCGCGTCGCCATTGAATCCGGCGCGCCATTGTGGGTGATAGAGCAGGCCCTCCCGCGTAGAAACGCGCCAGCCGTTCCACGTTGGGCCGAGCAGGGCCGATAGGTCGCCGGTCGCGGCCAGTGTGATGAGTTTACGGCTGGGGGTGGGAATCGGTGCGCCGGCTCGCCACCGGGCGACTGTCGTGCGGTTCACGCCGCAAAGCTGCATCACTTCACGGTCGTGGAGGTTTTGTAGAGCGTTCATGGTTCCCCTTAATTTTTATTAAGAACAGGGGCTTGTGGCTTGCAATTGTCGGGCTACATTAGGAGGTCTGACTCGCTCCCGTCTACTTTACATAATATACATTATGCGAAGTCAGTAAATAATTTCGCGGAACAGTTTCAGCAGCTTGCCGGGCTATTTTCACCCTTTTTCGGAGGAACAGTTATGGTTATTAATTAAATATAAAACATACGCCCTATTTCGCAGCTTGTATCTTCGTTACCGTCAGCTTACCTTCTATTTTCTCAGCCGTGAACTGGATACTGTCACCCACTTTGACCTGATCAAGCATCGACGGATCCTGCACACGGAACACCATGGTCATCCCCGGCATGCTGAGGTTGTGCAGCGGGCCATGCTCAATCATGATCTTGCCGGCAGATGCGTTTATCTGTTTGACGGTACCTTCTGACATACTGCCATGATCCATGCCCGGCATGCCCTCGTGCATAGGCATGGATCCATGGCCTTGTGACTGATCCATGCCATCCTGGCTGACCTTGTCATGGCCTGAGCCTGCATGTGCCGCAACTGGCAGGGCCAGCGCGATGGCAACCACGGCAATTTTTAACTGTTTCATACGGTTTTCTCCTTGTAGATTGATCATGTATCGCCGCAAGGCTACCCAGCGGCGGCTTATAATAGGTTCCTACATGGCCTGAAAGTTCAGCCTAAATGCCTGGAATCTATCTCAACGCGGGTTAAACAGGCGGGTAAAGTTGGTGGAGGTGGCCTCCTCAACCGCTGCTTGAGGAATGGCGCGCACCTCGGCAATACATTCGGCGACATGTCGCACATAGGCCGGCTGGTTGGTTTTGCCACGATGTGGCACTGGCGCGAGATACGGGGCATCTGTTTCTATCAGCAGCCGGTCGAGCGGAATCCGCAGGGCCACATCGCGCAGCGTCTGAGCATTTTTGAAGGTTACAATGCCTGAAAACGAGATATAAAAGTTGAGCGCCAGCGCTTCCTGCGCCATTTCCCAGTCTTCAGTAAAGCAGTGCAGCACGCCGCCAACACGCTCGGCACCTTCTTCCCGCAGTATGCAGAGGGTGTCAGCCTTGGCGTCACGACTGTGTACGATCAGCGGCTTGCCGGCACGTAGCGCGGCGCGAATATGGGTTCGGAAACGCGCCTGCTGCCAACCGATATCGCCCTTACAGCGGAAGTAATCAAGGCCGGTTTCACCGATGGCAATGACCTTGGGATGCTGCGCGAGCTCACACAGCTCCTCCACGGAGGGTTCATGGCAGTCACGTTCATCGGGATGCACACCGACCGATGCATGGATGTATGAATAGCGCTCCGCGATGGACAGCACGGCGGGAAAAGTCTCGAGATTGACACACACGCTCAACATGCGCTCCACGCCATGTTGCTGCGCAGTTTTGAGCACATGATCAAGATCAGCGCCCAGCGCGGCAAGATCCAGCCGGTCGAGATGACAGTGGGAGTCGATCAGCATGGCACTGCAAGTACTACAGGGTATGTGTCATGCGTTCAGCCTGGAGCAAGCCGCCCAGATAACCCTCTATCTTGTTACGCGTGGCGCCGCCATCCATGTCACTGAACTGTACACCTATCCCTGCGGGGCGGTTTCCCTGTGCACCCTTGGGCGTAGACCAGATGATACGCCCCGCGACCGGAATCTTCTCACTCTCATCCATTAGTGAGAGCAGGATAAATACTTCGTCACCCAGTTGATAGGATTTAAGGGTTGGAATAAACAATCCGCCGTTCTTGATGAATGGCATATAAGCAGCATACAGTGAGCCTTTGTCTTTGAGTGACAAAGACATGATGCCTTGTCGGCCCATTATAGGAGTTGCAGGTTGGGTAATTTCCATCATCGCAATATGCTACCTCAATGCCCCGTCACTCCCAACTATAATTGCAAATGAGCACAGCCACTAACTTATACCACCTAAGCAGCTGGCTTGGTGGTAATCGGCACCCACCCGATCAGAACTTGTTCAATCAGTATCTGGGAATTGACTTGTGTCGACAGCAGCCGTAACCCATCGAGTGCGCCGTCGAGGTGCTGATACAGCGTAACCAGCCCGGTGCGCGTCGCAATACGCTGTAACCGGTCACGCATATCCGGATTTCTTATCCGTGGTGGTTGGGGCACGGATTGCAGACGAATCATGTCGATGATGTAGTCATACAGCCACTCCAGCGAGATGGCGGCCCCCCGCTCCACCCATGCAGCCGCACAGGTGACCGGATCGCTCTGCCCTTGTTGTATCCGCTCCAGTTCCTCAAGCAGGGCGGTACGGTGCCCGCGAACGTCACGCTGCGCAAGGCCAAGCGCCCTCAGCGGGGCACCCCCTGCCAGCGTCAGCAGTAACGTTGCATCATCAGCCGCTACGTCCAGGCGTTCGCTCAGCCAGGGTACTGCCTGCTGGGCCGGGGGTGGTGTGAGCGTGAGTCGCTGACAGCGACTGCGAACCGTGGCCGGCAGCCTGCTGGGGCGATGCGTTATCAACAGCAGCAGCGTGTACGGGGCGGGCTCTTCCAGAGTCTTGAGCAGGGCATTGGCGGCAGCGCTGTTCATGCTGTCGGCGGGCTCGATGACCGCAATTTTGTATCCGCCGTGATGACTCTTGAGCGCAAAGTAGTCGTTCAACTCGCGAATCTGGTCAACCCGTATGGCGCGGCCCTTCTCCGCAGGCGCCAGCAGCCGATAGTCCGGATGCGTGCCCGCCCGGAACCAGTAGCATGCATCGCAGGCCTGACAGGCCTGACCCTCCGCCCCAGGCCGGGTGCACAGGAGTGCCTGGGTAAAAACATCTGCGAACTGCCGCTTGCCGATCCCTTTGATACCGCACACCAGCAGCGCATGCGGCAACCGCGACAGTGACTTGCGCGCCTGCAAGTCTGCCCACGGCGCCTGCTGCCAGGGCAGCAGTTGCAGCGCCTGCGCGGCGTTATCCTCAGGCATGCAGAATACTGTCCAGCGCCCGGCTGATGTGCGCCTGCACAGCGCTCAGATCCTGTGCGGCATCAATCACGCAGTAGCGGTCACGGTGCAACTCGGCCTGGCGCAGATAGTCGGCACGCACACGCTCGAAAAAAGCGAGCTGCTCGCTCTCGAAGCGATCCAGACTGGCATTGCGGCGGCCCGCACGCTCCAGCCCCAGCGCAGGCGGCACATCCAGCAGCAGCGTCAGATCAGGCCGCAGCGGCCCCTGTAACCACTCCTCCAGCGCGGCGATGCGTTGCTCCGCGATACCCCGGCCTCCGCCCTGATATGCGTAAGTAGCTTCGGTGAAACGGTCGCACAATACCCATTGTCCGGCATCGAGTGCCGGGCGAATCACGCACGCGAGATGCTCGGCGCGTGCGGCAAACATCAACAGCAGTTCGGTATCCACCGCCATGCCGTCATTGCGGTGACTGAGCAGTACGTCACGAATCTGCTCACCGAGCGGCGTGCCGCCGGGCTCACGTGTGACCACGACATCTTTCCTGGCAGCCAGCAACTGCTGTTTGATAAAGGCAATATTGCTGCTCTTGCCGGCGCCTTCTATGCCTTCCACTGTAATAAATCGAGCTGTCATTCCTGTGCCACCCGCTTGCGTGCTGCGCCATTGATCTGATATTTGAATACCGCGCGATTGTGCTCTTCCAGTGTGGCTGAAAACACATGCCCGCCATCACCGCGCGCAACGAAAAACAGCGCGTCACCGGGCGCCGGGTGGAGCACGGCGCGAATAGAGTCCAGCCCCGGCATGGCGATCGGCGTCGGGGGCAAGCCGACGCGGGTATAAGTATTATAAGGCGTGTCGGCTGTCAGATCACTGCGTCGCAGATTGCCGTCGAAGCTGTCTCCCAAACCATATATGACAGTCGGGTCGGTTTGCAACGCCATGCCGATGCGCATGCGCCGCACGAACACACCCGCAATCAGCGGCCGCTCGCTGGCAAGCCCGGTTTCCTTCTCCACGATGGAGGCAAGTATCAGGGCCTCCTCCGGTGTATTGAAAGGCAGGTCTGCACTGCGGCTCTCCCATGCCGCTTGCAGGTGTTGCTCCATCGCGCGATAGGCCCTTTTCAGAAAATCGGCATCGCTGGTACCCTTGGGAAAGTGATAGGTGTCCGGGTAAAAACGCCCCTCCGGATGCTGCCCGGCAAAACCCAGCCGTGACATGATCTCTGCATCGGACAACCCGTTGAGCGTGTGTTCCAGCTTCTCATTGCGCGCCACGGCCGCCAGCATCTGCCGGAAGGTCCAGCCCTCCACCAGCGTGAGGGCATGGCCAGTCACCTTGCCCAGCGCCAGTTGCTCCAGCAGTTGCGGCGGCGTCGTGCCCGGTACCAGCACATACTCGCCCGCCCGCACGCTGTGTTTTTCACTACGCAGATAGGACAGCCAAACAAGATACGGCGCACGTGACAGCACCCCGCGTTGTTGCAGATCCTGTGCAATCATCTTCAGCGTCATGCCGGATGCAACTTCATACGTCAGGCCCGAGCCTTCTATGTTGAGCGGCGTGATTATGAAATTGCGGTAGATCACGCCTGCCGCCACAACGGCAGCAAGCAGCAGGGCCAGCATGATGGCGCCCGACAGTTTCAGAAGTTTGATTGACATGCTTGCATCATCTCAGCCGCATATACTGCCACGCGCTGCGTGAGCGGCCCGCACGGGTAGTGTACATCATCGATTTCACGCACCGGCCACACGCCTATAATGCTGTTGCAGAGAAATACCTCGTCCGCCTCGCGCACCTGTTGCAGGCTGAGCCCGGTGATACCACAGCCTATCGCATGACGGGCAGCAAACTCTACAATCACACCGCGCATGATGCCCGCCACGCCGCAGTTATCCACCTCGGGTGTCCAGAGCCGGCCGTCGCGCACTATAAATATATTGCTCATCGTGCCTTCGATAACATGGCCTGCCGTGTCGAGCATCAGTCCCTCGGCAATGCTGGCGTCTTCCCATTCGCTGCGGGCAAGCACTTGCTCCAGGCGGTTCAGGTGCTTGATGCCGGCCAGCGCCGGGTTGCACGCCAGACGCGTATCACACACCCGTACACGCACACCTTGCCGTGCATACGCTTCCGGCCAGGCGGGCCATGGATACAATGCGACCAAGCGTGTCGCGTGCACCGGCGGCACAACGCGGTAGCCGCGCGCACCTTCACCCCGTGTCACCATGATTTTCAGCACAGCTTGTGCAGCACCCGCACAGACCTGCTGCACCTCGGACGCAAGCAACGCGTCTGCGGGCGCCGGAATGCCGAGCCTGGCGCACCCCATGCGCAGACGCTGCACATGCTTCTCCCACAGCAGCGGCCTGCTGTCGCGCACGGCCAGCGTCTCGAATACACCGTCGCCATAATGCAGTCCGCGATCCTGCGCGCTGACCTGCGTCGCAGGCGTGCCATTGACCAGCATCATGACGCGCCACCCAGGGCGTGCAACAGGCCGCGCGCCTTGGCGCGCGTCTCCTCCAGCTCGCGCTGCGGATCTGAGTCGGCGACGATACCGGCACCGGCCCGCAGGCTGATGTCAGCACCTGTCTTGACCAGGGTGCGTATCAGTATATTGAAGTCCATGTCGCCATTGTGATTGAGGTAACCCATGGCGCCCGTGTACGCACCGCGCGGTGTGCGCTCCAACTCGGCGATGATCTCCATGCAGCGTACTTTCGGGCAGCCGGTAATGGTGCCGCCGGGAAACATGGCGCGCAAGACCGCGCCCGGCGTAATGGACGGGCGCAGCCGTCCGCGCACACCGGAGACAATATGATGTACGTGCGCGTAGCTTTCAACACTCATCAGTTCATCTACCTGTACGCTGCCGGGGACGCAGACGCGACCGAGGTCATTGCGCTCAAGATCGATCAGCATGATGTGCTCGGCGCGCTCTTTCGGATGGCGCAGCAGCGCGCTGGTATCAGGCTGGTCCAGCGAGTGATTTTCCCGCCTTGGCTGTGTGCCCGCGATAGGCCGGGTCTCGATGACGCCATCCTGCACCTTGACCAGCCGCTCCGGCGATGAACTGATGATGGCACTGGCCCCATACAGGGCAAGCCCTGCGAAGGGCGCCGGATTGCAGGCACGCAGGCGCCGGTAGAGTTGTGCGGCGCTGATGTCATGTCTGGTCTGGCCCTGCCATGTGCGCGACAGATTCACCTGGAACACATCGCCTTCGCGGATGTAATCCAGAATGCGGGCAACGCCCTCCAGAAACTCCTGCGGCGCGTCTTCTTGCAGTGTGATTGACGGCACAGATATCCCGGCAACCTGGCTCACTGCAAGCGCGGCGATATCCTCCCGCATCTGCACCAGCAAGCCCTCACTGCCCGGCTCGGCGATCAGGTGGACGCCTTGACTGCGGTGATCACGGATGATCGCCGCCGGGATGCGCGTGGCACAGGCCACAGGCAGGCCGGTCTCGCCCTCAGGCAGGCACAGGCCCGGTTCTATCTGGGCGGCCAGCTCATACCCCAGATACACAAACCAGCCGCCGCGAAATGGCAGCGTGGACTCAGCGTGATCCTCCGGGTTGCGTTCCGCACTCCACCAGCGATCCAGTTGCGCGAGAAAATCCACGCCCTCCACCGCCCTGCCACGCAGCGTGGCCGGGTTTGTCAGCTCCAGGGTGGCGCCGGGGAAGGCGAACAGGATGTCGAAGCGCGCGGAGGCCGTCCCATGCACCACGCTCTCCAGCAAGCAGGGATAGCGCGCCGGTTGGGCGGCATGCAGCGCCAACAGGTCACAATCGCCCTCGAGCAGGTAATGCGCGGCCATCCGTGCCCGGCCGTTCGCTGTCAGTGCAGGCGGCTGAACACCAGCGTACAGTTGGTGCCGCCGAAGCCGAATGAGTTCGACAACACAACATCCACTTTCATCTGGCGCGCAGTGTCCGGCACATAGTCCAGATCGCATTCCGGATCTGGCGTGAGCAGGTTGATGGTGGGCGGCGCGACCTGGTCGCGCAGCGCCAATATGCTGAATATTGCCTCGATACCACCGGCCGCGCCCAGCAGATGTCCGGTCATGGACTTGGTGGAGCTGATCGCAAGCTTGCGGGCGTGGTCACCGAAAGCACTCTTGATGGCCAGTGTTTCGGCCTTGTCGCCGGCAGGTGTCGAGGTGCCGTGGGCGTTGACGTAGTCCACTGCTGCGGGCGCCACACCCGCGTTGCGCAGCGCGTGCTGCATGCAGCGTTTGGCGCCCTCACCGCCCTCCGCGGGCAGCGTCATATGGTAGCCGTCACCGCTCATGCCATAGCCACCCAGTTCCGCATAGATTTTGGCGCCACGGCGCCTGGCGTGCTCATACTCTTCCAGCACCAGCACACCGGCGCCGTCTCCGAGCACAAACCCGTCACGATCCTTGTCCCACGGACGGCTGGCGGTCGCCGGGTCATCATTGCGTTGCGACAGCGCCCGCGCCGAGCAAAAGCCGCCCAGCCCGGTCGGCGACGTCGCCATCTCGGCGCCGCCTGCCACCATGATATCGGCATCGCCGTACTCGATGATGCGGCCGGCCTCGCCGATATTGTGCGAGCCGGTTGAGCATGCGGTGACGATGGCGATGTTGGGCCCTTTCATGCCGTACATGATCGACACATGGCCGGAGATCATGTTGATGATATTGCTGGGCACGAAGAAGGGTGAGATCTTGCGCGGCCCGCCCTCGAGATAGGCGCTGTGGCCCTTCTCGATGCCGGGCAGGCCGCCGATACCGGAGCCGATAGCCACACCGATGCGGTCGGCATTGGCCTCGGTCACCACCAGGCCCGCATCGGCTACCGCTTCCTTCGCCGCCGCGATGCCATAGTGGATAAAAGGATCCATCTTTTTGATATCTTTGGCGGGAATATAGAGCGCGGGGTCGAAATTTTTCACGCTGCCGCCAAACCGGGTGGGGAACGCAGAGACGTCAAAATGAGTGATGGGGCCGATGCCGCTCCTGCCGGCGAGTATATTGCTCCACGATTCCTGCACGCTGAGCCCCACGGGCGACACCATGCCGAGTCCCGTAACCACCACGCGACGTTTGCTCACGTTAAACCTCGTTGTCTATCAAGGTAAAAAACAAAGGCCGCAGCCATGGTGATGGAGCGGCCCCGTATCGGAGGTGTCTTATGCGGGGGCTTGGGATTTGATGTAGTCAACGGCCTGCTGAACGGTTGTGATCTTTTCAGCCGACTCGTCCGGGATTTCACACTCGAATTCTTCTTCAAGCGCCATCACCAGTTCCACAGTATCGAGTGAATCGGCGCCCAGATCATCGACAAACGAGGATTCGTTGCTGACCTCTTCTTCCTTGACCCCGAGTTGTGCAACCACGATCTTCTTGACACGTTCTTCGACGGTGCTCATGACAGATACATCCTCCCAACGGTGATGAATAGTTCCAAGACTGGCGGTATTTTATGGGAAACCGGCTGATTAGGCCATAATTACAATCAACACAATGATAGTAAAGAGGAAAACAATGCAGCCAAACTCAGGCCATGTACATTCCGCCGTTCACATGCAGTGTTTCGCCCGTGATGTAACCCGCCGCCGGTGAGGCCAGAAACCCTACAACCGCCGCAATCTCATCCGCGCTGCCCAAGCGCTTGAGCGGAATCTGCTGCAACAGTGCGTTACGCTGCTCCTCCGGCAACGCCCGGGTCATGTCGGTATCGATGAAGCCAGGCGCCACGGCATTCACGGTAATGCCGCGCGAGCCCACTTCGCGCGCCAGCGCCTTGGTGAACCCGAGTATGCCGGCCTTGGCAGCCGCATAGTTGGTCTGACCCGCATTGCCGCTCGCACCTACCACAGAAGAAATGCTGATGATGCGACCCTGCCTGGCCTTCATCATGGCCGGGATGCAGGCCTTGCTGAGACGATACACCGAACTGAGGTTGGTGGCGATGATCGCTTCCCAGTCACTGTCCTTCATCCGCATCAGCAAACCGTCACGGGTAATGCCGGCGTTGTTGACCAGTATACTCGGCGCACCCACGCCTTGCTCCAGCGCGGCCAGCAGCGCACTGACAGAGGCCGGGTCGGTCACATCGAGGACCTGTCCAGACCCATTAATATCGTTTTCTTTCAATATGTTACTGATTGAATCAGCCCCATTTTGTGAGGTTGCAGTACCGATGACCGTCGCCCCTCGCCGCCCCAGTTCCAGGGCAATCGCCAGGCCTATGCCGCGACTTGCACCGGTGACCAAGGCGATTTCGTTAGCACGCTGCATGCTGTTCTCCTGATTTTACTGTGACAGGGCTGCCAGCGCATGGGCCAGCGTTGGCGAGTCATAGACCGCGAGTGTACGCGCCTCCGGTACGATGCGTTTATTCAAGCCCGCGAGCACCTTGCCCGGCCCGCACTCGATAAAGCTGTCAGCACCCGCACTCACCAGCGACTGAATCACCTCGACCCAGCGCACCGGTTGATAGAGTTGACGCGCCAGGCCGTCACGGATAGCGGCGGCAGTCTCATACGCTGCAACATCTACATTGCTGACCACCGGGATGCGCGGCGCCTGAAATGCAACCTGCTCCAAATGCGCAGCAAGTTTTTGCGCGGCCGGCTGCATCAAGGCACAATGTGAGGGCACGCTCACGGGCAGCAGCAGCGCCCGCTTGGCCCCGGCTTTTTTAGCCAGTTCCGTAGCGCGTGCAACCGCAGCCTGCGTGCCCGCCACCACCACCTGCCCCGGCGCATTGAAATTGACCGCCTCCACCACCTCGCCCTGTCCCGCCTCGCGGCACACGCTACGCACCGCATCATCGTCCAGGCCGAGTATCGCCGCCATTGCGCCCGCGCCTTCCGCCACGGCCTGCTGCATCAGCTCACCGCGCCTGGCGACAAGCGCAATGGCGTCACTGAAGCTGATCGCCTCCGCACACACCAGCGCCGTGTATTCCCCGAGACTGTGCCCGGCAAGACGCGCGGGCGGTTTGCCGGCACTGGCCTGCCAGACACGCCAGACGGCAACACCGGCCGCAAGCATGGCCGGCTGGGTTCTGGCGGTCTGGTTCAGTTCGGACTCGGGCCCCTGCTGCACCAATGCCCATACGTCATAGCCCAGCACCGACGAGGCCTCGGCATAGGTGGCCTGCACCTGCGGGTAGTGCCGGGCGAGCTCTGCCAGCATGCCGACAGCCTGCGAGCCCTGGCCGGGAAAGATGAATGCCGTCGCCATCAGGCTCAATACTTCAGCAGGGCCGAACCCCAGGTAAAGCCGGCGCCGAAGGCTTCCAGCAGCAAAGTGTCGCCACGCCGGATGCGGCCATCGCGCACCGCCGTGTCGAGCGCCAGCGGCACCGATGCGGCCGAGGTATTGCCATGCTTGTCTACGGTCACCACCACCCGCTCCATCGGCATACCGAGCTTTTTGGCGGTGGCGCTGATAATACGGGTATTCGCCTGATGCGGAATCAACCAGTCCACGTCGGACCTCTGCATGTGGTTGGCCTCCAGTGTTTCATCCACGATGCGATCCAGCGTATTGACCGCCATCCGGAACACCTCGCTGCCTTGCATGGTGACGTAGCCGCCGCCGGGTGCGTCGCTGATGTCCTCTGTGGTCAGCAGGTGATGATACTGCCCATCGGCGTGCAGATGGGTGGACAACACACCCGGCTCGCTGTCCGCCTGCAGGATCACAGCGCCCGCACCATCGCCGAACAACACGCAGGTGTTGCGGTCTTTCCAGTCCACGATGCGCGAAAATATCTCGGCACCCACCACCAGCGCGCACTGCGTCGTACCACTGCGGATAAACTTGTCTGCGATACCCAGGGCATAGACGAAACCGGTACAGGCCGCCTGCACGTCAAACGCTGCACAGCCGTGAATACCCAGCCGCTGCTGCAACAAGCAGGCGGTGCTGGGGAAGATTTTATCCGGCGTGGTGGTGGCGACGATGATGAGATCAATAGCGGCAGGCGTGATGCCCGCCGCCTCGATGGCCTGGCGCGCTGCGTGCTCGGCCAAAGCGCTGGTCGTTTCATTATCCGCTGCAATGTGGCGCTCACGAATGCCGGTGCGCTCGACGATCCACTCATCGGAGGTCTCGACCATCTTTTCCAGGTCGGCATTGGTCAGCACCCGCGACGGCAGATAACTGCCGGTACCGCGAATGCGGGCATACACGCTCACGGTGTCGCGCCCTCCGTCAAATGTGCCTGCAAGTGCGAACCGATGCGCTGCGGGACATCCTGCGCCACTTCCAGTATGGCCTCGCGTATGGCGCAACCGAAGGCGAAGGCGTCAGCGCTGCCGTGACTCTTGATCACGCTGCCCTGCAACCCCAGCAGACTGGCCCCATTGTAGCAACGTGGATCCACTTTGTTGCGGAATGCCTTCAGTACGGGCATGGCCACCAATGCGCACATCCGCGTAAACAGATTGCGCTGGAATTCCTGCTTCAGAAAATGCCGCAACATGTGCGCCACGCCCTCGCTGCATTTCAGGGCCACATTACCGGTAAAGCCGTCGCACACGACCACGTCCGCCTCACCGGCATAAATACCGTCACCCTCAATAAAACCGATGTAGTGCAGGCTGCTTTCCGCCAGCAGACGGGCGGCTTCCTTCACGCGCTCGTTGCCTTTGATTTCTTCTGCGCCGATGTTGAGCAAACCCACGCGTGGCCGCGGCATGCCATCCACCGCGCTCGCCAGCACCGAACCCATGACTGCAAACTGGTACAGCTGCTCGGGGGTACAGTCGCTGTTCGCACCCAGATCGAGCATGTAGGTATGGCCGCTCATGGTCGGCAATGCGGTGATAATGGCGGGGCGGTCGACGCCGGGCAGGGTCTTCAGCACATACCGCGCCAGGGCCATGAGTGCACCGGTATTGCCGGCGCTGACACAGGCGTTCGCGCTTCCCTCTTTCACCAGGTTGAGCGCAACCCGCATGGAGGAATCCTTCTTATTGCGCATCGCCTGGGACGGGAGATCGTCCATCTCCACGCGTTGCGATGCATGCTGCACCAGCAGGCGTTCGCTCGCAGCATAACCGCTGGCGGCCTTGCTGCTCTGCAATGCCGTGCGCAGGATTTCCTCGTCACCCACCAGAATCAGGCGCAGGGTCTCGTAGTCCGCGAGTGCCTGCAATGCCGCAGGCACCACCACCGAAGGGCCGTGATCACCGCCCATGGCGTCCAGCGCAACTGTCAGGGTACGCGTCTTCGATGGAACAAAACCTGAATGCAGTTCCACAGGATGCCTCGCTTAGGTACGTGGGCCGTGAGGCGATAACCCGGACAGGTTCAGAGGTGTGGCTCTGGAGGTTGCTGTGCTGCTACTCGCTTTTGGAGGCGATGACCTTGCGGCCACGGTAGTAGCCGTCACGGCTGACATGGTGCCGCAGGTGGGTTTCGCCTGTCGTGGATTCGGTCGACAGGGTGGGCCCGGTCAAGGCGTCATGCGAACGGCGCATGCCGCGCTTGGAGGGTGTTTTACGACTTTTCTGGACTGCCATGGGCTTAACTCCCTGTAAAAATTTATCAACATCGGCACAATTTAGCGCCGCTTCAACTGGGCGAGCGCCGCAAATGGATGCGCCTCCTGCTGTTGCCGATCATCCCCGGCGCCCGGTGCCGGACACTCTGCCCGGGGATGCATGGGCACCAGCGGGACGGCCAGAATCAGCTCGTCTTCGATGAGCTCCGCCAGCGCCATGGAACCGCTCACCATGAGGGGTTCGTAGCGCTCCGGCAACTGCTCGGCAGCTTGATCCGTGGTCACCAGCCCCAGCGCGAACGTGGTATTCACCGGCCATGTCATCGGTTGCAGACAGCGCTGACACACCAGCACGAGCTGGGTATGCAAGCGACCGCTCAAATAGGCGACATGCAGGTCGTCCTTGCCAAACTCGACCTCCACTTCGACCTCGCCCTGCGCCTGCTGTAGCGAGGGCGCAAGCCGCTGAAACTCCGCCAACGGCAACGGGCCCCGGAAGCGACTCCCCGCCTCGGCGAGCCGTAACGGGTCAATGACCAGCGGCAACCGCTCTATCATAGGCCGCGCATTGTATAATCAACTGTATTTTGTGTCAAAATCATCCCAAACCCGCCACCTCTGACTTTTCCCTGGGCGCCCCATTACTGCACATGCTGCCACTGGTTCTCGCATCCACCTCGCCCGCCCGCAAACAACTGCTGGACGGCCTGAAGCTCCCCTACAGCGTGAGCGCCCCCCATGTCGACGAATCCCGCCATCCCGGCGAGCCGGTCACAACCATGGTCATGCGCCTGGCCGAGGCCAAGGCCCGTGCGGTAGCCGCACAGCAGCCTGCCGCGCTGATCATCGGCGCTGACCAGGTAGCGGCGCTGGGCGATGACATCCTCGGCAAGCCGGGCGGTCATGCGCAGGCGGTGCAGCAACTGCAACGCGTCTCCGGCAAGCACATCACCTTCTACACCGGGCTGTGCCTGCTCAATAGCGCAACCGGTGCAACGCATGTCGATATCGTCCCCTGCACCGTGGTGTTTCGCCGTCTCGACACGGCGCAGATCGAAAACTATCTACAACGCGAGCAGCCCTATCAGTGTGCGTGCAGCTTCCGCTCCGAGGGCATGGGCGCCGCACTCATCGAGCGCCTGGTCGGCGACGACCCCAGCGCACTCATCGGCCTGCCCCTGATCCGCCTCACGCGCATGCTCGAGCAGGAAGGCATGCGCCTTATTTAAGGCCGCCCCATGCGGTCGTGGTGGACAGCAGCATCTCACCCAAGGCCATACCAATGCGCTCGGCAAACCGGTCAAGGTAGTTGGCATGCGGCGTGAAGTCGACGATATTCTCGGCCCCGATCACCTCACGCGCTACATGGCTGCTGCTGCCCAAGGCATCTACCAGCCCCATTTCCAGGCTCTGCTCGCCGGTCCACATCAGGCCGGAGTAAAGATCGTCGCTTTCCTTCAGCCGTGCACCACGTCCTTTCTGAACCGTCGCAATGAATTGCTGGTGGATCTCCTTGAGCATGCCCTGCACATGCGCGATGTCTTCCTGGCGGGCGGGTGAAAACGGATCCAGAAAACCCTTGTGTTCGCCTGCCGTCAGCAGGCGGCGCTCAACGCCCAGCCTTTCCATCGCGCCGACAAAACCAAAACCGTCCATGAGCACGCCGATAGAGCCTACAATACTGGCCTTGTCGGCATAAATTTTGTCCGCCGCTGCGGCAACATAATAGCCGCCGGAGGCGCAAATATCGGTGATCACTGCGTACAGCGGTACATCGGGATACTGCTCCCGCAAACGCACGATCTCGTCGTTGATATAGCCGGCCTGCACCGGGCTGCCGCCCGGGCTGTTGATGCGTAAAATCACACCCTGGGTATTTTTGTCCTTGAATGCCGCGCGCAGACCGGTGATGACATTGTCGGCGCTGGCGTTGCTGTCATCGGCAATGACACCTTCAACTTCAACCAAGGCGGTATGCTTGCCCAGCGACATGCTGCCCCCTGTCAGATCCTCTGGCAGGTACAGCAGCAGCAATGCAAACAGGTATCCGAAAAACAGCAGTTTGAAAAACACGCCCCAGCGGCGCGTGCTGCGCTGCTCCTTGAGCGAAGCGAACAACACCTTGTTCAGCGCCTCACGCTCCCAGGCCGTCGGCTCTCCGCTGTTTCCGGGTTCGGATGTGTTTTGCCCTTCTGACATCTTCATACGCCTCTCAGATGATCACTCATGGTTGGGACAGAAAGCGGGACTGCGGCTGCCAGCCAGCCAGGCAGCTCGTGGAGGCTGTCCAGACAGGCCAGTGCGCCGCATTGCAACAGCCGCGTGCGCCCATGGACGCCATAGCTCATACCCACCGCAGCCGAGCCCGCATTGCGCGCCATGTTGATATCATACTCCGTATCACCGATTACCAGCGTGTTTGCCGGCGCCACATCCAGCGCAGCCATGATATCCAGCAGCATCTGTGGATGCGGTTTCGAGGGGGCTTCGTCCACGCAACGCGTACCCTGAAACATGTGTTTCAGCCCGGTACGTTCGAGCACATGGTTCAGGCCCTGGCGCCCCTTGCCGGTGGCGACCGCCAGCAGGTAGCCCGCCTCTGCAAGCAGGGCGAGCGTTTCACTGGCGCCCGGAAACAGTTCGGAGGGCGCGTGTTCGCCCGCGAGAAAGTGGTGCCGGTAGTGCCCGACCAGTGTCACATGCAAAGCATCGTCGACGTCCGGAAGCAAGGTCTGCAAGGCCTCGCCCAAGCCCAGGCCAATGATGTTGCGGATGGCTGCATCAGCTACGGCAGGCAACCCGGCATCACGCATAGCCAGGCGCATGCACTGCACGATATGGGCCTCGGAGTCCATCAGCGTGCCATCCCAGTCGAACACCAGCAGTTTATAGCCGGCCGCCACTAGCCCATCTTCTCCAGCACCCGCTGCAAATCCTCCGGCAGAGGCGCGATGATGTGTATCTTCCGCGCCGCCCCCGGCAGCTGCAATGCTATCTCCCGTGCATGCAGAAACACGCGCTTCACCCCCACTACGCGCATGGCGCGATTGAAGTCGGCATCACCGTATTTGCTGTCACCCGCCAGGGGGTGTCCGATATGCGCCGCATGCACGCGAATCTGGTGGGTGCGTCCGCTATGCAACCCGATACGCATCAGGCTGGCATCGGCAAACATGCGCTGCGGCTCAAATACGCTTTCCGACAGCTTGCCTTCCTCCGTGACCTGCACCATGCGCTCGCCTGAGCGCAGCACATTCCTGCGCAGTGCGGCATTGACGGTTTGTCCCCCGCCCTGCCAGCGGCCCTTGACCAGCCCAAGATAATGCTTCTCGATCCCGCCTGTACGCAGCAACGTGTGCAGCGCCGACAGTGCCTGCCGCGTCTTGGCGATCATAAGACAGCCGGACGTGTCCCGATCAAGGCGATGGGCCAGTTCAAGAAAGGGGGCATCGGGGCGCAGCGCGCGCAGGGCCTCAATCACGCCATGCTCGACCCCGCTGCCGCTGTGCACGGCAATACCCGCAGGCTTGTTCAGCACCAGCAGGGTTTCATCCTCATACAACGCACTGCGTTCGACCAGGCGCAGGATGCGATCGGGGGGGGCTGATTTGGGTGCGACCGCTTCTATCCACAGCGGCGGAATCCTCACCCGGTCACCTGCCTGCAGCCGGTAGTCGGGTTTGATGCGCCCCTTGTTGACCCGCACCTCGCCACGGCGCACTATGCGGTATACCCGACTCTTGGGCACGGTTTTCAGATATGCCAGCAGGAAGTTATCCAGCCGACGGCCTGCGTGCTCGGCCCCTACCTCAATAAAATTGGCCTGTTTATCAATATCTTTGCAACTGTTGCTCATTTTTGAGATAATTTGCCTCAGGCGGTTTATCAGCCCATTGCCGTGCGCCAATCCGGTCTAGTTTGCGGCAATTTGCAGTGATTTGTAACTAAAATTAACGATAAGAGAGAGACACGACATACACCATTGTCCCTGCCTCCGGCAGGATAACCACAGTTTCAGGGTTGCCCCTCCTTGCAAGCAGAGGCAACCATTGATTGATAAAACGACGCGCCCCCGCCTCCCAAACCTGGGAGAGGTCGAGCGGGCCCTTGGAGTACGACAACCGGAATTGCACCCTGACCCTGGAGTGCCCGGTTGGACTGAACACGATGGGCCGCACGGCTGCCGCCACAACGGACGTGGTAGAGCGCTGGTACTTTTAAGGAATACGCCATGAAAAGAATGTTATTTAACGCAACTCAACCGGAAGAGTTGCGGGTTGCGCTGGTTGAAGGCCAGCGCCTGTATGATCTGGCCATTGAAACCTTCGGCCGGGAACAGAAAAAATCCAATATTTACAAGGGCAAGGTCACGCGCGTAGAGGCCAGCCTGGAGGCCGCGTTTATCGACTACGGCGCGGAGCGCCACGGCTTTCTGCCGCTGCGCGAAATCGCCCGCTCGAACTTTCTCCCCAGCTACAATCCGGGCGCCGGACGCAGCGGCATCAAGGACATGCTGCGGGAAGGACAGGAAATTGTGGTGCAGGTGGAAAAGGAGGAACGCGGCACCAAGGGTGCGGCGCTTACCTCCTTCATCAGCCTCGCGGGCCGTTACCTGGTGCTCATGCCCAACAACCCCGGGGCCGGAGGGGTCTCCCGGCGCATCGAAGGTGAAGACCGCGCCGAAATGCGTGACGCGCTCAACTCCCTGACCTTGCCGGAAGACATGGGCCTCATTGTACGCACCGCCGGTGTCGGCAAAAGCGCGGAAGAGTTGCAGTGGGATCTTGATTACCTGTTGCACCTTTGGAAATCCATCCAGGAGGCCACCGGTACGCGCTCTGCGCCCTATCTGATCTATCAGGAAAGCAACTTCGTCATCCGCGCGATCCGCGACTACCTGCGCAAGGACATCAGCGAGATACTGATTGATAACGAGGCCGTCTACAACGAGGCCCGCGAATTCATGCAGCAGGTGATGCCGCACAACCTGGTCAAGGTCAAGTTCTACGAAGACGATGTGCCGCTGTTTTCACGGTTCCAGATCGAAAGCCAGATCGAATCCGCCTTCCGGCGCGAAGTACGCCTGCCTTCGGGCGGCGCCATCGTGATCGATCATACCGAGGCCCTGGTGTCCATCGACATCAACTCGGCGCGCGCCACCCGTGGCAGCGACATCGAAGAAACGGCCCTTAACACCAATCTTGAAGCTGCGGACGAAATCGCCTGCCAGTTGCGGCTGCGCGATCTCGGCGGCCTCATCGTGATCGACTACATCGACATGACGCCGCCGCGCAACAAACGTCTGGTGGAAGAGCGTCTGGAAGAAGCACTCAAAATGGATCGGGCGCGGGTTCAGGTCGGGCGCATTTCGCGTTTTGGCCTGCTCGAAATGTCACGTCAGCGCCTGCGCTCATCGCTGGGCGAGTCTACCCGGATGATGTGCCCACGGTGCAGCGGTCAGGGCACCATCCGCAGCGTCGAATCGGCCGCGCTCTCCACACTGCGCATCATCGAAGAAGAGGCGCTCAAGGAGAACACCGCACGCATCGTTGCGCAATTACCGGTCAATGTCGCGACCTACCTCTTGAACGAGAAGCGCCAGTCCGTGCACAGCATCGAGCAGCGCCATCACATCAGTGTCATCCTGGTTCCGAATGCATCGATGCAGACGCCGCAGTACGAAATCCAGCGCTTGCGTGCCGATGACATTGCTGCCGATGAGGCCAACGCGCCCAGCAGCTACCAGCTGGCCACGGTTGTCCAGCCTGCAAGCGAGAAAATGGGCACCCTGCAGCGGCCTACGCTGGAAGAGCCGGCTGTCAAAGGTCTGCCCCCCATGTCACCCCCGCCGGCGCCCGTGGCGCAAAGCATCGAAACCGTGGTGGCTGGCCCCGGTCTGCTTGCCCGTCTGTGGAAAAAACTGCTGGGTAGCGACGCCCCAACGGCGGCCGCAGCAACACCTGCACAGCGCCCCAACGGATCCGCTGCACGTGGTCGCGACAAGGGACGCGGACGTGAACGCAGCAAGGCGCGCCAGGAGCAGCATGAGGGCCGCCGGGTACGTGAGCGTGAGCAGCGCGAACGCACCCAGCCGGCAAAGACCCCGCGCCCTGCGCCCCAGCCTCCCCAGCAACAACCCGCACAGGACAGAACCGGCGCACGCACGCCAGAGGTCGCAGACACCGCACCGGTGCGTGATGCTGCTGCCCAGCCCGTCATGGAAGGCGTTGAACGCGAAACTGCGGCTACACCGGAACGGCCGCGCAGCGGCCGCCGCGGCCGCCGCGGCGGAAGGCGTAGACGCCCGGAAGGCGGCGCTTCTGCATCTGCGCTACAGTCCGCCACTGGCGCAGACGAAGCCACGGCAACCGGGCAACCTGCTGCCGAACGACCCCCGTCGGCCCCGCTCGATGCCGGACAACTGCCTGCAGCACCCGCACGCGCCGCCGAACCTGAGCACAGGCCTGCCGCCAGCGTGCCGTTGCCGGTTCAGGTGCCATTCCCGGCCACGATTATCCCTGACCTGGAACGCTCGCGCCCGGCATTTCCGCTGCCGGGGTTACACCATCACAGCCCCGCGCCTGCGACTGCTGAGCCGCGCGAGCACGTGCACGCCACACCGGAGCACAAGCCCGATTAAGGCGCGGTGCGCCGTCAGCAGCCAAAGCGGCGCAGCACGCCATCGACGGAGGACACATAACTCCCGCCGAACAGGCGTACATGCACCAGTAGCGGATACAGGTTGTAGATGTCGCGCCTCACCTCCATGAAGCCGGGGGCAATCGGGTTAAGCTCGTTATAACGCCCGAAGAAGTGTTCGCCGAACGTCCCGAACAGCGTGGTAAAGGCGAGCTCGATCTCCGGGTGGGCGTAGTAAATGGCGGGATCGATAAAGCCTGTGATGCGGCCGTTGCGGGCCAGCACATTGGTCGTCCATACGTCGCCATGAATCAGTGCGGAGTGCATCGGCTCCTCCAGCCAGTTATCCAGGCGCGCCGCGAATTTTTCCAGCCGGGTCAATAATGCCTGCGGCATGCGCCCGGCAGATACCGCCTCCCCGCCCATGTACAGCAGGCGCTGGTCGCGGAAGAACTCCAGCCAGGACGCGGTCCAGGGGTTCGGCTGATGCAATCCCCCTATCAGGGTATCCTCCTCGAAACCGAAACCCTTCGGTGCCTGCTGCCGGTGCAGCGTCGCCAACAGCTCGGCCGCATGGGATTGCGCCGATGCCGGAAAACGGCTGTCACCCTCGATGTACTCCATTAACAACAGTGAGTTGGTACTGTGCAGGATCGCGGGTACCGGCAGGCTGGTGTGCGCGGCGAGATAGGACAGCATCCGGCCTTCACAGGCAAGACGCGGACTGGGGGAGCGATCTATTTTTGCCACCCAGGCACGGCCATCGGCACAGGTGACGTGGTACACCTCGCCCACACAGCCGCCTGTCAAAGGCCTTATGGAGCGCGGCGCACTACCGGCAATCGTGGCAACCGTATCCTGCCACTCTGGCATCAGCGCTGCAGATGGTGCTGGCGGATATCCTCGAGCAGGCCATAAGAGGCCTCCTCGACCAGGTCGATGACCCGCTCAAAACCGCTGGCCCCGCCATAGTAAGGATCGGGTACTTCGCGCTCACTCAGGTGCGGCGCAAATGTCAGCAGCAACCGTAATTTCTGCCGCTGAGCCGCATCGGCACACAGCTTCTCAAGATGGGCGCGGTTTTCATCGTCCATGGCAATCACGTAATCAAAATGCTCGAAATCGGATGCCTGCACACGTCGCGCACGTTGCTCACGGATATCAAAACCACGGCTCAAGGCACTGCGTTGGGCGCGTTCGTCGGGCGGATCACCGACGTGGTAGCTGTGGGTGCCGGCCGAGTCCACAGACACCTGACCCTGCAGGCTTTCCTGCTCGAGCAACTGCTCAAAAAACCCGTGCGCCAGCGGCGAACGGCAGATGTTGCCCATGCATACAAACAGCACCCGTACCATCATCTACTCCATCGACTCATTGTCTCTCCACACCACGTCCCGAAAATTGGACTTTCCGGTTGTCGCATGGGTATTGTATACGCATGCCACACTCAGCCATCAGCCTTGAGCAACTGCGCACCTTCATCGGCCGGCGCGTACGCCATGCTGGCATTCAATGCCAGGTCATCGAAATACTGGAGGATGGCCCGGCACTGGTACTGCAAGACTGCGAACAGCACACCGTGATTCAGCCGGACCAGCACGGCGAGGCACATCGCCGTGTCGCCCCCACGTTTATAGTACCGCTGGCGGGCGATGAGCCCGGCGAATTAAATCCGGCCTTTGTAAACCTGCAACTACTTTCCCGCTGAGGCCAGCAGGCGCTCCACGCGCGCGATATCTTGCTCACTGTCCACACCGGGACCCGGCGTCTCCTGTGCCAGGTCTACGTGAATGCGGTGACCCTGCCACAGGATGCGCAACTGCTCCAGCGCCTCTGTACGCTCCAGCACACTCTCCGGCCAGCCCGCATAATGCCTGAGAAAACCGGCACGGTAAGCGTAAAGCCCGATATGGCGGAAATGCTGGGTATCCGCCGGGAGCTGCTGGCCGCCCTGGGCAAATGCCTGCCGGTGCCAGGGTATGGGCGCCCGGCTAAAATAAAGCGCATAGCCCTGGCTGTCCACAACCACCTTGCATACATTGGGATCAAACAAATCATCGGCTTCGGTAATCAGCTCACACAACGTCGCGACAGAAGCCTGGGTATGGTTTGCCAGATTCCGGGCAGCCTGACGGATGATGGCCGGTGGAATCAACGGCTCGTCACCCTGCACGTTGACCACTATCTCGTCGTCGCCCAGATTCAGGCTGGCCACCACCTCGGCAATCCGCTCCGTGCCTGAGCAATGCTGGGTTGAGGTCATACACACCTCGGCATCGAAGCCGCGCGCGGCTTGCGCGATGCGCTCATCGTCAGTGGCGATTATGACGCGATTTGCACCGCTCTCCAGCGCACGCCGATAGACATGCTCCAGCATCGGCCTGCCGGCAATTGCGCGCAACGGCTTGCCCGGCAACCGGGTGGAGGCGTAGCGCGCCGGAATGACCACATCGAAGCTCACGCCAACTCTTCGCTCTGCAGACGGCGCGCCTCCTGCTCCAGCATCACAGGGATGTCGTCACGTATCGGATAAGCCAGCCGATCCCACTTGCAGATGAGCTCTGCAGCCGGCCTGTCATACAGCAACGTCCCCTTGCACACAGGGCACACCAGAATATCAAGCAGCTTTGGATCCATAGGTTCTCTCCTCCAGCAATTCGGATAATCTCGCGCCAAAGGCAGGATCAAGTTCCGCCGTGACTGGCACATACCAATAGTGCGGCTTTGCCAGCTGCCCGCATTTTACCGCATCCTTCTCGGTCATGAGCACACTGCGGCCGTCATCGAAATTGAAATCCTGTGCGGTATAGCGGTGGTGATCCGGAAAGGCGTGCTCGATGACCTGCAAGCCCGACAGCCGCAACTGCTCAAAAAAACGCGCGGGATTACCGATGGCGGCAACGGCATGCACAGTCTCGGCAGCGAAGCTCCCCATCGTTCGCCTGCGTTCTTTATCCACCAGGTTACGTGCTTCACCCGGTCGCAATGCCATGCTGAACTCACCTGCCTGCGCTCTGCCGCCATTACATATCCTGAGATCAACGGTCTCCCAGCGCGCAGGGCGTTCTCGCAGAGGACCCGCAGGCAGGCAATGGTTGTTGCCGAAGCGGCGCATACCGTCAACCACGGCAATTTCGATATCGCGCGCCAGTGCATAGTGCTGCAAGCCATCATCGGCGATCACGATGTCACAGCGGGCGGCCAACTGGCGCGCGGCATCAAGCCGGCAAGGCGCCACCGTCACCGGGCAGGCACTGCGGCGCGCGAGCAGCACAGCCTCATCACCCGCAAGTCCGGTATCCGTATCCGCATGCACTGTCAGAGGATAGTGCGGTGCCTTGCCTCCGTAGCCACGGCTCACGATGCCCGGCTTCCAGCCGCGTGACCGGAGATACTCTGCCAGCCAGATGACGAGCGGGGTCTTGCCTGTGCCCCCCACCGTGATGTTACCCACCACTATAACAGGGACATCCACCCTGGTCGCCCGCAATACCCCCGCACGATATAAGCCTCGGCGCATCGCAGCTACCAGCCCATACAGCCAGGAAAGCGGCCGCAACAGAACTGCAACAGGGTTATTGCTGTACCAGTAGTAATCCAGGCGCTTCATCAAGACAAGTGTGGCGCAGTGGCCTGCTGTGTGTGCCCCGGCGCAGGATCGCGGAACTGCATCTTATGCAGCGCAGCATAGTGGCCATTGCGCGCCAGCAAATCACCGTGCCTGCCCTGCTCGACAATACGTCCGGCGTGCAGAACGATAATCAGATCGGCCCTTTCAATGGTGGAAAGACGGTGTGCAATCACGAGCGTGGTACGCGTGCGCATCAGACGCTCGAGTGCCGCCTGGATGTAGCGCTCCGACTCGGTATCCAGCGATGATGTCGCTTCATCCAGAATCAGTATCGGCGCATTCTTCAACAGGGCGCGTGCAATCGCCAGACGCTGGCGCTGCCCCCCCGAAAGTAATACCCCATTTTCCCCCACCAGGGTATCCAGACCCTGGGGCAACTGGCGGATAAACTCCATGGCATGGGCCGCCTCTGCGGCCTCGACAATCTCGCTCTCGCTTGCGGTATCGAGCCTGCCATAGGCGATATTGTGTGCGATCGTATCGTTGAACAGGATTACATCCTGGCTGACCAGTGCGATCTGGTCACGCAGACTGCTGAGTTGCAGGCTACGTATGTCATGACCATCAATGCTGATGCTGCCGCTGCTGACGTTGTATAAACGCGGCAACAGGCTTACCAGTGTTGACTTGCCGCTGCCGGAGCGCCCAACCAGGGCAATGGTCTGGCCCGGCTCTGCCTTGAAGCTGACATCATTCAGTACACTGCCCTTGCTCGCATCATAGCCGAACGAAACGTGATGATATTCCACCGCGCCCTGCGCCCGCGCGATGCTCTGCGTACCGTCATCTGCTTCGGCGGTATTATCGAGAAAGCCGAAAATGCTGTCTGCGGCTGCAATACCGCGCTGTAGCGTGGCGTTGATGGTCGTGATCCGCTTCATCGGCCCGAGCATGAGCACCATGGCGGCCACAAATGACATGAATGTACCTACGCTGATGGACGCCAGCATATCATCCAGCGTGGCAATATAGACAATCCCCGCCAACGCGCACGCCGTGACCAGCTGGATCAGTGCGGTACTGGTAGCCGAGGTCGCCGTCATCTTCATGTTCAGATGACGATTGGCTTCGTTGGTGCGCGCAAAGCGGTTCGCCTCATACGCCTGCACTCCAAACACCTTGATCACCCGGTGCGCCTTGATCGCCTCCTCGGAGACATGCGTGATATCACCCATCGACCCCTGGATGCGCGTGCTGATACGACGGAATCGTCGATTGATATAAAGCACCATGAAGGCAATGAAGGGGCCCGCCAGCAGAAATGTCAGCGCCAGCATGACATTGAGGTACAGCATCCACCCGACCAGCCCGACCACGGTCAATGTGTCTTTTATGATCACAGTGATGGCGCTGGTGGAGGCCTGGGTGACCTGCTCCACGTTGTAGATCAACCGGGACAGCAACTGGCCGGAGGAATGGTTATCGTAAAAGGCGGCTGGCAACTGCAACAGGTGGCGGAACATCCGGTCACGCAGGTCATTTACCACCCTGCGTCCCATCCACGCAAGACCATAGCTGGAGACGAACGATGCGATACCGCGTATCACAAACAGGCCTACCAGCCAGATCGGCATCATGCGGATAATATCCGGATCCTTGGCTACAAAGCTGCCGTCAGCGAGTGGCTTGATGAGCGCCGCGAAGCTGGTTTCGGTCGCGGCAAAAAACACCATCGCCAGCGTCGCGATTGAAAATGCCTTCCAGTAGGGGGTTGCATAACGCAACAGACGCCGGTAAACGGCCGTTGCGCTCGTCTGCGTCTGGGTCATGCGGGCACGCTGGCTCAGGGCTGTCCCGCTACCGGAGTCTGTGTGGCGAGGGTGAAGTTCACCAACCCAAGCTGTCGTGCGACATCCATAACGGTAATGACTGCCTGATGGGGTGTCTTGGCATCGGCGCTGATAATGACCGGTACATCCTTGTTCTGTGCGAGTGACTGCTGCAAGGCGCGCTTCAGGGTTTCCGGCGCTGTATTCACCACCAGATGCTGATCAATGTAATAACGCCCTTCAGCGTCGATCACAATCTCCAGCTTCCGCTCCTGCTCGATATCGGCTTCGGCAGATGCCTCAGGCAGCGTGAGCTTGATACCGGAGTCGCGATTGAATGTTGTGGTCACCATAAAGAAGATGAGCAGCATGAACACTACGTCAATCAGCGGGATCAGATTCAGCTCCGGCTCCTCACGGCTGGTGCGGCGCAGGTTCATGGGCGCGCCTCATGCTCGCGGTCGCCGTGCAACACCTCCACCATCTTGATGGCCTGTTGCTCCATCGTCACCACCAGCTGGTCAATGCGCCCGCGAAAGTAACGGTAAAACATCAGGCTTGGGATGCCCACGCACAGGCCCGCCGCCGTGGTAATCAGCGCCTTGGCGATACCGCCTGCCATTTCCGATGGATTGCCGACACCATGCACATTGATGGAGTTGAATACCTCAATCATGCCAAAAACCGTACCCAGCAGACCCAGCAGCGGTGTCACTGATGCGATGGTGCCGAGCGCATTCAGAAAGCGCTCCATCTCATGCACCACATGCCGCCCGGTTTCCTCGATGCTCTCGCGCATGACTTCACGGCTGTGCTGCACATTGACCAGGCCAGCAGCCAATATGCAGCCCAGCGGAGAACTCTTGCGCAGATTGTCGATCTGGACCGCGTTGATCTGGTTACTTTTGGCCCAATGCCAGATTTGCGCCAGCAATTGATCCGGTGCGACATGCCTTGTCTGCAAGGCCCAGAAACGCTCGATAATGATGGCGGTGGCAGCGGCAGAGCACAACAATATCGGCCACATCAGCCAGCCGCCTGCCTTGATGATTTCTAACACGTCCGTCTACCTGTCATGAGTCCAATCTGCGTCGCGCTGCCCAGCCCCATGCTGAGCATGGTTACTGTACCACATCCTGCAATACGCCATCGCTCAGGGTAAGCACCCGCTGCATGCGTGCAGCCAGTGCCGGATCGTGCGTCACCACCACAAGGCTGGTGTGCAATGCCGCATTGATCTCCAGCATCAGTTCGTACACCTGCCCGGCATTGCGCCGGTCAAGATTGCCTGTGGGCTCGTCCGCCAGTACGCACTGTGGCGAGGTTACCAGCGCCCGCGCCACAGCCGCCCGCTGGCGCTCGCCGCCGGACAGCTCGCCTGGCCGGTGCTCCAGGCGCATCGCCAGTCCGACCTTTTCCAGCAGTGCACGCGCCTTTGTTTCCGCCTCACGCGGCGCAAGACCCCGGATCAACAGCGGCATACTCACATTTTCCAGCGCAGTAAATTCAGGCAACAGGTGATGGAACTGGTACACAAAGCCCAGTGCGCGATTACGCAACCGTCCGCGCTCGGCATCGCTGGATGCTGCCATGCTGCGTCCCTGCACCCACACCTCCCCCGCTGTAGGCACATCCAGGCCACCCAGCAGATGCAACAGCGTACTCTTACCCGAGCCCGATGTGCCTATGATGGCCACACTCTCGCCGGCCGCGACGGAAAGATTCACGCCTTTCAATACCTCCGTGTACAAACCACCCTCGCTAAAGGTCTTCACCAGCCCACGGCACTCCAACACCGGAGTATTACTCATAGCGCAGGGCCTCCGCTGGCTGGCAACGGGCGGCCCGCCACGCCGGATAGAGGGTTGCGAGCAGGCTCAGCACGAAGGCTACCGCACTGATGCTGATGACATCGCTCCAGTGCATGTCAGACGGCACCTCGCTGATCAGATACACCTCCGCCGACAGAAATTGCACACCGAAGGTATGCTCGATCCACGGCACCAGGGTCTCGACATTGAGCGCCAGCGCTACTCCGCTTACCGCGCCCAGCAGGGTGCCCATGATCCCTATTACCAGCCCCTGTACCGTGAAAATGGCAAGTATGCTCGCCGGTGTGGCGCCGAGTGTACGCAGAATCGCAATATCAGCCTGCTTGTCAGTGACTACCATGACCATGGTAGAAACAATATTGAATGCTGCGACCGCGACAATCAGCGTGAGGATAATGAACATGATGCGCTTTTCCAGTGCTACCGCCCGGAAAAAACTGACATGCTGACGCGTCCAGTCTGTGCCCATGTACTGCGCCGGCAATATCTGCATGAGGTCACGCACCACTGTCGGTGCCAAAAACAGGTCATCCAGCTTGAGGCGCACACCCGTCACTTTGCCTTCTATCTGGAACAGGCGCGCAGCATCCTCCATGTGCACCAAGGCCAGGTTACCGTCATATTCATTGTTGCCGACGTGAAATATGCCTATTACCGTGAAGCGCTTCAGGCGCGGCAATACACCCACAGGCGTCACCATCGCCTGCGGCGTCACCAGTGTGACCTTGTCGCCTACTTCCACACCCAGATAACGTGCCAGTGCTTGCCCCAGCACGATATCAAATGACCCCGGCGCAAGATCGGCCAGTTGCCCGGCCACCATTTTCCGGTCGATGTAGGAGACCTTGGGCTCTTCTTGCGGCAGGATGCCCCGTATCAGCACGCCACTTACCACCTGCGCGTTGGTCAGCATGCCTTGCGCCTCGATATAGGGCGCCATGCCCTGAATACGCGGATGCTGCAAGACCTGATTTTCCAGCACGCGCCAGTCGCTGAGCGTGCCATCAACACCGGTGAGTGTGGCATGCGCGGTCATGCCCAGAATCCCCTCGCGTATCTCACGCTGGAAGCCATTCATTACCGAAAGCACGGTGATCAGTGCCGCGACGCCCAGCGCGATACCGAGGATAGACGTCAGTGAAATAAACGAGATGAAGTGATTACGGCGCTTGGCGCGCGTATAGCGCAGTCCTACGAAGAGTTCCAGCGGCCTGAACATGAGACTACATTAAAACATATTCATAAAAAAAATGCGCCTCAGCGGGTGCCGAGACAGGCTACCCCTGCTGTTTGAGCCCCGCAATAAAACTGGGCGCGCCCAATCTGAAACAACCCTGGAAAATCCAGCCATGTATCGGGCAATCAGAAACTGTCGCTCAGCGTGAAGATACACTGGATCACCGGGAAAAGAACCGTTGTATATCCCAGTGTAAGTAGTGCACGCTAAATGAGACAATGGATCAGCGACGAAGCGGATCCTCATAAAAATTTTTTAGTAATAAAAAATACACTTACTAACAACAATATATGAAACTATATTAAAGTTAAATATGCAACATAAAAACCATCCAAACACCCACCTGCCCCCCGAATGGTCACCGCAACAGGCGATCATGCTCACCTGGCCGCATGTCCACAGCGACTGGCGTCCGTGGCTTAAGCAAGTCGAGCCGGTGTTTGTTGCCATTGCACACGCTGCGGCTGAACACGAACACCTCATCATCAGCGCGTACGACGCCGGGCATCGCACACACATACAAACACTGCTGCACCAGGCCGGCATCGACCCTGGCCACATCGACCTGTATATCGCTCCCTCCAATGATACCTGGGTGCGCGACCACGGGCCCCTCACGCTCATCGCAGAAGGCGCACCGCAGCTGCTTGATTTCACCTTCAATGGCTGGGGCGGGAAATTCGACGCCAGCCTGGACAACACCCTGACCCGCCGACTGCATGCCCAAGGCGCCTTCGGCGCCACGCCCATCACCTCACTGGATTTCGTGTTGGAGGGGGGCAGCATAGAAGTAGACGGTGCGGGCAGTCTGCTCACCACCGAGCGCTGCCTGTTGTCGCCACAGCGCAACCCTGCGCTTAGCCGCCGCCAGATCGAGTCGCGCTTGCACGAGTGGCTGGGCGTAACCCGCGTGCTGTGGCTTCGGCACGGCTATCTCGCCGGAGATGATACCGACAGCCACATCGACACGCTGGCGCGCTTCTGCGCCACGGACACGATCTGTTACGTGGCCTGCGATGATCCCGATGACGAGCATTACACGGAGCTCAACGCCATGGCGCAGGAACTGCGTGCGCTGCGAACTGTGTCCGGCGCGCCCTATCGACTGGTTGCCCTGCCCTGGCCCAAGGCAAAGTATGGGGAAGATGGCATGCGCCTGCCTGCGAGCTATGCCAACTTTCTTGTCATCAATGGCGCCGTGCTCGCCCCCACCTACGATGACCCGGCAGATACAGCGGCACTGGCCGCGCTACAGCTATGCTTCCCCGATCGCCGCATTATCGCGATACCCTGTCTGCCACTCATCCATCAATATGGCAGCCTGCATTGCGTGACCATGCAGATACCCGCCGCTGTGCTGTAAACTGTGCCCATGCAAACAAAACGGCTCACCGTCGCGCTGGTACAGCAGCAGGTCAGCGTCTCTGACACACAGTCCAATCTCGCCGCCAGCCTGCAGGCGGTGCGCGAGGCCGCCCGTGCGGGCGCGCAACTGGTGGTACTACAGGAACTGCATCTCGGGCCCTACTTCTGCCAGACCGAAGACGCACGCAACTTTGATCTCGCACAAGCCATCCCCGGCCCCGCCACCGAGGCCATCGGCAAGCTCGCCGCCGAACTGGGCCTGGTCATTGTTGCTTCGCTGTTCGAGCGCCGGGCTGCGGGCGTCTACCACAACACCGCTGTCGTGCTGGAGCGGGACGGAACCATCGCCGGCAAATACCGCAAGATGCACATCCCGGATGATCCGGGCTACCACGAAAAATTTTATTTCACGCCGGGCGATCTCGGCTTCACTCCCATCAAGACCACGCTCGGAACGCTGGGCGTGCTGGTGTGCTGGGATCAGTGGTATCCGGAGGCCGCACGCCTCATGGCGCTCGGGGGCGCTGACCTGCTCATCTACCCGACCGCCATCGGCTGGGATCCGAACGACGACGCACAAGAACAGGCGCGCCAGCGCGAGGCCTGGATCACCATCCAGCGCGCGCACGCCGTCGCCAACGGCCTGCCGGTGCTGGTATGCAACCGCACCGGCTTCGAGGCCGATCCATCCGGGCGTGGCGCCGGCATCCGCTTCTGGGGCTCGAGTTTTGCCGCAGGCCCGCAGGGCGAAATCCTGGTGCAAGCCCCCGCAGACACACCGGCTACCCTGGTCACTGAAATTGACCTCGCCCACAACGAGCAGGTCAGGCGCATCTGGCCCTACCTGCGTGACCGACGCATCGACGCCTATCAGGATTTGACGCGGCGCTACTGCGATTAGCGCCCCGCCTCCCGCATGAAACATTTTCCGCTGGCGCGTGCCGCCGAGCTGCTGGAGCTGATTCTGCAGGGTCGCTCACCCGCCGACCAGCAGATGCAGGCGTATTTCCGCAAACACCGCAACATGGGTGTGAACGACCGGGGCTTTGTCGCCGAGACCGTTTATGGCTGCCTGCGCCGTAAACGCCTGCTGGAACACTTTGTTGGCCCCGCGCCTGCGGCACAGGACAACGTCGCCGCCTATCTTGCCGCCGTGCAAGGCTGGAGCGCGCGCGCCCTGGAGCAGGCGGGCTGCCGTCCCGGGGTACGTGAACTGGTGGCGCGTATCCGCGAAACCGATGTCTCCACCCTGCCTGCTGCCGTGCGTGCGGATCTGCCCGACTGGCTGTATGAGCGGCTGGCGGCGCAACTCGGCGAAGCGGAAACCCTTGCGCTGGCAGCAGCACTGAACCAGCCCGCGCCGGTAGACCTGCGCGTCAACGCGCTCAAGGCAAAACCTGACGAAGCCGCTGCCGTATTGGCGCAGGAAGGTTACCCCGCCGAGCCCACCACACTCTCACCTGTAGGGCTGCGCCGCCAGACGCGCAGTCCATTGTTCAAGACCCGCGCCTTCAGCGAAGGCCTGATCGAGGTGCAGGATGAAGGCAGCCAACTGCTCGCCCTGCTGCTGGAGCCGCGACGGGGCGAAATGGTGGTGGACTTCTGTGCGGGCGCGGGCGGCAAGACACTGCATCTCGGCGCCCTGATGGACAACACCGGCACCCTCTATGCGTTCGACGTCTCCGCCAAGCGGCTCGACCAGCTAAAGCCCCGCCTGCGGCGCGCCGGCCTCGACACGGTACGCAGCGTCGTCATCGAGCACGAGCGCGACCCGCGTGTGCTACGCCTGCGCGGCAAGATTGACCGCGTGCTGGTGGACGCACCGTGCACCGGACTTGGCACACTGCGCCGCAACCCGGACATCAAATGGCGCGCGCACAAGCTTGAAGAAATCACCGCGCTGCAACGCCGCATCCTGGCGGCGGCGGCCGAACTGGTCAAACCGGGCGGGCGGCTGGTGTATGCCACGTGCAGCCCGCTGCACGAAGAAAACGGCGCGGTCATCGAGTGGTTTCTGGCCTCTCACCCCGAGTTCAGCAGCCTGCCGGTCGGCGCCATTCTGGCGCGCAAGCAGGTAGCCATCACCCTCCCGGAAGATGCTACGGCCCTCCACCTCTACAGCCATCGCCACCCTACCGACACCTATTACGCAGTCGCCCTGGAACGTGCTCCCCGCGTGTGATTGTGCCATAATGCGCGGCTTCAGCAGGCCCGACCTAACCTGTCCAGAACTTCCGTAACCGACAAGCAGATTCAATCATGATACTGATACTCAAGCCGGACACCGACAAGAACAGCACTGACTACCAGACGCTTATCAAGCATCTGGATAATCTCCCCGATATCAAGGTACGCGTGCATGACGAAGTAGGCGCGCAGCGTACCCTCACCGAGATTTATCTGATCGGTAATACGCTGTCGCTCGGGCTGGAGGACATGAACAACCTCCCCTGTGTCGAACGCGCCGTACGGGTGACCGAGGAATACCGCATCCTTGGCCGCCACAAGGATGACAATCGCGACACCCATTTCGACTATAACGGTGTACGTTTCGGGCAGGACACCCTCAACATTTTCGCCGGCCTGTGCGCCGTCGATACGCCCGAACACGTCGAAATGATGATGCAGGCCTTGCGCGACCATGGCCAGGTCTGTACCCGCATGGGCGCCTACAAGCCGCGCACCAATCCCTACTCCTTCCAGGGCCACGGCAAGAGCTGCCTGCCGTATGTCTTCGAGCTCGCGGGCAAATACGGCATCAAGGTCATTGCGATGGAAGTGATGCACGAATCGCACGTGGAAGAAATACGCACGGCGCTACGCCAGACCGGCAATCCCACCGGCATCGTGCTTCAGATCGGGACGCGCAACACCCAGAACTTCGAACTGCTCAAGGTGGTCGGACGGCAGCACGAATTCCCGGTACTGCTCAAGCGCGGCTTCGGCATTACGCTGGAGGAGTCACTCAATGCGGCGGAATATCTTGCCAGCGAAGGCAACCGTAACGTGATCTTTGGCTTGCGCGGCATGAAGACCAACGCGGGCGACCCGCACCGCAATTTCGTCGACTTCGCGCATGTGCCGGTGGTGAAGCGTCTCACCCGCATGCCGGTCTGCATCGATCCGTCCCACTCCGTGGGCACCCGTGACACCGCGCCGGACGGCATACTCGACATTGTGCATGTGACCGCACAGGGCGTCGTTGCCGGGGCCAATATGATACTGATAGATTTTCACCCGGCGCCGCACAAGGCCCTGGTGGACGGACCGCAGGCGCTCACACTGGAAGAACTGCCCTGGTTTCTGGAAGACGTGCGCATTGCGCGCGAGGCCTACGAGCAGCGCCGCGTCCTGGCGCAAGCCGCCGCCGCCAAAAAACCCGCCGATTGATCCCATCCTTGGCGTAGTAAAACTCGCGCACCACTTTGTTTGTTGTTGTTCGTTAGCAGGATGTTGAAAAAGGCCATCCATGGCCTTTTTCAACCCGCAAAGCAAAAAATGTGATTTTTGCTTTGCGCCGTTTTTCAGACACACAAACCGTGCTTGAAAAATAGTGGTGCATCCCTGCACCGCACGCAGGCTGTCTTTCAACAGCCTGCTAACCGCCGGCGTGTTCGTCCAGAATCTCCGCCAACCGCTCTGCCGGAACGTAGCCCGGTATCAGGCTGCCGTCTTCGAGGATAAGCGTCGGCGTACCTGAAATACCGATTTGTCTGGCGGCCTGCAGGTGCATCTGCACCGGATCGTCACAGGTTTTCTTCGCTATCTCGTCGCCACGCTTGGCCCGGGTCATGGCCGCAGCACGATCCTTGACACACCACACGGAAACCGATTTTTCATACGATGGCGTATCCACACCGCTACGCGGGAAAGCCATGTAGCGTATTTTTATTCCCCGCTTGTTGTATTCCTGCATTTCGCTGTGCATCTTCCGGCAGTAGGCGCAGTCCGGGTCGGTAAACACCGTAATCGTATGCTTCACTTTCCTGGGTGCATAGACAATCATGCTGCCCTCGTCAATGGCGCCGACTATCTTGAGACGGGCCCGGTTCCGGTTAACTTCGGTCAGGTTCTCGCCGCGCTCGACATCAATCAGATCGCCACGCAACAGATAGCGGCCATCCTGGGTCATGTACAGCACGGTAGCGCCGTAGCTGATCTCATACATACCCGGGATCGCAGCGGGCTTGATACTGTCCGGTGTCGCACCCGGCAACAGGGTTGCCAGCGCGGCCTTGAGTTTGGTGGTGTCCTCCCCCGCCATTGCAGGCGCGGTTACCCCCAACCACATGCAGACAAACAGCCCTGCCCCTATTGATTTCTGTGTCACGCCATATTCTTCCCGGTCAGTGTCCGTCAGTCACGAAAATTGATGTATTGCAGCGGCAACTCCAGCTGCGCGCCACGCAACAGCGCCATTACCTCCTGCAGGTCGTCACGCTTCTTCCCGCTCACGCGCACCTGTTCGCCCTGGATGGCCGCCTGCACCTTCAATTTTGAATCTTTTATCAGTTTGACTATCTTTTTGGCCAGATCACTCTCGATGCCCTGACGCACGGTGATTTTCTGCAAGGCCTTGCTGCCGCTGATTTCAATCTTGTCGGCCTTGAGCACGCCGATGTCCACGCCGCGTTTGGCCAGCTTGCCGTGCAGGATGTCGGTAATCTGCTTGATCTGGAACTCGTTGTCCGCGTGCAGCGTGAGCAGCGCCTCCGCCTGTTCGACGTTGGCGCCGCTGCCTTTGAAATCAAAGCGCGTACCGATCTCGCGATTGCACTGGTCAAGCGCATTGGCGAGCTCATGCATGTCTACTTCAGAGACTACGTCGAATGATGGCATAGCGTCTATTATACATAGCGACATAAATCGTAGCGAGCGGCTTTCAGGCGGGGGTGGCGGAGCGCAGGAACCGGAGTGTACATATCAGTACATGAGGATTCCGAGCACCGTACGCACCCGCATCAAAGACGCGCAGTAGATTTAGGACGCTATGTATATTTACGGAAACGTTAAAAAACTCTACTCATGACCGGAAAAAACTGTTGCCATCCCTGGCAAAACTTCAGTTTTCCAACCCAACCCCTGCGCGGCCTCCCATGGCCGGGCATTCGGCGATTGCATTGCCTCACCCACGCGGATGATGCTGCGCATGCAGATTTTTCAGCCGCTCACGCGCAACGTGGGTATAAATCTGGGTGGTGGATAAATCACTATGCCCCAGCAACATCTGCACCACGCGCAAATCAGCGCCGTGATTCAGCAAGTGGGTGGCAAACGCGTGGCGCAGGGTGTGGGGTGACAGCGGCTTGGTAATCGCAGCCCGCAAGGCGTGGCGTTTAACGAGATACCAGAACCCCTGCCGGGTGATCGCCCCGCCGCGCCGCGTAGGGAACAGAAAGGCGCACGTCCGCCCTTGCAGCAACTGTGGGCGCGACTCCGCCAGATGCCGCTCCAGCCATACCCGAGCCTCTTCACCGAACGGCACCAGGCGCTCTTTCGAGCCTTTACCGGTGATCCGCAACACCCCTTGATGCAGATTGATTTGTGCTGCCGTGAGCTGCACCAATTCAGAGACCCGCAGGCCGCAGCCATAAAGTAACTCGAGCATCGCACGGTCACGCAGCCCCAGCGCAGTCTCGACCGCCGGCGCGGCCAGCAGTGCCTCGACCTCCGCCTCCGTCAGCGACGCGGGCAGGCTGCGCCCTGTGCGCGGCATATCCACCTGCGCAGTGGGATCCTGCGCCATGCGGCCCTCCCGCAGCCAAAAGCGGTAAAACCGGCGCAAGGCCGAAATCAGCCGGGCACGCGAGCGGGGCCTTCTGCCCAGTCCGGCACACAGCTCCAGATACTCCAGCACATGCCTGCGCTCGCAATCCATCAGGCTGCACTGTCTTTCTACCAGCCAGCGCGCGTACCCCTGCAGATCATTGCGGTAAGCGGCAAGCGTGTTGCTGCTCAGCCCCTGCTCCATCCACACGCGGTCGAGAAAATTCTCAATCAGCGCCTGCTCGGCCTCTGACAGCAATACAGGCGGGTGTTCAGCCGCCACGCTGTTCATGGCTGAGCAACCAGCGCTTGCGCTGGAGGTTGCGACCTGTGGTTACACCTGCATAGCCGCCCATGCCATCCCGCGCCACCACGCGATGACAGGGCACGATAATCGGCACCGGATTGGCGCGGCAGGCATTGCCTACAGCGCGGGCGCCGGTTGCCAGTTGCGCGGCCAGCGCGCCATAGCTGAGGGTAGCGCCAGGCGGGATGCGCATGAGCGCCCGCCACACCTTTTTCTGAAACGGGGTTCCCTGCAACGCCAGCGGGAGTGAAAAAACATGGCGCGGATCAGTGAAATAGCGATGCAACTGCGCCGTCACTCGCCGGGCGAGGGCCGTGGCAGGCGGGAGATCAGCATGGTGCGAGGGAAGAAAATCGATACTGACAAGGGCGGAGGAGTGCAGGCGCACACCCAGCTTGACCCGTAAATCCGCAGGGGCAGGCAGTATGGCCGCGTAGGTCGTTTCAGCGACCGGCGCGGCCACAGACGGCTACAGCTTTTCCTGAATGCGCGCTTCCTTGCCTTTCAGCTCGCGCAGGTAGTAAAGTTTGGCACGACGCACTGCGCCACGACGCTTCACGCTGATATCGTGAATGCTCGGGCTGTAGGTCTGGAACACACGCTCCACGCCCTCGCCGTGCGATATCTTGCGTACGGTAAAGGCGGAATTGAGTCCGCGGTTGCGGCGCGCAATCACTATACCCTCGAAGGCCTGCAAGCGCTCGCGCGTGCCTTCCTTGACCTTGATTTGCACTACGACGGTATCGCCCGGCGAAAAATCCGGTACCTTACGCGTCATTTGTTCGGCTTCTATTTGCAGAATGATGTTGCTCATGGTGGTGTATCCCTGTCCTAAATATTTAACATCAGTTTTGTTCTTTAATAAACTCATCCAGCAGACTGCGCTGTTCCTGCGTAAGCTCGATGCCTTCCAGCAATTCGGGCCTTCTCAGCCAGGTACGTCCCAGTGACTGCTTGGCGCGCCAGCGCGCTATCGCGCGATGATCACCGCTCAGCAGCACCTCCGGCACCCGCAGCCCGTCAATCTCCTCGGGCCGCGTATAGTGCGGCGTGTCCAACAGCCCGCCCGAAAACGAATCCTGCAACGCCGAGTCCTCATGCCCCAGCGCGCCCGGCAACAGGCGCGTGATGGCATCGATCATCACCATCGCCGCCAGCTCGCCACCGGAGAGCACATAATCGCCGATCGACCATTCTGCATCGACCTGCGTGGCAATCACGCGTTCATCTATCCCTTCATAGCGCCCGGCCACCAGCACCAGCCGTGCATGCGCGGCAAGCGTCTCTGCCCCGGCCTGATCCAGCCGCCGCCCCTGCGGCGTGAGGTAGACCACATGGGCCTTCTCCTCTCCCGCACCGCGCGCTGCATCTATCGCATCGCGCAGCGGCTGCACCTGCATCACCATTCCCGGCCCGCCGCCGTAAGGGCGGTCGTCCACCGTGTGGTGGCGGTCGTGCGCGTAATCGCGCGGGTTCCAGCGCGTGAGCCGCAGCACGCCGCTCTTCAGCGCCCTGCTGGTAATGCCATAATCCGCCAGCGCATCAAACATCTGTGGAAACAGCGTAACGACTGCTATTTCCACGGCTAAAACTCCGGATCCCAATCCACGCGCACCACGGCCTGCGCGGGGTCAATCTCATGCACCACCTGTCCCGGGATATAGGGGATCAGCCGTTCCCGCTCACCCTTGACCACCAGCACATCATTCGAACCGGTCTCCAGCAGGTGATCAATCACGCCGAGTTCAACCCCCGCCAGCGTCACCACCTTGAGGCCTACCAGATCAGCCCAGTAATACTCACCCGGCCCCGGCGGCGGCAGTTGATCACGGTTGACGGCGATCTCCGCCCCCAGCATCGACTGGGCCGCATCACGATCCTGATGCGCCTCAAACCGAACCACAATGCCTTTATCCTGGCTACGACTCTCTGCTACCGCCTGTTCCAGCCACGGTGCATCCGCCGCTGCATTAGCAGCGCGCAGATACCACGGACGGTAGTGCAGGATATTTTCCAGCGGCGCGGTATAGGAAACAATCTTCAACCAGCCACGCACCCCAAACAGGCCTGCGACCCGGCCCACCACGATCAGGCACGGCGCTCCTGCCCCGCCGCCGCCGGACAACTCAGGCCGCGTGGCTCTTGATGAGCCCTGCAACACGCTCGGACGGCTTCGCGCCCTTGGAAATCCAGTAGCCGATTCGCTCATTGTCCAGCGTAAGTTTTACTTCGCCACCGGTGGCGACAGGATTGTAAAATCCTACGCGCTCAATATAGCGGCCGTCGCGCGGCTGACGGTTGTCCGTCACAACGATATTGTAAAATGGTCGCTTTTTCGCGCCGCCACGAGCCATGCGTATGGTTACCATGCGTCTTCCACCCTCAAAATCGGCCCACTTGCCCAGACGGCAAGAGCCTGAAAATCCCAGCATTGTACGCCAAAAATACACCCCAAGGAAGAGTTTGCGACTGCCCCGACAGGCGGCCCCAGGGGGCAGCTAGCGCCTCCGAGGTCAGGCGCCAATAAGAGGCGCCCTGCACCCCTGTTAAAACGGCATGCGTCCCTTGATGCTGCGCAGCATTTTGGCCATGCCGCCCTTGGCGACCTGCTTCATCATGCGCTGCATCTGGTCATATTGCTTCAGCAGGCGGTTGACATCCTGCACCTGGGTGCCGGAGCCTGCTGCGATACGGCGTTTGCGCGAACCATTCAGTATGTCGGGCTTGCGGCGTTCCGTGGGCGTCATGGAGTTGATGATGACTTCCATGCGTTGCGGGTCTTTGTCATTGATCTGGCCTTGCGCAGCAGCGGGAATATTCATCATGCCGGGCAGTTTTTCCATCACGCCTGCCATGCCGCCCATGGCGCGTATCTGGCGCAGCTGGTCGCGGAAATCATCAAGGTCAAAACTGGTGCCTTTTTTCAGCTTGGCGGCCATCTTCTCCGCCTGCTGCATGTCGATGCTGCGCCCCGCTTCTTCCACCAGACTCAGCACATCGCCCATGCCGAGGATGCGCGATGCTACGCGCTCGGGATGAAATGGCTCCAGCGCACCGGTCTTTTCGCCGGTGCCGAGAAACTTGATGGGCTTGCCGGTGATATGGCGCACCGAAAGTGCGGCGCCGCCACGCGCATCGCCGTCGGTCTTGGTGAGAATGACGCCCGTGAGCGGCAGCGCTTCATTGAAGGCGCGGGCACTGTTAACGGCGTCCTGGCCGGTCATGCTGTCCACCACAAACAACGTCTCTACCGGGTTCAGCACCGCGTGCAGGCGCTTGATCTCGTCCATCATCTCGCTGTCGATATGCAAACGCCCTGCGCTGTCGATGATGACGACATCAATGGCGTGCCTGCGTGCGTACGCCAGTGCGGCCTCAGCAATGGCTGCCGGGTCTTGCGTCACTTCGCTCGGGAAAAACGCCGCGCCGATGTCCGCGGCCAGTACTCGCAATTGCTCGATGGCAGCGGGACGGTATATGTCAGTGCTGGCCAGCAGGACACGCTTCTTCAGGCGCTCTTGCAGCAGGCGCGCCAGCTTGCCGCTGCTGGTGGTTTTTCCCGCACCCTGCAAACCCGCCATCAGTATCACTGCCGGCGGAGGCACGTTGAGGTTCAGCTCGTCGCAGGCCACACCCATGATCGCGACCAGCTCTGTATGCACGATCTTGATCAGTGCCTGACCGGGTGTGAGGCTCTGCGCCACTTCCTGACCGATGGCGCGCGCGCGCACGCGCTCGATGAATTCGCGCACTACCGGTAGCGCGACGTCGGCTTCGAGCAACGCCATGCGCACTTCACGCAGCGTGTCCTTGATGTTGTCTTCGCTCAGGCGACCCTGACCACGCAGGTTTTTGAGGATGTGTCCAAGACGTCCGCTGAGATTGTCAAACATTGAAATACCCCGGGAGACTACAGCAACTATTGTAAAGGAAAGGAGGCCTGCCGCGTTACGGTGACAGAGGAAAGCGTAATGTTACCTTCAGGCCCGGATGATTATCGTCCAGTTGCAGTGTAGCGCGGTGCAGCCGTGCAACCGCACGCACCAGGCTAAGACCAAGCCCACTGCCCGGCTGGTGCCGGCTGGCATCAAGGCGGACGAAACGTTCCAGCACCCGCTCACGCGCCTCGGCTGGAATACCAGGGCCATCATCAGCTACACAGAGCTCAAGAGCCTCGTCAACGCGCACCGCGCTGAGCCGGATGCGGCTGCCACAGGGTGTATATTTAATAGCATTATCGAGCAGGTTGGCGAGCGCCTGCGAGAGCAGCTCACGGCTGCCATGCAGGACAAGCCCCGCCTCGATGTCGGCTGTCAGCGTGTCACCCTGCTCCTCGGCCAGCGGCTGATACAGTTCAGCCACATCATTCGTCAAGACACCGGCATCCAGCATCTCCCAGTCGCCACGGCGTGCTCCCGCCTCCAGCTGGGCAATGCTGAGCAGGGCATTGAACGTGGCCAGCAGCCCGTCGACGTCGCGTATCGTTTGTTCGATGACGCTGCGATACTCAGCGCTGTCCTGTGCCCCGCGCTGGCTGTGTTCAAGACGGCTGCGCAACCGGGTCAATGGACTGCGCAGGTCGTGCGCGACGTTATCGGTAACCTCCCGCAACCCGTTCATCAGGCGCTCGATCCGTTCCAGCATGAGATTTAAATTCTGCGCCAGTTGGTCGAATTCATCGCCGCTGCCGCTGAGCGGCATGCGCTGATCGAAATGTCCGGCCATGATCTCGCGGCTGGCACGGTTGATATGTTCGATGCGCCGCAGCACACCCCGGCTCAGTGCCAGTCCGCCGACGAGCGCAAGCGTGAGAATGACGCCCAGCGCCCAGAATAGAGTGCCTAGCGTGTGTTCGCGCAATTCCTCGCGTTCGTGCAGGTCGCGCCCGACCAACAGATGCAGCGCGCCCGGCAGGGTGACACTCAGCGCGCGCGCCTCACGAGCGTCATGCTCTTCATCCTTGTCGTGCTCCGTGAGTATCAAACGGGCCCACGCATCGCCCGCACGCAGACTCTCCGGCCAGACCGGCAGATTTCCCGCCAACGGTGTGTAGTCCGGGCTGGCAAGCAGATAGATATGGTCTGTGTCATCACCCACTGCGGAGCGCTCGTCGACGCTGCGTTGCAGGCCCTTCAGACCTGTGCGCTGATAGGTCTCGCGCAGGACATCCATCTCTGCGCGTATCACCGTATCAGTTTGCGCTTCCAGGTAGTTTGTGGTCGTCCAGTACACAAAACCGAGTGCGGCAAAGCCGGAACCTCCGAACAGGGCCGCATACAGCAGCGCCACGCGGAATGCGCTGGTGCGGAAGAGATTAGGCAGGCGCACGCAGGCAATACCCGGCGCCGCGCACCGTATGCAACAGTGGCGTGGAAAAGCTCTTGTCGATCTTCTGGCGCAAACGGCTGATATGGACGTCGATCACATTGGTCTGCGGATCAAAGTGGTAATCCCACACATGCTCAAGCAGCATGGTACGCGTGACCACCTGATTGCTGTGACGCATCAGATATTCAAGCAAACGGAATTCGCGCGGTTGTAAATCAATGCGCGTACCGCCGCGTGTCACGCTGCGCGCCAGCAGATCCATCTCCAGATCGGCAACGCGCAGCTGGCCATCTACGCCGCCCGCGCGCCTGCGCAACAGCGCTTCAAGCCGTGCCAGCAGCTCGGAAAAGGCATAGGGCTTGGTAAGATAGTCGTCACCCCCGGCACGCAGACCCTTGACGCGGTCGTCCACCTCACCCAACGCACTCAGGATTAGCACGGGTGTGGCATTGCCACGCCCCCGTAGCGCTTCGATGATGGACAGGCCGTCACCCCCGGGCAGCATGCGGTCGATAATCATGGCGTCATAGTTCTCCTGCAACGCGAGGTGGCTGCCCTCCCCCGCATTGGCGGCGTGATCCACCGCGTAGCCGCTCTCTTTCAGGCCTTTAACCAGATAGGCCGCCGCCTGACGGTCGTCTTCAATCACCAGAATACGCATGCCCCCATCATAAGCCAGCGCATGGGTCTGTGACATTACCAATTTTTAATGCTGCGGAAAGATGGAGGTAATGTGGCCGGTGCCATGCTCTGTTCCAACGTGCTGAATGGTTCAACACGTCATCCACAGAGGAGCTACATCATGTTACACAGAAACACACTGAGTGCTGCTGCACTGGCTGCTGCCCTGCTTACACTGGGCCTGGCTGGCACAGCAGTTGCTGCCGAGGACACCGCCGCTACAGTGAAATCCGGCAAAGACTCGTCTGCGCACCCCGAAAGCAGTGAAACCCGGAAACATGACGCCACGGATAAAGAGCACGCCCGCATGAGCAAAGGCAAGGCTCACAAGGACTCAAAGGAGGATGCAGAGGAGGAAGAGGAGGCCTCTGATGCTGATCAGGAAGAGTCCGCCGAGGATGACCGAAAGAGTTAAATTTACTACTGTCAGCGCATGCCGGACAGCTTGCTGCCCGGCGTGCTCACTGGAGATCGATCATGAACACATCACACATCACACATCATCAGCGCTGGGATCGCGCCACCCGCTTCCTGCATCTGGGCCTCGCCCTTACCGTGAGCTTGCAATTATTGAACAGCCTGGTGATGGAGGCGCCGGAGCCGGATCATCCACTCACCGGCCTTGAGGCCCTGCTGTTTCACAGCCATGAATGGCTGGGCATGACGACGCTTGCGGTTGTACTGTTGCACTGGGCATGGAGTCTTTGGGGTGCGGGTGGTGTCGGCATACGCCATCTATTTCCCTGGCAAGCTGCTGACCGTGCCGCTATCACGCAAGAGTTGCGTGGACTACTGACGCTGCGCCTGCCCGCAGGTGGACCGCCGGGCAAGCTCTCCGGGCTTATCCATGGGCTCGGTATACTTGCCGTGACCGGAGCTGCACTGACCGGCGCAGTCCTGTTCTTTGCACTTCCCGAAAATGGACAGCTGAATCTCGCTACTGATGCGGCCAAAGAGGTGCATGAATTTATCGCTACCTTTGTGTGGGCGTACTGGATCGGGCATGTGGCGATGGGACTGTTGCATCACTTTGCCACGCGTGATGCAACGCTGAGTGACATGCTGAGCCTGCGCGCAAACCAGCAGGACTGAACCCCTGCTAGGGTACGAGGCGCGCAAACACCTTCTCTGCCGCCGCCAGGGTGGCGTCGATCTCGGCGTCACCGTGCGCACTCGACACAAAGCCGGCTTCAAACGCCGAGGGCGCCAGATAGATGCCCTCCTCCAGCATGGCATGAAAGAATTTCTTGAAGCGCTCGACATCACACGCCATGACCTGCGCAAAGTTGCGGATGCTTTTTTCACTGCTGAAGAATAACCCAAACATGCCGCCCACCTGGTTTGCACACAGTGGCACGCCAGCCTGCTGTGCACGCTGCACCAGCCCATCCGTCAGGCGCTTGGCGGTTGCGCTGAGGCGCGCATGGAAATCCGGTTCACTGACCAGGCGCAGCATGGCAAGCCCGGCCGCCATCGCGACCGGATTACCCGACAGCGTGCCGGCCTGATACACAGGGCCCAGCGGTGCAATCTGCTGCATGATGTCCTTGCGTCCGCCAAAGGCCCCCACCGGCAGACCGCCTCCTATCACCTTGCCTAACGTGGTGATATCCGGCTTCACGCCATAATACTGCTGGGCGCCCCCCAGCGCCACGCGAAAACCGGTCATCACTTCATCGAAAATCAATACGCTGCCGTGTGCGTCGCATAGTTTGCGCAGCCCTTCGAGAAACCCCGGCACGGGCGGCACGCAATTCATGTTACCCGCCACCGGCTCAACGATGACGCAGGCAATCTCCGCGCTGTAACGCGCAAAGGCGGCCTTCACCTGCTCAAGATCGTTGTAGGCGAGCGTCAGCGTATGCTCAGCCAGCGCAGCGGGCACCCCCGGCGAGGTCGGCACGCCCAGGGTGAGCGCGCCGGAACCGGCCTTCACCAGCAACGAGTCGGAATGGCCGTGATAACAACCTTCAAACTTGATGATTTTGTCGCGACCGGTGAATCCGCGTGCAAGGCGGATGGCGCTCATGGTGGCCTCCGTGCCCGAACTGACCATGCGCACCATTTCAATCGAAGGCACCAGTTCACACACCTTGTCCGCCATCGCAGTCTCAATCGCGGTAGGTGCGCCAAAACCCAGGCCCTGCTCTATCGCCATCTTGACTGCTTCAATCACCTGCGGATGGGCATGGCCTGCAATCATCGGCCCCCACGAGCCCACGTAGTCAATATAGCGCCTGCCGTCCTCGTCTATGAGATACGCGCCTTCGCCGCGACTGAAAAACACCGGCTCGCCGCCCACGCCGCGAAAAGCGCGCACCGGCGAATTAACGCCGCCGGGGATGTGCCGCTGGGCCGCGACAAAAAGTTCGTGTGACCTAGTCATCGGGCACCTCTAAAAATGCGTCTTTTGCTCCAATACTGCGTTGCAGCTTGTCTCCGCTGCTCACATACTGACGTGTATGCTGCGCTGCTCGCCTGCGCTGCGCCTTGTCTTGAATCAAAATCCATCATTTTTATAAGTGTCCTCATGATTATTGTTCCTGCTGTTCAAATAATTGTGTGTAGCAGCGTGCCGCGCCGCGAACATCGTCCGCGCCAAACACGCCCTCCACCACGGCGAGCATGTCGGCCCCTGCCGCGATCAGTTGCGCACCGTTGTCCGGTGTGATGCCGCCGATGGCAACAATCGGGATGCGCAGCTCGGCACGCGCCGCGCACAGCAACTCCAAACTGGCCGTGACGGCCTGCGGTTTGGTGTGGGACGGAAAAAAGCGCCCAAACGCAACATAGTCTGCCCCGCCAGCCTCTGCCGCGCATGCCCGCATCAATGAGTTGTAACACGACACGCCGATAATGGCGCTACGGCCCAACTGCTGCCGTGCCTCGTCCATAGCGGCATCGTCACACCCCAAATGCACGCCGTCCGCCTCCGCTGCACGCGCCAGCGCCACATCATCATTGATGATGAAGGGTACCTGATAACTGCGACAGACCTCGCGCAGGGCGCAGGCCTCGGACAATCGGCGTACTGTATCCGTGCCCTTATCGCGATATTGTATCAGTGCAGCGCCGCCCTCCAGGGCCTGCGTCACCCTCTGCACCAGCCTCTCAACACCCAGCGCATCAGCGCCGGTAATCCCGTACAGACCGCGCAAGCGCAGCCTTTCCGTACCTGCCAGGGAGGCAAGGCCGGTCATTCGCCGTCTTCGTGCTGCACCCAAAACAGGCGGTTGGGCAGATACTGTCCTTTACCCAGGCGGCGCGCGTGCTTGAGCGCATTCCAGGTGTACTGCTGGGCCTCATGTATCGCGGTGAACGGTTCAAGCCCGTGCGCCAGCATGCCCGCTATGGCCGACGCCAGCGTGCAGCCGGAGCCATGATAGCTGCCCGGCAAACGTTCCCAGTGAAAGGTTTCCAGTTTACGATGATTGCCATACAGGGTGTTGATGACCTCAGCCGTGTTTTCGTGCGTGCCGGTCACCAGCACAAACTCGCTGCCATACTCCATTAATTGCTGGGCGCAGGCGTCCAGGGTATCGGCAGCGGATGCCAGCGCCCGCGCCTCCAGGCTGTTGGGCGTGAGCACGGTGGCCAAGGGCAGCAAGAGTGCAATCATGGCGGCCTGCAGCGATGCATCGGCCAGTTCATAGCCCCCTGCGGAAGCGAGCACGGGATCAAGCACCACAGGCACACCGGGGTAGTCCTTGAGAATGGTATGTACAGCCTCGGCCACCGCGCGGCTACCCAGCATGCCGATCTTGAAGGCCGCTACCGGCATATCCTCAAGCACAGCGCGCGCCTGCTCGATCACCAGGGTGGCATCAACCGCCATGCAATCCTTGATGCCTGTCGTGTCCTGTGCGGTGATTGCAGTAATCACTGATGCTGCGTGGCAGCCCTGGCTCGCCAACACTTCGATATCGGCTTGCAGCCCTGCACCGCCGGTGGGATCGCTCCCTGCGAACACCATCACCACCGGGGGATTTTCAGGCTTGTTAGGCATAGTTCGTACTATAGCATTTGTGTCCCGCAGTGAGGACGGTTTCATCCGCTGCAAGGACGTGCGAAAATAGCGTTTCGTGACCGGCTGACGACGGCCTGTCGCCCACCATCAGGAGTTTTAATGAAGTCATATATGTGCGTGATCTGCGGCTTTATCTACGATGAGGCCGCAGGCCTGCCCCAGGAGGGCATTCCACCCGGAACAAAATGGGAGGATATCCCGCTGAACTGGAAATGCCCGGAATGCGGCGCCGGCAAAGAAGATTTTGAAATGATCGAAGTGTGACACCGCGCAGCTCTGTTGCGGCTGGTTAACCCGGATACCGCATCCAAAAGCCTGACTTTTAAGGTGAGGGCGCGGCCTTCAGTGCTTCGCTACGTGCCTTGATCGCTTCGCGCCGTGCCGCGACGGCTTCATCGCGCGCCTGGTTATAGGCCCCCGCATCGAGCGCCTGCTTGGCCCGGTTAAGCAACGTTTCCGCACCTTCCATAATCTCCGGCGCAAGCTGGCCCGCGTTCGCCTCACGTGCGGCCTGCACCGCCTGGCGCGCATCGCTCATCTCCTGGGTAGGAATGCTGGTGCAACCCAGCATCATGCTGAACATGAGCGGCGCAAGGTAGCGGAGGCGAGATACAATCATGGGCATATCCATGCACATCAGGAACGGAAGGCGGATACCGCGTGGTTTCGCAAACCTAGCACCCGTCTCCTGCACTGTCAAGCAAGCCCCAACTCGGCTACCATAGTGCATCAGAGCACCGCAGACCGACGACCTCTCACGCCATGCCGGATATTCTTGTCCTTTACTACAGCCGTAACGGCAATGTTGCCCAGATGGCGCACCAGATAGCACGCGGCATCGAAGAGGTGCCCGGCATGGCCGCCCGCATACGCACCGTACCTGCGGTCGCCGCCGTGTGTGAGGCGACAGAAGATGCCATCCCGGCCAGCGGACCACCCTATGCCACCACAGACGACTTGCGCGAATGTGCGGGCCTGGCGCTGGGCAGCCCGACCCGTTTCGGCAACATGGCTGCTGCGCTCAAATACTTTCTCGACAGCACCGGCGCACTGTGGCTATCGGGGGCCCTGATCGGCAAACCGGCAGCGGTATTTACGTCCACCGCCTCGCTCCACGGCGGACAGGAAACCACGCTGGTCAGCATGATGCTGCCCTTGCTGCACCATGGCATGCTGCTCGTGGGCCTGCCCTACAGTGAACCTGATCTCACCAGCACTACCACCGGCGGCACCCCCTACGGCGCAAGCCATCTTGCAGGCGCTGACAGCAGCCTGGCGCTGAGCGAAGAAGAAAAGCGCCTGTGCCGCGCACTCGGCAAACGCCTTGCGGAAACAGCAGGGCTGCTGCATAACAACTCCTGAATTTCCGGCGACCCGTCAACACATGCGCACATCCCGACTACTGCTTCCCACACTCAAAGAAGTTCCCGCCGACGCCGAGGTCATCAGCCACCAGTTGATGTTGCGTGCGGGCATGATCCGCAAGCTGGCTGCCGGCATCTACAGCTGGCTGCCACTCGGCCTGCGCGTGCTGCGCAAAGTGGAAGCCATCGTACGTGCGGAGATGGATCGCGTCGGCGCGCAGGAGGTGCTGCTGCCGGCGATCCAGCCTGCCGAATTGTGGCAGGAGTCTGGCCGGTGGGGTTTTTATGGCTCCGAAATGCTGCGCATCAAGGATCGCCATCAGCGTGACTTCTGCTTCGGCCCCACCCATGAAGAGGTTATCACCGACCTCATTCGCAACGAAATCCGCAGCTACAAGCAATTGCCTGCGATGTTCTACCAGATCCAGACCAAATTCCGCGACGAACCGCGTCCGCGCTTCGGCATCATGCGCGCCCGCGAGTTTTTGATGAAAGACGCCTACTCTTTCCATCTCGACCAGGCTTCCTTGCAGGAAACCTACGACGCCATGCACCAGGCCTACACACGCATCTTTACGCGCCTCGGCCTGAAGTTCCGGGCGGTATACGCCGACACCGGCGCCATCGGCGGCAGCGGCTCGCAGGAATTTCACGTACTCGCCGCGTCCGGCGAAGACGCCATCGCATTTTCGGATGCCAGCGACTACGCCGCCAACGTGGAACTGGCGGAGGCCGTAACATCTGGCGGGAAACGCCGCTCTGCGCAACACCCGATGCAGTGCGTTGCCACGCATGGCCAGCACAGCATTGATGACGTGAGCCAGTTTCTGAAAGTACCGCGCGAACAATGCATCAAAACACTGTTGGTACAAGGCGCCCATGCCGATGTGGTTGCACTGGTGCTGCGCGGCGACCACGAACTCAACATGGTCAAGGCCGGCAAACTGGAGCAGGTCGCGAGCCCGGTTGTCTTCGCAACCGGCGCACAGGTGCGCGCCGCCGCCAGCTGCGAACCCGGCTCGCTCGGCCCGGTGGGCTTGAAAATCGACGTGATTGTCGATCGTGCCGCCGCACAGCTCGCTGATTTCGTCTGCGGCGCGAATCAGGAGGGCAACCATTACACCGGCGTCAACTGGGGGCGCGATCTGCCCGAGCCGCTGGTCGCAGATATCCGCAACGTCGTCGCGGGCGACCCTGCCCCCGATGGCCAGGGCACACTTTCTATCGCGCGCGGCATTGAGGTCGGTCACATCTTCCAGCTCGGCACCAAATACAGCGCCGCACTGAACGCTGCCGTGCTCGACCAGGCCGGTCAGTCAACAGTAATGACCATGGGCTGCTACGGTATTGGCGTCTCTCGTATCGTCGCCGCCGCCATCGAACAGAACAACGACGCACGTGGCATCATCTGGCCGCTGTCGATTGCGCCGTACCAGGTAGCGCTATTGCCGATGAACATGCAGAAGTCACCGCGTGTGTGCGAAGCCGCAGAGCAGCTCTATCAGGAACTTCAGGACAGCGGCATAGAGGTATTGTTTGATGACCGCCCGTTGCGTCCCGGCGTGATGTTTGCCGACATGGAGCTGATCGGCATCCCACATCGCCTGGTACTGGGTGAGCGCGGCCTGGATGCAGGCACGATTGAGCATCAGGGACGGCGTGACAGCGAAAGCAGAAATATGCCCCTGTCAGGCATCGTTGCCTTCATGCAGTCGCAGCTCGCGGAGCCGGGGCGCTGAAAACCGGCCTCTGTCTGCATGTCCGTCATACTGCAAACCACGCTGCTGCTGGTGCTTTCCAATGTGTTCATGACCTTTGCGTGGTACGCACACCTTAAAAATCTCAACGACAAGGCGTGGTATCTCGCCGCCCTGATAAGCTGGGGTATCGCACTGTTCGAGTACTTGCTGCAAGTCCCTGCCAACCGCATCGGTTACAGCGAGCTAAGCCTCGCGCAGTTAAAGCTGTTACAGGAAATTATTACGCTGGCGGTGTTTGTGCCATTCGCCATCTTCTATATGCAGCAGCCCATGAAGCTGGATTTTCTATGGGCGGGTCTGTGTCTGCTGGGTGCGGTATATTTCATGTTTCGCGCGGCATAACCCCCGCCTCATCCGGCGGGCAACACCCAACCCGCCGGGATGGATAAAAACTGGCCCGAATGTTGCTATTTTCTGTTGGTATATCTGTACCATACAATATACTCTTCAATATATAAACGAGGCTTGGGTAGCGACAGGCGTTTTCGATTGCAGTTGACATACAGGCCCCTCGCGGCGGATGACCTCTACTGCCTTAATTGATACAAGGAGAACCCATGCATCCAGGTCATATTCGCCGATTCGAACGCCGCCGCATGCGCAATACACTGGCCTTGATTCTGGCCGGGGGTCGAGGTTCACGCCTGGAGCACCTGACACTCTGGCGCGCCAAGCCCGCAGTTCCCTTCGGCGGCAAGTTCCGCATCATCGACTTCCCCCTCTCCAACTGCATCAACTCCGGCATACGCAGCATCTCGGTACTGACACAATACAAGGCCCATTCGCTCATCGGCCATATCCAGCGTGGCTGGGGCTTCATGCGCGGAGAGTTTGGCGAATTCGTCGAGTTGCTGCCGGCCCAACAGCGCATTGAAACTTCATGGTACACCGGCACCGCCGACGCCGTGTTCCAGAACCTCGACATCATTCGCGGCCACAAGGCGAAATATATTCTTATCCTTGGTGGCGATCACGTATACAAAATGGACTATGGCCAGATGATCGCCTTCCATGCCTTGCACAACGCCGACCTGACCGTGGGCTGCATTGAAGTGCCACTGGAACAGGCCAGCGCCTTCGGCATCATCAGTGTGCAGGAGCATGCACGTGTAGTGGATTTCCAGGAAAAACCCGCCAACCCGGAACCCCTGCCGGGCCGCACCGACGTAGCGTTATGTTCGATGGGCATCTATGTATTCAACGCCGAATTTCTCTACGAGCAATTGATCAAGGACGCCGGATCGACCCACTCCTCGCACGATTTTGGCAAGGACATCATTCCCGAAGCGATCAAAAAATATCAGGTGGTGGCCTTCCCGTTCCTGGATCCCGATACCGGGAAATGCGCCTATTGGCGCGACGTGGGCACGGTGGACGCTTTCTGGGAGGCCAATATGGAGCTGGTCGGTGTCACGCCGGAGCTTAATCTGTATGATGAGGACTGGCCGATCTGGACCTATCAGGCACAGCTGCCACCCGCCAAATTCGTGTTTGATGCAGAAGATCGGCGCGGTATGGCTGTGGACTCGGTCGTCTCAGGAGGCTGCATCGTTTCTGGCGCTACGGTGCGCCGCTCCCTGTTGTTTTCCAATGTGGTTATCGAGCCCCATTCCACCATCACCGATTCCGTCATCCTGCCGGATGTAAAAATAGGGCGTCACTGCTCGCTGCAGAAAGTCATTATCGACAAGGCTTGTGTGATAGAGAATGGCACAGTGATCGGTCTCGATCATGCCGAAGACACCAAGCGCTTTCATGTGACGCCGGGCGGCGTGGTGCTGGTAACTCCGGAAATGCTGGGCCAGCGCATACACCATGCCCGATAAGCCGCGCCTCAAAGTGGTGCTGTGCTGGCATATGCACCAGCCGCAATACCGCGACTCCCTTACACATGAGTACCAGCTGCCATGGACGTATCTGCATGCGATCAAGGATTACGCAGACATGGCGACGCTGCTCGAAGACACGCCCGCCGCACGCGTGGTCGTCAACTTTGCACCTGTCCTGCTGGAACAGATTGCAGACTACGCGCATCGACTCAATGAGTTTTTAACTTCGCGCATACCGCTGAATGATCCGCTACTGGCGGCGCTCAGCGCTGAAAAACTGCCTGAAGAGAGTGGTGCGCGCAGTGCCTTGATAAAATCCTGCCTGCGCATCAACCACGAACACCTCATCCATCCGTTTCCGCATTACCGTCGCCTGGTCGACATCGCCGGTCGTCTCGAAGACGATACGGAGGCCTTGAACTATCTCGGTGAGCAATATTTTGCCGATCTTCTCATGTGGTATCACCTGGCATGGCTGGGTGAAACGGTGCGGCGCAAGAATATGACGGTACGCGCCCTGCTCGACAAGGGCTATTCATTCACCTTGAATGACAGACTGACCCTGCTGTCGGTGATCGCCGAACTGCTCAGTGGATTGCTGGGACGCTACCGCAAGCTTGCCGAGTGCGGCCAGGTCGAACTCTCCATGACACCTTACGCGCACCCCATTCTGCCGCTACTGCTGGATTTCAGCAGTGCCCGCGAGGCCATGCCCGAGGTACGCCTGCCGGTGTCCAGCGCCTATCCCGGCGGTGAAGAGCGCGTGCGCTGGCACATCCAGCACGGCATGGAGGTCTTTCACCGCCATTTTGGTTTTACGCCGCAGGGCTGCTGGCCCTCTGAAGGCAGCGTCAGTGATACCGCATTGCGTGCACTGGACGAATTCGGCTTCCGCTGGGCAGCGAGCGGTGAAGCTGTGCTGTATAGCAGCCTCACTCGCCACAACAAGACGGAACCCGCCAACAAGGCATGGCTGTACCGGCCGTATACGGTAGGTGCAGGCAAGATCGCAACCTTCTTCCGTGACGACGGGCTGTCCGACCTCATCGGCTTCACCTACTCCAAATGGCATGCGGACGACGCCGTCGGCAACCTCGTCTCACACCTGGACAGCATTGCGCACACCTACGATTGCAGCAACAGCGTCGTATCCATTATTCTTGATGGCGAGAACGCATGGGAATACTACCCCAACAATGGTTATTACTTTCTGAGCGCCCTGTATCAGCGCCTCGGCTCTCACCCACGGCTGGAGATGACGACCTTCTCGACCTGCCTCGACCATCTGCCGTCCACGGAACACCTGCCCAGCCTTGTTGCAGGAAGCTGGGTATACGGTAATTTCTCTACCTGGATCGGCGATGATGACAAGAACCGGGCGTGGGATCGGTTGTGTGCCGCCAAGCATGCCTATGACTCCGTGCTTGCCTCGGGCCGCGTGACTGATGAGCAGCGCACTGCACTGGAACAGTTGATGGCCATCTGTGAAGGCTCAGACTGGTTCTGGTGGTTCGGCGGCTACAATCCCGCTGATAGCGTGAGTGATTTTGAGTTGTTGTTCCGGCGCCATCTGGCCAATCTCTACCGTTCGCTCGGCACAGCCATCCCTGAAGATTTGTCGCTGGAGCTGTCCCGTGGCAGTGGAGCACCTGCGCAGGGCGGCGTGATGCGCCCCGGCCAGGAGTCCCGGTGAAACCAGCGCAGGGCAAAACCCGGCGCGCGGGCATCATACTGCACCCTACCTCCCTCCCAGGCCCGCACGCGCAGGGCAATCTCGGTCCTGAAGCCTATCACTTCGTCGAATTCCTTGCGGCAAATGGCCTGCAAGTATGGCAGGTGCTTCCGCTGGGTCCTACGCACAGCGACGGTTCGCCCTATCAGTGCCTGTCCGTCAATGCCGGCAATCCCTGCCTCATCAGCCCCGAGCTTTTGCAGCAAGAGGGTTGGCTTGAACACTTCGAAGTCAACCAGCCGCACACCCCCCTCCTGCATCAGGCCTGCCAGCGCTTCACGCGGCAGGCCTCCGCAACCGAACGCAAGGCATTCGCCGACTTTATAAAACAGCAGGGCCATTGGCTGCCTGATTATGCACTGTATCAGGCGGTCAAGAACGCGCACGGCGGGCGCTCATGGCTCGACTGGCCTGTACCGTTGCGCGACCGCGACCCTCACGCACTCGACGAGGCACGCATGCAGCATGACAGCGTCATCACGCAAGTCTGCTTCGAACAATTCGCGTTCTTCCGTCAGTGGGACGCACTTAAACGCCACGCCAATGCACACGGAGTGGCGATGTTTGGTGACATGCCGATATTCGTCGCCCATGACAGCTCTGATGTCTGGTCCCGGCGCGATATGTACGACCTCGATGCAGACGGGCAGACACGCGTAGTCGCCGGCGTGCCACCGGATTATTTCGCCGAGCATGGTCAGCGCTGGGGTAATCCACATTATAATTGGCAGCGCATGCGTGACGATGGCTTCCGCTGCTGGCGTGAGCGCATGCAGACACAGTTGCGATTATTCGATCTTATCCGCGTCGACCATTTCCGTGGCTTTGAGGCATACTGGGAAATTCCCGCAGGGCTGCCGACCGCAGAAGGCGGGCGCTGGGTCAAGGCGCCGGGCGATGAACTGTTCGCCGCACTCAAGCAAGAATTCGGTCGCCTGCCGCTGGTCGCCGAAGACTTGGGGCTGATTACACCTGAAGTGCATGCGCTACGCAAAAAATACAAGTTGCCGGGAATGAAAATACTGCAATTCGCCTTTGACGGTGACCCGCGCAACCCCTACCTGCCGCCGCAGCATGAAGTCAACAGCGTCGTCTACACCGGCACCCATGACAACGACACCACGCTGGGCTGGTTCACCAAACTCAGGCCTGAGCAAAAGCGCTACATTTATGATTACCTCGGCGTACCGGGCGAGCCTATGCCCTGGCCGCTCATCCGCACGGCACTTGCATCGGTGGCGAATCTCGCCATCCTGCCCATGCAGGATATCCTGACACTCGGCAGTGAACATCGCATGAACACACCGGGGACAACACACGGCAACTGGCAATGGCGCTTTGACTGGGCCCAGATTACGCCGGACCTTCCTGAACGCCTGCGCCACCTGACCCGCCTCTACAACCGCGTCGCTCAATGACACGCACGCTAACGCCGGAAGGCTGTACGTTCCATGAACTGTTCGAGGTCAGCGGGCTACAGCGGCTGGATGCGCGTTTTCTGAAACAGTTGCATGCGCATAACCCGTCACTGCATGCCGGGCTGCTCGGCTACCGCGATCCATCTTTGCCCCTGACTCCTCTGCAAACCAGCGAACTGCTGCTCGCCTGTGCGCCGGTATTGGAAGACTTTATTGCCCGGCTGTTCCATATCGAAACCGAAACAGAGGCGACACAGGCAAGAACACTCTCCCATGACGCAGTCATGCAGTTCAAGAAGGTATTTGTGCAGCGGCGCGCGCGACGCCGCCTGCATGACAAGGAGATCACCGAATCCTTCGCCGATCTTGATGCTGAAATCAGTGCGCTGCTGGAGCAGTCCGGCCTCAACACAGCGGATCGTGAACATGCCATTGCCCACCTTGCCGGTCAGCTGCTGGAAAAGGAAGCGGACAACACCCGCACCATCGAGCGCCTCACCCGCTGGTGCGTGCTGGCGTTGCGCAGTCCGCAAGGACAGGCTGCGGTGCATGGCTGGGTCAGCCTCAAGCTGCCACGCAGCCTGGATTATTTTCACCTGGTGCCGCTACAGCCGCTCGCCCAGGACAGCGCGGGACGCATCCAGGGATTACCGGCACATTACCGCAAGCGCGACGGTTTCAAACTCACGGATGCGCGCATGTCGGCGCGCGCGGTACAGGATCAGGTGCATTACTGCATCTACTGCCACGATCACGACGGCGACTTCTGCTCCAAGGGCTTCCCGGAAAAGAAAGCCGAACCCGAGCGCGGCCTGAAGTCCAACCCGCTTGGCGTCCCGCTCACCGGCTGCCCGCTCGAAGAGAAGATCTCCGAGATGCACACGCTGAAGCGCGAGGGCCACGCCATCGCTGCGCTCGCCATGGCGATGGTGGACAATCCCATGATCCCCGCCACCGGTCACCGCATCTGCAATGACTGCATGAAAGCATGCATTTACCAGAAGCAGGAACCGGTCGACATCCCCCAGATCGAAACCCGCTGCCTGACCGATGTACTGGATCTGCCGTGGGGCGTGGAAGTGTACGACCTGCTTACGCGCTGGAATCCCTTGCGCGCGGTGCAGTATCTGCCCAAGCCCTACACCGGATACAAGGTGCTGGTCGCAGGTCAGGGCCCGGCGGGCTTTACGCTTGCGCACCATCTCACCATGGAAGGCTGCGCCGTGGTCGGCATCGACGGGCTCAAGATCGAGCCGTTGCCGGAAACGCTCATACACAACCCTGTGCGGGATTACAGCGAACTGCAAGAACCGCTCGACACACGCATCATGACCGGCTTCGGCGGCGTCGCCGAATACGGCATTACCGTACGCTGGGATAAAAACTTCCTGAAGCTGATTTATCTCAGCCTGCTGCGCCGCCCGACTTTTCAGGTATTCGGTGGTGTACGCCTCGGAGGCACGCTCACCCTGGAAGATGCCTGGACACTCGGATTTCATCATGTTGGCATTGCCACAGGGGCCGGTCTGCCGAAGGTCGTACCGATGCAAAACAGCCTTGCGCGCGGCATGCGCCAGGCCAATGACTTTCTCATGGCCCTGCAACTCACGGGCGCGGCCAAAAGCGCAAGCCTCACCAACCTTCAGGTACGGCTGCCGGCCATCGTCATCGGCGGCGGCCTCACCGGCATTGATACCGCCACTGAAGTGCAGGTGTACTACATCGCCCAGGTGGAAAAAATACTTGCACGCTATGACACCCTTGCCCACGCTTTCGGCGAGGCGCGCATCCGCACCCAACTGGACGAGGAATCACTCGGCATACTGGAAGTGTTTCTGGAGCATGGACGCGCCGTGCGCGCGGAGCGTGAGCGCGCGCAGCACGCGGGCACGGCGCCTGATTTTCTGCCACTGCTGCATGCCTGGGGCGGTGTGACTGTCGCTTACCGTCAAGCGCTCCATCAGTCACCGGCCTATACCCGCAATCACGAAGAGATTACCAAGGCGCTGGAGGAAGGTATCTTCTACGCTGAAGGCCTGGAGCCGGCACGCGCCGAACTTGACCGCTTCGGGCATGTGCAGGCCCTGGTCTGCCGCCGCCGCACTCAGGCGGCTGATGGTAGCTGGAGCGCGACGGACGAAACAGTATCGTTGCCTGCGCACGCTATCTTCATAGCGGCAGGTGCCACGCCTAACACGATATATGAGCGTGAATACCCGGGTACCTTCACCCTGCACGGCAGCAGTTTCCTGCCTCACCGCGAAGCAGACGGGGCACTCGATCCCGTTGAACTGAATCTGCACTGCAAGCAGCCAGAGTTCGGGCCGTTTACCTCGTACCGGCAAGAAGATCACCGTGTTACGTTTCTCGGCGATACCCACCCGGTGTTTCATGGCAGCGTAGTCAAGGCCATCGCCTCCAGCATGCGCACCTACCCCGCAATCATGCACACCCTGCAAGCCCGTCACGCCCAGGGTACCGACACCTCCGATTACGCCACCTTCCGCGCACGTATGGCAGATTTGCTGCAACCGCGCATCACGCAGGTCAAGCGCTACAGCCCCAGCGTGATCCAGATCGAGGTGCGCGCACCGATGGCGGCACGCAATCTGCGGCCGGGTCAATTCTTCCGTTTACAAAACTACGAAAGCCTCAGCCCGCTGGTTGAGGGCAGCCGCCTGCAAACTGAAGCCATGGCCCTCACCGGCGTGAAAACCAAGGACAAGCCTGACAGCATATCGTTGATGGCGCTCGAGGTAGGCGCCAGTTCCCGCCTGTGCGCCACACTGCGTCCAGGCGACCCACTCGTACTCATGGGGCCGACCGGCAGGCCGACCGAGATACCGCACAACGAGACCATTCTGGTGGCAGGCGGTCGCCGTGGCGCTGCGGTGATGCTCACGTTGGGCCCGCTGTTGCGCGCGTCCGGCAATCGCGTGCTGTATTTTGCCGGCTTCCGCATCGCAGACGAACTGTATCTTCAGGAGCAACTGGAGCAGGCAGCGGATGTCGTCGTATGGTGTACGGCGAGCGGGCCGGTGATTCCGCCGCAGCGCGCACAAGACCGCAGCCTGACGGGTGACTTCATCGATACCGTCAAGCGCTATGCCGAGGGCGCTCTCGAACCTGCCGGGGCCGCGCCTGCCTTTGACCTCAAGCACGTGGATCGCATCCTCGCCATAGGCAGTGAACGCCTGTTACGCATGGTGCAGGAAGGGCTGCATGGCCGTCTTGCACACAGTTTCCGTACCGATGTAAAAGCCATAGGCTCTGTTGGCAGCCCCATGCAGTGCATGCTGCAGGGCGTATGTGCCCAGTGCCTGCAATGGCAGATTGACCCCGCCACAGGGCGGCGCACGCGCGCCGTGTTCTCCTGCGCGGGACAGGATCAGCCACTCGACTGGGTTGATCTCGACCACCTTGATGCACGCCTGGCGCAGAATAAACTGCAGGAGCGCATCACTGACGCATGGCTGGACTACCTCTTTACACGCAGCGACACAGCGCGCGTCTGAAACAAACCCCTCACTGAGGGTATGATGTACGCCACTTTATGAGAAAGGATACCCATGGATAGTCTGCTGCATCTGAAAGCGCTCTTGCTTGGCATCGTCGAAGGACTCACCGAATTTCTGCCGATCTCCAGCACCGGCCACCTCATCATTGTCGCCGATACCGTGGGTTTTAATGGCATAAGCGCAAAGACCTTTGAGATTGCCATCCAACTGGGCGCCATTCTTGCCGTTTGCTGGCATTACCGCACACGGCTGCTCGCGCTTATGCAGACCTCTCCACCCGCGCAGGCGAAACAGAATTTCACCTTCATTTCAAATCTGTTTATCGCCTTTCTGCCTGCGGCCATACTCGGGCTGATATTTCACGATTTCATCAAGACATATTTGTTCACGCCCTTCAGCGTCGCCATTGCATTGATCATTGGCGGCGTGATTATTTTATTGATCGAGCAGCGCCGTTATGTACCACGGACTAATTCAGTCGACGATATAGGCTGGAAGACGGCGTTGAAAATAGGGCTGTGTCAGGCTGCGTCACTGATTCCCGGCACCTCACGCTCCGGCGCCACCATTATGGGCGGCTTGCTGTTCGGGCTCTCGCGCCAGACGGCAACAGAGTTTTCATTCTTCCTCGCCATCCCCGTCATGTTTGCCGCCACGCTCTACGACCTGTACAAAAGCTGGCACCTTCTGGGCAACAACGATATCACGCTGTTTGCGACGGGCTTCATTGCGGCATTTATAAGTGGCCTGCTGGCGATCAAGGGGCTGCTTGCCTTCGTCGCGCATCACAGTTTCCGCGTGTTTGCCTGGTACCGGATTGGCTTCGGCCTGCTGGTATTGGTTTATTTCTGGTGAGCGGGTGAGTTCTCGGGAGCAGATTCGCGCAAGATATCGGTACCCACGGGCGGCGTAAATACAAAGCGTGACGGATCCGGTGCCGCGTCATACGTCAGGTTGGTGAAGCGCAACTCCGTAATCTGGCCAAAACTGTCGAGCATCTCCATCGCGCGTAAATCACTCTGATTAAAGCCCAGACGTATACGCTCGAAGCCGCTGTCCGACTGTTTCGGTGTCAGCTCTACCCAGTCCAGACCGTCCCTGGGCCGGGCCTGCGTGATGTTGAAATTTTCCTCAAGTGGCTGGTCGCCGCTGAGCAACGCTGCCGGGGTACTGCCGAGTACATGGCTCAGCGGCTTGATGGTCGCCTGCTCCAGATCCTTGTCATAGATCGTGATTTCCTTGCCATCTGATGCGATGACCTGATGGTAGGGTGTTTTATAATCCCAGCGGAACTTCCCCGGACGCTGCATCACCAGCATGCCGCTTGCTTGCTGCACTTCACGCCCCTTGCTATCCGTCAGCGTCTGCTGAAAGTCCGCCTGTATCGCGCGCGCCCCCTGGAAAAAAACCCGCAAGCGCTCAATGGCCGAGGCTGTTGCGGGCAGCCTGTCTCCCGCGACGCTGGCACGCCCCTGTGGCGCGTCTGTTGCAGATGCGGCCAGCGGCCAGCACAGCACCGCGCAGAATGCTACCGCATAGCGTGAATATGTCATGATCATGCTCCCTGCTAATCCGCTGGCGGCCCTGCAACCAGGACTTCGCGGCTACCGTTAGACTGCAATGGGCTCACCACACCGGCACGCTCCATCTCCTCGATCATGCGCGCCGCGCGATTGTAACCAATCTTGAGCCGGCGCTGGATGCCGGAAACCGACGCGCGTCGCGTCTCGGTGACGATGCGCAATGCGGCATCGTAGAGCGGATCGGCCTCGCCGCTGTCACCCTCATCAACCCCGAGAGTAATCGCGTCATCGGTCGTGGCTTGCAACACCTCTTCGTGGTAATCCGGTGTGCCGCGCTGCTTCAGGTAGGCCACCACCTTGTGCACTTCATGGTCGGCGACAAAGGCACCGTGCACGCGCGTGGGAATACCGCCGCCCGGGGTCAGATACAGCATATCGCCCTGCCCCAGTAATTGTTCTGCGCCCATCTGATCGAGTATGGTGCGCGAGTCCACTTTGGCCGATACCTGAAAGGCGATGCGCGCAGGTATGTTGGCCTTGATCAGCCCGGTAATCACATCCACCGAAGGCCGTTGCGTGGCGAGAATCAGGTGTATGCCGGAGGCGCGCGCCTTCTGCGCCAGCCGCGCGATCAGGTTTTCCACTTTCTTGCCCACCACCATCATCATGTCCGCCAGTTCATCGATAATAACCACGATGTAGGGCATGCTGCCCAGCAGCGGTGGCTCGACACCTTCAATCGGCTTCGCCATGGGATCCGCCAGCGGCTTGCCGCCATCTGCGGCCTCTTTGATTTTGCGGTTAAGGCCGGCGATGTTGCGCACGCCCAGCGCCGCCATCAGGCGGTAGCGCCGCTCCATTTCCCCCACACACCAGTTCAGCGCATTGGCGGCCTCGCGCACATCGGTCACCACCGGCGTGAGCAGGTGCGCGATACCCTGGTAAACAGAGAGCTCGAGCATTTTCGGGTCGATCATGATGAGCCGCACTTCGTCCGGACGGGCGTTGAACAAAATACTCAACACCATGGCATTCATGGCCACCGATTTACCGGAGCCGGTCGTGCCCGCCACCAGCAGATGCGGCATCTTGCCCAGGTCCACCACCACCGGTGCGCCGCCGATATCCTTGCCCAGCGCCAGCGCCAGCGGAGAGCCGGCATTCTCATATTCCTTGGATTGCAGGGTTTCGGAGAGCCGTACCAGCGCGCGCTGCTCATTCGGCAGTTCCAGACCGATCACCGATTTACCCGGAATGACTTCCACCACGCGCACACTGGTAGTGGAGAGGCTGCGCGCAAGATCCTTGGCAAGGCTGGTAATCTGGCTCACCTTGATGCCGGCCGCAGGCTGAATCTCGAAGCGCGTAATCACCGGCCCGGGGTGCACCGCAACCACCTGCACCTCAATGCCGAAATCCATCAGCTTCATTTCGACCTGACGCGACATCGCCTCCAGTGCACTGTCAGACAGATTGATCTGTTGAACCTCCGGCGGGTCAAGCAGTGACAACGGCGGTAACGCATCGTCGCTGGCCTCGAACAGCGGCACCTGACGCTCCTTCACTACGCGCTCGCCGGTGACCACACTCTTGAGCACGGGCTCTATGCGGGGCGGCGTCCGGGTTTCAACCTTGCGCCGCTCCAGCTTTGCCGCCACCTCGCGCTTGAGACGCGAGCGCCGCCCGATGAAATAGTCGCGCAAACCAAAACGTGCCACGCCATGCTCAAACAGTCGCAATGTGATGCGCCCTATCGTATCCATCAACCAGAGCCATGAAAGTCCGGTAAACAGGGTAACGCCGGTAAGAAACAGCACCAGCAGAAACAGCGTCGCACCCAGAAAACTTACGCTCTGCACCAGCACGTCAGCAATCCGGTCGCCCAGCAGGCCGCCAAGTTCGTGCGGCAGTGCCGATGGCCCGCCAAAATGCAGCGCCGCCAGCCCTGCCCCACCGGTCACGATGAGCGCAATACCGAGCGCGCGCACGCCCATGCGGCGGCCGTTGAACTCGGTGGTGCCCAGCCGGGCCTGATGAATCAGCCAGCCGCCGTAGCCGACGATGAGGGGTAACAGGTAGGAAAATACACCGAACAGATACAGCAGCACATCCGCAACCCAGGCACCGAGCCAACCGCCCTGGTTGGCGATGTGCTCGGTCGTGCCGCTGTGCGACCAACTGGGGTCTGCTATCTGATAGCTGGCGAGCGCCATCACCAGATAGATAGCCAGTGCCGCACAGATAATCAGACCGACCTCGTGCAGGCCGTAGGCCACGCTATGGGCCCAAGGGTAGCTGCGCCCCTGGAAAAGACCGCCTGATTTTTTGCGGGTCGCCTGCGACAAGATCTAATCCATATTATGAATAATAATTCATAATATCATAATTTATATATTATTTTTACAGTTAATCCATTCTCTAGAATGGGATGTCATCGTCGAAGCTGTCGCTTTTCCCGCCCGGCGCCTGCTCCGTCTCCTCGTGGCTGGTCTTGGAACCACCCTTGGCGCCCGCAGGCTTGTCCGCATAGGAGGCTGACCCGCCGCCGCCCTTGCTGCCCAGCATCTGCATCTCATTGGCAATGATCTCGGTGGTGTAGCGGTCGGTGCCGGTATTTTTGTCCTGCCATTTACGGGTACGTAAACTGCCCTCCACGTAAATCTGCGAGCCTTTCTTGAGGTACTCGCCGACAATCTCCGCCAACCGGTTATAAAACACCACGCTATGCCACTCGGTGCGCTCCTGTTGCTCGCCGCTGGTCTTGTCCTTCCACGACTCGCTGGTCGCAATGGTCACATTCGCCACCGCGCCGCCACTCGGCATATAGCGTATTTCCGGGTCTTTACCCAGGTTGCCGACCAGTATTACCTTGTTGATACCCCGTGCCATGTCATCTCTCCTCGCTTGTCTGTTTTGCCAGTCTGCGCGCCGGTCGCTCCCTCCTGGCATCCTGCCTCACGCGACACTAGCACGTCCCTGTGCGTCGGTCGCTCCTGGCGTCCTTGCCTCACGCGACACTAGCACGTCCCTGTGCGTCGCCGGAAAACTCGCGTAACGCCGCTTCGTCCAGTAGCAGGGCATCCACCTTGAGATAGGCCGTGCCGTCCGCCACCACCGCCTCTGCCACGCCCGGAACCTGCCGGATACGCTCGGCCAGGGCCCGTCCCTGATTGTCGTCCAGCAGCCCCACTTTAAGCAAATAACTTTTCAGATAGCGCGGGCTGGCCATGCCATAGGCCACCGCAGCCCAGAGCCCCGCCAGCACGGCGCACAGCACGAACACCCCGACCGCCCCCTCCAAGCCATATACCCAGCCCCCCAGAATGCCCCCGGCGAAGGCCCCCAGAAACTGGCTGGTGGAGTAGACACCCAGCGCCGTGCCCTTGGCATCGACCGGCGCGGTCTTCGATATCAGCGACGGAAGTGTCCCTTCCAACACATTGAAACTGATAAAGAACATGAGCAAGGCCACGGTGATACCGGCCACGGAATTGTAAAACAGGGCCAACACCAGCTCGGACAGGCCCAGCAAGACGATGGCGCCGACAAACACCTCCTTCATGCGGCGCTTTTTCTCCGCTATGACAATAAACGGCACCATCAGCGCCAGGGCCAGCAGCAGCACCGGAAGATAGACCTGCCAGTGTTGGTCCACCGGCAGGCCGGCCTGCTCGCGCAGGGCGAAGGGCAGCGCCACAAAGCTGGCCATCAGCATCGCGTGCAAGGCCATAATGCCGAAATTGAGCCGCAGCAACTCGACATTCTTCAACACACTTCCGAACTTCGTCGGCATGGCTTCGGTATCGCGGTGAAAATGGCTTTCGACCGCTTGCGGCACCCCCAGCTTCAGCACCGCGATACCCCCCAGCGCGAGCACGGCGGTGAGCCAGAAAATACCCGGCACGCCGATCCAGCTATTCAGCAGCGGGCCTGCCACCAGCGCAAAGGCAAAGGAAACGCCGATAGTCATGCCGATCACCGCCATGGCCTTGGTACGGTGCTCCTCGCGTGTGTGGTCGGCGGCCAGCGCCATGACGGCGGCGGCAATCGCCCCGCTGCCTTGCAGTGCGCGACCGACAATCACGCCGGCAATGCTGTCCGCCATCGCCGCCACCACGCTACCCAGCGCAAACAGCAGCAGGCCGCCGATAATCACCGGGTTGCGCCCGATACGGTCGGACAGCATCCCCAGCGGGATTTGCAGGATGGCCTGCGACAGGCCATACACGCCGATGGCGAGGCCGATCAGCGCAGGGGTGGAGTCAGGCAGGTGGTCGTGGGCGTAAAGCGCAAATACCGGCAGGATCAGGAACAATCCCAGCATACGCAAGGCGTAGATAGCGGCAAGTGAGAAAGTGGCACGGCGCTCCCCTGAGGTCATGCCCGTTTGCTGCATGGAGTGAGTTTCCTTTTGCTTCTCTAAACCCGTATATTAACAGGTTTATTTACCCGGCCGGAATCCTTCATGAACAGCATCCGTATCCGCGGTGCGCGCACTCATAATCTGCAAAATATCGATCTCGAACTGCCGCGCGACAAGCTGATCGTCATCACCGGTCTGTCGGGCTCGGGCAAGTCTTCGCTCGCCTTCGACACCATCTACGCCGAGGGCCAGCGCCGTTATGTCGAGTCGCTGTCGAGCTACGCGCGGCAATTCCTGTCGATGATGGAAAAGCCGGACGTGGATCACATCGAAGGGCTGTCGCCCGCGATTTCCATCGAGCAGAAATCCACCTCGCATAACCCGCGCTCGACGGTCGGCACCGTCACCGAGATATACGACTATCTGCGCCTGCTGTTCGCGCGCGCCGGCATTCCGCACTGTCCCGAGCATGGCACCGCCCTCGACGCACAGACCGTGAGCCAGATCGTGGACCAGATCGTAGCGCTGCCGGAAGGCACCGCCCTGATGCTGCTCGCCCCTGTCGTCGAAGGGCGCAAGGGCGAGCATCTCAACGTGCTGGGCGAACTGCGCGGCCAGGGATTCTTGCGCGCCCGCATCAACGGCAAGGTCGTCGAGCTGAGCGAGGCCCCGGCGCTCGACCTGCGCAAGAAGCACACCATCGAGGCCGTCATCGACCGATTCAAGGCCCGCCCCGACCTGCGCCAGCGGCTGGCCGAATCGCTGGAAACCGCGCTGCGCCTGAGTGAAGGCCTGGTGCGCGTCGCCTTCCTCGACGACAAACGCCGCAAAGACCTGGTGTTTTCGGCGAAATTCGCCTGCCCCTTGTGCGGCTACAGCCTGACCGAGCTCGAACCACGCCTGTTTTCCTTCAACAACCCCGCCGGGGCCTGTCCCACCTGCGACGGGCTCGGCATCAAACAGTTTTTCGATCCGGCCAAGATCGTTGCCCACCCCGAACTCAGCCTGACCGAAGGCGCCGTGCGCGGCTGGGACAAGCGCAACGCCTACTATTTCCAGATGCTGAGCTCACTCGCCGAGCATTACAAATTCAATCTGGAAAAGCCGTTCGAAAAACTGCCCAAAAAGATTCAGGATGTCGTGCTGCACGGCAGCGGCGAGGAAGAAATACTCTTCTACTACTACAACGAGCGCAGCGCAAACGCCAAGCGCCGCCACACCTTTGAAGGCGTTATCCCCAACATCGAGCGGCGCTACCACGAAACCGAGTCCGGCATGGTGCGCGAAGAGCTGGCGAAATACCTCACCGCCCGCCCCTGCCCGGAATGCCAGGGCGCGCGCCTCAACCTGGCCGCGCGGCATGTGTATGTGGAAGACAAGACCCTGTCGCAAATCACCGCCCTGCCCGTGGATCAGGCGCGGCAGTTCTTCGCGGAGCTTAAACTCTCCGGGCGGCGCGGGGAGATCGCCGCCAAAATCATGAAAGAGGTCAACGAGCGGCTAGGGTTTCTCGTCAACGTCGGCCTCGACTACCTCACCCTGGAGCGCAGCGCCGACAGCCTGTCCGGCGGCGAAGCGCAGCGCATCCGCCTCGCCAGCCAGATCGGCGCCGGGCTGGTGGGCGTGATGTACATCCTCGATGAACCCTCCATCGGCCTGCACCAGCGCGACAATCAGCGCCTGCTGAATACGCTCACCTACCTGCGCGATCTCGGCAACACTGTGATCGTGGTCGAGCACGACGAAGAGGCCATCCGCAGCGCCGACTATGTGGTGGACATCGGCCCCGGCGCGGGCGTGCACGGCGGCCACATCGTCGCGCAGGGCCTGCCGCAGGACGTGATCGATCACCCCGATTCCATCACCGGTCAGTATCTTTCCGGGCGGCGGAAAATCCCGCTGCCCGAGGTACGCAAGCCGATGAATGAAAAACGCTGCCTGCACCTGCGCGGCGTGAGCGGCAATAATCTGAAAAATATAGACGTTGCCATTCCCGCCGGTCTCATGACTTGCATCACCGGCGTTTCGGGATCAGGCAAATCCACACTCATCAACGACACCTTGTATCACCTGCTCGCGCGTGCGCTGCATGGCGCGGGCGAAGAACCCGCGCCCTATGCCTCCGTGGAAGGCATGGAGTTGTTCGATAAAGTGGTGAACATCGACCAAAGCCCCATCGGGCGCACGCCGCGCTCCAACCCGGCGACCTATACCGGTCTGTTCACACCCATCCGCGAATTATTCTCCGCTACGTCCGAGGCGCGCGTGCGCGGCTACAACCCCGGCCGCTTCAGTTTCAACGTCAAAGGCGGACGCTGCGAGGCGTGCCAGGGCGACGGCCTGATTAAAGTGGAAATGCACTTCTTGCCCGACATCTACGTCGCCTGCGACGTGTGCAAGGGCAAGCGCTACAACCGCGAAACCTTGGAAGTGCATTACAAACACAAAAACATCCGAGAAATACTGGAGATGACGGTGGAAGACGCACGCGCCTTCTTCGATCCCGTGCCCGCCATCGCGCACAAACTGCAAATGCTCATGGAAGTGGGCCTCGGCTACATCAAGCTCGGCCAGAACGCGACCACCCTCTCCGGCGGCGAAGCACAGCGCGTCAAACTCGCGCGCGAACTGTCACGCCGCGACACCGGCAACACCCTATACATCCTCGACGAACCCACCACCGGCCTGCACTTCCACGACATCGAACAACTGCTGCGCGTGCTCCACCACCTGCGCGACCACGGCAACACCGTAGTAGTGATCGAACACAACCTCGATGTCATCAAAACCGCCGACTGGATCATCGACCTCGGCCCCGAAGGCGGCGGCAAGGGCGGCGAGGTCATCGCCAGCGGGACGCCCGAACAGGTCGCCGCACAATCCCACTCCTACACGGGACAATATTTGAAGCCGGTGTTAGAGCGCGTCTAACAGCTCACCCTTCCGATAAACTCTCCTCCATCCAGCAGGTGTATAATTCAGCCATACGTTTTAGGGTGTCTAGTTAGGCAGTTTCAGTCTGCTGCGTTAGAATCCGCGCATGGACTTTGAAATTATTGGCGACATCAAGCAGCCCGAAACCTTTGCTCGAACTAACTGCATGGGGTCAGGCCTTACATAACTGCATGAACTGCATGGGGTCAGGCCTTACATTTGACAATCTTGTTATTACGTTTTATCCTGTGCCGAACGTAATATGACAGGAGGCAGAGATGGCGCGGCCTTTGCGGATTGAATTTGCAGGTGCGCTTTACCATGTAACCGCACGCGGCAATGCCCAAGCTGATATTTACGCTGACGACAGTGATCGCCAGCAGTTTTTATCTTTGCTACAAAATACGGTAGAGCGTTATGACTGGTATTGCCATGCCTATTGCCTGATGGACAATCACTACCATTTGCTGATCGAAACCAATTCGCCCAGCCTCTCCAAAGGCATGAAATTTCTCAATGGCACCTACACCCAATACTACAATCGTCAGCATCAGCGCGTAGGTCACGTATTTCAAGGCCGATTCAAAGCCATCTTGGTGCAAAAAGATACCTACCTTCTTGAGTTGGCGCGTTATATAGCCTTGAACCCGGTCAGGGCGCGCATGGTGCGGAGCGCCAAAGATTGGCCATGGAGCAGCTGTCGTGCAACGGCTGGTTATGCGGAAAGTGCAGCCTGCCTAACAACGGATTGGGTGCTGGGTGGGTTTGCGAAAACTAAACATGTCGCACAACAACGTTATCGCGTCTTTGTTCAACAAGGAAAAGGGCAGCCTTCCCCCTGGCAAAAATTGAAGAATCAGATATATTTGGGCGATGATGGATTTGTTGGCGACATGCAAAGTAAACTAAATCCAGAGCAATCCCTAAAGGATATCCCCAAGAAGCAAAAACAATCCCCGGTAAAGCCGTTATCCTATTTTGCAGAACGCTATAAAGAACGCGATGAGAGCCTGTCGCAGGCATATTTTAGCGGGCACTATACCCTTGAGCAGGTAGGTGAGCATTTTGGGGTAAGTTACGCGACAGTGAGCAGAGCGGTAAAACGGATGGAGGGACGAGGTTGAGTGATTTGAGGCTGGGGCGAGCATGTCAAATGTAAGGCCTGACCCTGTTGCCCTGCATCCGGGCTACTTGCTGATTCTAGAACTCGTAGGGCCAATAGTGCAGCGTATTGCGTCGCATGAAACCACACCCGGCGGGTTACGGCGTGCGCCTAACCTGTCCTACGGGATCAGGGCCGAGGAGATTTAAATCAGTACCGAATTCATAGCCAACGGCGGTCTGGAGTATCTACCTGCCTTCGCCATCAGTCTGGCCATCGGCATGTTGATCGGTCTGGAGCGGGAGCGCACGCCCACGGCCAAGGCGGGGCTGCGCACGTTCACTCTGGTGGCGCTGTTCGGCACCTTGGCGGCGCTGTTGTCGGAGCAGACCGGTGCGGCCTGGGTGCTGGCCGGTGGCCTGCTGGTGGTGGGCGGCATGATGGTGGCGGCCTACGCTCACGCCCCTCCCGATGCGGGCGGCGACCCGGGCACCACCACGGTAGCGGCCATCGTGCTGTGCTACGGACTGGGCGCGATGGTGTGGTATGGCTATCACCAGCTCGCGGTGATGATCGCCATCGTGACCACCGTGCTGCTCTACTTCAAGACCGAGCTGCACGGCATCACCCGCAGCCTCACCCGGCGCGATCTGATTTCTTTCCTGCAATTCGCGGTGTTGTCGCTGGTGATCCTGCCGCTCCTGCCGAATCAGAATTACGGCCCCTACCAGGCCCTCAACCCCTACCGCATATGGTGGATGGTGGTGCTGATCTCCGGCATGAGCCTCGCGGGTTACGCCGCCCTCCGCATCGTCGGCCGGCGCCACGGCGCACCGCTTATGGGACTGTTCGGCGGGCTGGTGTCGAGCACCGCCACCACCCTGGTGTTCGCGCGCCACGCGCGCGGCAACGTGGAATTGGTTCCAATTGCCGCAGTGGTGATCCTGCTTGCCAACCTGATGGTGCTGGTACGGCTGGGGGTCATTGCCGCCGTAGTATCACCAAACCTGCTGCCCGCGCTGCTGCCGGTGCTGGGTGGCGGCCTGCTTGCAGGATTAGCCGGTACAGCCCTGTTTTGGCGCGGCCTGCACAGTGATGCCGCGTTGCCCGCCCTGGAACTCAACAATCCCACCGAGCTACGCACTGCGCTGGGCTTCGGCCTGCTCTACGCGGCGGTGCTGTTCGCCGCTGCCTGGCTGGCCGATTACGCGGGCAATCAGGGGCTGTATGCCGTGGCGCTGGCGTCCGGCCTCGCCGACGTGGATCCGATCACGCTGTCCAGCCTGCGCCTGTTTGCACTTGGCAAACTGGCCGAAAGCCCGGTAGTGACAGCGATCACCCTCGCCTTTGTCGCCAACCTTGCGTTCAAATTCGGCCTGATGCTGTTTATCGGCGGCACGGCACTGGCGCGCAAGACCGCTACGGGCATGCTGTCCATCGCTGTGGGCGCTGGCGCGGGGTGGGTAGCTTTCAATATTTAATTTCAAACAAGCACAGGGGCAGAATACGGCTGACACCTAGCCCACCCTGCCACGCTGAGGAAATTTAATCGGGCAGCCTGGTTACGGTTTCCTTCGGAAGTTTTCCGGTCAGACTGCTTAGAAACGCGACAATAGACTTCACCTGCTCATCACTCAAATCTTGCTGTAATTGGGTCTTGGCCATCACGCGCACGGCCTCGCCCAGCGTCGGCACGCTACCGGTGTGGAAATAAGGCGCGGTGAGCGCGATGTTCCGCAGCGTAGGCACCTGAAACAAACGTTTGTGAATGTCCTCCTGGGTCGCTTCATAACGCCCTAAATCATCCGTCACCAGATTGTATTTCCGGTCATACGCGCTGCCGACATAATTGGGGAACAGCTCGTAAAACCCCTCCCCCATAGCCATCGGCGGGCCGGAAAGATTTATGCCGAAATGACAGGCCGAGCAGCCCACCGCCTGGAACTCCTCAAACCCACGGCGTGCGTCTGCACTGAGCGCTTTCTTGTCGCCCTTCAGATAGCGGTCAAAGCCACTGTCAGGCGTGATCAGCGTACGCACATAGGCCGCAACCGCCTTGGCAATGTTGTCGGCTGTGCCTGTCTGCTGTTTGCCAAATGCCTCGGAGAACAGTTTTCGGTAGTTTTTTCTCGCCGTAATGCGGGCAGTCAAGCTGGCTTCGTCCGGGTTTCCCAGCACAGTGGGCTCGAGCAGGTGATCCTTAATCGCCGCCTCAAGACTCTCCGCGCGTCCATCCCGGAATTGCACGCTCTGGAAAGCCGCATTTAACACGCTAGGTGTAGAGCGTCGCGGGCGTTTGCCGAGTGCGCCCAGGGACCGGACACGGGCGTCGGCACCCCCTTTGCTCAATGCATGGCAGATGTTGCAGGAAACGGTTCTGTTGACCGAGAGTCGGGTATCGACATAAAGCTGTTTGCCGAGTGCAATCTTGGCAGGCGTCTGCGGATTATCCGCCGGGATGGGCGCACTGAGCGGCAGGGGCGAGAACACCTCAAAGGCCAGCAGCGGCTGTGAACAGACAACAAACGCTACGGCGGCGGTACGTAATATGCCCGACAGGTAGTTCATGCGTTTCCCTATCCCTTGAAAACAAAAAAGCCGAGCAAGCTCGGCCTTTTTAGTATCACGTAACACGCGTTACTTCGCGGCTGCTTTCACTTCTTCCGGCTGCGGACGATCCACCAGCTCCACCAGCGCCATCGGCGCCGTATCGCCAGTACGGAAACCGCACTTCAGAATACGCAGATAACCACCCGGGCGCGTCTTGTAGCGCGGGCCGATTTCGTTGAACAGCTTGGTGACCATTTCGCGGTCATGGATGCGGGCATAGGCCAGACGGCGCTTGGAAACGCTGTCGATCTTGGCCAGCGTGATCAGCGGCTCTATCACACGGCGTAGATCCTTGGCCTTGGGCAGTGTGGTCTCTATTACTTCGTGGCGCAACAGTGCAGCGGCCATGTTTTTAAACATGGCGGCGCGGTGCGAGCTGTTGCGGCTTAACTGACGTCCAGCGTTACGGTGGCGCATAAAAAATTCCCTGAATCCTTAAAATGTCAGGCAGATGCCTTTTCTTTGTCACGCAGATGCGCCGGCGGCCAGTTCTCCAGACGCATGCCCAGTGAAAGGCTGTGAGTGGCCAGCACGTCCTTGATCTCCGTAAGCGACTTCTTGCCCAGGTTCGGCGTCTTCAGCAACTCGTTTTCGCTGCGCTGTATCAGGTCGCCGATGTAGTGGATATTTTCCGCCTTGAGACAGTTGGCCGAACGTACCGTCAGCTCAAGATCGTCTACCGGGCGCAGCAGGATCGGGTCAATCTCGGCCTGCATCGTAGCCGGGTGGATTTCCTCGCTGCCCTTCAGCTCGACGAAGGTGGATAGCTGATCCTGCAAGATCGTCGCGGCGCGACGGATTGCTTCTTCCGGGTCAACAGTACCGTTGGTTTCGATATCGATCACCAGCTTGTCGAGGTCGGTGCGCTGTTCGACACGCGCGCGCTCTACGGCGTAGGTCACGCGGTGCACCGGGCTGAATGACGCATCCAGGCTGAGCGTGCCGATCTTGCGGTCTTCTTCCAGGTTCAGGCGCTGTGCAGCCGGCTCATAGCCTCTGCCGCGTTTCACCAGCAAGGTCATGTTGATTTCGCCCGACTTGGTCAAATGGGCAATGACGTGGTCGGGGTTCATGATTTCGACATCATGATCAAGCGTGATATCACGCGCCAGCACCACACCCTGGCCCTTTTTTCGCAGCGTGAGCTTGGCTTCGTCACGGGCATGCATACGTATCGCCAGGCCCTTGAGGTTAAGCAGGATTTCGACTACGTCCTCCTGCACACCTTCAATGCTGGTGTATTCGTGCAACACGCTGTCGATTTCAGCTTCAACTACTGCGCAACCCGGCATGGAAGACAGCAGGATACGGCGCAACGCATTACCCAAGGTGTGTCCAAAACCGCGTTCGAGCGGCTCCAGTGTTACCTTGGCGTGCCTGTCATTAATCGTTTGGACAGAGACCAGACGTGGCTTCAAGAATTCGGCGACTGAACCCTGCATATTAAATCCTCTTTTGAATTGCCTGGTTTACTTCGAGTACAACTCAACGATCAGATGTTCTTTTATGTCGGCTGAAAGCTCGCTACGCTCCGGCAGGGCCTTGAATATGCCTTGCAACTTTGTGACATCGACATCAATCCAGTCTGAAAAACCGCGCTGCTGGGCCATTTCCATGGCTGCCTTGATGCGTAGTTGCTCTTTTGCTGCATCCGTAGCAGCAATGACATCATTGGGCTGCACCTGGTAGCTCGGGATATTGACCTTCCTGCCATTGACCGTGATCGCGTTGTGACGCACCAACTGCCGCGCTTCCGAGCGCGAAGCGCCAAAACCCATGCGATAGACGACGTTGTCCAGGCGGCCTTCCAGCAGCTGCAGCAGCAACTCGCCCGTCGAACCCTTGCGGCTGTCAGCTTCGGCATAGTAGCTGCGGAACTGGCCTTCCAGCACGCCATAGACGCGGCGCAGCTTCTGCTTTTCACGCAACTGATGGGCGTAGTCAGTCAGGCGCGTACGACGCTGACCATGCTGGCCCGGCGGAAAGGCACGATTCTCCATCGCGCACTTGCTGGTAAAACACTTTTCGCCCTTGAGGAAGAGCTTCTCGCCCTCACGACGGCACAAACGACACTTCGGACCTGTATATTTAGCCAAGACTTACTCCAGACTCAAACGCGACGACGTTTCGGGGGACGGCAACCGTTGTGCGGTATCGGCGTCACATCAGTGATATTGGTGACCTTGAAGCCCACCGCATTGAGTGCGCGCACCGCGTATTCACGGCCAGGCCCTGGGCCCTTGATGAATACTTCGAGGCTTTTGACACCGCATTCCAGCGCCGCAGTACCAGCCTTCTCGGCTGCCACCTGTGCCGCAAAGGGTGTGCTCTTCCGCGAACCGCGGAAGCCACAGCCACCGGCTGACGCCCAACTCAAGGCATTGCCCTGACGATCGGTAATCGTGATGATGGTGTTATTGAACGATGCATGTACATGAGCCATACCATCGACGACATTTTTCTTGGCCTTTTTACGGGCACGCGAAGCTGTTTTGACTACCATATAGGCCTGTTATGTTTTGCGAATGGCTTTGCGCGGACCCTTGCGAGTACGTGCGTTAGTACGGGTACGCTGACCGCGTACCGGGAGACCACGACGATGGCGCAGCCCACGATAACAACCGAGATCCATCAGACGCTTGATGCTCATCGACACTTCACGCCGAAGGTCGCCCTCAACCCTGACCTTTGCCACTTCAGCGCGTAGCGCTTCAACCTGTGCTTCGGTCAAGCTCTTGATCTTGATATTGGGTTCAACACCGGCAGCGGCACAGATGGCGCGTGCGCGGGTGTGTCCGATGCCGTAGATCGATGTTAATGCTATCGCAGCATGCTTCTGAACCGGGATATTTATGCCTGCAATTCTGGCCATTCAACCATACTCTCTTATGAGAAATAATGCCCTTGAAAAACTGTTAAGTATACGCATTCAGGGGCTAATAATCAATCTGTCTGCCACGCTCAGCCCTGACGCTGTTTATGGCGCGCGTTGGTACAGATGACGCGTAAGATACTCTTGCGCCGCAGGATTTTGCAGTTGCGACACAGCTTTTTTACTGAAGCCCGTACTTTCATAAACTATTCTCCGCACTACTCTCAGAACACGATTCCGCACCCTAACGGGACTGCCCTCTCAGGTTGGCCTTTTTCAGCAGGCCATCGTACTGGTGAGACATTAAATGCGCTTGAACCTGCGCAATAAAATCCATTACCACCACTACAATAATCAAAAGCGAGGTTCCCCCAAAATAAAACGGCACATTCCAGTACACAATCAGGAACTCCGGCAGCAAACAGACCAGCGTGATGTAGATGGCGCCTACTGTGGTCAGCCTCGTAGTCACGGCGTCGATATAATGCGCGGTCTGGTCTCCTGGCCGTATGCCCGGGATAAACGCACCGGACTTCTTCAAGTTGTCTGCCGTCTCTTTCGGGTTAAACACCAGCGCCGTATAAAAGAAGCAGAAAAATATAATCAGGGCCGCATACGTCATTACGTACAATGGCTGGCCCGGCGACAGCGTGGTGGCAATATCACGCATCCAGCTCATGCCCTCACCGCTCCCCCACCAGCTGCCCAGCGTGCTTGGGAACAGCAGGATACTGGAGGCAAATATCGGCGGTATCACACCTGCCATGTTCACTTTGAGCGGCAAGTGGCTTGCCTGCGCCGCGAACACCTTCCGGCCTGTCTGGCGTTTGGCATAATTGACCGTAATACGCCGCTGACCACGTTCCACAAATACCACAAATGCCGTTACACCGAGCGCCACTGCAAACAGCACCAGCACGACAAAAAAGTGCATCTCACCGGTTCGGGCAAGCTCCATGGTGGTGCCGATGGCAGACGGCAGCCCCGCCACGATGCCCGCGAAGATAATGATCGATATGCCGTTACCCACGCCACGCTCGGTCACCTGTTCACCCAGCCACATCAGAAACATGGTGCCGGTCACCAGCGTGATCGTGGCCACAAATATGAAGCCCGGGCCGGGATTAATCACCACCGGCAGGCCACCGCTGCGCTGGGCTTCAAGCGCCACAGCAATACCTATGGCCTGAAATATGGACAGCACCACCGTACCACGGCGGGTATATTGGGTGATTCTGCGCCTGCCCGCCTCGCCTTCCTTTTTGAGCTGCTCCAGTGACGGTACGACTACCGTGAGCAACTGCATGATAATCGAGGCCGAAATATAGGGCATGATGCCGAGCGCAAACAGCGACAGCCGCTCCAAGGCACCCCCTGAGAACATGTTGAACATGTCCACAATTGTGCCGCGCTGCTGCTCAAACAGGGCAGCCAGCGCAACCGGATCAATACCCGGCACCGGAATGTGCGCCCCAATCCGGAATACAATCAGCGCGCCCAGCACAAACAGCAGGCGCCGCTTCAACTCACTGAGCTTGCCCATACCCCCCAGGGTAGCTGCCATGGATGAGCGGGCTACAGACACGCTTACTCCTCGACCTTGCCGCCTGCCGCCTCAATCGCCGCACGCGCACCCTTGGTAACGGCCAGACCACGTATGGTCACAGCTCCGGTCAGCGTGCCCGATGCGATCACCTTGATGCGCTTGGCGCCCTTCGGCACGAGATCTGCGGCCTTGAGCACTGCGGCATCAATGACCTTGGCGTCTATCCTGCCCAGCGTATCCAGACGCACTTCAGCAGAGTTGCCGGCGCTGGGAGAAGCAAAGCCCAGCTTGGGCAGACGGCGCTGGATCGGCATCTGGCCGCCTTCAAAACCTACCTTGTGGTAACCGCCCGCGCGTGCATGCTGGCCCTTGTGGCCACGGCCGCAGGTCTTGCCCAAGCCAGAGCCGCCGCCGCGACCAACGCGCTTACGCGCCTGCTTCTCGCCGGGTGCAGATTTGATTGTATTGAGATGCATCAGGCCGCGTCCTCGACTTTGACCATGTAGGAAATCTTGTTGATGATGCCCCGCACTTCAGGGGTATCCAGCAGCTCTACCGTCTGATTCATGCGCATCAGGCCCAGGCCCTTAAGGCAGGCCACATGGTTCGGCAGACGCCCATTCTTGCTGCGTACCAGCGTAACCCTTACATTTTTCTTCGCAGGCATGATTACTCCAGTATCTCTGCCACTGTCTTGCCGCGTTTCGCTGCCATTTCTTCCGGGGAGGACATGCAGTCCAAGCCCCTCAAGGTTGCGCGTACGACATTAATGGGGTTGGCAGAGCCGATGCACTTGGCAAGCACGTCATGCACACCCAACACCTCGAATACGGCGCGCATCGCGCCACCGGCGATGATGCCGGTACCTTCGGATGCTGGCTGCATAAACACTTTGGTCGCACCATGATTTGCTGTCACCGCGTACTGCAGGGTTGTGCCATTGAGCGTTACGGAGCGCATGTTGCGACGCGCATCTTCCATTGCCTTCTGGATCGCCGCCTGCACTTCACGCGCCTTGCCGCGCCCCAGCCCTATCTTGCCATTACCGTCACCGACCACTGTAAGCGCAGAGAAGCCGAACTGACGTCCACCCTTCACCACCTTGGCAACACGGTTGATATTGACCAGCTTTTCCTTCAAGCCGTCACTTGATTTACCGCTATCGTAGCTCGCCATATCCAGTTAACCCTTAAAATTGGAGGCCATGTTCACGCGCGGCATCGGCCAGCGACTTGACACGACCATGGTATTGAAAACCGGAGCGGTCAAATGCCACTTTTGAAATACCGGCGGCCTTGGCACGTTCTGCCAGCAGCTTGCCCACAGCGGCAGCGGCGGCAACGTTACCCGTTCCCTTGAGGTCAGCCTTGACCACAGCCTCAAGCGTGGAGGCGCACGCCACAACCATGTCGCCATCCGGCGAGATCAACTGGGCGTAAATGTGGCGAGGCGTGCGGTTTACGCACAGCCGGTGCATACCCAGCTCTCTGATCTTTGCACGCGCCTTGCGTGAACGACGTAATCTGCTTTCTTTCTTGTCCATGGCCTCGTCCTTTACCCCGTTACTTCTTCTTCACTTCTTTGCGCACAACCACTTCATCTGAGTAACGCACGCCCTTGCCCTTATAGGGTTCCGGCGGACGGTAAGCGCGTATCTTGGCAGCGACAGCACCGACCAACTGCTTGTCCATGCCTTTGATTACGATCTCGGTCTGGCTCGGTGTTTCCACGGTGATGCCCTGCGGTATGGGGAAGCTGAGTGGATGCGAAAAACCCAGCGTGAGGTTCAGCATTTTTCCCTGCACCTGCGCACGATAACCAACACCTACCAGGTCCAGCTTCTTGCTAAAGCCCTGCGTGACACCCGTCACCATGTTATTGACCAGCGCACGGGTCGTCCCCGCCATGGCGTCAGAGCGAGACTCTTTGTCTAACGGCGCAAACGTCAGCACGTTATTCTCGAGAATGGTCTGCACACGCTTATCCAGAGGCATCTGCAACGAGCCTTTCGCGCTCTTGACAGTAATCATCTGCCCCTGCACAACTACATCGACCCCGTTAGGGATCGGAATTGGATTTTTAGCAACTCTCGACATGCCCGCCTACCCTTCCCTTACGAGACTACGCACAGAATTTCACCACCGTAGCCAGCCTTGCGGGCAGCACGATCTGTCATCACACCTTGCGAGGTAGACACGATAGCGATACCCAGCCCACCCAGCACCTTGGGTAGCCCTGTTTTCTGCTTATACACGCGCAGACCTGGGCGGCTCACACGCTTCAGGTGCTCGATAACAGGCTTGCCATTGTAGTATTTCAGCACAACCTGGAGACTGGGCTTGACGCCCTCATCGCGCACGGCATAGTCAGCAATGTAGCCTTCGTCTTTCAACACCTGGGCCACTGCCACTTTGAGGCGTGATGCCGGCATGATGACTTCGGCTTTTTTCGCGCCTAATCCGTTACGGATTCGCGTTAACATGTCTGCTATGGGATCGGTCATGCTCATAAAATCAGTTCCTGTAAAATCAGTTTCCAGTAACTAGTGGCTAGTAAAAACAAAAAAGTCATTTTCTTTTCTCGCAACTCGTCACTCGCTACTGTCGTTCACCAACTCGCCTTCACCAGCCCCGGGATGTCACCGCGCATTGCGGCCTCACGCAGTTTGTTGCGACCCAGACCGAACTTTCGATAATAACCATGCGACCTGCCGGTAATGCGGCAGCGGCTATGCATTCTTGCCGGGCTTGCGTCGCGCGGCAGTGCCTCAAATTTACGGCGAGCATCCTCCCGTACCTGGTCGCTCAAGCCCTGATCACTCATCTGAGCCTTCAGTTCTGCACGTTTCTGCGCGTACTTTTTTACGGTACGTGCGCGTTTGAGTTCACGGTTTACCAGGGATGTCTTGGCCATAGTCTTTAGCTGCGTATCGGGAAATTAAATGCGGCGAGCAGTGCGCGCGCCTCTTCGTCATTCTTCGCACTTGTCGTGATAGTGATATCCATGCCACGTAAGGCGTCAATCTTGTCGTAATCGATTTCCGGGAAAATAATCTGTTCACGCACACCCAGGCTGTAGTTGCCACGACCATCAAACGAGCGCGGACTGAAGCCACGAAAATCGCGGATACGCGGAATGGCGATGCTGATCAGCCTGTCCAGAAATTCGTACATACGGGTACGCCGCAGCGTCACTTTACAGCCGATAGCAAGGTCTTCACGAATCTTGAAGCCTGCGATGGATTTACGTGCATAGGTAACCACCGGCTTTTGGGCCGCAATTTTGGTCATGTCGCCCACGGCGTTGTCCACGATCTTCTTGTCCGCGACGCCCTCACCCACGCCCATATTCAGCGTGATCTTGGTAATGCGCGGAACCTGCATCGCGCTGGTGTACCCGAACTTCTCGGTGAGCGCCTTGACCACCGTGGTTTCGTAATGCTTCTTCAGTCGTGCCGTTGCAGCCATTTTCATACTATCTGTCCAGCACTTCGTTGTTGGATTTAAAGTAACGCACTTTGCGGCCATCCTCCAGGAGGCGGAAGCCTATGCGACCACCTTTCTTCGTGACCGGGTTGTAGACAGCCACATTGGAGGCGTGCAGTGGCATTTCCTTTTCGACAATACCGCCGCTCGCTCCGCGCACAGGATTGGGTTTGGTGTGGCGCTTGGCCATGTTGATGTTTTCCACCAGCACGCGCTCGCCCTCCAACACGCGTCTTACTTCGCCACGCTTGCCTTTGTCCTTGCCGCTGATGATGATGACTTCATCACCCTTCTTGATTCTGTCCATGACGCCTGTAATCCTGGTCTATAAAACTTCTGGTGCCAGAGAGATAATCTTCATGAATCTCTCACTGCGCAGTTCGCGCGTCACCGGCCCGAAGATACGTGTGCCGATGGGCTGCTTCTGATTGTTAAGCAATACCGCTGCATTGCTGTCAAAGCGTATCAAGGAACCGTCAGGGCGGCGCATGCCTTTGCGCGTACGCACCACCACGGCATCATAAACCTCGCCTTTCTTGACCTTGCCACGCGGAATCGCTTCCTTGACGCTCACCTTGATGATGTCGCCAATGCCCGCGTAACGGCGGTGTGACCCGCCCAGCACCTTGATGCACATCAGCCGACGAGCGCCGCTGTTGTCAGCGACATCAAGATGGGTTTGCATTTGTATCACGGACTGCCTCCAGACTCGTTACTAACTACATCAAGTAACAGAAAATTGTAGCATGAATCATGCTGATACTAAACAGTGACTTTTCTACACCACTGCCTTCTCAAGCACCTTGACCAGCCGCCATGACTTGTTTTTGGACAGCGGACGGCACTGCTCAACTGCTACCAGGTCGCCTTCCATGCACTCATTTGCCTCATCATGGGCAAGCAGCTTGGTCGTGCGTCGTATGTACTTTCCATACATTGGATGCTGCACTGTGCGCTCCACCAGCAAGGTGATGGATTTATCCATTTTATTGCTGACAACGCGCCCCGTGACGGTACGGCTTGCCTTGCCTTCCTTGTCTTGACTCATACGGCCTTACCTGCCTTCTCATTCAGTAGCGTTTTGGTTCGCGCTATATTGCGCCTCACTGCCCGCAGCGCATTGGGCTTCGACAGTTGACCCGTACCCTTTTGCATGCGCAGATTAAATTGCTCGCGCAGCAGGTCGAGCAACTCCTTGTTCAGGTCCTGTTCGGACTTTTTTCTCAGTTCAGAGGCCTTCATCACATCACCGTACGCGCTACAAAAGTTGTTAATACAGGAAGCTTGGCGGAGGCCAGCCTGAAGGCCTCACGCGCGATCTCTTCGGTTACACCTTCAATTTCGTACAGCATGCGACCTGGCTGCACCATGGCAACCCAGTACTCCACATTGCCCTTGCCATTACCCATGCGAACCTCCAGCGGCTTTCTGGAAATCGGCTTGTCCGGGAATATCCGGATCCAGACCTTGCCGCCGCGCTTCAAGTGGCGCGTCATGGCCCGGCGTGCGGCCTCGACCTGACGTGAGGTAATCTGGCCACCACGCGTGGACTTCAGGCCGAATTCACCAAAGCTCACACGATTGCCGGTCGTGGCTACACCACGATTACGACCCTTCATCTGTTTGCGGTATTTTGTTCTCTTGGGCTGTAACATGCCGATTACGCCCCCGCCGCTGCTGTCTTGCCCGCCACTGTCGTCTTCTCGGCGCCTTCTTCAGCCTCCTGCTCACCGGCCTTGAAAACCTCGCCTTTAAATATCCAGACCTTGATACCAATCACACCGTAGGTGGTGTGCGCCTCGGCCAGACCGTAGTCAATGTCGGCACGCAGGGTGTGTAATGGCACGCGGCCTTCGCGCACCCATTCACTGCGTGCGATCTCGGCGCCATTCAGGCGGCCACCGACATTGATTTTGATACCCAATGCACCGATGCGCATGGTGTTGGTCGCAGCGCGCTTCATGGCGCGACGGAACATGATCCGCTTCTCAAGCTGTTGCGCGATGCTCTCCGCGACAAGGTAAGCATCCATCTCCGGCTTGCGTATTTCTTCCACGCTGACGTGCACCGGGACACCCATCATCACACTAATATGTTTGCGTAATGACTCAATATCTTCGCCTTTCTTACCGATCACAATTCCCGGGCGCGCCGTATGAATGGTGATGCGCGCACTGCGCGCAGGCCGCTCTATCTGTATACGACTTACCGAGGCTTGAGCCAGCTTCTTGCGCAGGAATTCCCGCACTTGCAAGTCGGTATTCAGATAATCGGCATAATTCTTTGTATCGGCGTACCACATGGACGTCCAGTCCTTGATGACTCCGAGACGAATTCCGACAGGATGTACCTTGTGACCCATAGCCCTAATCTCTCGTCCGTTTATTTAGCAGCAACTGTGATGGTAATGTGGCTGGTGCGCTTCAGAATACGTGCGCCCCGGCCCTTGGCGCGCGCATGCATCCGCTTGTGCATGGGGCCGCCATCCACAAAGATCGTGGCCACCTTCAACTCGTCAATATCCGCGCCCGCATTATGCTCGGCATTCGCTATCGCCGACTCCAGCACCTTTTTGATCAGCCGGGCGGCTTTTTTATTGCTGAAGGTCAGCAATTGCAGCGCGCGCTCGACGGGCATCCCGCGTATCTGATCCGCCACCAGACGGCCCTTCTGCGGGGAGATGTGGGTGTACTTCAATTTCGCTGCCACTTCCATAAGTATCTCTCTTTATGCAGCTGGCGCCGCAACTTTCTTGTCGCCGGTGTGGCCTTTAAATGTACGGGTCAGGGCAAACTCACCCAACTTATGGCCAACCATGTTATCGGTGATCATGACGGGTACATGCTGGCGGCCATTATGCACGGCAATGGTCAAGCCGATCATGTCAGGCAACACCATCGAACGACGCGACCAGGTCTTGATCGGACGCTTGCTGTTAGTTGCAACCGCCGCCTCGACCTTCTTGACGAGGTGCGCATCAATAAACGGACCTTTTTTAACTGAACGTGGCATACAATTTAGTTCCTTACCTTACGCCCTTGGGACGACGACGGACGATCATGCTATCAGTACGCTTGTTTTGGCGCGTCTTGTAACCCTTGGTCGGCGTACCCCAAGGTGACACCGGATGACGCCCACCCGAGGTGCGACCTTCGCCACCACCGTGCGGATGATCGACCGGGTTCATCGCCACACCACGCACTGTCGGGCGTACACCACGCCAGCGCGCTGCACCTGCCTTGCCATATGAGCGCAGCCCGTGCTCTGCATTGCCTACCTCACCCATCGTGGCGCGGCAATCAATGGAAACCTTGCGCATCTCACCCGAGCGTAGACGCAGTACAGCGTGATCGCTTTCGCGGGACACCAGTTGCACAGCAGCACCCGCGCTACGCGCCATTTGCGCGCCCTTGCCGGGTTGCATTTCGATGCAGTGCACCGTGCTACCCACCGGGATGTTGCGTAACGGCAAGCAGTTACCTACCTTGATCGGCGACTCGGAGCCAGAGAGCACAGTTGCATCCTGCACCAGATCCTTGGGGGCGATCATGTAGCGACGCTCGCCATCTGCGTACAGCAGCAGGGCAATATGGGCGCTACGGTTGGGATCGTATTCGATACGCTCCACACGCGCCGGGATGCCGTCCTTCTGGCGCTTGAAATCTATCAGCCGGTAATGCTGCTTGTGACCGCCGCCCTGATGGCGCACTGTAATACGACCGCGGTTGTTGCGCCCGGCCTTCTTTGACTGCTTCTCCAGCAGCGGCGCATGCGGCGCGCCTTTGTGCAAACCAGGCGTTACTACCTTGGTTAGAAAGCGTCTGCCAGGTGACGTGGGTTTTGTTTTTACCAATGCCATAATATGTACCCTTACTTCGCCTCACCGGTGAAATCAATATCATGTCCCGGCTGCAGGCTGACATAGGCCTTTTTCCAGTCGGAACGCCGACCTGTTCCACGCGCACCGGCACGCTTGGTCTTGCCTTTGACGTTGACCACGCGAACCTCGTCGACTTTGACCTTGAACATCAGCTCGACCGCCTGCTTGATATGCGGCTTGGTCGCGCGATCCGCCACCTTAAACACAAACTGCTTGTGCTTGTCAGCTGTGCGCGTACTCTTTTCAGAGATATGCGGCGCAAGCAGCGTCTTCATCAATATTTCCTGGTTCATCCCAGCACCTTTTCCAGCTGCTTGACTGCGGCAGTCGTCATCAAAATCTTCTCGAAGCCTATCAGGCTGACCGGATTCACTGCCGCCACATTGCATACGTCAACCTTGTACAGGTTGCGTGCGGATAACATGAGATTGTCATCGGCCTGGTCAGTGACGATCAACACATCACCGCTCATACCCAGGGTGCCCAGCTTGTCAATCAGGTCCTGGGTCTTGATGCGCTCCAGCGTAAAATCCTCTACCACTATGAGCCGCTCTTGCCGTGCGAGCTCGGATAAAATCGAGCACAACGCACGCGCGTACATCTTTTTGTTCACTTTCTGCGAGTAATCGCCCGTCACTGCCGCGAAGGTTTTGCCGCCACCACGCCAGATCGGGCTGCGCGAAGTACCCGCGCGCGCACGGCCTGAACCTTTCTGGGCCCACGGCTTTCTGCCACCGCCGCGCACCTGTGACCGCGTCTTCTGGGCATGGGTGCCCGCGCGCCCTGCCGCAAGATACGCAGTGACCACCTGATGCACCAGCGACTCATTGAATGCAGCGCCGAAAGCGGTATCAGAAACCTGGATTACGCCCGGTGCGCCCTTCTTGCCCGTAGAGGTCAGCGTCAGTTCCATTTTGCTTACGCTCCTTGCCGGTTACGCATTTTGGGTGAGGGACGTACAATCACATCGCCACCCGCCGAACCAGGTACTGCCCCTTTAATCAGCAGCAGGTTGCGCTCTGCGTCAACGCGCACGACTTCCAGATTCTGCGCAGTACGACGCTTGTTGCCCATATGGCCTGCCATTTTCTTGCCTTTGAACACGCGGCCCGGCGTCTGGCGCTGACCGATAGAACCCGGCGCACGATGCGACAGCGAGTTACCGTGGGTGGCGTCACCCATGGTGAAGTGGTGACGCTTGATGGTGCCGGCAAAGCCCTTACCGATGCTGGTGCCCGCAACATCCACCATTTGCCCCGCCTTGAACAGATCCACCTTGATTTCAGCGCCGGCAGCGAGATCGTCGCCTTCGCCATCTTCCAGACGGAACTCCCACAGGCCACGGCCTGCAGCCACCCCGGCCTTGGCAAAATGGCCCGCTGCGGCCTTGGTAACTCGGCTCGCGCGACGCACACCCAGCGTAACCTGAAGCGCGCGGTAACCGTCATTGTCGAGGGTCTTCACCTGACTGATGCGGTTCGGCTCAACTTCGATCACCGTGACCGGTATGGATTCCCCTGCGTCAGTAAAGACGCGGGTCATACCGCATTTACGTCCAATCACTCCCAAGGCCATGATAGTTTCTCTAGTTCAACTTGATCTGCACGTCCACACCGGCTGCAAGATCGAGCTTCATCAGCGCATCTACAGTCTTGTCGGTGGGATCCACAATATCCATTAACCGCTTGTGGGTGCGGATTTCATACTGGTCACGCGCATCCTTGTCGACGTGCGGTGACGTGAGCACGGTAAAGCGCTCCATCTTGGTGGGCAGCGGGATAGGACCCCGCACCTGCGCACCGGTGCGCTTCGCTGTCTCAACGATTTCACGTGCTGATTTATCAATCAGCCTGTGATCGAAGGACTTCAGTCTGATACGTATCTTTTGGTTAGTAGCCATATAAAACAGTTCCTGTTAAAAACAGCCTGTAGGGCCGAATGAATTCGGCTCTACATTATTCCAGTATTTTCGCCACCACACCGGCGCCCACGGTTCTGCCACCCTCACGTATCGCAAAGCGCAGACCGTCTTCCATCGCAATCGGGGCAATCAGGGTGATCGTCATCTTGACGTTGTCGCCCGGCATTACCATCTCGATCCCTGTCGGCAGGTCACACGCGCCGGTCACGTCCGTGGTGCGGAAGTAGAACTGCGGGCGGTACCCATTGAAGAACGGGGTGTGACGCCCGCCCTCTTCCTTCGACAGTACATAGACTTCAGCCTCAAACTTGGTGTGCGGCTTGATGCTGGCCGGCTTGCACAATACCTGGCCGCGCTCGACTTCTTCGCGCTTGGTGCCACGCAGCAATACGCCCACGTTGTCACCGGCCTGGCCCTGATCCAGCAGCTTGCGGAACATCTCAACGCCGGTGCAGGTGGTCTTCAGGGTCGGCTTCAGGCCTACGATCTCGATTTCATCGCCCACTTTGACGATGCCGCGCTCTATCCGGCCGGTGACAACGGTGCCACGACCGGAGATGGAGAATACGTCTTCTACCGGCATCAGGAAGGCGCCATCTACAGGACGCTCGGGCTGGGGTATGTAGCTGTCCACGGCTTCGACCAGCTTGAGGATGGCCGGTACGCCGATGTCGCTCTGGTCGCCTTCAATGGCCTTCAGTGCGGAGCCGCGGATGATGGGGGTCTTGTCGCCGGGAAACTGGTACAGGTTGAGCAGGTCGCGTACTTCCATTTCAACCAGTTCCAGCAGTTCCTCGTCATCCACCATGTCGGCCTTGTTCAGGAATACGACGATGTAGGGCACGCCCACCTGGCGCGCCAGCAGGATGTGCTCGCGCGTCTGCGGCATGGGGCCGTCGGCGGCAGACACGACCAGGATGGCGCCGTCCATCTGGGCCGCGCCGGTGATCATGTTTTTGACGTAGTCGGCGTGGCCGGGGCAGTCTACGTGCGCGTAGTGGCGGTTGGCAGAGGTGTACTCTACGTGCGCGGTCGCTATGGTGATGCCGCGGGCGCGCTCTTCCGGGGCGTTGTCAATCTGGTCGTAACCCTTGTACTCGCCCCCAAACTTCTCCGCCATGACCTTGGTCAGCGCCGCTGTCAGCGTCGTCTTGCCATGATCCACGTGACCGATCGTCCCCACATTCAAATGGGGCTTCGTACGCTCGAATTTTTCTTTGGACATGATCGTAGCCTCGAATTTGTTTTACGATTTCTTGACAATGGCATCAGCGAGGTTTTTTGGAACCTCGAGATACTTCATGAATTCCATAGTATACGTTGCACGGCCCTGGGTCGCAGAACGTAAATCGGTTGAATAACCGAACATCTCCTTCAACGGCACCTCAGCCGTAATGGTTTTGCCTGAGGGGGTATCATCCATGCCCTGCACCAGGCCGCGACGGCGGTTCAAGTCGCCCATCACATCGCCCATGTAATCCTCCGGCGTTACCACTTCGACCTTCATGATCGGCTCCAGCACCACCGGGGAGGCCTTCCTGACACCTTCTTTCAGTGCCATGGAGCCTGCAATCTTGAACGCCATTTCGTTCGAGTCCACATCGTGATATGAGCCATCGAAAATGGTTGCGCGGAAATCCACCAGCGGGAATCCGGCAATGACGCCATTTTTGATCTGTTCCTGAATACCCTTGTCCACCGCCGGGATGTATTCCTTGGGCACGACGCCCCCCACGACACCGTTGACGAACTCATAGCCGGTGCCGGGCGGCAGCGGCTCAAGGCGCAGCCATACGTGACCATACTGTCCGCGTCCGCCGGACTGACGCACAAACTTGCCTTCCTGCTCGACGGTGGCACGGATGGTTTCGCGATAGGCCACCTGCGGCGCGCCGACGTTGGCTTCAACGCTGAACTCGCGCTTCATGCGATCGACGATGATTTCCAGATGCAGCTCACCCATGCCGGAAATGATGGTCTGTCCCGACTCTTCATCGGTATGCACACGGAACGACGGATCCTCGGCAGCCAGTTTGGACAGGGCGATGCCCATCTTTTCCTGGTCAGGCTTGGTCTTGGGCTCCACCGCCACCGAAATCACCGGCTCGGGGAACTCCATACGCTCCAGCGTAATGATGTTGTTGATGTCGCACAGCGTGTCGCCTGTGGTGACGTTCTTCAAGCCGATTGCGGCGGCGATGTCACCGGCACAGACTTCCTTGATTTCTTCGCGCTGGTTGGCGTGCAACTGCACGATACGACCGACACGCTCCTTCTGATCCTTGACCGGATTGAACACCGCATCACCGGACTTCAATACGCCGGAATACACACGGAAGAAGGTCAGCGTTCCGACAAACGGATCGGTGGCAATTTTAAAGGCCAGCGCAGAAAACGGCTCGTCGTCCACGGCATGGCGCTCGGAAAGCGTTCCGGCAGCGTCGTCCAGGTGACCCTTGATAGCGGGCCTGTCACCCGGCGCAGGCAGGTAGTCAATCACTGCATCGAGCATGGCCTGCACACCTTTGTTCTTGAATGCCGAGCCACACAGGGTCGGTACAATCTCCGCCTTGAGTGAGCGTGCACGCAAGCCCTGCTTGATCTCGACCTCGGTCAGCGCCTGACCTTCGAGGTACTTGTTCATGAGATCCTCGGAACCCTCGGCGGCGGCCTCAATCATATTATCGCGCCATTTCTGGCAGTCGGCCACCATTTCCTGCGGGATATCACGCTCCTCGAACGTCATGCCTTTAGTCGCATCATCCCAGTAAATGGCCTTCATCTTGACCAGATCGACCACGCCCAGATAATGCTCTTCTGCACCGATGGGCAGTTGCAGTGGCACCGGGTTGGCACCCAGGCGTTTCCTGATCTGCTCCACGACGCGCATGAAATTCGCACCGGCGCGGTCCATCTTGTTGACGAAGGCCAGGCGCGGTACACCATACTTGTTGGCCTGGCGCCACACCGTCTCGGATTGTGGCTCTACACCGCCTACCGCACAAAACAGCGCACAGGCGCCATCGAGCACGCGCAGGCTGCGCTCCACTTCGATGGTAAAGTCTACGTGCCCCGGCGTATCAATAATGTTGATGCGATGCTCGGGATACTGCCCCGCCATGCCACTCCAGAAACAGGTGGTCGCCGCCGAGGTGATGGTGATGCCGCGTTCCTGCTCCTGCGGCATCCAGTCCATGGTGGCGGTACCATCGTGCACCTCACCCAGCTTATGTGACACGCCGGTGTAAAGCAGCACGCGCTCGGTCGTGGTCGTCTTACCGGCATCAATATGCGCCATGATGCCGATGTTACGGTAACGCTCAATAGGTGTCTTACGTGCCACGCTGCTGTTCCTGGATAAGACGGCTGACATGATTACCAGCGGTAATGCGAGAAGGCTTTATTGGCCTCGGCCATGCGGTGCGTCTCTTCACGCTTCTTGACCGCACTGCCTTTGCTTTCAGATGCATCCATGATTTCACCAGCCAGACGCTGGCCCATGCTCTTTTCACCCCGGCTGCGCGCGGCATCCACCAACCAGCGCATGGCGAGGGCCGTACGGCGGCCTGAGCGCACCTCAACCGGCACCTGATAGGTTGCACCACCGACACGGCGAGACTTCACTTCGACCATGGGGCGGATGTTCTCCAGCGCCTTGTTGAATACTTCCAGCGCATCACCCTTGTTCTTGAGCGTGATCTGATCGAGCGCGCCGTACACGACCTTCTCGGCCACGGACTTTTTGCCGCACTTCATCAGCACGTTCATGAATTTTGCCAACGTCTCGTTCCCGTACTTCGGGTCGGGGAGGATGACACGTTTGGCTGCTACTCGTCTTCTTGACATGATCCGCTATCGCTTAATTTCTATTCGTGAAAAAACTTGCCCGGCGCCCGTTACGACTTGGGACGCTTGGCGCCATACTTGGAACGGCCCTGCTTGCGACCGCTGACACCTGAGGTATCGAGGCTGCCGCGCACCGTGTGGTAACGCACGCCTGGCAAATCCTTGACACGTCCACCGCGTATCAGCACCACGGAGTGTTCCTGCAGATTATGGCCTTCACCACCGATGTAGCTGCTGACTTCCATGCCATTGGTAAGCCGCACACGCGCCACTTTACGCAAGGCCGAGTTAGGCTTCTTCGGCGTGGTGGTGTAAACGCGTGTGCAAACACCGCGTTTCTGCGGCGAACCCGCAAGCGCCGGCACCGTGCTCTTCTCCCTCTGACGCAGGCGCGGCTTGTTCACCAGCTGATTGGTTGTTGCCATCTTAGTTCTGCTCCAACACGAAATCTGACCTTGTTGTTTCTACGTAGTAAAGACTCGGAATTTTACGGGGTAATGACGCATTCCGTCAAGTAATGTCTCAACAATTTCGCTGCATTACGATGCATTGAACACCTGATTGAGTGCATCCATCGCCTCGGTCTGCGCAGCCTTGGCCGCGGCCTCTGCCGAACCCTGCTCCTGAGCCTGCTTGCGCTTGCGCAAACGCTCGGCATGGTACGCCAGGCCGGTGCCCGCCGGGATCAGGCGACCAACGATCACATTTTCCTTCAGGCCACGCAGATCGTCCACCTTGCCGCTGACCGAGGCCTCGGTCAGTACGCGCGTGGTCTCCTGGAACGAAGCGGCCGAAATAAAGGAGTCGGTAGCCAGCGAAGCCTTGGTAATACCCAGCAGTATCGGCTCAAACGTGGCCGGCATTTTGCCCTCGGCCTGCATACGGCGGTTTTCCTCCAGCAAACGGGTACGTTCCGTCTGCTCCCCCCTGAGGAAGCGGGTGTCGCCCGGATCCGTAATTTCGACCTTGCGCAGCATCTGGCGCACGGTCACCTCGATGTGCTTGTCATTGATCTTTACGCCTTGCAGGCGATACACGTCCTGCACCTCGTTCACAATGTAGTTGGCAAGCGCGGGCACGCCGAGCAGGCGCAGGATATCCTGCGGTATCGGCGGGCCATCGACGATGGTTTCGCCGCGATCCACGTGCTCGCCCTCAAATACCGTGACGTGACGCCATTTGGGTATCAATTCCTCATGCTGCACGCCGTCGGCGTCGGTGATCACCAGGCGTTGCTTGCCTTTGGTGTCCTTGCCAAAACCGACGGTTCCTGAAACCTCGGCCAGTATCGCGGGCTCTTTCGGCTTGCGCGCCTCGAACAGGTCGGCCACGCGCGGCAGACCACCGGTGATATCGCGCGTCTTGGACGATTCCTGCGGCAAGCGCGCAACGGCATCGCCGACCCCGATGGCAGCACCGTCCTCGACGCTGACAATGGCGCCCGGCGGCAGATAATAGTGCGCCGGTATATCGGTGCCGGGGATGGACAGATCCTTGCCCTTGTCGCTTACCAGCTTCACCATTGGGCGCAGATCACGGGCACTGGAGCCGCGCTGTTTGGGGTCAGTGACCACCAGACTGGTCAGGCCGGTCACCTCATCCGCCTGACGTATTACGGTAACACCATCGATTACATCGCTAAAGCGCAGATAACCTGCCACCTCGGTAATGATCGGGCGTGTATGCGGATCCCAGTTCACCACCACCTGTCCCGGCGTGACTTCATCGCCCTCGCTCACTGTTAACACGGCGCCGTAGGGTACCCGGTAACGCTCGCGCTCGCGGCCAAACTCATCCAGCACAGTCAGCTCGCCGGAGCGCGATACCGCCACGTTATTGCCGCTCTGATGCCGCGCCAACTTGATGTTGTGCAGGCGCACAGAGCCCCTGGACTTGATCTCAACGCTGCTGATGGCAGCGGAACGCGAGGCCGCGCCGCCGATATGGAAGGTACGCATGGTCAACTGGGTACCCGGCTCGCCGATGGACTGGGCTGCAATCACCCCCACCGCTTCGCCGATGTTGATTTTGTGGCCACGGCCCAGATCGCGCCCATAACAGGTGGCACAGATGCCAAAGCTGGTTTCACAGGTAATGGGTGAGCGTACCTTGATCTGGTCAACACCCATCTCCTCCAACGCAGCGACCCAGCGCTCGTCCAGCAGTGTGCCGGCCTCCACAACGACCTTATTCGAACCAGGCGCAAGCACGTCTTCTGCCACGGAGCGCCCCAGTACGCGCTCACGCAGCGCCTCGACCACTTCACCACCCTCAATCAACGGCAGCATCATCAGGCCCTGAACCGTGCCGCAATCATCTTCAGTAACCACCAGATCCTGTGCCACATCGACCAGACGGCGTGTCAGATAACCGGAGTTGGCGGTCTTGAGCGCGGTGTCGGCCAGGCCTTTGCGCGCACCGTGGGTGGAGATGAAGTACTGCAACACGTCCAGACCTTCACGGAAGTTTGCCGTAATCGGGGTCTCGATGATCGAGCCGTCAGGCTTGGCCATCAGGCCACGCATACCGGCCAGCTGACGTATCTGCGCGGCACTACCACGGGCACCGGAGTCAGCCATCATGTAAATGGAATTGAATGAGGCCTGCTTCACCATCTTGCCACTGGCGTCCTGCACCATCTCGCTGCCCAGCTTTTCCATCATCGCTTTGGCAACCTGGTCATTGGTGTGCGACCAGATGTCGACCACCTTATTGTAGCGTTCACCGTTGGTGACGAGGCCGGAGGAGTACTGGCGCTCGATCTCCTTCACTTCTTCTTCTGCCGCGTGAATGATGGCCTTCTTTTCGTCCGGCACCACCATGTCGTCCACCCCGATGGAAACACCGGAACGCGTGGCATAGGCAAAGCCCGTATACATGATCTGATCCGCCAGAATCACGGTCTCCTTCAGGCCCACGCTGCGGTAGCAGGTGTTGATAAGGCGAGAAATGGCCTTCTTGGTCATATTCTGGTTGACGTGATCGAAAGACATGCCGTCCGGCAGCACATCGAACAACAGCGCGCGGCCAACTGTGGTATCCACCCTGCGAGTGCTTTCTTTCATCTCGCCCGCGTCGTCTTTCAGCACTTCGCGCACACGCAGCTTGACCTTGGCGTTCAGATCCACGACCCGGGTTTCATAGGCGCGGCGCACCTCTGCCGTGTCGCTGAAGATCATGCCCTCGCCTTTTGCGTTGATACGCTCACGCGTCATGGCATAGAGCCCCAACACCACGTCCTGTGACGGCACAATGATGGGTTCGCCATTGGCAGGCGAGAGGATGTTGTTGGTCGACATCATAAGCGTGCGCGCTTCGAGCTGGGCTTCCAGCGACAGCGGCACGTGCACCGCCATCTGGTCACCGTCAAAGTCGGCGTTGAACGCAGTACAGACCAGCGGGTGCAACTGGATTGCCTTGCCTTCAATCAGCACCGGCTCAAAGGCCTGAATGCCGAGGCGGTGCAGGGTGGGTGCGCGGTTCAGCATGACCGGGTGTTCGCGGATCACTTCTTCCAGGATATCCCACACTTCGGGGCTTTCACGTTCGACCAGTTTCTTCGCGGCCTTGATGGTAGTGGCCAATCCGCGCAACTCCAGCTTGCTGAATATAAACGGCTTGAACAGTTCCAGCGCCATCTTCTTCGGCAGGCCGCACTGATGCAGGCGCAGCGTCGGGCCTACCACGATCACCGAGCGACCGGAGTAGTCCACGCGCTTGCCGAGCAGATTCTGGCGGAAGCGGCCCTGCTTGCCCTTGATCATGTCGGCAAGCGACTTCAGCGCACGCTTGTTGGTGCCGGTGATCGCGCGCCCGCGGCGACCATTGTCGAACAGCGCGTCCACCGACTCCTGCAACATGCGCTTTTCGTTGCGCACGATGATGTCCGGTGCATTGAGATCGAGCAGGCGCTTCAGACGGTTGTTGCGGTTGATGACGCGACGGTACAGGTCGTTGAGATCAGAGGTGGCAAAGCGGCCCCCGTCGAGCGGCACCAGCGGCCGCAGATCGGGCGGCAACACCGGCAACACCTTCATCACCATCCACTCCGGCTTGTTACCGGAGTCGATGAAGGCCTCCATCAGCTTGAGCCGCTTGGTAAGCTTCTTGATCTTGGTCTCCGACGCGGTAGAGGCCAGATCTTCCCTGATCTTGACGATTTCAACCTCGAGATTCAGCGTGCGCAGCAACTCATAGATTGCTTCGGCACCCATACGGGCGTCGAACTCGTCGCCATTTTCCTCTATCGCTTCGAGGTAGGTTTCATCTGACAGCAACTGGCCGCGCTCAAGCTGCGTCATGCCGGGGTCAATCACCACGAATGATTCAAAATACAGCACGCGCTCAATGTCGCGCAGCGCCATATCCAGCAGCAGGCCCATGCGCGACGGCAGCGACTTCAAAAACCAGATGTGCGCGACCGGGCTCGCCAGTTCAATATGGCCCATGTGTTCGCGTCGCACCTTGGCGAGTGTGACTTCCACGCCGCATTTCTCGCAGATCACGCCGCGATGCTTCAGCCGCTTGTACTTGCCGCACAGGCACTCATAGTCCTTGATCGGCCCGAATATCTTGGCGCAGAACAGCCCGTCCCGCTCCGGCTTGAAGGTGCGATAATTGATGGTTTCCGGCTTCTTTACCTCGCCATAGGACCAGGAACGTATTTTCTCCGGCGACGAGAGTCCAATGCGGATGGCATCAAACTCTTCTGCGACAGTCTGCTGTTTGAACAGATTCAACAAGTCTTTCATCGTTTATCTCCTAAACTCACTGCACCGTACTGGCCCTGACCGGGAGGGGCTGCACGCCTTCTCAATCCAGAGAAGGCAGGGGCACAAATAGGTCATTTTTGTTCCAGCTCGATATCGATACCGAGCGAACGGATTTCCTTGGTCAGCACGTTAAACGACTCAGGCATACTGGGTTCCATGCGATGATCGCCATCAACGATGTTCTTGTACATCTTGGTACGACCCGCCACGTCGTCGGACTTCACCGTCAGCATTTCCTGCAAGGTGTAGGCCGCGCCATAAGCCTCAAGCGCCCACACCTCCATTTCACCGAAGCGCTGGCCGCCAAACTGCGCCTTGCCGCCCAGCGGCTGCTGCGTAACCAGGCTGTACGGGCCAGTAGAGCGGGCATGCATTTTGTCATCCACCAGATGGTTCAGCTTCAACATGTACATATAGCCCACCGTGATCTGGCGCATAAAGGCCTCGCCACTGCGTCCGTCGTAAAGTGTGGTCTGTCCGCTTTCCGGCAGGTCAGCGAGCGCAAGCATCTGCTTGATTTCGGCCTCGGTTGCGCCATCAAACACCGGGGTGGCTGTAGGCACACCGGCACGCAGATTGTGTGCAAGCGTAATAATCTCTGCGTCGGTGAACGATTTCAGATCTTCCTTTTTGCCGCTGGTGTTGTAAATCCGGTCCAGGAACTTGCGCACATCCTTCACATCATCCTGCGCATTCAGCATGCGGGCGATCTTGAGGCCCAGGCCCTTTGCAGCCCAGCCCAGATGAACTTCAAGCACCTGGCCGACGTTCATGCGCGAAGGTACGCCGAGCGGATTGAGCACGATGTCGATCGGGGTGCCGTCTGCGGCATAGGGCATGTCTTCGACCGGTACGATCATGGACACCACGCCCTTGTTACCGTGACGTCCGGCCATCTTGTCACCCGGCTGGATGCGACGCTTCACAGCCAGGTACACCTTCACCATTTTCAGTACGCCCGGGGCGAGTTCGTCACCGGCGGTCAGTTTGGCGCGTTTCTCGTCGAACTTGGCGTCGGAGTCCTTGCGCTGCTGCTTGAGTTGCGCGCTCATGCGTTCGAGCTGTTCGTTGGCGGCTTCGTTGCCCAAGCGAATTTCGAACCACTTTTCATGCGCCACTTCGGCCAGATAGGCCTTGGTGATCTTGGCGCCGCTCTTCAGGCCCTTGGGGCCGCCCTGCGCGGTCTTGCCTGTCAGCATTTCTTCAACACGCTGATACAAGTCATCTTCCATGATGCGCAGCTGGTCGCGCAGATCCTTCTTGAAGTTCGCCAGCTCTGCGTTTTCGATTTCTTTCGCGCGGGCGTCCTTCTCGACCCCATCGCGCGTAAACACGTGCACATCGATCACCGTGCCCACCATGCCAGAAGGCACGCGCAGACTGGTGTCCTTCACATCCGAGGCCTTCTCGCCGAATATGGCACGCAGCAGCCGCTCTTCCGGGGTGACCTGGGTCTCGCCCTTCGGCGTTACCTTGCCCACCAGCACGTCGCCGGTCTTGACTTCGGCGCCGATGTAGACGATGCCCGATTCATCCAGCTTGGCCAGCGCGCTTTCGCCCACGTTCGGGATATCAGCAGTGATTTCCTCCGAACCCAGCTTGGTGTCGCGCGCGACACAGGTAAGTTCTTCGATGTGAATGGTGGTAAAGCGTTCCTCCTCCACCAGACGTTCTGAAATCAGAATCGAGTCTTCAAAGTTGTAACCATGCCAGGGCATGAAGGCGACCAGCACGTTCTGACCCAGCGCCAGCTCGCCGTTGTCCGTCGAGGGGCCGTCTGCCAGCACATCTCCGCGCGCAATCACGTCACCGATATTCACCAGGGGGCGTTGATTGATGCAGGTGTTCTGGTTGGAGCGCGTGTACTTGGTGAGGTTGTATATGTCCACGCCCTGTTCGCCAGCGGCGGTTTCGTCATCATTGACGCGCACCACGATGCGCGCGGCGTCGACTGAATCCACACGCCCGCCACGCTTCGCCACCACCACCACACCCGAGTCGATGGCCACAGCGCGTTCGATACCCGTACCCACCAGCGGCTTTTCGGCCTTCAGTGTCGGCACGGCCTGACGCTGCATGTTGGAGCCCATCAGCGCACGGTTGGCGTCATCGTGTTCGAGAAACGGAATCAGTGAGGCCGCGACTGACACAATCTGACGCGGCGATACATCTATGTATTCCACACGGTCAGGCGTTGACAATGCGAATTCATTGTCGTGCCGTGATGAGACCAGCTCATCCACCAGACGGCCCTTTTCATCCAGGGTCGCATTGGCCTGGGCGATCACATACCGTCCCTCTTCGATCGCCGACATGTAGTCGATACGATCCGTCACACGGCCGTTCTCCACCTTGCGATACGGTGTCTCCAGGAAGCCATACGCATTGACGCGGGCATAGACCGCGAGCGAGTTGATAAGCCCTATGTTTGGCCCTTCCGGTGTTTCAATCGGGCATACCCGCCCGTAGTGAGTGGGATGCACGTCACGCACTTCGAAGCCAGCGCGCTCACGCGTCAAGCCACCCGGCCCCAACGCCGAGACACGACGCTTGTGGGTAATCTCGGACAGCGGGTTGTTCTGATCCATGAACTGCGACAGCTGACTCGAGCCGAAGAATTCCTTTACTGCTGCCGCTACCGGTTTGGCATTGATAAGTTCCTGCGGCGTGAGGTTCTCGGTCTCGGCGAGGCTCAAGCGCTCCTTCACAGCGCGCTCGACGCGCACCAGTCCGATGCGGAACTGGTTTTCGATCATCTCGCCTACGCAGCGCACGCGCCGGTTGCCGAGGTGGTCGATATCATCCACGGTACCACTGCCGTTCTTGATGCCAATCAGCACCTTGAGAACATCAATGATGTCATTTTTTGACAGGATACCTTCGCCAGTGGTCTCGCTACGGCCGACCCGGGCGTTAAACTTCATGCGCCCTACCGGCGACAGATCGTAACGCTCAGGACTGAAAAACAGATTGGTAAACAGCGTCTGCGCGGCATCCTTGTTGGGCGGCTCACCCGGACGCATCATGCGATAGATTTCTATTTGCGCTTCCAGCGCACTCTTCGTACTGTCAACCCGTAGCGTGTCGGAAACATACGGGCCACGATCAAGGTCGTTGATATAGAGCGTCTTGATTTCCTTGACGCCCGCCTTGCGGATCACATCCAGAATTTCGACCGTGATTTCGTCATTGGCGTTGGCCAACACTTCACCCGTGGCCTTGTCGATCACCGTATGTGCGACAACCTTACCCACCAGGTAATCCTGCGGCAGATCAAGCCACTTAAGCCCGGCCTTTTCGATGTCACGTATATGACGGGCAGTCACTCGACGGCCCTCTTCGACAATCACCTTGCCCTTGCTGTCGCAAATATCGAACGACATGGTCTCGCCGCGCAAGCGCGACGGTACCAGCTCAAGCCTGGTCTTCTCCTTGTCCAACTTGAAGGTGTTGGCGTCAAAGAACGTCTCGATCATCTGCTCATTAGTGTACTCAAGCGCCCGCAGCAATACGGTAGCCGGCAGCTTGCGCCGACGGTCAATGCGCACGTAAATAATATCTTTGGGGTCGAACTCGAAGTCCAGCCACGACCCGCGGTAAGGTATGACGCGCGCCGAAAACAGCAACTTGCCCGACGAGTGCGTCTTGCCCTTGTCATGCTCAAAGAACACGCCGGGCGAGCGATGCAGCTGGGATACGATGACGCGCTCGGTACCGTTGATGATGAACGTGCCATTCTCGGACATGAGCGGTATCTCGCCCATGTAGACTTCCTGTTCCTTGATGTCCTTTACTACAGAGGCGCTCTGGGCAGCCTCCTTGTCGTAGATGATCAGCCGCACCTTGACCCGTAGTGGCGCGGCATAGGTGGTACCGCGCTGCTGGCACTCCTTGACATCAAATACCGGCTGACCGAGACGGTAACTCACGTATTCAAGTTTTGCGTATCCGGAATAACTGCTAATCGGAAACACCGACTTCAACGCTATATGCAAACCCTGATCGGCGCGTTTCTCCGGCAATGTGGACGCCTGCAGAAACTCGATATATGAATTGATCTGCATCGCCAGCAGGTACGGGACTGGCAGAATGCTGGGGCGTTTCCCGAAATCCTTACGGATGCGTTTCTTTTCGGTGAATGAATAGGCCATCGTTAATTCCTCATCGATACAGCAAAACCGCGAACAGCGGACTCCGCCAGACAGGCGGAGACGCGCAGAAGCGGGTGACCATCAGGTCACCCGCCATCATGTGGGCAGCTTCTGCCAGGCTCGTCTCGGGCCTTGCAGCGCCGGTGGAATCGAGTATGTGTATATACCCAAGTCTCCCGGACTTATTTGATCTCGGCTGTGGCGCCTGCCTCTTCCAGTTGTTTCTTGATGTCCTCGGCGTCCTTCTTGGGTATGCCTTCCTTGACCACCGAGGGCGCGCCCTCCACCAGATCCTTGGCCTCCTTGAGGCCGAGACCGGTGACGGTACGGATCACCTTGATCACGCCGACCTTGTTCTCGCCGTACTTGGTCATGGTGAGGGTGAACTCCGTCTGCTCTTCCACCGCTGCGGCACCTGCAGCAGGACCGGCAGCCGCAGCGACTGCCGCAGTAACACCAAACTTCTCTTCCATGGCGGAGATCAGATCTACAATCTCCATCACGGTCATGTTGCTTACGCTTTCCAGAATGTCTTCTTTGGTTACAGCCATGACTTAACTCCTCAAAAATTTAATTAGATAGTGACAAAGCAGCGGAAACGAATCACGCCGCCTGTTTTTGATCGCGCACTGCTGCGAGCGTCCGCGCCAGCTTACCGACGGGGGCTTTCATCACCGCCATCAACAGGCTGATGGCCTGATCGCGTGTCGGCATCCTGGCCAGCTTATCGACCTCGGCAGGCTGCATGAGCTTGCCGTTGAACGCGCCAGCCCTGATAACCAGCCGCTCATTCAGCTTCGCAAAATCGCTGATGAGTTTCGGTGCAGCGCCCGGCTCCTCGCGTGAGAACGCAAGCAGCAGCGGCCCGATCAAAGCATCTTGCAGGCAGGCAAACTCGGTGTCGGCAAATGCGCGACGGGCAAGCGTGTTACGCACTACGCGCAGATATACACCATTCTTGCGCGCGCCCATCCGCAAAGCGGTCAATTGCTCGACGGTGAGACCGCGATATTCCGCTGCCACAACCGACTTGGCGTTGGCCGCGATGGCCGCAACCTCGGTCACAATACGTTTCTTGTCATCAATATTCAGTGTCACGGGATAGCTTCTCCTCCCTGATTGTGTAGATGACCTGCGTCATCCGTTGGTCACACCGGGTGTTCTTTGAACAGCACTCAAACACCCACCCACGGTGACCTCATGATCAGGGACTGCCCTGTTTGTGAGGCAACACCGTCTGCGCAGGCCGGGCGAACCCAATTAAGTCAGCACACCTGCGGTCTTTGACTGCCCTCATTTCGCACACACCCACAGCGGGTGCACCGCGAAAATGAGGGTTAGATTGCCAAACTAGACTGATCCAGCACCAATCCCGGCCCCATGGTGCTGGAGACCGTGATCTTCTTCAGATAAATGCCCTTCGCCGTACTGGGCTTGGACTTCTGTACTTCGACCAGCAACGCCAGCAGGTTTTCGCGTATCGCACTCACTTCAAAGGAAGCCTTGCCGATGGAGCAATGTACGATACCGGCCTTGTCGGCGCGGTAGCGCACCTGGCCGGCCTTGGCGTTCTTCACCGCACCCGCCACATCGGTGGTCACCGTACCCACTTTGGGGTTCGGCATCAGGCCACGCGGGCCCAGCACCTGACCGAGCTGACCTACCAGACGCATGGCGTCCGGGCTCGCAATCAGCACGTCGAAATCCAGCTTGCCGCCCTTGATGGCGGTGGCGAGATCCTCAAAGCCGACGATATCCGCGCCCGCAGCCGTGGCGGCATCGGCGTTGGCGCCTTGCGCGAACACCGCGACCCGTACGGACTTGCCGGTGCCATGCGGCAGCACACTGGCCCCGCGCACGGTCTGGTCGGACTTGCGGGTGTCGATACCCAGATTGATACTGACATCGACGGATTCGTTAAACTTGGCCGTGGCGCAGTCCTTGATCAGGCGCAGGGCCTCATCAACGGCATACTGTTTACCCAGTGTAACTTTCTGCTCAAAAGTCTTGGCGCGTTTGGAGAGTGTCGTCATGTCAGATCTCCGTATCCAGGCCCATGCTGCGCGCGCTACCCGCCAGGGTGCGCACTGCGGCATCCATATCGGCAGCCGTGAGATCCGGCATCTTGGTGGTGGCGATCTGCTCGAGTTGCGCGCGCGTGACCTTGCCTACCTTGACGCTGTTCGGTGTCTTGCTGCCGCTGGTGATGCCTGCGGCCTTCTTGAGCAGGATCGAGGCGGGCGGTGTCTTGGTGATAAAGGTGAAGCTACGATCGCTGTAGACCGTGATGACCACAGGCAACGGCAAACCCGGCTCCACCCCTTGCGTCTGGGCGTTAAAAGCCTTGCAGAACTCCATGATGTTTACACCACGCTGGCCCAGCGCGGGGCCCACGGGTGGGCTGGGGTTGGCCTGACCGGCCTTGACCTGCAACTTGATGTAGGCCTCGATTTTCTTTGCCATGACAAACTCCTAATGTGGGTTATAACGCCTTGCGGCTCCCCTGTTAAATGCAGGTACAAGATGCAAGGGAAAAGATACAAGTAAAAAATTCACCCCTTGCATCTTGTACCTGGTACTTTTTCCCTGGTTTTTCAGCCTTTCTCTACTTGCCCAAACTCCAGTTCGACGGGCGTTGATCGGCCAAAAATCAGTACTGCAACACGCAGTCGGCTCTTTTCGTAATTGACCTCTTCGACCACACCGTTGAAGTCGTTAAACGGCCCATCAGTCACGCGTACCACCTCACCCGGCTCAAACAACACCTTGGGACGCGGCTTGTCGACGCCCTCATGCACGCGTTGCAGTATCGCCTGCGCTTCCTTCTCGGTAATCGGGGCGGGCTTGTCGCTGGTGCCACCGATAAAACCCATTACCTTCGGTACATCCTTGACCAGATGCCAGGCGGCATCGTCCATTTCCATCTGCACCAGTACATAGCCAGGGAAAAACTTGCGATCACTCTTGCGCTTTTGGCCCTCGCGCATCTCGACTACTTCTTCGGTCGGCACCAGTATTTCACCGAACTTGTCCTGCATGCCGCCACGGACAATACGCTCCTTGAGCGACGTCACCACCTGATTCTCGAATCCGGAATAGGCATGCACTACATACCAGCGCAACGCCATGATTCAGCCCCCCTGACCCGTTAGCAATTTAACTCCCCACAGAATCAGCATATCCATCAACCACAGCAGGATGGCCACCAAAATGACTGCAATAATCACTACCAGCGTGGTCTGCGTGGTCTCGCGCCGCGACGGCCACACGACTTTGCGCATCTCACTGCGGGCATCCAGCAGGAAGCCGCGCGCTACACGTCCAATCTCGGTCTGGGTGGCTACCGCAATCGCCAGCACCGTAACGATCAGCAAACCCAGCACACGCACCAGCGTTGACTGTTCGCTGTAGTAGTAAAACCCGCCGATGGCAAGCACCAGCAGTGCTACCGCCACGAACAGCTTCGCTTTGTCCACCATGCCTTCCTGACTATCCATGTACCCTTAGCCTGTTGGCAGGCCAGGAGGGAATCGAACCCCCAACCTGCGGTTTTGGAGACCGCCGCTCTGCCAATTGAGCTACTGGCCTGTTAAAAACAGCCTGTAGGGCCGAATGAATTCGGC
>CAMTVY010000004.1:0-23341 GCA_947085325.1 uncultured Gammaproteobacteria bacterium | reverse complement strand
TGATCCACGAAGGCCCAGCTATGCGGATGCTGCGGGTTGTGGCGGCCAAACTCGGTGAAGTACTGCCCGCCTTTAAGCTGTAATCCCGCAGGCAGGCCGCGCGTGGTGAAAAAGGCCTCCTCCAGCTCCACCTTGGTCTCGCCACCCGCATCGATCTGGAAGATGAGACTGGCCTGCGCGTCGAAGTAAGGGTCTACCGTTCCGCTCAGGGTCAGCTCCACGTTCTGCACCGTGAAGCCGTTGCGGTTGGGGTCGTGCCCGCCGGCCTGCAAGCCCTCCAGGGCCGCGTTGTCTACGCTCGACCCGCCGGCGGTGAACAGGCTGCTCAACCCTATCTGGATAGGGGTGTGGCTGGGCGCTGCGACGGTGTGGGCTGGGGCCGGCGCCAGCAGGGCCTGTTGAGCCGCGCTCTCCATGGCGCTGAGTGTCGCTCGTAAAGCCTTTATTTCCTGCTCGAGCTGCTGCAGGCGCTGCTGCACTGCATCGGTTTCACTGGCCGGCAAGGCGCCGGAGTATACAAGCATGCAGACGGCGACCGCCCGCAAGCGCTGCGAAAATGTATGGGACATGTGTGACTCCTGATCGTTGAAAATACACCCAGCCCCGGCACGCAAGACGCGCCGAGGACATGCACTACCGTGGGAAGATCAGGAGGGTAAAGGCGGGGCACGGATGCGCCGGTGGCGCATCACGCTTTTGGTATACGTTGCAGTTGTGGCAAACGCAAGAATGAAGATCAGCACCAGCAATGGCACAGGCGTTGGTGGTACGCACAGTTGTACGCCGGGCACATGACTGATCTGACAGTCACTGTGGCTGAGCGGGCCGCCGCTGCCTTCCACCAGGTCGTGCTGGCTGACATGCAGCGCGGCGAACAGCAGCAAAAAGACCAGCAGCAGGCTCAGCAGCTTGCCGGGGCAGGTGCGGTTACCGAATAGTCGCGCGTGCATAGGGGCGCAACCTTACAAGGCTTTTGTTGCGATAACAAGCTGCATAAAAAACTTGACTCCGTACCTGGCTCCAGGGTTTATAGTCGGTGTGGAGGTAAGGTATGCAAAGCTTAACCATCGGTCAATTGGCCAAATCGGCCCAAGTGAACGTCGAGACGGTGCGCTATTACGAGCGCGAAGGGTTGCTGCCCAAACCCATGCGGCGCGCTTCCGGTTACCGTCAATATACGTCTGAAACAGTTACCCGCCTGCAATTCATCAAACGCTCGAAAGAGTTGGGCTTTTCACTCAAGGAAATTTCTGAATTGCTCGCGCTACGCGTCGATCCGCACACGCGCTGCGCTGACGTCAAGCAGCGCACCGAGGCAAAAATTGCGGATATCAAGCACAGAATAGTTGACTTGCGGCGCATGCAACGCGCGCTTGTCAATTTGACAGAAGCGTGCAGCGGCCAAGGACCAACCAGCGAGTGTCCTATCCTCGATGACTTGGAGGGCTCCCATCGCCATGGCACACGTTGAATTGATTTATGACGCCGATTGCCCGAACGTCGCGGCGGCCCGCGCGCAACTGCTGCGCGCCTTCGCGCAAGCGCAACTGACGCCACAATGGCGGGAATGGGAGCGGCATGCCCCTGACAGCCCAGCCTACGCACGCAATCTTGGCTCGCCCACGCTGTTGATCAATGGCCGCGACATAGCGGAGTCCAGCCCGCCCGGCGCGGACAATTGCCGTCTTTACGTAGACGCCGATGGGCGGCTTAGCGGCGTCCCTGCCTTGGCGGCGATCACCGCTGCACTTAGCCAAGTCGATAGCCCGAGCGAGACAGCGAAGACGCCCGCTTGGAGAACGGCCTGGCTCGCGCTGCCCGCCGTCGGCCTCGCGCTGCTCCCCAAGCTCACCTGTGCGGCGTGCTGGCCGGCCTATGCGGGCCTGCTCAGCGCACTGGGGCTGGGCTTTATCAACTTTACGCCGTATCTGTTGCCGCTCACTGCCGTCTTTCTGCTGGTGAGTCTCGCCATGCTCGCCTACCGTGCGCGCGGCCGGCGCGGCTACAGTCCTCTGCTGCTGGGCGTCGTGGCGGCATTGATAATGATGATCGGCAAATTCCACTTCGATTCCGCGCTCGCACTGTATACAGGTATTGCATTATTAATCGGAGCAGCGCTCTGGAATTCCTGGCCCAAAAGCGCTCGCCAGCCGACTGTCCACCCAGCCTGTCCTGCCTGTACCCCCGCAGGGCGGGCTGCTTCATTCGCCGGGGGTAAATCCACACAAGAGGAGATGGGATTATGAACGCCAAACGTCATATTGAAATCTTTAGCGCAGGCTGCCCCACCTGCGCGGAGACCGTTGAACTGGTCAACCGCATCGCCTGCCCTTCCTGCGAGGTCAGCGTGCTGGATATGCATGACAAGCACATCGCAAAACGCGCCCAGTCGTTAGGCATACGTTCGGTGCCCGCCGTGGTCATCGACGGTCGGCTCGCCGACTGCTGCGCGGGCCGCGAACCCGATGAGGCGGCGTTGCGCGTCGCTGGTGTGGGGCGGGGTTTATAAGGAAGTCGTTTCACCCAATCACAGTTACAATTTCGCATATCACGCGCTCGCAAAATTTGCGGTGCAGCAAGCGTATATTATGGACTCCTCCCGGTTTGCAAGGGGAGAAACGTTGACTCAATCCACGTTCAACTGCAACCAATATTCCAGCAGCGCCAGGTGCCACAGCTTGCTGCCTTGCAGGGGCGTCATGTAGCGCTCTGGTGCGACGAGCAGTTTTTCCACGTATGCGCGCTGGAACAGACCGCGCCGGCGGCAGGCCTCGGAGTTCAGCACCTCGCGCATGAAACCCAGAAACTCACCGCGCACGTATTTCAGCGCGGGCATGGGAAAGTAGCCCTTGGGGCGGTCAATCACGGCGTCGGGCAACAGGCCGCGCGCGATAATCTTCAAGGGATGTTTGCCGCCGCTTTTCAGTTTCAGTTCCGGCGGCATGCCCGCCGCCAGCTCCACCAATTCGTGATCGAGAAACGGCACCCGCGCCTCCAGCCCCCAGGCCATGGTCATGTTGTCCACGCGCTTCACCGGATCATCGACAATCAATGTCGTCACATCCATGCGCAGCACGCGATCCATGAAGGTATCCGCCCCCGGCTCCGCCAGCAACGTTTCGATCAGCCGTGACGTGTGATCCGCAGCGTGATAATCAGGCTGCACGGTTTCCAGAAATTCGTCATGGCTGCGATCAAAATAGTGTTTGCGAAAGCGCTCCAGATCGCTCCCCGATTCCTGCTGCATGAGCGGATACCAGAAATAACCGCCGAACACCTCGTCCGCGCCCTGCCCGCTCTGCACCACCTTGACGTGTTTCGACACCTGCTCGGCGAGCAGATAAAACGCGACGGTATCCTGCGCCACCATCGGCTCGCTCATGTTACGCACGCACTCCGGCAGGCGCGTGAGCACGTCGCGGTTGGGAATGAGAAAACGCTGATGCTGGGTCGCGTAACGCGCGGCGACCGGATCGGAGTATTCAAATTCGCTGCCCTTTTCCCCGGCCACATCTTCAAAACCGATGGAAAAGGTGAGCAGATTTTTTTGCCCGGCCTCCGCCAGTAGTGCGACGATCAAACTGGAATCGAGACCGCCGGAAAGCAGCACGCCGACCGGCACATCGGCCACCATGCGCCGCTTCTCCACCGCCGCGCGCAGACTTTGGTGCACCGCCTCTATCCATTCATGTTCGGATTTTTCCTGCGCCGGACGTTGCGCGTTGAGTTGCCAATAGCGGCGCGTGGTGATGCCGCCGCGCGTATCCAGCGTCAGCATGGTGGCGGGCGCGAGTTTGCGTATGCCTTGCAGTATCGTGTGCGGCGCGGGCACCACCGCGTGCAAGGTAAGCTGGTGATGCAGCGCGACGGGGTCGATGCGCGTATCCACCTCGCCCGCCGCAAGCAGCGCCTGTAGCGTGGAGGCAAAGCGGAAATGATTTTTATGCGGCGCATAATACAGCGGCTTGATACCCAGACGGTCGCGCGCCAGAAACAGCGTTTGTTTTTTACTGTCCCACACGGCAAAGGCGAACATGCCGTGCAGGCGCTCCACGCAACGCTCGCCCCACACCGCGTAGGCTTTGAGAATTACCTCGGTGTCGCCCTCGGAAAAAAACGTGTGGCCCTGCGCCTGCAATTCCGCGCGCAGTTGTTTGTAGTTATATATCGTGCCGTTGAATACGATAGCGAGATTCAGCGCCTTGTCCACCATGGGCTGGTGCGAGCGCGCGGAGAGATCAATAATGGCAAGTCGCCGGTGGCCGAAGCCCAGCGGGCCATCGAAATAAAATCCGTCATCGTCAGGGCCACGCCGAGCCAGCCGCTGCGTCATGCGTGCGAGCGTCGCCTGCATGGGCGGCGCGCCGTCAAAACGCAACTCGCCGCTAATGCCGCACACAGTCAGAGCCTACATGGTTGCATTGGGAGAAGGCCTGCATTACTCTTGAGCACGGCTGTTGTCGAGCCGCACCTTCACTCCAACACACACTAAGAGGATGGGAAGAACGCATGAAAAATCCACTCGACTCGATTCTCGGTACGATTATAACAGGCTTGGTACTGACACTTGTGCTGGTAGCCGTCGCCAAGGCCCTCATATAACATTCACTGTAGCGCCTACCAACAAGAGGAATGAAATTATGGAAAACGAATGGGTACCGCTCATCGCACGTTGGATACATTTCCTGGCGGGCATTACCTGGATCGGCCTGCTGTACTATTTCAACTTCGTGCAGGCCGCCGCCGTTGCGACTGCCAACGCTGACCAGGGCGGGCCGGGCGCTGCGGGCATTACCAAATATGTAGTTCCGCGCGCGCTGCTGTGGTTCCGCTGGGCGGCACTGGCCACCTGGATCGCAGGCGCGGCCTTGCTCGGCCCGCGCTTTATGCCTGCCTTTACCTTGCAGGGCAGCGACGCGGTCATCGGCATCGGCGCGTGGCTCGGCACCATCATGCTGCTGTTCGTATGGGGTGTCATCTGGCCCAACCAGAAAAAGGTGCTGGGCCTGAAACCCGCGACCGATGCGGAAAAGGCCACGGCGCGGCGCGTGGCGTTCCTCACTTCGCGCGTCAACACCGCGCTGTCGATTCCCATGCTGCTGTTCATGGGCGCCTCCGCACACGGAGTGGCCTTGTTCGGCTGATACCGTAGCCGTCGAAACGGCTTTCCCTTCCGCCGCATAGGCGCTAGAATATTCTTTGTCACGGCGGCCCCATGAAGGTGGGGCTGCCTTTTTGTTTTTTGGCTTTAACCTGTAAAAATTATACAACGCAAAGACGCCAAGACGCAGAGAACGCAAAGGCATGAAGCCACAGACAGCCAGTTTTTCTTTGCGTCTTGGCGCCTTGGCGTTTAAGGATATTAAGTATGAATCATAGCCTGATGAATACGCACAACCGTCTGCCGGTCACGTTCGAGCGTGGTGCGGGCGCGTGGCTGTGGGACAGCGATGGGCGCAAATATCTCGACGCCTTTTCCGGGCTGGCGGTGTGCAACCTGGGGCACGCGCATCCGGCGGTCACGCAGGCGCTGTGTGAGCAGGCGGGCAAGCTGCTGCATGTCACCAATGTGTTCCGCATCGCACAACAGGAGGCGTTGGGTGCGGCGCTGGCGCGCGTGTCCGGCATGGACAAGGCGTTTTTCTGCAACTCGGGCGCGGAGGCGAACGAGGCTGCCATAAAACTCGCGCGCCTGCACGGCCACCGCAGGAATATCGACCTGCCCGCCATCATCGTAACCGACGGCAGCTTTCACGGACGCACGCTGGCTACGCTGGCCGCCACCGGCAACGCAAAAATCAAACAGGGCTTCGAGCCACAGGTGCAGGGTTTTGTACGCGTGCCGTTCAACGACCTCGCGGCCATCGCCGCTGTCGCCGGCAAAAATCCGAACATCGTCGCAGTGCTGGTGGAACCGGTGCAGGGCGAAGGCGGCATCAACATCCCGAACGACGATTACCTCGCCGGCCTGCGCACACTCTGCGACGAACACGGCTGGCTCATGATGCTGGACGAGGTGCAGACCGGGATGTGCCGCACCGGAAAATGGTTTGCGTTTCAGCACAGCGGCGTAGTGCCGGACGTGATGACACTGGCCAAGGCGCTCGGCAATGGCGTGCCCATCGGCGCCTGCCTGGCGCGTGGCGCTTCGGCTGATCTGTTCCAGCCCGGCAGCCATGCCACTACCTTCGGCGGCAACCCGCTGGTGTGCGCCGCCGCGCTCGCCGTCATCAAAATCATGGAAGATGAAAATCTGGCTGCGCGCGCGGCCGCGCTCGGCACACGCATGCACCATGCGCTCGCGCATCTGCTCGCAGGCAATCCGCATATCGCGGACATACGCAGCCACGGTCTCATGCTTGGCATTGAGCTCGACTTGCCGTGTGCGGATTTAGTGAAGCAGGCGCTCGCCCAAGGCCTGCTGCTCAACGTCACCGCCGAACGCGTGATCCGTTTGCTGCCGCCGCTCATCCTCAGTGACGACGAGGCCGACCAGATCGTCCAGCGCGTGGGCGCGCTGGTCAATGCCTTTGCCCAGGCCGCCTGACGCCATGACGCCACGCCACTTCCTCACTCTGAACGATTTCACGCCAGACGAACTGGCGCGGCTGCTGGTGCGGTCAATTGAGCTCAAGGCCATGCTGCGCGAAGGCCTGCGCCATGAGCCACTGAAAAACAAAGTGCTCGCCATGCTGTTCGAGAAATCCTCCACCCGCACCCGCGTCTCCTTCGAGAGCGCGATGATCCAGTGCGGCGGCGGCGCCATCTTCCTCTCGCCGCGCGACACCCAGCTTGGACGCGGCGAGCCGGTGGAAGATACCGCGCGCGTGCTGTCACGCATGGCGGACGTGATTGTGGTGCGCACCTTCGAACACGAGAAATTGGAACGCTTTGCCGCGCACTCCACCGTGCCGGTGATCAACGCGCTCACCGACCAGTATCATCCGTGCCAGTTGCTCGCCGACCTGCAAACCTGGATCGAACACAGGGGCGCCGTCAAAGGCAAAACCGTGGCGTGGGTGGGCGACGGCAACAATATGTGCAATTCCTACATCAAGGCCGCGCAACTGTTCGGGTTTTCGCTGCGCATCGCCACCCCGCCCGGCTACGATCCGGACAGCGCGCTGCTCCAGGACGCTGCGGGCCACGCCACGTTGATGCGCGAACCGCAAGACGCCGTGCGCGGCGCCGATCTCGTGGTCACCGACGTGTGGGCCAGTATGGGCCAGGAGCAGGAGCAAGCCACACGCCTGCGCGACTTCGCGCAGTATCAGGTCAATGCGCGCCTTATGGCGCTCGCCAAACCGGATGCCTTGTTCATGCACTGCCTGCCCGCGCACCGCGGCGAGGAAGTGGCCGCCGAGGTCATCGACGGCCCGCAGAGCGTGGTATGGGATGAAGCGGAAAACCGCCTGCATGCGCAGAAGGCGCTGCTGGAGATGCTGCTGGCCCGAGCAGCAGGGTCATAGCCAGGCGCGTTTAGCCTATCCGGTTCCACCCACGGTCAAACTGTCGATACGCAACGTCGGCTGGCCCACGCCCACCGGCACGCTCTGACCTTCCTTGCCGCAGGTACCGACACCGGTATCCAGCCCCAGATCGTTGCCGACCATGGAGACCCGCGTCAGCACATCCGGGCCGTTGCCGATCAAGGTCGCACCTTTCACCGGCCGGGTGATTTTTCCGTTCTCGATCAGATAGGCCTCGCTGGCGGAAAACACGAATTTGCCGGAGGTGATGTCCACCTGCCCGCCGCCGAAGTTGACGGCGTACAGGCCTTTCTCCACCGAGGCGATGATTTCTTCCGGCGCGTATTTGCCCGCACGCATGTAGGTATTTGTCATGCGCGGCATGGGCAGGTGCGCGTATGACTCGCGCCGCCCGTTACCGGTGGGCGCCACGCCCATCAGGCGCGCATTGAGTTTGTCCTGGAGGTAACCCTTGAGGATGCCGTTTTCGATCAGCACCGTGCACTGGGTCGGCGTGCCTTCGTCGTCGACGTTGAGCGAGCCGCGCCGATCAGCGAGCGTGCCGTCGTCCACCACCGTGCACTGCTCCGATGCGACGCGCTCGCCGATGCGCCCGGCAAAGGCCGAGCTGCCCTTGCGGTTGAAGTCGCCTTCCAGACCGTGGCCGATGGCCTCGTGCAGTAAAATCCCCGGCCAGCCCGGCCCCAGCACGACCTGCATCGTGCCTGCGGGTGCGGCCACGGCGTCAAGATTCACCAACGCCTGCCGCACTGCCTCGCGGGCGTAGCCGAGACCGCGCTCCTGTTCGAGAAAATACGGGTAGCCGACACGCCCGCCGCCACCCGCACTGCCTTGTTCGCGCCTGCCGTCCTGCTCTACGATCACGCTCACATTGAGCCGCACCAGTGGCCGCACGTCGGCGGCAAACGTGCCATCGCTGTCCGCCACCAGCACCACATCATGCTCGGCGGCAAGGCTCACGATCACCTGCTTTACGCGTGCATCCTGACGCCGCGCCTCCTGATCCAGCGACTCCAGCAGGTTTACTTTTTCGGTTTCGGACAAGGTGACCACAGGGTCGAGCGGCTGATACAGCGCATGGCCGGGCGCACTGCTCCAGGCCCGCAGGCTTTTCTGCTGCCCGCTCCGGGCAATGGCGCGGGCGGCATGCGCCGCCTGGGTCAGCGCGGGCAACACGATTTCATCGGAATAGGCGAATCCGGTTTTTTCGCCGCTCACCGCGCGCGCACCCACGCCCTGCTCGATGTTGTGGCTGCCGTCCTTGACGATGCCGTCTTCCAGCACCCAGGACTCGGAGCGGCTCAACTGGAAATAGAGCTCGGCGCTGTCCACGCCGGGCTGCATGAGCTGGTCCAGCACGCGGCTGATGCTGCGCTCATCCATGCCGCCGGGGGCAAGCAAGGTGCGCTGCGCCGTGTCGATAATGCTGCTCATGAAAGGGGGTTCACCGGATAAGATAGAAGCAGTCTATTTTACAGCGTTTACCGCCCGCCTGCCCGGCCTTGGGGCTGAATCTCCAAGTAGCTGAATTATAAAGATTATCTGGTCGCGCCTAGGCGGCTGCGGTACACACCGGGCAGTGCGGATCCTTGCGCAATGCGACGCTGCGCCACTCCAGGGTCAGGGCGTCGAGCAGCAGCAGGCGACCCTGGAGGGTGGTGCCGATACCCAGCAGCAGCTTGATGACTTCCACCGCCTGCACGCTGCCGATGATACCCGGCAGCGGCGCGAGCACACCCATCTGCGCACAGCCCTCGTCCGGGCCCGGATCATCCCGGTAGAGGCAGCGGTAACAGGGACTATCCGCGCGGCGCAGATCGAATACCGCGACCTGCCCTTCCATGCGGATGGCGGCACCCGACACCAGCGGTTTGCGGGCCTGCACGCAGGCGGCGTTGAGCGCAAAGCGGGTGGCAAAGTTGTCGCTGGCATCGACCACCACATCGGCCTCCGCGACTTCGCGTGCAAGTTCATCGCCCGATAAACGGTAATCAATCGTGCTGACTTTTATGCCAGGGTTGAGCGCCGCAAGCGCCGCCTGCGCGGAGTCGGTCTTGGCGCGGCCTATGTCCGCCGTGCGATGCATGATCTGGCGTTGCAGGTTGGACAGGTCCACGCGGTCGTCGTCCGCCACGACCAGATGTCCGACACCGGCCGCAGCCAGATACAGCGCCAGCGGCGACCCCAGCCCGCCCAGACCGATGACCAGCACCCGCGAGGCCAGCAGTTTTTGCTGCCCGTCGATATCAATCTGCGGCAACAGTATCTGGCGGCTGTAGCGTTGCAACTGCTCGTCATTCATGTGGGCACCTCTAAAAATGTGTCTTTTGCTCCAATACTGCGTTGCAGCTTGTCTCCGCTGCTCACATACTAACTTGTATGCTGTGCTGTACAGGGACGTACGAATGTCGCGGGCGCAGGACGCGCAGAAGCGACCGCTGCTCGACGGCGCCGCGCCTTGTCTTGAAGCAAAATCCATCATTTTTAGAGGTGCCCATGTGGCGTCGCCCACTGTGCGACTGTCATGCGCGGAATGCCGGCCAAGTCCGTATAATCTTGCGTGCGCTCATAACCCAGCTGCGCAAGAATTTGCAGCAGTTCGCGGCCCTGATCGTAGCCGTGCTCCAGCAGAAGCCAGCCGTCCCGCGTGAAATGCCCGCGCGCCCGCGCTGCAATTTCGCGCAGACACTGCAAACCGTCCGTGCCCGCCAGCAACGCAACGTCAGGTTCAAAACGCAGATCATGCAGATGCGGATCGGCGTCCCGCACATAGGGCGGATTGGATACGATCATGTCGAAGCGCTCGTCTTGCATTGGACTAAACCAGTCGCTCAGACGAAATTCGGCGTTGCGGAGATTCAGGCGCGCGGCGTTGGCGCGGGCGATTTCTAACGCGGCCGGTGAAATATCCGTGGCGATGATCCGGCAGCGGGGGCGTTCATGCGCGATGGCGAGCGCAATCGCGCCCGAGCCGGTGCCGAGATCGGCGATGCGCCAACCCGCATCCTCCGGTATCCGCGCCAGTGCCTGCTCCACCAGCAGCTCGGTTTCCGGCCGCGGGATGAGTACCGCAGGCGTCACCTCCAGATCGAACGACCAGAAACCGCAGCAGCCGGTGAGGTAGGCCACCGGCTCGCCCTGCGCCCGGCGCTCAATCAGCGCTGCATACATCTGTTGCTGGCTGCGCTCCAGCGCATCCCCGGCGTGGGCACGCACAAAGCTGCGCGGCTGGCCGAGGACGTGCGCGAGCAGCAGTTCCGCCTCGCGCGCTGCGGCAGAATGCTGACCCAGCCGCAACCGTGCGCTGCTGAGCGCCTCCCCCACGCCGCACACGCTGCCTGCCGTGGCGGCGGACATCAGCCGGCCAGGGCCGCCAACTGGTCGGCCTGATACTCGCTGATAAGCGGATTGATCACCGCATCGAGCTGGCCTTGCAGGATGCTGTCGAGCTGGTACAGGGTGAGATTGATGCGATGATCGGTGAGCCGCCCCTGGGGGTAGTTGTAGGTGCGGATACGGTCGGAACGCTCGCCGCTGCCGACCAGGTCGCGGCGCAGTTCGGCCTCGGCCTTGCGCTGTTTGGTCTGCTCGGCGGTGAGCAGGCGCGCCTGCAACAGCGACATGGCGCGCGCGCGGTTTTTGTGTTGCGAGCGTTCGTCCTGACACTCGACCACGGTGTTGGTCGGCAGGTGAGTAATGCGGATCGCGGAATCGGTCTTGTTCACGTGCTGCCCGCCGGCCCCGCTGGCACGAAAGGTATCGACTTTTAAATCAGCGGGATTGATTTTTATCTCATCCACTTCCGCCACCTCCGGCATCACCGCCACGGTGCAGGTCGAGGTATGAATGCGCCCCTGCGTTTCGGTCGCCGGCACACGCTGCACGCGATGGCCGCCGGATTCGAATTTGAGGCGCGAAAACGCGCCGTGGCCAATCACGCGCAGCACGACTTCCTTGTAACCGCCGTGCTCGCCTTCGCTGCGGGTGATGATCTCTACCTGCCAGCGCCGCAACTCGGCATAGCGCGTGTACATGCGCGCGAGATCGCCCGCGAACAGCGCGGCCTCGTCGCCGCCCGTGCCGGCGCGTATTTCAAGAAAGATGTTGCCTGCGTCATGCGGATCAGTGGGCAACAGCAGCCGCTGCAGCTCAAGCTCCAGCGCCTGCTTTTTCTGCTCGGCCTGCCTGACCTCGTCTTCTGCCAGTGCGTGCAATTCGGCATCGTCCTCGCGCAGCATTTGTTGTGCGGCTTCGGAATCGGCGAGCGTGGACTGGTAACGCTGAAAACATTCCACGATGGGGCGCAACTCGGCATACTCCATCGAGTAGGCGCGGAAGCGCGTCTGATCCCGAATGACGCCGGGGTCTGCGAGCAGGGCATTGATTTCGTGCAGGCGTTCGGAAAGGTTCTCGAGCTTGCTTTGGATAGAGAGGTTCACAGTTTAATTTCCTTACGACTCAACGCAAAGACGCTAAGACGCCAAGGTATGTAACTTCCAAAAAGTAATTTTCTTAAAGAACTTTCGCCTACTTGGCGTCTTAGCGTCTTTGCGTTGATAGTTGTCACTCAGGAGTCACAAAGTAAGGCTATAACATTAATAATGTGACTCCTGAGTAAATACACTGCTCTACCTACCCCCACCCTGTCCCGCCCCCCCCCCAGACAAGGGGCGGGGACGTAGCAGGAAGTGTAGCCTTACTTATTGACTTATGAGCAACTATTCGGAATCTTTCAGATCAAACAGTTCGCGCGCGGCCAGCAGCAACTCGGTGCGGCCCTCAAACCCGGCCTGCCTCATCTGGCTGCAGGGCATATGGGTAAGCTTGTTGGTCAACGCCCGGCCCAGCAGATACAGCACCTGCTCGGGGTCGCGCCCCTGCGCCAGCAGTCGCCGTGCATTCGCCACCTCGTCATCGCGCGTGCGCTCAGCTTCACTGCGATAGGCGCGAATGGTGGAAACCGCCGACAGCGATTGCAGCCAGCCCATGAAGTGCGCCACCTGGCTGTCGATGATCTCCTCGGCCTGGGCGGCGGCGGCCTTGCGCGACTTGAGGCTCTCCTGAATCACCTCCTGCAAATCATCCACCGTATACAGGTAGACGTCGTCGAGATCCGCCACCTCGGGCTCGATATCGCGCGGCACTGCAATATCGACCATAAACATCGGCCGATGCTTGCGCGCCTTGAGCGCGCTTTCCACGCTGCCCTTGCCGAGTATCGGCAACTGGCTGGCGGTGGAAGAGATGATGATGTCGGCCTCGCTCAGATGCGCCGGCATCTCGGACAGCGCAATGGCGTAGCCGTTGAACTCGGAGGCCAGCGCATGGGCGCGATCCAGTGTACGGTTGGCGACAATCATGCGTCCGATACCGCTCTCGTGCAGGTGGCGGGCGACCAGTTCGATGGTCTCGCCGGCGCCGATCAGCAGCGCGGTATGACCGGAGAGGTCGGCGAAAATCTGTTTCGAAAGCGCCACGGCGGCAAACGCCACCGACACCGGGCTCGCACCGATGGCGGTATCGGTGCGCACCTGCTTGGCGGTGGCAAAGGTGTGCTGGAACAGGCGGGAGAGCAGCGCGCCCACCGTCCCCGCCTCCTGCGCATCCTTGTAGGCGACCTTGATCTGGCCCAGGATCTGCGGCTCACCCAGCACCATGGAGTCGAGCCCGCTCGCCACCCGCAGCATGTGCCGCACGGCGGCCTGGTCGTCAAAGGTGTAGAGATAGGGCTGCACCGCCTCCAGCGGCAGCGCATGGTAGCTCGCCAGCCAGGCGCTGATGGCGGCGCCCTGATCCAGGCTGTCGGCGTGGCAATAGAGCTCGGTGCGATTGCAGGTAGACAGAATCGACGCCTCGTGCACGCCGGGCTGCGCCGTCAGATCGCGCAGCGCCTGCTGCAGACGTGCCGGCGCAAACGCCACCCGCTCGCGTATTTCGACCGGTGCGGTCTTGTGATTGATCCCGATTGAAAATAAAGCCATGCTGGGTACCAAACCCGGTTCAAGTGCGCGTCATGCAAACGTGGAAATTCTGAGGGATGGAGCGGCGGAATACAAGTTTTGCCCGCTATTCCCCAGCGAAACCGGGCCACCTTCAGGGCAGACTCAGGTATGATGAAAGCTGTCGGCCGCGTATCCCGCAACCTTGATATTGTTAAGCACGCAGGAGCACCTTACATGACGCAGAGTTCCCTGGCGGCGCACAAACCCTCGATCGCGCCCCTGTCCGCCCCCCGGCTGTGCCTGATTCTGCTCAGCGCCCTGCTTGCTGGCGGCTGTGCGCTGCCGCAAAAGCAGGCCGCTGTCGATACCCCGGCCACAGCGGCGGTAGTGACCAGCGCCCCCGGCACTGATGTCATGTATGACCTGCTGCTGGCGGAACTGGCCGGCCAGCGCGGAGACTATGCCACCGCCTTCGAGCTGTATCTGAAGGTGGCGCACAATACGCGTGACAAGGACGCCGCTGCGCGCGCCATGCAGATCGCGGTCTTCATGCGCGACAACGAAAAGGCGCTCAACGCCGCGCGCCTGTGGACGGACATTGACCCCGACAATGTGCAGGCACACCAAGGCCTGGTGGTATTCCTGATCCGCAACGGACACGCCGAGCAGGCCTTGCCGCATCTGGAAAATATACTTGCGGCAGCGCGCACTGCTCCTGCCCCCTTATCCTCATCCTCACAGGAGTTCGCGCTTGAGCCCGAAATGGGCGCCTCTGCGCACGGCTACATGCAGATTGCCGCATTGCTGGGCGCCGAGCAGGACAAGCCCGCCGTCCTGCGCCTCATGCAAGGCTTCGTTGCGCGCCATGACAGCGAGGCCGATGCGCATTTTGCCTACGCCAGCCTCGCCTACAGCGCAGGCGACCTTGCCGGCGCACTCACCGCCACCGCCACCGCGCTGCAACGCAAGCCCGGCTGGCCAAGCGCACTGGTGTTGCGCGCACGTATCCTGCAATCACAGGGCGGCACCGTAGCGGCCATCACCGCCCTGGGCCAAGCGGTAAAGCAATCGCCCAAAAACCTGCCGTTGCGGCTGGCCTATGCGCGCCTGCTGGTCGATAACCAGCGCATCAAGGAAGCGCGCGCCCAATTCGCGGTGATAGCGCGGCAGTCCAAAGACAACCCGGATACACTGCTGGCCCTCGGCCTGGTGTCATTGCAGATCAAGCAGCTGGACGATGCCGAGCGCTACTTCAAGCAGACCCTCAAACTGGGCCAGCGCAAAGCCGAAGCACATTACTACCTCGGCCAGATTGCGGAAGATAAAAAGCAGCGGCGCGCCGCCATCGAGCACTACACGGCCGTCACCGACGGCGATCTCTGGCTCGACGCCCATCTGCGCATCGCGCGCCTCACCGCCAAAGAGGAAGGCCTCGCTGCGGGTAGCGCCTACCTGCATTCCCTCAAAGCGCAGGACCCACAGCAGCAAATCCAGATCACGCTGGCCGAAGGCGACCTGCTGAACGAACATAAACAATACGATCAGGCGCTGGCGCTATACAACCGTGCGCTTACCGAACAGCCCAACGACAGCAACCTGCTCTATGCGCGCGCGATGCTGGCGGAAAAAATGGATCGGCTTGACCTGCTGGAGATGGATCTGCAAGCCATACTTGAGCGCGAGCCGGAAAACGCCACTGCGTTGAACGGGCTCGGCTACACCCTGGCCGACCGCACCACCCGCTATGAGGAAGCGCTGGGCTACATCCAGCGCGCCCTGCAATTGCGGCCGCAGGATCCGGCCGTCATGGACAGCATGGGCTGGGTGCTCTACCGCATGGGTCGCCACCAGGAAGCGCTGCGCTACCTGAAGGCCGCGCTTGAGCTGGCCGATGACGCGGAAATCGCCGCCCACCTCGGCGAGGTGCTGTGGGTCACTGGTGACCAGAAAGGTGCCCTCGACGTCTGGGAGCAGGGCCTCAAGGTCAATCCCGAACACGAGGTGCTGCTGAAAACCATGCAGCGCTTCAGCCGCTAGCCGCCGCGCCTGCGGCACACGGCAGTGAAATACTGGCTGACCCTCGGTCTCACCTGCGTGCTTGGCGCCTGCAGCAGCCTGCCCGTGCCGACACCGCTGCCCGGCGACACTGCCGAAGCCTTGTGGCAACAACGCCAGCCGCAGTTGGCCGATATCCGGCACTGGGCGGTAAGCGGCCGCCTCGCCATTATCACGCAGCAGACCGGCTGGCATACCCGTGTCCGCTGGACCCAGCACGACGATGATTATCTGATACAGCTGGATACACCGCTCGGCCAGGGCGCGGCAGAACTGCACGGCAGTGCAGCCGCTGTGATGCTACGCACGGCAGAGGGTGAATTCAGCGCCGACAGCGCCGAGGCCTTGCTGGCACAACGCCTGGGCTGGCGGCTGCCGGTCAGCGGCTTGCGCTACTGGGTGCGCGGCCTGCCCGATCCGGGTGCAGCAGTCGAACGCCTGACACTCGACGACGCAGGCCGGCTCACCCGCCTGCAGCAGTCCGGCTGGGACATCGAGTTCAGACATTACACCGCCACCCCGCTCGCACTGCCCGACAGGATTTTTCTTGTCAGCAGCGGCGCCAGCCCCGACGCCGGGCTCGACATCCGGCTGGTGATTGAACAGTGGGACGCCCTGCGCTAACCCCTGAAACCCGCGACTCGGGCTGTGCACATTTCTGGTAAAATATACGCCTGATGAAGACGCGTGCCTGGCCAGCGCCCGCCAAACTTAACCTGTTTCTGCACATCACCGGGCGCCGTCCGGATGGCTACCATACTCTTCAAACCGTGTTCCAGTTTCTGGCGTACGGCGACGAACTGCACTTCGGTCTGCGCAACGATGGCGTGATACACGCCACGCGTGCGTTGCCGGGCGTAAGCGAAGAGCAAGACCTCTGCCTGCGCGCCGCGCGCCTGCTGCAACGCGTAACCGGCACGCGGCGAGGTGTCGATATCCGGCTGGAAAAACGTATCCCGCTGGGAGCAGGGCTGGGTGGCGGCAGTTCCGATGCCGCTACCACACTGGTGGCGCTGAACCACCTGTGGCAGACGGGGCTCACCCCGGACGCACTGGTGCAGCTGGGGTTGCAACTGGGCGCGGATGTACCGGTTTTCGTACACGGCGTTGCGGCCTGGGCGGAAGGTGTCGGCGAGCAACTCGTGCCCGTGACCGTGCCGGAGCCGTGGTATGTGGTCGTCACGCCGCCGTGCCGGATATCGACCGCCGGGATATTCAGCGCGCCGGATTTGACACGCGCAAGCCCCCCGCTCACAATGCGCGACTTCCGTGCAGAGCAGTTGCCGGCGTATCGCAATGACTGCGAGACCGCAGTCTGCCGCCGTTATCCGGAGGTCGCGGATGCGCTGGCCCGCCTCTCGGCCTACGCGCCCGCCCGCATGACCGGCACCGGCAGCAGCGTATTCGCCGCCTTCGCGCATGAGCCGCAGGCGCGGCAAGCATTAGAGCGCCTCGCGCTCGACCGGCTTCCGGGCTGGCGGGGGTTCGCGGCCCAAGGCAGAAACCTGTCGCCGCTGCACCAAATATTGGCCGGTGAGTAGGTTGCTATTGACGGTATCCGCAGCTCGCTGCGGGCACACAGCGATGGGGTTCCCTAAGGGGAGAAGCGCAGCTCTCCCCTTAGGTCGTCTGCGCGAATTTACTTCGCGCGGAGCGAAATTATATTTGGGGTGTCGCCAAGCGGTAAGGCACCGGATTTTGATTCCGGCATTCCCAGGTTCGAATCCTGGCACCCCAGCCAAATTTCAAGAAAATATCAGGGGAAATCCATGGCCGATAGTAAAATGATGGTGTTTTCCGGTAACGCCAACCTCCCGCTTGCGGAAAGTGTCGTCAACTACCTCAACATGCCGCTTGGCAAGGCTGTGGTGGATCGTTTCAGCGACGGGGAAGTGATGGTCGAGATCATGGAAAACGTACGCGGCAAGGACGTTTTCATCATACAACCGACCTGCGCCCCCACCAATGACAATCTGATGGAATTGCTGGTGATGGTCGATGCCATACGCCGCGCCTCCGCCTACCGCGTAACCCCGGTCATCCCCTACCTCGGCTATTCACGCCAGGACCGTCGCGTACGCTCGGCACGGGTGCCGATTACCGCCAAGGTGGTCGCCAACATGATCGAAAGCGTCGGCGCCGACCGTCTCGTCACCGTGGATCTGCACGCCGACCAGATTCAGGGCTTTTTCGACATTCCGGTCGATAACATCTACGCCTCGCCGGTGCTGCTGGGGGATGTCTGGAAGCACAAATACCCCAAACTGATCGTGGTATCGCCTGACGTCGGCGGCGTGGTGCGCGCCCGCGCCGTGGCCAAGCACCTCGACGACGCCGAACTCGCCATCATCGACAAGCGCCGGCCGCGCCACAACGAAGCCAAGGTGATGAACGTAATCGGCGACGTGGAAGGCCGCACCTGCGTGCTGGTGGACGATCTGGTCGATACCGCCGGCACCCTGTGCCAGGCCGCGCGTGCCCTCAAGGAACATGGCGCCGCAAAAGTCGTGGCCTACGCCACGCACCCGGTGCTGTCAGGCCCGGCGGTGGACAACATCATGCAGTCCGACCTGGATGAGCTGGTGGTGACCGACACCATCCCGCTGCGGGCCATCGCGGCCGCCTGCCCGCGCATACGCCAGCTCAGCATCGCCGCCATGCTGGCCGAGACCATGCACCGCATCCACCGCGAGGAGTCGGTCAGCTCTCTGCTGATGGACTAAGCACCCCTCGGCCTGCTGCCGCTCTGGACGGCTCTGCCGCCGGGCATGGCCATCGGGAGGTTTCTTAACCCGCCAGTTTCAGCTAAAATAACCCGTTTTATGGACTCACCCCTGCTCTGGTCGCGGAGCGGGTATTGTATTTCAACCCGGAGAGAAACCACATGGCTATTGATTTTGAACTTGCCGCCGAGCCGCGTCAGGAGCAGGGGAAGGGTGCGAGCCGCCGCCTGCGTCACGCTGGCAAAGTGCCCGCCATCATTTACGGTGGCGGCAAAGACCCACAGGCAATTACACTCGACCACAACGCACTGCTGCGCCACCTCGAGCACGAAGCCTTTTATTCACACCTGCTCACCGTCAAGATCGGCGAGGAAGAATCGAAGGCCGTGCTGCGTGATCTGCATCGCCATCCCAGCAAGCCGCGTATCCTGCACCTTGACCTGCAACGCGTGAGTCCGATGGAAAAAATCCGCATGCGCGTGCCGCTGCATTTCACCGGCGCCGACATCGCGCCCGGCGTCAAGCAGGGTGGCGGCATCGTATCGCACCTGATGAACGATCTCGAGATCGTGTGCCTGGGCAAAGACCTGCCGGAGTTCATCACGGTAGACCTTACCGAGACCGAGCTTAACCAGACGATCCACCTGTCCGACCTCAAGCTCCCGCAAGGCGTGACGCTCGGGCACGGCGCTGACCGCAAACGCCCGGTGGCCAGCATCCATCTGCCGCGTGTTGCCGTTGAGCCGGAAGTGGTCGCTGCCCCTGCTGCAGTGGAAGCCACCGCACAGACCGCCGCCACACCGGAGGCAGGCGCCAAACCCGCAGCGAAGGACGCCAAGTAAGGCCGATCACCAGCAGAGGCCGCCTGCTTGCCACGCATCGAACTCATCGTGGGCCTGGGAAATCCGGGTCCGGAGTATCAGCATACGCGGCACAATGCAGGGTTCTGGTTCGCCGATGCCGTGGCCCGCGGGCACGCTGTGCATTTTCAGGCCGAGAGCCGGTTTCACGCCCAGATCGCAAAGTTCACGCCCGGCCCGGCTGGGCATGAATGCCGGCTGCTCAAACCGCAGACCTTCATGAACAGGAGCGGGCAAGCGGTCGCCAGCCTCGCCGCGTTTTACAAACTGCCCGTGGAAAGCATACTGGTAGCGCATGACGATCTCGACCTGCAGCCGGGCGTAGTACGCTTGAAGCAGGGCGGTGGCCACGGCGGCCACAATGGCTTGCGCGATATCATTGCCCGGGTCGGCGACTCTTTCGCCCGGCTGCGCATCGGCATCGGCCACCCCGGCAAAGGCAATGACGTGGAAGGCTACGTGCTGAAGCGCGCACCCGCTGAGGAGCAGAGCCTGATGGATGACGCGGTCGCCGACGCCCTCGCCGCGCTGCCCCTGATCATAAATGGCGAGCTGGGAAAGGCCATGCAGCAGTTGCATGGCCGTTAATAACTAATATTCTTAAACGCCAAGGCGCAAAGACGCAAAGAAAAACTCGGTGTCTGAGGCTTAATACTTTTAACATTCCCTGCGTCTTGGCGACTTTGCGTTGCGAAATTTTTTTAAAGAGTAATCATTATGGGTTTTAAATGCGGCATCGTCGGCCTGCCTAACGTAGGCAAGTCAACCTTATTTAACGCGCTCACCAAGGCGGGCATCGCGGCGGAAAATTATCCGTTCTGCACCATCGAGCCGAACGTCGGCATCGTGCCGGTGCCCGATACCCGGCTCGACGCACTCGACGCGATCGTCAAACCGCAAAAGGTCATACCGACCGTGATCGAGTTCGTGGACATAGCGGGGCTGGTGGCGGGCGCCTCCAAAGGCGAAGGCCTGGGCAACAAATTTCTCGCGCACATCCGCGAGACGGACGCCATCGCGCACGTCGTGCGCTGCTTTGAAGACACCAACGTCGTGCACGTGGCGGGCAAGGTCTCGCCGATAGACGACATCGAGGTCATCCACACCGAGCTGGCACTCGCCGATCTCGACACGGTGGACAAGGCGCTGTTGCGCATCGGCAAGGCCGGCAGGGCGGGCGACAAAGACGCGCTGGCGCAAAAAACCCTGCTCGAGCGTGTGCACGCACACCTCGACAGTGGCCAGCCGGCGCGTTCTCTCGACCTCTCTACGGATGACCTGAAGCGCCTGCACGAATTACATTTGCTCACCGCGAAACCGACGCTGTACATCGCCAACGTGGCCGAGGACGGCTCCGCAAACAATCCCTACCTCGACCAGGTGCGTGCTCACGCCACACGCGAAGGCGCCGCGCTGGTGCCGGTGTGTGCCGCCATCGAAGCCGAGATCGCGGAACTTGCGGACGAAGACAAGGCGGATTTTCTGAAAGAGCTGGGTCTGGACGAGCCGGGCCTCAACCGCGTGATCCGCGCCGGCCACCAGCTACTCGGGCTGCATACCTATTTCACCGCCGGCGTGAAGGAAGTGCGCGCCTGGACCATCCCCGCCGGGGCCACCGCGCCACAGGCGGCGGGCGTCATCCACACCGACTTCGAGCACGGCTTCATCCGCGCCGAAGTGATCGCCTATGACGACTTCATCAAATATCATGGCGAAGCGGGCGCCAAAGAGGCCGGAAAATGGCGGCTGGAGGGGAAGGAGTACATCGTGCACGACGGCGATGTCATGCATTTCAGGTTTAATGTTTAAATACAGATGCAAAATACAAGAGCAAAGGGAAAAGACAAACATCGGAGAAATCTGTAAAATTAACCTCCCTTGTATCTTTGCTCTTGTATCTTTTCGCTGTTTTTCGGCTATGTAGCTCAGCTGGTTAGAGCGCGGCACTCATAATGCTGAGGTCGGTGGTTCGAGTCCACCCATAGCCACCAATTCATTACACGCTTCAGAGGGAATCAATCGAGTCTGACCCTATTGATTTTGCTGAGGCCGCATCCGAATTAGCGGGTGTCAGGTTTAGGGAGCATCGACAGGCCGATATCGACACAAAACAGACGGTCAATCACCTCCGAAGCGGTAGCAGCTCTTGCCGCTATATTTGGCCGCATACATTGCGTCATCGGCGATTTTTACCAACTGCTCTGCCGTTTCTCCGTTTTCGGGGTAGATGGCGACGCCGATGCTGGCGCTTACCGAGCAAATTTTTCCATCCAGATCAAACGGGCTGCCGAAGGTTGCGCCTATCTTTTTGGCCACATGCTCGATGCTGGTCAGTGTTCGCACGTTGCTGATGATCACCGTAAACTCATCGCCGCCCATGCGCGCCACTGTGTCCGATTCGCGCACGCATGCCGCGATTCGTTTGGATGCCTCGCGCAGTAGCACATCGCCGGCAGTGTGGCCGAGTGTGTCGTTGACGCGCTTGAAGCCGTCGAGATCGAGAAAAAGGACGGCTAACGACTCTTTGCTCCGACGCGCCCTTATTATTGCCTGGTTGAGTCGATCGTAGAACAGGATGCGGTTAGGGAGCCCTGTAAGGGTGTCGTGGTGGGCGATGTGGAGAATCTGCTCGTTTGTTTGCTTGAGGCGCGTAATTACATTCCAGAGGAAGCGTACCTGAGAACCGCCGATGACATTCCTGGTGCCCAGTTGAGCCTCGGCATAGGCGGTAACACTGTCATCGCCTGTGAGGTTGAAAGCGAGACAAGGGCGGCTTGCCTCGATTGCTTCGGTAAGATTTGTAAAATTCTGGATACCGTGTTTTGCCGCTATTGCCAGTGCCGGAGCTTGCGGGTCAGCATCGATGATGCCGACAATTTTAATCAGCGGATCGACGAGAAAGAGGTCGAGCACTGCTGTGCCGCCGCGACCAGCACCTATAACGAGTATTCTTTGATTGCGTTCTACTGTCATTACGTATCTCACGGCAATTGAGATTCCCTCGGATTTTCGTCTTCCGGCGGGCAAGTTTCATGCTACCACTTTTCCATTCTGCTGAGCGATAAACCAGCCATCCAAAAGGCTGCGTTGAATGTCGCCTTTTGGCTGCGGACTCAACCGGTCGTTGCAACATCTAATAATCTCTGACTATAGAGAGGGGGATGTTGAAAATGAAGCAGCGACCGAGGATCTATAACACCGAAGAGCAAAAAGCGTTGATGCGGGATCGTTGGCAGAAAGGCGAGTCCCTGAACGCAATTGCCCGGCTCTTTGGCCGGCACCATCCGTCGATTCAACGTATCCTGGCGGAGACCGGTGGGATACGTCCGCCGCCACGTCGACGATCGCGTCTTTCCCTGACGTTGGCTGAACGCGAAGAGATCTCTCGTGGCGTGGTCGCTGGCCGCTCCATCCGTTCGATTGCGTCAGGGCTGTGTCGAGCACCGTCGACCGTCAGTCGCGAGATACGACGCAACGGCGGCCTGAGGCGTTACCGGGCGAGCAAAGCCGATCAGGCCGCCTGGGGCCGGGCGCATCGCCCCAAGACCTGTAAACTGGTGGAGAACCGTGCTCTGGCACGCATTGTGGCGAGCAAACTCCAGCTGGAGTGGTCACCCGAGCAGATCGCCGGATGGCTCAAGCGCACGTATCCAGACGATGAGAGCTACCAAGTGTCACACGAGACCATCTATCGCAGCCTTTTTATCCAGGCCCGCGGGGCCCTGAAAAAGGAACTGTTACAGCACCTTCGGCGCACACGAGGGATGCGTCGCTCGCGCCATCACACACAAAAGACGGATGATCACGGCAGGATCACCGACACCGTATCGATCAGTGAGCGGCCAGCCTCGGTCGAAGACCGGGCCGTGCCGGGACACTGGGAGGGCGACCTGCTGTTCGGTAGCAATAACAGTCAGATCGCAACGCTGGTAGAGCGTCACACCCGTTACCTGATGCTCGCCAAGGCCGACGGCAAAGACACCGAGACGGTGATCAATGCCCTGATCAAGCACGCCCACAAGTTACCGCGGGAGCTCTACAAGTCGCTGACCTGGGATCGGGGCAAAGAGATGGCCGATCACCAACGCTTCTCATTGGCGACCGACATCAAGGTGTACTTTTGTGATCCTCCGACGTCCCCCCATCTTGAGTAGCATTTGTGTTTAGAGTCCAGCTGCCACTGTAGCCGATCGCTCGGCAAGTTGTCTTGCGTAAGCAGCGGGTGTCAACCCGCCCAATGCTTTCTTTGGTCGCTCCTCGTTGTATTCACG
>CAMTVY010000003.1:0-43180 GCA_947085325.1 uncultured Gammaproteobacteria bacterium | reverse complement strand
GTGATCACCACGCCGAACGCCGCTTCGATGGCATGCACCGCGCTCATCTGGTAGGCGACGGGGCAGATGCCGCAGATGCGCGCGACCATGTCCGGAATTTCTTTCCAGCTTCTCCCTTCCAGAAACTTTTCAAAAAAGCGCGGCGGTTCGAAAATGTTGAGGCGCAGTTCCGCCACCCGTCTGTCCGCGATGCGCACATACAGCGCGCCCTCGCCCTCGACGCGGGTCAGTACCGGAACCTCGATACGACGCTCACTCATGCGGGCGGCTCATGGATGCCTCCGGCCTCTCCCACGCGGATGCCGCCTCCTGCATCACGGGCGCCCAGCCGTTGGTGAAACGGAAGCGCCGCACGATCTCGTCAGCGGACAGACCCAGCGCCTGAAAGCGGCGGCCCAGCGCGCGCGCGTTGCCGTCCTCCTGCGGCCCGAAGCAGCCGTAACAGTCGCGCTCATAGCGCGGGCACAGTGCGCCGCAGCCAGTGCGCGTGACGGGGCCCAAGCACGGCTCACTCCTGGCGACCAGCACGCACACGTTGCCTGCGCGCTTGCATTCCATGCAGACCGATTCGCCGGGTATGCGCGGAGTGATGCGTGCCAGCACGTCGCTCAGCACGCGCTTCAATTGCTGCTGATCTATCGGGCAGCCCCACAGCTCGGCGTCCACCTTGACGTGCGCCGAGACGGGCGTGGACTGCGCGAGGCTGTCGATGTATTCGGGCCGCGCATAAATCGCGCGCACAAATTCGCCGTGATCCTTCCAGTTGCGCAGGGCCTGCAACCCGCCCGCGGTCGCGCACGCGCCGATGGTGATGAGCATGCGGCTCGCGGCGCGCACCTGCTGGATGCGCTGCAAATCCGCAGCGGTTGAGATCGAGCCCTCCACAAAAGACACGTCATACGGGCCCTGCTGCATCACGCTGGTGGCCTCGGCGAAATGCACAATCTCCACCTGTCGCGCCAGGGTGAGCAGGTCCTGCTCCAGATTGAGAAACTGCATCTGACAACCGTCGCAGGAAGCGAACTTGTGCACGGCGATGCGCAGCTTCCGGTTCATGTCAAAAACCCTTTACCGCCAGCAGGGTGCGCACCTCGGCGTAGGCAAACACCGGGCCGTCCTTGCAGATGAATTTGCCGCCGAACATGCAATGGCCGCAATGTCCCACGGCGCAGTGCATGTTGCGCTCCAGCGAGAGATAAATATCATTGAGCGCCATGCCGCGCTGGAGCAGGCTTTCCGCCACCGCACGCATCATCGGTTCCGGCCCGCACATCATGGCGACGCCCTTGAACAACTCCGGCTCGACGTCGTCCAGCGTCTGCGTGACCAGGCCCACGCGTCCGCGCCACTCCGGCGTGCCCTTGTCCGCCGTCAACAGCACCTGGGTGTCCGGCGCACCGCACCAAGTCTGGATGCGATCCGTGTAAATGAGATCGTCCGGATGCTTCACACCGTGGCATACGGTGAGCGGGCCGTATTGCGCGCGGCGTTGCAACGCGTAGTGGATCATGGAGGTCGTCGGGGCACAGCCGAGGCCGCCCGTGATCAGCAGCAGGCCGCGTCCGCGCGCCGCGGCCAATGGCCAGCCGCGCCCGAACGGGCCGCGCAGACCCAATGCGTCACCCGCCTTGAGTTGTTGCAGCCCCTGCGTGACGCGCCCCACCGCGCGTATCGTGTGATCGATGAGTTCCGGATCATCGGGATCGGAGACAATCGAGATCGCCACCTCGCCCGCGCCGATCAGATACAGCATGTTGAACTGGCCGGGCTGGAAGCGGTACGCCGCGCGCGCAGTTGCATCGCACAGACGCAGGCGCAGCGTGAAGATATCGCGCCCTTCCTCCACGCGCTCCACCACCTCCGCGCGCTGCGGGAGATACGGGTTAAACATGGGCAGCGCGGTGTTCATGCCCCCTCACCCTAACCCTCTCCCGGAGGGAGAGGGGGTATCGATGTGCGCGCCATTAGTAGTAGTAGCGCGGATTGCATTCACTTCTTCAATCAGGTCGATGCCGGTGGGGCACCAGGTGATGCAGCGCCCGCAACCCACGCAGCCGCTGGTGCCGAACTGCTCGACCCACGAAGCGAGTTTGTGCGTGAGCCACTGGCGGTAACGCTGGCGGATCTGCGGACGGATCTGCGCGCCGTGCAGGTAGCTGTGATCCAGCGCAAAACAGGAATCCCACTGGCGCCGGTGTTCGCTCGTGGCGCCGTCGAGCGAGGTCACGTCTGTTTCGCGGTGGCAAAAGCAGGTGGGGCATACCATAGTGCAATTGCCGCACGACAGGCAGCGCTCCGCCACATCATCCCAGCGCGGATGTTCGAGATTGTCAAACAGCAGCGCCTGAATATCGGTGCTGTCCATGCGCCGCGTCTGCGATACAGCTGCGGCCTCGATTGCCTTCGCCGCAGTTGATTCCGCCATCGCATCCGCAATTCTCAGCGGCAACGCGGCCAGCAGCGCTTCGCCCGCCGTGCTGTTCGCCTCCACCAGAAAATCATCTTCCAGTTCGGTGAGCGCAAGATCGTAACCCGCGCGCGCGCGCGGGCCGGTATCCATCGAGGCGCAGAAGCACGTCGCCGCCGAGCGCGTGCAATTCACCGCGACGATGAACAGGTTTTCGCGCCGCGCCTGATAGTACGGATCGGAATAAATCCCCCCCTTTAATAAAGGAGAAATTTTCCCATTGCCCGCCAGAAATGTGCGATCCTGCACCTGCATGCCGGCGATGTCACACGCGCGCGCGCCGATCACCGCGACGGGTCGCGCCTCGGGCAGCGTCTCCTTGAAGGAAACCGTACCCTCGACGGACACCGTCCACAGACGTTCTTCCGGCGCAAACAGAAATCGCTTGAGCGATTCGGGGCCGTGCACGTAATCAAAAAACCGCCCGTTGCCTGAATCTTCGAGACGGTAGCTGCCGGGCTGCTGCGTGCTGACGAGACCGACGGGTAAATCCTCCGCGCGCGTGATCTCGTCGAACACGATAGCGCCGGCGCGCTCACGTGGCCCGAGCACACGGTAGCCTTGTGCCGCAAGCGCCTGGATGAGCGCATCGAAATCCGCGCGCGCCAGCAGCCGGGATTGCGCCGTCATATGGGTGTCTCTAAAAATGATGGATTTTGCTTCAAGACAAGCTGCAACGCAGTATTTGGAGCAAAAGACGCATTTTTAGAGGTGCCCATATCATCTCTCGCCGGATGCCTGCTCCAAGGCCGCCTCCAACTGCACGATGCGCAGCGTGGTCTTGAGCACGCTGTCCGGGTTGAGTGAAATGGAGTCGATACCCGCGCGCACCAGAAACTCCGCGACTTCAGGATAATCCGACGGCGCCTGCCCGCAGATGCCGGAATGGCGTCCGTTGCGGCGCGCGCCCTCGACTGCCAGGCGCATCATCTCCAGCACGCCGGGGTCGCGCTCGTCAAACTCGAATGCCACCCGCGCGGAATCGCGGTCGACGCCGAGTGTAAGTTGCGTGAGGTCGTTGGAGCCGATGGAGAAGCCGTCGAAGATTTTCGCGAACGCGTCGATCTGCATGACGTTGTTCGGTATCTCGCACATCACATACACTTCCAGACCGTTTTTGCCACGCTCCAGACCGTGCTGCGCCAGCGCGGCAATGACGCGCTCGCCTTCTTCCACACGACGGCAGAAGGGCACCATGAGCTTGACATTGGTGAGACCCATCTCCTCACGCACGCGCGCGAGCGCGCGGCACTCGAGCGCGAAGCCCTCGGCGTAGGCGGGATGCGTGTAACGCGCCGCGCCGCGAAAACCCAGCATCGGATTTTCCTCGTGCGGCTCGAAGTCGCTGCCGCCCACGAGGCTGGCGTACTCGTTCGACTTGAAATCCGACAGGCGCACGATTACCGGCTTGGGATAAAACGCGGCCGCGATCGTTGCCACGCCCTCGGCGAGGCGCGCGACAAAATACTCGCCCTTGTCCGCATAGCCCGCAGTGAGCTCATCCATCATCTTGCGTGCGCGGTGGTCGGTGACACGCTCCGGATGCAGCAGCGCGAGCGGATGCACCTTGATGCTGTTGCTGATGATGAATTCGATGCGCGCGAGCCCCACACCGTCGTTGGGAATGAAGGACAGCCCGAAGGCCTGATCCGGGTCGGCGAGATTCATCATGATTCTGGTGCGCGGCCTGTCCAGATTTTTAAGCTCGGTGCGATCTACCCGGTAGCTCAATTTTCCACGATAGATGTTGCCCACCTCGCCTTCGGCGCACGACACCGTAAATTCCGCGCCGGACACCAGCGCCTGCATTGCGCCCTCCGCGCCCACCACCGCCGGAATGCCCAGCTCGCGCGCCACAATGGCGGCGTGGCAGGTGCGTCCGCCGCGGCTGGTGACGATGGCGGCGGCCTGTTTCATCACCGGCTCCCAGTCGGGCGTGGTGGTCTCGGCGACCAGCACCTCGCCGGGCCGGAAATCCGCGAGGTGGTCGAGACCGGTAATGAGACGGGCCGCACCCGCGCCGATCTTCTGCCCCACGCTCTTGCCCTGCAACACGGGCGCGGCGCGCTCTTCCAGCACGTAGGTTTCCAGCACATCGCCACGGCGCTGCGACTGCACGGTTTCGGGCCGCGCCTGCACGATAAATAATTCGTGGGTGATGCCGTCCTTGGCCCACTCGATATCCATCGGCTGATCTTTGCCCGCCGTGCGGCTGTAATAGTCCTCGATCTTGAGTGCGTAATCGGCCAGCGTCAGCGCCTCGTCGTTACTGATGCAGAACTGTTTGCGCTCGGACTCCGGCACGGCGAGGTTGCGCGTGGAAGCGCCCACGCCGCCTTCGGCGTACACCATGCGCAACTGCTTGCTGCCCGCGCGGCGCCGGATCAGCGGTTTGCGGCCGGTGCGCAGGGTGGGCTTGAACACGTAAAACTCATCCGGATCCACCGTGCCCTGCACGACGTTTTCGCCGAGACCGTAGCTGCCGGTGATGAAGATCACGTCGCGGAAACCGGTCTCGGTGTCGAGGGTGAAGATCACGCCACTCGCGGCAAGATCCGAACGCACCATCTTTTGTACGCCGACGGAGAGCGCAACCTGGAAATGATCGAAACCCTGGTCGATACGGTAAGAGATAGCGCGGTCGGTGAACAGGCTGGCAAGGCATTTGATTACTGCCTCGCGCAACGCAGCGTAGCCGCAAATATTGAGGTAACTCTCCTGCTGCCCGGCGAATGAGGCCGTGGGCAGGTCTTCGGCGGTGGCAGACGAACGCACGGCAACATCGGTCTGCGCCCCCCCGTATTGCGCGCACAGTTTGTCGTAGGCCTCGCGTATCTCGCCCCACAGATTTTCTGGAATGCCCGCGCCACGAATCAGGTCGCGCGCGAGTGCCCCGCGCCGCGAGCGCTCGGCCACACCCTGCGTATCGATGCCCGTCATCAGGCGTTGCAATTCCTCGCGTACGCCCGCACTGTCAAGCACATGCCAGTAGGCCTGTGCGTTGACAGCAAAGCCGTTTGGCACCTTTACACCCTGCCCACCAAGCGCGCGGTACATCTCGCCGAGCGATGCATTCTTGCCGCCGACCGCAGGCAGATCCTGCAAGCCAATTTTGTCAAACCAGAGTATATAGTTGGGCATGGCTTTTGCAGGCGTAAATGAATTAAGGTATGACACACCACCAGAGGCAGTTGTATTGTATGTTAACCATGTCATGGCCTGTTTGATATAGGCCAAGCAGGCCATGACACGTGCACACAGCTGCCCGGTTTACTGCCAGGCGCAAACTCTGATGTGCGCGAAATTGCTGCTGGCGTGGCAGGCTCAGGCCTTACGCAGACAACCTTAGGGGGAAGCAGGTGGAGATACGTTTTCTGGGCGCGACCGGTACCGTCACCGGCTCCAAGTACTTGGTCACCTGCGGTAGCAGAAAAATACTGGTGGATTGCGGTCTGTTTCAGGGCTACAAACAGCTGCGCCTGCGCAACTGGGCGCCCTTCCCGGTGGATCCGCGCGAGATCGACGCCGTCGTGCTCACGCATGCGCATCTCGATCACAGCGGCTACTTGCCGCTGCTGGTCAAAAACGGCTTTAAGGGCAAGGTATATTGCAGCGCCGCGACGCGCGACCTGTGCGGCATCCTGCTGCCGGACAGCGGTTACCTGCAGGAGGAAGAGGCGCGCTACGCCAACAAGCGCGGTTTCTCGAAACACGCCCCCGCGCTGCCGCTGTACACGGTGGATGACGCCATGCACGCCTTGCGCCAGTTGACACCCATCGCCTTCGAGCACGACGTCGATCTGGGCGGGGGTCTCATGCTGCAACTGATTCCCAACGGTCATATCCTCGGCTCGGCGTGCGCCCTGTTACACGATGCGCACACGCGCCTGCTGTTCTCGGGTGATCTGGGACGCCCGCATGACCCCACCATGCTGCCGCCGCACCTTATACAACGCGCGGACTATCTGGTGATCGAGTCCACCTACGGCAACCGCCGCCACGACCCGACCGATCCGCGCATCGAGCTCGCCGACATTATCAACCGCACCATCGCACGCGGCGGCATGGTGCTCATCCCCGCGTTTGCGGTGGGCCGCACGCAGACGCTGCTGCACTACCTCCGCCTGCTGAATGACGCGGGCACCATCCCCGACATACCGGTGTTTCTCAACAGCCCGCTCGCCACCAGTGCGACCGACATTTTCTGCAATCACAGCGGAATGCGCGGCATGCATCGCCTGACCGCCGCCCAATGTCACGCGATGTGCAGCATTGCGCATTATGTCACCAGCGTGGAAGAATCCAAGGCGCTCAACGCGCGCAAGGGGCCGATGATCATCATCTCCGCGAGCGGCATGGCGACCGGCGGGCGCGTGCTGCACCATCTCAAGGCGTTCGCGCCGGATGCGCGCAACACCATCCTGTTCTCCGGCTACCAGGCCGGGGGCACGCGCGGCGCGGCGATGCTTAACGGCGCGGAATCGGTCAAGATTCACGGTGAATACATACCGGTGCGCGCCGAGGTGGCGGCGCTCGACAATCTCTCCGCGCATGCGGATTATGTCGAAATCATCGACTGGCTGCGACATTTCGATGCACCCCCACGCACCACCTTCATCACCCACGGTGAGCCCGCCGCCGCGGACGGCCTGCGGCAGCACATCGAAGAACAACTGGGCTGGCATGTGACACTGCCAGATTACCTGGAAACCGTCGCGCTAGAGTAACAAGGGTAAGAGCTATGGGAAATCTGCCGTTGGCGGCCAAGATTCTGGAAAACATCATGGACGGCGTGCTCATCACTGATGCGCACAAAACCATCGAGTACGTGAATCCGGCCTTTTGCACCATCACCGGCTACAGTTCCGAGGAAGTGATCGGGAAAAACCCACGCATCCTGCAGTCCGGCCATCACGATGAAGCGTTTTACAAAACCATGTGGACCAGCCTGGCGCGCACGGGCCAGTGGCAGGGGGAAATCTGGAACCGGCGCAAGAACGGCGAGATATACCCGGAGTGGGAAAACATCGTCATCATCCGGGATGCAGCGAACGCCATTACCAACTATGTCGCCATTTTCAGCGACATCAGCACACTCAAGCGCGCAGAGCAGCGCTTCCATCACCTTGCGCACCACGACGCGCTCACCGGCCTGCCCAACCGCCTGCTGTTCGAAGATCGCCTGCAGCAGATGCTGGCCCAGGCCAGCCGCCAGAGCCAGATGCTGGCGGTGCTATTTATCGATCTCGATGATTTCAAGGTGATCAATGACACGCAAGGTCATGCGGTCGGCGACCAACTGCTCCGCACCGCCGCCGAACGCCTCACGCGCTGCGTGCGCAGCGCCGACACCGTTGCCCGCCTCGGCGGCGACGAGTTCACTGCGCTGTTGACCAATATCGCCAGACGGCGTGATGCGGAGCTGGTGGCGCAGAAAATCCTCGAGGTCATCGCATGCGCGTTCGTCATCGGCGGGCAGGAACTGTTCACCACCACCAGCATCGGCATTGCGCTCTATCCCACTGACGGCGCCGACGCTGAAACTTTGCTGCACCACGCCGACAGCGCCATGTACTGGGCCAAGCAGGCAGGCAAAAATAAATACCACGTCTACAGCACTGTCCCGGCCAAACCCTAGGATCCGGCATCATCCAGAACGCGACCCGGCATTTATTTCCTCTGTTTTTGTTCCCGCTGTGCAGTGCTAGAATGCCCGGCAGGATTCAAGGCAGGGCGGGGTTACATGGCAGGTCATTCCAAGTGGGCCAATATCCAGCACCGCAAGGGCGCCCAGGACGCCAAACGCGGTAAGATATTCACCAAGCTTATCCGCGAAATCACCGTATCCGCGCGCATGGGCGGTGGCGACCCCGCCACCAACCCGCGCTTGCGCCACGCCATCGACAAGGCGCTGGATCAAAACATGACCCGCGACACCATCGAGCGTGCGACCAAACGCGGCGCCGGCAAGCTTGAGGGTGAGGATTACGAAGAGGTCCGCTATGAGGGCTACGGCCCGGGCGGTGCGGCGGTGATGGTCGATTGCATGACCGACAATCGGGTGCGCACCGTGGCCGAGGTGCGCCACGCCTTCACCAAGTGCGGCGGCAACCTCGGCACCGACGGGTCGGTGGCCTATTTGTTCACCCAGCGCGGCGTGCTCTCCTACGCGCCGGGCAGCGATGAAAACAGTATCATGGAAGCGGCGCTGGAGGCGGGGGCCGACGATATTATCACCCACGATGACGGCTCCATCGACGTGCTCACTTCGCCCGAACAGTTTCTCAACGTCAAACAGGCGATGAATGCGGCAGGGCTCGCGGCGGAACAGGGCGAGATCACCATGCAGCCGTCCACCGCCGCCACGCTCGGCGTGGACGATGGCCAGCGCATGGTCAAACTGCTCGATATGCTGGAGGATCTCGACGACGTGCAAAATGTGTACTCCAATGCAGACATCCCCGACGCCATGCTGCCCAAAACGGCGTGACGCACATCCGCATCCTTGGCGTCGATCCCGGCTCACGTCTCACCGGTTTTGGCGTGATCGATATTGAAAGCGGCCGGTCGCGCTATGTCACCAGCGGCTGCATACGGCTGCCCGATGGCCCGCTGGCGGAGCGCCTGAAAGTCATTTTCGAAAGCATGACAGAACTGGTCGCCAGCCACCGCCCCGACATTATGGCCGTTGAACGCGTATTCATGCACCGCAATGCCGATTCCGCGCTCAAGCTCGGGCACGCACGCGGCGCGGCGATCTGCGCTGGCGTCACGCAGGGCCTCGAAATCGTCGAATACACTCCGGCGGAAATCAAGCAGGCGGTGGTTGGGCGCGGCAATGCCGCCAAGGCGCAAGTGCAGCACATGATGTGCGTGCTGCTCAAGCTTCCCGGGAAACCGCAGGCGGACGCCGCCGACGCGCTCGCCGTGGCGCTGTGACATGGCCATCAGCTGACACCCGCCGCCGCACTCACAGGCGGACAACGTTCGCGGCGGGCACGCCGATGATCGGCCGGCTACGCGGCATTCTGCTCACCCGGCAACCGCCGCAGCTCACGCTGGAGGTGCAGGGCGTTGGCTATGACATCGAGGCGCCGATGTCCACGTTTTACGAACTGCCGCCGGTAGGCAGCGAGGTCGTGTTGCACACCCATCTGGTGGTGCGCGACGATGCGCACCTGCTGTTCGGCTTCGCCACCGGGGCCGAACGCACCTTCTTCCGCAACCTGCTCAAGGTCAACGGTATTGGCGCCAGGGTAGCGCTCACCATTTTATCCGGTATCACCGTCACGGGCTTCGCCCGCTGCGTGCAGGACAACGACAGCGCCAGCCTCACGCGCCTGCCCGGCGTCGGCAAAAAGACCGCCGAGCGCCTGATTCTCGAAATGCGCGACCGCCTGAACGACTGGCACACCGGCCCGGTGCTTGCTGCCGGGTCGACAACAGACCCGCTGACCGAAAAGGCCGACCCGGCAAGCGATGCCGTACGCGCACTGATCGCGCTCGGCTATAAACCGCAGGAGGCGAGCCGTATGGTACATATCCTTGACAGCGCCGGACTCAGCAGCGAGCAGATCATCCGCCGCGCGCTGCAATCCCTGGCCAAGGCGTAAGATACCGCTGTCATGATAGAAACTGACCGCCTCATCTCCCCTCAGGCTGCTGCACGTGACGACGACAACGTGGATCGCGCCATGCGGCCCAAGCGCCTCGCCGACTACGTCGGCCAGGCCCCGGTGCGCGAGCAGATGGACATCTTCATCCGCGCTGCGCGGGCGCGCCAGGAGGCGCTGGATCACGTGCTCATCTTCGGCCCGCCGGGCCTTGGCAAGACCACGCTCGCGCACATCATTGCGCACGAGATGGGGGTCAACCTCAAACACACCTCAGGGCCGGTGCTGGAGCGCCCCGGCGATCTCGCCGCCATCCTCACCAACCTTGAGCCGAATGACGTGCTGTTCGTGGACGAGATACACCGCCTGAGCCCGGTGGTGGAGGAAATTCTCTATCCTGCGCTGGAAGACTATCAGCTCGACATCATGATCGGGGAGGGCCCGGCGGCACGTTCGATCAAGCTCGACCTGCCGCCGTTCACGCTGGTCGGCGCCACCACCCGCGCGGGCCTGCTCACCTCGCCGCTGCGAGACCGCTTCGGCATCGTGCAGCGGCTGGAGTTTTACACGCACGCCGACCTCCAACTGATCGTGCAGCGCTCGGCGCAGATTCTGAACCTTGCCCTTGAGCCGGACGGCGCCATTCAGATTGCCGGACGCTCGCGCGGCACACCGCGCATCGCCAACCGCCTGCTGCGCCGCGTGCGCGACTTCGCCGAGGTCAAGGCCGCAGGACGCATCACGGGTGACATCGCGGATCAGGCACTCGCCATGCTCGATATCGACAGCAACGGTTTTGACATGATGGATCGCAAGCTGCTGCTCGCAGTCATTGAAAAATTCGACGGCGGGCCGGTCGGCCTGGACAACCTTGCCGCAGCGCTGGGCGAGGAGCGCGACACCATCGAAGACGTACTGGAACCGTTTCTGATCCAGCAGGGCTTTCTCATGCGCACTCCGCGCGGGCGCGTCGCCACCCGCGCCGCCTACCAGCACTTTGGTCTCACCCCGCCGCAAAACAATGCCGGCCCCGCTGCCACGCCGGATCTATTTAACAACGATGCCTGATCCGGGAGAATTTTCCTGGCCCATCCGGGTCTATTACGAAGACACCGACAGCGGCGGCGTAGTGTATTATGCCAACTACCTCAAATTCATGGAGCGGGCACGCACGGAATGGCTGCGCACACTGGGTTTCGAGCAGGATGCGCTGCTGCACGAAGAGGGCGTGATTTTTGCGGTGCGCGAGATAAGCCTGGACTTCCTCAAGCCTGCCCACTTTAATCAATTGCTGCACGTGACGGTAAAACTCATCGAACACGGCCATGCCAGCCTGGCCTTTGAACAGCAGGTGCGCGCCGATCAGGCCGGAACCACCCTCTGCGCAGGTCGTGTCCGGCTCGCCTGCCTTGATCACGCCACGCTCAGGGCGCGCGCCATACCGAAAACAATTACCGGGGAGCTTTGCCTTGACCTCTGACCTGTCCATCCTGCATCTCATACTCAATGCCAGCCTGCTGGTGCAACTGGTCATGCTGCTGCTGCTGGTCGTGTCGCTGATATCGTGGAGCATGATTTTTATCAAGCGCGGCACGCTGCAAGCGACGCGCACGGCGGCGGACCTGTTTGAAAAGCGGTTCTGGTCGGGCAACGATCTCAACCTGCTGTATGAGCAGGTGACACGGCGGCCTGACCCAAGAGGGCTGGAAGCGATTTTCGAGGCCGGTTTCAAGGAGTTTGCGCGTCTGCGCAAGCAGACCGGGGTGGAACCCATGGCAGTACTGGAGGGCGCGCAGCGCACCATGCGCGTTGCGCTGTCGCGGGAGGTGGAGGCGCTGGAGGTCAACCTGTCGTTTCTCGCCACGGTCGGCTCCACCAGCCCTTACATCGGCCTGTTCGGCACCGTGTGGGGCATCATGAATTCGTTCCGCGGCCTGGGCAACGTGCACCAGGCCACGCTCGCCATGGTCGCACCCGGCATCGCCGAGGCCCTGATTGCGACCGCCATGGGCCTGTTCGCGGCAATACCGGCGGTGATCGCCTACAACAGCTTCGCCGATGACGTCGAGCGCCTGCACAGCCGCTATGACGCCTTCCTTGAGGAGTTTTCCACCATCCTGCAACGGCAGGCACACGCGTAATGGCGCGCGAACGCAAACGGCGCTCGCCGATGGCGGAGATGAATGTCGTGCCTTACATCGACGTGATGCTGGTGCTGCTCGTGATTTTCATGATCACCGCGCCCTTGCTCGCACAAGGCGTCAAGGTGGATCTGCCGCAGGCCGCCAGCACGCCACTGGAGCCGGACAAAAAAGAGCCGCTGGTGATTACGGTGGACGCACAGGGAAACCTCTATCTCAACGTCGGTGATGGCAAGGAACGGCCTCTCGACGAAGCCACGCTCAGCCAGCGGGTCTCCGCAGTGCTGCGCAACCAGCCTGATACGCCGGTGCTGGTACGGGGCGACAGAAATGTCGATTACGGTCGCGTCATTAACACCATGACCCTGCTGCAAGGCGCGGGGGCACCCAGCGTGGGTCTGGTAACCGAATCGCCAGCCGCGCCCGGCCATCCATAACCACAGCTGATGCTGAAAATCCTGCGCAATAATCTGCGGGCGGTGGTGCTGGCCGTGTTGGTGCACCTGGCGCTGATTGCCATGCTGGTAATCAGCCTCGACTGGACGCCCAAGCCTCAGCCATCCAGCGCGCAAGATGCCGTGGTTCAGGCCACCGTAGTCGATGATAGCGCACGCAAGGCCGTGCAGCAGCAGAAGGAAGAGGCCGAACGCAAACGGCACGCCGAACAGGAAGCGGAAGAGCAGCGGCGTGAAGATGAAAAACGTCAGGCCGAGGAGGAGGCCCAGCGCGCGGCAGAAGAGGCCCGGCAGCAAGAACAAACCCAGCAGGAGCTGGCCCGGCAGGAACAACAGGCAACGGAACAAAAACGCAGGGAAGATGCCAAACGTGAAGCGGCCTTGAAGGAAAAGCAGGCGGAAGAGGTGAAGCGGCACACCGAGCAGTTGCGGCGTGAGGAAGAAAAGCGCTTGGCCGCAGCCGAGGCACAACGTAAAATCGAGGCTGAAAAGAAACGCACGTCGGAAAAGGAGGCGCAGCAGCGCAAAGAGGCCGAACAATTGCTCAAGGATCAGCTCGCCTCGGAAGAGCAGACAGCGCGTGACCACCAGGCCCAAACACTCATCGCCCAGTACATCCCGCTGATACAGAGCAGGGTAAAGAGCCGCTGGATGCCGCCGCCGAGCGCCAAGCCCGGCATGTCGTGCACGGTGACGGTGCGGCTGATTCCCGGCGGCGAGGTGATTGAGGCGCGGGTCACGACCAGCAGTGGCGACGCCGTGTTTGATCGTTCGGTGGAAAGCGCGGTCTACAAGGCCTCGCCCTTGCCGTTGCCGCCCGATCCGGCCTTGTTCGAAAGTTTTCGTGAATTGAATTTCATTTTCAAACCCTGAGGCTACATGCTGACCAGACACCATTTACTGTACTGCCTGTTAGCGCTGTGGCTGCCATGCTCCGGCGCGCAGGCAGCGCTGACCATTGAGATCACCGAAGGCGTGCCGGGCGCACTACCCATTGCCGTCGTGCCTTTTGGGGTTGAGGGGCAGGGCGCGCCGCCGGAAGACATAGGCGCCATCATCGCCGCCGACCTGAAACGCAGCGGGCGTTTTGCGCCGCTGCCGGAGCGCGATCTGCTGGCACGGCCGCACGAGGGCCGCGAGGTCAACTTCCGCGACTGGCGGGTGTTGGGGATTGAGGGGTTGGTGGTCGGCAGGATTCGGGCCATGGGTGCCGGGCAGTACACGGTGCAGTTCCAGTTATTCAACGTATTCCAGGGCACCCAGCTGATCGGCTACAGCATTCCGACGAGCACTGCGGATATGCGCCGCACGGCACACCAGATCAGCGATATCATCTATGAAAAACTGACCGGCGAACGGGGCGCGTTTAACACGCGCATCGCCTACATCGCCGTCTCGGGTAAGCCGCCGGCACAAACCCACTCATTGCAGGTGTCTGACGCCGATGGCCACAACCCGCAGTCCATCCTGAACTCCAAGCAGCCGCTGCTCTCGCCCGCCTGGTCACCGGACGGCACGCGGCTCGCCTATGTAACATTTGAAAACAAACGCGCGCAGATTTACATCCAGGAGATTGCCAGCGGCAAGCGCGAACTGATCGCCTCGTACCCCGGCCTGAACGGCGCACCCGCCTGGTCGCCGGACGGCACGCGGCTCGCGCTCACGCTGTCCAAGGACGGTAACCCTGAAATCTACGTGATGAGCCTCGCTGCCCGCACCCTCCAGCGCCTCACCAGCAATCTGGCGATTGATACCGAGCCGGTCTGGTCGCCCGACGGCAGCGCGCTGGTATTCACCTCCGACCGCGGCGGTCGTCCGCAGTTGTACCGCATGTCCGCCAATGGCGGCGAAGCGGCGCGCATCACCTTTGAAGGCGACTACAACGCGCGTGGTGTATTTTCACCCGACGGCAAACAGCTTGCCATGGTGCACGGTACCGGCGGCCAGTATCGCATCGCGCTTCTGGATCTGAAAACCGGCGCCGTGCGCGTGCTCTCCGACCGCACACTGGATGAATCGCCGAGCTTCGCGCCGAACGGCGCCATCATTATTTACGCCACCAACGAAGGCACGCGTGGCACACTTACCGCCGTATCCGTGGATGGCCGCGTGCGTAACCGCCTGCTGTTGCAGGAAGGCGATGTGCGTGAGGCGGTCTGGTCTCCGTTCGGCCCCAGAATTACCCTTCAAACCGATACAAAACCCCAATCTTCCAATCCATAACATCAAGGAGCCTCACATGCAGTTCTTCATAAAATTGTTGCTTTTGTCGGTGTCTGCAGTCGCCCTGGCCGGTTGCCAGAGCACGGCCACCAAACCCTCTGCTGCCGCAGTCGAAGACCGCAGTAGCGCCGCCGACGGTGGCGCCACCACCGCCAGCGCCATGGATGGCGATGGCGCCTTCCGCGGTGATGCGCTGGATAACCCCTCCAGCCCGCTGTCACGCCGCGTCATCTACTTTGAGCTTGACAGCAGCGAAGTAAAACAGGAAGACCGCGCCACCGTTTCGGCCCACGCCAGATATCTTGCCGGCAACCCCAACGCCGCTGTCGCGGTGGAAGGCCATGCCGACGAGCGCGGCTCGCGTGAATACAACCTGGCACTGGGCGAGCGCCGCGGCAACGCAGTGCGTCAACTCCTGCTTGCCGAAGGCGCCGCCGCCAAGCAGCTCCAGGTAGTGAGCTACGGCGAAGAAAAGCCGGTCACCCTGGGGCATGACGAAGGCTCGTGGCAGCAGAACCGCCGCGTCGAAATCGTCTACACCAGCCGCAGGTAATGTCCGTGCCCATCCGCTCACTGGCCTTGGCCGGCGCCCTGCTGCTGCCACTCCTGGCAACCGCAGCGGACGAGACACGGCCGCCGACCCAGGAGGAGCGTATCACCCGCCTGGAACGCCTTGCCGGGAGCCAGGGCCTGGCGGAAATCATCGCGCGCATGGATGAGCTGCAACAGGAGCTGCAGCGCCTGCACGGCAAGCTCGAGGTGCAAACGCACGAACTGCAACAGCTCAGGGAAAGTCAGCGTAGTGCCAATCAGGACTTCGACCAGCGCTTGCTCAAACTGGGCAACCCTGCCGCAAGCGCCACACCGGAAGTCTCCCTGGACACATCCGAGCCGCAGGCCGACCCGCCTTCGGTAGCGGGTACGCCTGACACAGCAGCAGTGGCCGATCCCGCCCAGGAGCCCGCCATCTATCAGCAGGCATTCACCCTGCTCAAGGAGGCGCGCTACGAAAAAGCCATCACGGCGTTCCAGGACTACCTGGCCCGTTACCCGGCAGGCGCCAACGCCGACAATGCCCAGTACTGGCTGGGCGAGGCCTACTATGTAACGCGTCAGTTCAAGGAAGCGTTGCAGGCGTTTCAGATCCTCGTGGACAAATCCCCCGCCAGCCCCAAGCGCCCCGATGCCATGCTCAAGACCGGCTTTGTACATTATGAACTGGGCAAATGGGACGCGGCGCGCAAGAGCCTGAACAACGTCATCCAGACCTATCCCAACACCGCCGTCGCCAAGCTTGCCGACAACCGGCTGCAACGCATGAAGAAAGAGGGGCATTAACAGCCTGCTGAAAAACGCGCTGAGGGGCGCATCGCTGCGCTGGAAACGTGCTCAAAATGCTCATTGACTTCGTGTCAACTGCGCTTTTTCGCCCGTTTCCATCTTGCGCTGCATCCCCTGATCACGTTTTTCAGCAGGCTGTTAGCGCAAAACCTGCGGCGGCAGGGTGTAAAATGCCCGCATGCACCCTGCCACAGACATTGCGCCACACCCCACGCCGCAGCCACAGGAGACGCGGCTGCGTATCACGGAAATCTTCCATTCACTCCAGGGTGAAACCCGCACGGTGGGCCTGCCTACCGTGTTCATCCGCCTGACCGGCTGTCCGCTGCGCTGCGGCTATTGCGACACCGCCTACGCGTTTCAGGGCGGCGAGTGGATGACCCTGCCCGCCGTGCTGGCGCAGGTGGCTGACTTCCAGCCGCGCTACGTGACCGTCACCGGCGGCGAGCCGCTGGCCCAGCGCGCCGCACTTGATCTGCTCACCGCGCTGTGCGATGCGGGCTACCAGGTATCACTCGAAACCGGCGGCGCGCTCGATATCGCGCCCGTGGACGCCCGCGTCACCACCGTGATGGATATCAAAACCCCGGGCTCTGGCGAGGCTGAAAGAAACCGCCTTAAAAACATCACCCATCTCAAGCCCGGCGATCAGGTCAAATTCGTACTCTGCCATCGCGCCGACTACGACTGGGCCAAGGCCACCATGACCCAGCATGATTTGGCACAACGCTGTGAGCTGCTGTTTTCACCCAGCCACGGCGAACTGAGCCCCACCCAGCTCGCCGACTGGATACTCGAAGACCGCCTGCCGGTACGCATGCAAATCCAGCTGCATAAATACCTGTGGGGCAATGTCCCCGGGAAATAAAGGGTACCTCTATAAGCCATGAGTGCCGCCATCATCCCCTTCCCCGCCGCCCACACCCGCGCGGTAGTGCTGCTCTCCGGCGGCATGGACTCCGCCACCACGCTTGCCATCGCCCAGGGGCTGGGGTTCGAGTGCCATAGCCTCGCCGTCGATTACGGACAACGCCACCGCGCGGAACTGGCCGCCGCGGAACGCTGTGCGCGCAGCCTTGGCGCTGCCGACCACAAGGTAATTAAGGTCGATCTCGGCGCCATCGGCGGCTCGGCGCTCACCGACCTCAGTATCGACGTACCACAGCAGCTGGGCCCGGGCATACCCGTCACCTATGTACCGGCGCGCAATACCCTGCTGCTTGCCCTGGCGCTGGGCTGGGCCGAGGTGTTAAAGGCAGGCGACATCTTTATCGGCGTAAACGCCGTGGACTACTCCGGCTACCCGGACTGCCGCCCGCAATTCATCGAAGCCTTCGAGCACCTCGCCAACGTCGCCACCAAGGCCGGGGTGGAAGGCAACCGCTGTACCCTGCACGCCCCGCTCATCCATTTGAGCAAAGCGGACATCATCCGCGAAGGGCTGCGGCTCGGGGTGGATTACGCCGCAACCGTCTCCTGCTACAGCGCCGATGACGCAGGCCGTGCCTGCGGCCGCTGCGACGCCTGCCGCCTGCGCGCCGCGGGCTTCAAGACAGCAGGCATTGCCGACCCCACGCGCTACCAATAGTGCAGGTTCCAGCGCCTCACACCTTGGTGTTAGCGCCGCCAGCGTTTACAATAGGCAGCCCTCATCCCCACCTCTTTGCCGGGGGAAGAAGGGGCGATAGGCGACCCTCATCCCCATCCCTTCTCCCAGGGGGAGAAGGGGGCGAGCCGAGGCGCAGCGCGCATTAAAATATTATCGGGGCCGTTAGCTCAGCCGGTAGAGCAGCAGACTTTTAATCTGTTGGTCGTGCGTTCGATCCGCACACGGCCCACCAACCACCATCATTCGCCTCCAACTACGCCCGCCCCGGCGCGGCGTCACGGCAAACCATTGCCCCCCAGCGCTCTTACTGCTCCAATGTTCTTGTATCACTTCATTTCAGGTCAACAAGGAGGGCTTGCACATGCACGGTTTCATGGACTTCATAAGAAAACAAGGTGTGGTCGGCCTGGCTGTCGGTTTTATCCTGGGCGGCGCGGTCTCCAAGGTCGTGGCCGCGCTGGTCACCGATGTTATCAATCCGCTCATCGGCATTGCGCTGGGGGCCGCTGAAGGCTTACAGTCAGCCACGCTCACCCTCGGCCCCGTTGCGATATTGCTGGGGCACTTCGTATCGGTCGTGATTGATTTTCTGGTAATTGCGCTGGTGGTGTACTTCGGTGTGAAGGCGCTCGGACTCGATAAACTCGATAAAACCGGACTTCACCCGCTTCAGTAGACACATGACCTCGATCCTGCGGTAATCCCCCCATTATTAGCTGTCGCCAAAAGTGGAGCTAAAAAGCGCCAGGCTTGCCACGCCAGGCAATGATTTGCTCCAGCGAGCGGATCACGCGCTCGGCCGGCAAGGAGAAGTCCACCTCGATATCCAAACCTTCGCGGTTGAAGTCATCGAGCACGTTGAACAGCCGGAAGCTGCGGCCATCGCTGAGCTGATCGTGCATGAAGTCCATTGACCACACCTGGTTGATGGCCGCGGGCACCAACAGCGGCTGCGGCTTCTCGCGCACCAGGCGCTTTTTTGGCTGGATCCGTAGATTTAACTCCAACTCCCGGTAGATACGGTACACGCGCTTGTGGTTCCGGGAAAAATGCTTGACGTTGCGCAGGTGCAGGAAGCACAAGCCGAAGCCCCAGTTCTTCTGGACCCCCGGCCAGCCGTACCAGCCAGTCGGCGATCAGCGCGTTCTCGTCGGACCATTTGGCCTGGTAACGGAAGCAGGTCTCGCTGACGGCGAAGTCTGTACATGCTTGCCGGATACTGGCGCCCCGGGTGTCCACCGCCCATTTGGCCATCTCACGGCGCTGAGATGGCCTTACCATTTTTTTTGGAGCGCCTCCTTGAGAATGTCGGCGCTCATCTGGGCCTCGGCGTACATCTTCTTCAGTCGCCGGTTCTCCTCCTCCAGCTCCTTGAGCCGGGACATCATCGAGGCGTCCATGCCGCCAAACTTCGATCGCCACTTGTAGAACGTGGCCGAGCTGATGACGTGCGTCCGGCACAGTTCCGGGGCCGGCGTACCGGCCTCCGCTTGTTTGAGCACGCCGATGATCTGGCTGTCTGTAAAACGCGATTTCTTCATGGGAATCTCCTCGGACAAGGTTACGAGAAAATTCCACTTCTGAGTACCTCTAATTTACGGGGGGATTACCCCGGCAGTTCCATACAACAAAGTACAACGACAAACCCTTCAAAGGTGTTCGAATAAACGATAATGTCGTTCCGTCATGGTTAAGCCGTCTTGTGCCGCTTTCCGGTTTGAGTGGCGGCGTCCACCCGCTCGCTTCCGCCACCACCTTAGCGCCGATGGCAAGCCGAGCGCCCGATTCTACTATTCCACCGTTACCGATTTTGCGAGATTGCGCGGCTTGTCCACGTCGGTGCCCTTGAGCACCGCGACATGATAGGCCAGAAGCTGCAACGGCACGGTGTAGACCAGCGGTGACGTGTCATCCTCCGCGTGTGGGACATTCAGCACCTGCACGCCCTCTGAAGATTTGAAGCCTGCCGCGCCGTCAGCGAACACGATCAGCTTGCCGCCGCGCGCGCGCACCTCTTGCAGGTTGGATTTGAGCTTCTCCAGCAATTCATTATTGGGCGCCACGGCAATCACCGGCATCTCGGCGTCCACCAGCGCGAGCGGGCCGTGCTTGAGTTCGCCGGCGGGATAGGCCTCGGCGTGGATGTAGGAAATTTCTTTCAGTTTGAGCGCGCCTTCCATCGCCACCGGATAGTGCGCGCCGCGCCCCAGGAACAGCGCGTGATGCTTGTCGGCAAACTGTTCGGAAAGGCGCTTGATGTCATCACTCATGGCCAGGGTCTGCTCGATTTTTGCGGGCAGTGACTCTAGCTGGCTAACCAGTTTGCCTTCCAGCGCAGGCGTCAGCGCATGGCGCCGCCCCAGCACGATGGTAAGCAGCATAAGTGCGACGAGTTGGGTAGTGAAGGCCTTGGTGGAGGCGACCCCGATCTCGGGCCCGGCGTGCGTCATCAACACGATGTCCGCCTCGCGCACCAGCGAGCTTTCCGGAACGTTGCAAATAGCGAGGGAGTAACGGAATCCGAGTCGCTTCGCTTCACGCAGCGCGGCGAGTGTGTCGGCGGTCTCGCCGGACTGCGAAATCGCCACCACCAGACAGTCTTCGCTCACCACCGGGCGGCGGTAGCGGAACTCGCTCGCCACCTCGACGTTGCAGGGGATGCCCGCCAGCGCCTCGACCCAGTAGCGCGCAATCAACCCGGCATGGTAGCTCGTGCCGCAGGCGATGATGTGTACGCGCTTGACGGCGTTCAGTATCGCGGCAGCGTTGGGGCCGAGGCTTTCTTCCAGCACACGGCCAGCATGCAGGCGGCCTTCGAGCGTATCCGCTACCGCACGCGGCTGCTCGAAGATCTCCTTCAGCATGTAATGGCGGTATTCGCCGCGTTCGACTGCATCGGCACTGAGCGTGCTCACATGCACCTTGCGCGTAACCTCCTCACCCTCCGCATTAATAATGCGTACACTGTCGCGGGTAATGTCGGCGATATCGCCGTCTTCGAGAATAATGAAGCGCCGCGTCACCGGTAGCAGTGCCGCCACATCGGAGGCAATGAAATTCTCGCCCTCGCCGAGGCCTATCACCAGCGGGCTGCCGCGCCGCGCGGCAACCAGCCGGGCAGGATCAGCGATGCCGATCACGCCCAGGGCGTAGGCGCCATGCAGGTCAGCGGCCGTGGCACGCAACGCCTCAAATAGCGACTTGCCCGCGTCCAAATGCTTATGCAGTTGATGCGCGATGACTTCGGTGTCGGTCTGCGAGGTAAACTCGTAGCCCGCCCGCACCTGCTCAGCCCGCAGTGCTTCATGGTTCTCGATAATCCCGTTGTGCACCACGGCGACCGTGCCACGGCAGATGTGCGGGTGCGCGTTGCTCTCGCTCGGCACACCATGTGTTGCCCAGCGCGTGTGTGCGATGCCTGTGACGCCTTGCAGCTTGCGACCGGCAAGCTGCTGCTCCAGCTCCACCACCCGGCCCACGGTTCGGGCCCGCGCAAGCTTGCCGCCTGCATCAAGCACTACCGCACCGGCGGAATCGTAACCGCGATACTCCAGACGCTTGAGGCCCTCGACCAACGCCGGCATCACGTCCCGTTCTGCTACGGCCCCGACAATTCCGCACATAGTTTCAACCCTTAAGCCAACAACCCAACGCAAAGACGCCAAGACACGAGAAAGTTGATTAAAGTTGGCTTAAGCGCCAATAGCCGTCATTAAAACACCACCCATTTTCTTACGTCTCGCCTTCATTTTCTCTGCGTCTTGGCGTCTTTGCGTTATATTTTATTAAGAAATTTTATTTCTTTTTCGCCGGACGCTCCCAGCCCGGCACGGTACTCTGCTTCACCCGGCTGACCGCCAGCGCCTCCGGCGGCACGTCCTGGGTGATCGTGGAGCCCGCGCCGACGGTCGCGTGCGCGCCCACCGTGACCGGTGCCACCAGTTGCGTGTCGGAGCCGATGAAGGCGCCGTCTTCAATGACGGTTTGATGCTTGCTCGCGCCGTCGTAGTTGCAGGTGATAGTGCCCGCACCGATGTTCACTTCGCGCCCAACGATGGCATCGCCGACATAGCTCAGATGATTGATCTTGGTGCCCGCACCGACTCTGGATTTCTTGATCTCAACGAAATTACCGATATGCACGCCGGCGGCCAGTATTGTTTCAGGGCGGATGCGCGCAAACGGCCCGATGCGGCAGCCGGCCTCGATCACCGCGTCTTCGATCACGCAGTGGGAGAGTATCTCGACATCATCGCCGATGCGGGCATTACGAATCACCACCTGCGGCCCGATACGCACCCGGTCACCCAGCGTAACCTTGCCTTCGAGCACCACATTCACGTCCAGCGTGACATCCTGCCCCACACTCACCTCCCCGCGCACGTCGAGCCGCAGCGGATCCAGCAGCGTGACGCCCTCCAGCATCAGGCGTTCGGCCTCGTGGCGCTGATAATAGCGCTCAAGCTCGGCGAGCTGCGCCTTGTTGTTAATGCCCATGGTCTCGGCCACTTTATCGGGCTCTACGGTGTTGATGACGATGCTGTCCCGCACCGCAAGCGCAATCACATCGGTGAGGTAATATTCTTTCTGGGCGTTGTTGTTTTCGAGCCTGGCGAGCCACGCGCGCATCCGCGCCGCCGGGGCCGCGATCATGCCGGTGTTGATTTCGTTGATCGCGCGCTCGTCCGCTGTCGCATCTTTCTCCTCGACGATGCGCGTTACCTTGCGGCCCTCATCGCGCACGATGCGTCCATAGCCGCTCGGATCGTGCTGATGCACGGTCAGCAGCCCGAGACTGCCATCACTCACAGCTGCGATCAGGCGTTGCAGCGTCGCCGTGCTGATGAGCGGCACATCGCCGTACAGCACCAGCACCGTGTCATCGTCTGAAATAGGTGATGTGGCCTGCGCCAGCCAAGGATGGCTTAGTGTCGCAGGAGGCAGGACGCCGAGAGCGACCGCGACTGCGTGCCCCGTGCCGAGCTGCTCGGCCTGTTCGACCCAGCGCGCGTCGAGGTGGGCGAGTGCGCGCGGCACGGCGTCACCGCCATAGCCATAGACGACATGAACCGTCTGGGCGTTAAGCCCATGCGCAGTATGGATGACATGCTCCAGCAGCGGTCGGCCCGCCAGCGGGTGCAGCACCTTGGGCAGCGCGGAGCGCATGCGCGTGCCCTGCCCGGCGGCGAGGATGATTACGGAAAGGCCCATAGGCCCAAGATACAAGAAAAGCGGAAAGTTACAAGCATCGTGTGTCGGATCCGCTACGCTTGATCCGACCTACACGTTGTATCAGCGGCCCTTTTTGCGCAGACGCTGAATAGTCTGCAACTGCGCCACGGCCTCGGCCAGCTCGGCCTGCGCCTGGGCGTAGTCGAAGTCGGACTTGCGGTCGCGCATGGCCTGCTCGGCGCGCTGCTTGGCCTCCAGTGCGGCGGCCTCGTCCACGTCGTGGGCGCGCAGCGCGGTATCGGACAGAATGGTGACGACGTGCGGCTGGATTTCCAGTATGCCGCCGGAGACGTAAAACACCTGCTCCTCGCCATCTGGAATCTTCACGCGCACCTCGCCCGGCCTGAGCGTGGTGAGCAACGGCGTATGGCGCGGCAGGATACCGACCTCGCCTTGCGAAGCGGGCGCGAACACCATCTCCGCCAGACCGGAAAATATTTCCGCTTCAGCGCTTACGATATCGAGATGCAGGGTCATGGCCATAACTATAAACAACCTAACGCAAAGACGCCAAGACGCCAAGAAATTCGTTTAGTCAAAATGTAGTGCCTAGCCATAATTTATATTTGAGCGTACCCAATTTGTACCGCCATTTGATTACTCTAATTTTAGAGCTTTGCGTCTTCGCGTCTTTGCGTTGAGTCATTCCTTTATTTCAAGGTTTTGGCCTTCTCTACCGCCTCATCAATCGTGCCGACCATGTAGAACGCCTGCTCCGGCAGTGAGTCGTACTCGCCGTTGACGATGCCCTTGAAGCCGCGGATCGTGTCCTTGAGCGACACATACTTGCCGGGTGAGCCGGTGAACACCTCGGCCACGAAGAACGGCTGCGACAGGAAGCGCTGAATCTTGCGTGCGCGCGTCACCGTAAGCTTGTCCTCTTCCGACAGTTCATCCATGCCGAGAATCGCGATGATGTCCTTCAGTTCCTTGTAGCGCTGCAAGGTACCCTGCACCGCGCGCGTGGTGTCGTAGTGATCCTGCCCGATGATGAGCGGGTCGAGCTGGCGGCTGGTGGAGTCGAGCGGATCCACGGCGGGATAAATACCCAGCTCCGCGATCTGACGCGACAGCACCACGGTGGCGTCCAGATGCGCGAACGTGGTCGCGGGCGACGGATCGGTCAAGTCGTCGGCGGGCACGTACACGGCCTGGATCGAGGTGATCGAGCCGGTCTTGGTGGAGGTGATGCGCTCCTGTAGCGCGCCCATTTCGGCGGCCAGTGTCGGCTGATAACCCACGGCGGACGGCATACGGCCGAGCAGCGCGGACACCTCGGTGCCGGCCAGCGTGTAGCGGTAGATGTTGTCGATGAACAGCAGCACGTCGCGGCCTTCATCGCGGAAGAACTCCGCCATGGTGAGACCGGTCAGCGCCACGCGCAGACGGTTGCCGGGCGGCTCGTTCATCTGGCCGTACACCAGCGACACCTTGTCGATAACCTTGCTCTCGGTCATTTCGTGGTAGAAGTCGTTACCTTCACGGGTACGCTCACCCACGCCCGCGAACACGGAATAACCCGAGTGCTCGATGGCGATGTTGCGGATCAGCTCCATCATGTTCACGGTCTTGCCCACGCCCGCGCCGCCGAACAGACCGACCTTGCCGCCCTTGGCGAACGGGCAGATCAGGTCGATCACCTTGATGCCGGTTTCGAGCAGCTCGGTGCTCGCGGCGAGCTCATCATAGGCCGGGGCCTTGCGGTGTATCGACCAGCGCTGCTTTTCGCCGATCGCACCCTTTTCGTCGATAGGCTTGCCGAGCACGTCCATGATGCGGCCCAGGGTTTCCTTGCCCACCGGCACCGAGATCGGCGCGCCGGTGTTGCTCACCGCAACGCCGCGCTGCAGGCCGTCGGACGAACCCATCGCAATGGTACGCACCACGCTGTCGCCGAGCTGCTGCTGCACCTCGAGCGTCAGACCGGCAGCGTCCACCAGCAACGCGTCATATATCTTGGGCAGCGACTCGGGCGGAAACTCAACGTCCACCACGGCGCCGATGATTTGAACTATCTTTCCTGAACTCATGCTCAGTTCCTCACAAACTCAAATTAAAATTCGTTAATTAGTGGCTAGTTGCTAGTGGCGAGGAAATGCATTTCCTGGTTACTTGCTACTCGCCACTCGCTACTGTATTTAAACTTAAACCGCCGCCGCGCCGGCCACGATTTCCGACAGCTCCTGCGTGATACCCGCCTGGCGCGCCTTGTTGTAAACCAGTTGCAGATCGCCGATCAATTCGCCCGCGTTATCCGAGGCGCTCTTCATCGCCACCATGCGCGCCGCCTGTTCGGAGGCGATATTCTCCAGCACGCCCTGATACACCAGCGACTCGACATAGCGCGTGAGTAAATGGGTCAGCACCTCTTTCGACTCGGGCTCGTAGATGTAGTCCCAGTGGTGGCGCAGCGTTGCATCGGTATCGGGCACGACAGGCAGCATCTGCTGCAGCGCCGGCTTCTGCACCATGGTGTTGACGAAATCGTTATAGACCAGATACAGGCGGTCGATGTGCGCGTTGTTGTACGCATCCAGCATCACCTTCACCGCACCGATCAGATCGGTGAGGCTGGGCGCATCGCCCAGATGCGACTTCTCCGCCACGATGTTGCCGCCGAAGCGCTTGAAGAAACCCGCCGCCTTGGTGCCGACGGTACACACGTCCACCTGCACGCCTTGCGTACCCCAGTCGCGCATCGCGACGAGCGCGGCGCGAAACAGGTTGGTGTTGAGACCGCCGCACAGCCCGCGGTCGGACGACACGATAATAAAGCCGACGCGCTTTACCGTGCGCTCCTGCAAATAGGGGTGCTTGTATTCCGGGTGCGCATGCGCCAGATGGCCGATCACGTTGCGCATCTTGGCGGCATAGGGGCGCGCAGCGCGCACGCGCTCCTGCGCCTTGCGCATTTTCGAGGCCGCAACCATCTCCATCGCACGCGTGATCTTCTGCGTGTTCTTGATGCTCTTGATCTTGGTGCGTATTTCTTTTTTGCTGCCCATCTGGTTACCTTGGCTGCTCTAACAACTCAACGCTAAGACGCTAAGACGCAAAGCTCTAAAAGATTGCTCGGATTGCATTCCCCGTAAAACGGTATCTCAATTTCCCACTATTTCTATCTTGGTGTTCTTTGCGTCTTGGCGTCTTTGCGTTGGATTTTATTACCAAGCATTGCTCTGCTTGAACTCCGTCAGCGCGGAGCGCAAGCCGCTCTCGATCTCGCTGCTGTAATCGCCCGTGGCATTGATCTTTTCCATCAACGCGGCGTGCTTGGACTTCATAAAGCTCAGCAGCGCCTGCTCGAAGGCCTGTATCTTGGGCACCTCGACGTCGTCGAGGAAGCCCTGGCTGGCAGAGAACAGTGATACCGCCAGTTCCGCCACGCTCATCGGCGCGTACTGTTTCTGTTTCATCAACTCCATTACGCGCTGACCGCGCTCCAACTGCTTGCGCGTGCTCTCGTCGAGGTCGGAGGCGAACTGCGCGAACGCGGCGAGTTCGCGGTACTGCGCGAGGTCGAGGCGCACGCCGCCGCCCAGCTTCTTGATGATCTTGGTCTGCGCCGCGCCACCCACACGCGACACCGACAGGCCGGCATTGATGGCGGGCCGGATACCGGCGTTGAACAAATCGGTTTCGAGGAAGATCTGGCCGTCGGTGATCGAGATCACGTTGGTGGGCACGAAGGCCGATACGTCGCCGGCCTGGGTTTCAATGATGGGCAGGCCGGTGAGCGAGCCGGTCTTGCCTTTCACCTTGCCGTTGGTGATCTTCTCGATGTGCTCCGCGTTCACGCGCGCGGAGCGTTCCAGCAGGCGCGAGTGCAGGTAGAACACGTCGCCCGGATACGCCTCGCGGCCCGGCGGACGGCGCAGCAGCAGCGACACCTGGCGGTAGGCCCAGGCCTGCTTGGTAAGATCATCGTACACGATGAGCGCGTCTTCGCCGATGTCGCGGAAGTATTCGCCCATGGAGCAGCCGGAGTAGGGGGCGATGAACTGCATCGCGGCGGAGTCCGACGCGGTGGCGGTCACCACGATGGTGTGCGCCAGCGCGCCGTGCTCTTCGAGCTTGCGCACCACGGCGGCGACCGACGACGCCTTCTGGCCGATGGCGACGTAGACGCACTTCACGCCCGTGCCTTTCTGGTTGATGATGGTGTCCACCGCCACCGCAGTCTTGCCGGTCTGACGGTCGCCGATGATAAGCTCGCGCTGACCGCGGCCGATCGGCACCATCGCGTCGATGGCCTTGAGACCGGTCTGCACCGGCTGGCTCACCGACTGGCGCGCGATCACACCCGGCGCCACTTTTTCAATCGGCGAGGTCTGCGTGGTCTTGATCGGCCCCTTGCCGTCGATGGGACTGCCGAGCGCATCCACCACGCGGCCCAGCAGCGCCTCGCCCACCGGCACTTCCAGAATGCGTCCGGTGCACTTTACGCTGTCGCCTTCGCTGATGTGTTCGTAATCGCCCAGCACCACCGCGCCGACCGAGTCGCGCTCAAGGTTGAGCGCCATGCCGTAGGTGTTGCCGGGAAATTCGATCATCTCGCCCTGCATCACGTCGGACAGGCCGTGTACGCGCACGATGCCGTCGGTCACCGAGACCACGGTGCCTTCGGTGCGCGCCTCGGTGAGCACCGCGAAATTCTCGATGCGGCTCTTGATCAAATTGCTGATTTCTGAAGGGTTGAGCTTCATGTAAGCTTCCTCAAATATAAAGTCTGGAATTCGGTTAAGGGCGCCTCTAAAAATGCGTCTTTTGCTCCAATACTGCGTTGCAGCTTGTCTCCGCTGCTCACATACTGAGTGTATGCTGCGCTGCTCGACTGCGCTGCGCCTTGTCTTGAAGCAAAATCCATCATTTTTAGAGACACCCTATAGGTTCTTGCCGGTCAGTGCGCCAATGCGTGCGCGAGCTTGCCGAGTTGTCCGCGCACCGAGCCGTCGATAACACGGTCTCCGGCGCGGATCACCGCGCCGCCCAGCAGACTCTTGTCCACCGTGCTGGTGAGACTGATCTCGCGCTGCAGGCTCGACTTCAGCGCTGCGGCTATCATGCCTTCTTCTGCACTCGAGAGCGGCCAGGCCGACGTCACCTGCACCTTGAGCACACCCTCGGCCTCGGCGCGGCTCGCCTCATACAGCGCCGCGATCTCCGGCAGCAGCGGCAATCGGCTATTTTCGACCAACAGGCGGATGAAATTTTGCCCGGTGGCGCTCAGGCCATCACCGCACGCCGCCAGCACCAGCTCGGCCAGCTGCGCCTTGTGCACGCGCGGATGACCGACGAGCCTGCGCAACGTGTCGTCGCCCGCTACACCTACGGCGAGCGCCAGCATCTCCGACCAGCGCTGTAGTTCACTCTGGCTCTGCGCCAGCTCGAATACAGCTTGTGCGTAAGGGCGGGCAGCGGTGATTTTTTCGGCCATAGGTCTGTGTCCGGACTAGATTTCTGTCGCCAGCTGGTTCAGCACTTCGCTGTGCGTCCTGGCGTCGATCTCGCGGCCCAGAATCTTCTCCGCGCCGCTCACGGCAATCGCCGCCACCTGCGTGCGCAGCTCGGTCTTGGCGCGGTTCACTTCCTGCTCGATCTCGACCTTGGCCGCAGTGATGATGCGCTCACCCTCGATGCGCGCGTTGCCCTTCGACTCTTCCACGATTTCGTTGGCGCGGCGCTCGGCCTGCGCCAGGATTTCAGCAGACTGGGCCTTCACCTTGTGCAACACTTCTTTGGCGTGCTTCTCGGCCAGCTCCAGATCATGGCGGCCCTTTTCGCCGGCGGCCAGGCCATCGGCGATGCGCTTCTCGCGCTCCTTCATCAGCGCGGTCAGCGGCCCCCACAGCAGCCGGTTAACAAACCAGATGAGCAGGATGAAGGCCACAATCTGGCCAAACAAAGTGGCTGTAATATTCATGCGCTTCTCACTCGATCAAGCTGAATGTATGAGCGGGGGACAATTAGCCCGCCGCGCCGATAGCTGCCTGCAGCGCGCCCACGAACGGGTTGGCAAACAGGAACCACATGCCGAACGCGAGAATGATGAACGGGAATGACTCCATCAGGCCCGCGAAGATGAACATGTTGGTCATCAACGCCGGGCGCATCTCGGGCTGGCGCGCGATGCCTTCCAGCGTCTTGGCGCAGATCAGGCCCCAGCCGATGGCCGAACCCAGACCGGCAGCGGCGAGAATCACGCCCACGCCCACTGCGGTGTAGGCATAAATCATTGCAATCATGTCAGGTGTCATTTTCTACTCTCCTTAAAATAAACAATTCAAATTCAACTACTCAACGCAAAGTCGCAAAGACGCCAAGATTCATAAAACAATAACTGTCTTTACCTTTGCGTCTTAGCGTCTTGGCGTTGGGTTTTATAAGCCTTAATGTTCCTGATGCGCCATCCCCAAATAAACGATAGACAACACCATAAAAATAAACGCCTGCAACGTAATCACCAGCAGATGGAAAATCAGCCAGCCGAGGTCGAGCGTCACCTGCAACGGGAACCAGAACAGCCAGCCCGCCAGGCCTGTGACCAGCGTACCGCCAATAAGCGCGATAAGCAGAAACACCAGCTCGCCCGCGAACAGGTTGCCGAACAGTCGCAGGCCGAGGCTGAGCGGCTTGGCCAGCTCTTCGATGGCGGTCATGACGATGTTTACTGGAATAAAAAATTTGCCGAAGGGATGAAACAGGAACATCTTGAGGTAGCCGACCGGCCCCTTCACCTTGATGTTATAGAAGATGACCAGCGCAAATACGGAAAGCGAGAGCGCGAGCGTGGCGCTCAGATCGGTAGTGGGCACCACCTTGAGGTAAGGTATTCCCACCATCTGGCCCAGCCACGGCAGCAAATCCACCGGTATCATATCCATGGCGTTCATCAGGAACACCCAGATGAAAATTGTGAGCGCGAGCGGCGCGATAAGTGGGTTGTGACCGGGGAAGCTGTCTTTTACCTGACCGCCGACGAATTCGAGAATCGATTCCACCACGTTCTGAAAGCCGCTGGGTTTGTCGGCCGACAGATTCCGTCCCAAACGCCAGCTGGTAAACACAATCAGCGCACCCAACAGGCTGCTGACGGCAAGCGTATCGACATGCCACGACCAGAAGCCGCCCGTGCAGTCACCGACGCACAGATTGGTCAGGTGATGCTGAATATACTCGACTGTTCCTCCACCCGAGGAGGCTGGTGCTGCACTCACGGCTGTGATCCCCTGTGTTCTGAACCTGTAGTACGCATTCCTATCAGATAGCCCAACTGCGTCAGGGCAAACCCGGTGATGGTGGCGAGCGCATGGAGCTTGAACACACCCAGCCCGACGCCCAACAACACCAGCACCAGCATAAATCGCTGCGCGAGGCCTGCAAACAAAATCAGCATGCCCCGGCCACTGCTCTGCCACGCTGCCTCACCCGCGCGCGCAACGCGCCGACTCAATAACCACGCCAGCGCCATGGCCACCAACCCGCCATAGCCGGCAGAAAGTCCTGCCCAAGGCCCGGCGAGCGCAAAAGACCCCAGCGCGCTCGCCAGCAAAATGACTGCCTGCGTGGCAATCACAGCGCGCGCACCGCCGGATACCGCCTGCGTGAGTGCGTTTCTGCTCACTCTGGCTTGGTCAACAGCCTGTAAACCTTCAGGAATCCGCCCACGAAACCCAGGCAGCCCAAGATGAACATGAAGAGTGGGAGTGATCCTAACCACACATCGAGGCCATATCCCAACAGCAGCCCGACCAGCACCGTGGAGGTCAGCAGCGTACCCACCCCAATCAGCGCCAGGCCGGTTCCCTTGGCCTTGCTCATAGGGCGCGAAGTATAAAGGTTGAGGCGGTGTGGCGTCAACGATCACCCGGCATTTGAGCCACGCCGCGCCGCCTGGGCGTCAACCACAGCGTGCCTTGCCGCGTTGTTTGCTGTGGTAGACTGACTCGACATCCCCCGCCATCTGACAGGAGACTTGGACGATGCGCCTGACCTCATTATCTGCCCTCGCGGCCCTGATGACCTGCCTGCTCGGCGCCCCGCTGGCGACCGCAGCCGACGACAAGAACACCTACGACAAAAACACCACCCTCAAGGAAGCCGAGGCGTTTTTCGGCGAAAGCACTGCCGGTCTCGCCAAGGTCATAGAAAAGGCCTTTGAAGACCACGGCCGGCCAAACGGTTACATCAAGGGCGAAGAGGTGAGCGGCGCGCTGGTAGTGGGCTTGCGCTATGGCGACGGCACCATCACACTGAAAAACGGCGGCACACACAAGGTGCACTGGACCGGCCCCTCCATCGGCTTCGATGCCGGCGCCAACGCCTCCAAGGTATTTGTGCTGGTCTATCACCTGCCTGCGGCCAGCGCCATCTACCAGCGCTTTCCCGCCGTCGAGGGCAGCTTCTATTACGTCGCGGGTGCGGGCATCAACTACCAGCAGAAGGGTAAAATTGTGCTTGCGCCCATACGCCTCGGCGTCGGCCTGCGCGGCGGCGTGAATATCGGCTACCTGAGCTACAGCCAGGAAAAGACCTGGGTGCCGTTTTAAGGCTTAAACAGCCCCGGAATAGCGTCGAAGCTCCGGGCCTGCGGATGCGCCGGGGCGGGCATCTCGCCATCCGCCCTTAACAGCCACACCGTCTGCATCCCGGCTGTGCCTGCTGCGTCGAGCTCTTCTTTAATATCCGACAGAAACAAAATATCGCCCGGCGGCAGGCCGATGTCCTCTGCGATCTTGCGATAAGAGCCCGGCTCACGTTTCGCCCCCACCGTGGTATCGAAATAGCCCGAAAACAGCGGCGTGAGATCGCCGTACTCCGAGTGGGTAAATAAAAGTTTCTGCGCCTGCACCGAGCCGGAGGAAAACACATACAGCTTTAAGCCCTGCGCGTGCCACTCTTTGAGTTTGCGCACTGCGTCTTCATACACATGGCCCCTGAAGTCGCCCTGCCGGTAGCCCGCCTCCCAGATCATGCCTTGCAGCGCCTTCAGCGGCGTGACCTTTTTATCTTCGTCTATCCACTGGATGAGTTGCGCAATCACCTGCCCATCATCGGCGCGCCCGCCCACCATCTGCCGCACCTCGTCCAGCAGCATGCGCACCGCATCCTCGCGCGCATGCGCCGCCACGAACGCTGCCATATGCGCACGCGCGTAGGGAAACAACACGTCTTTCACAAATGACAGCGAGGACGTCGTACCCTCGATGTCGGTGACGATGGCTTTAATCATGCAGGGTGACTGCGCGCAGCGGCTAATGGTGCATCATCAAAAGTGGTTGTAACGAATCACTTCTGCCAAGGGGAGCTGCCCCGGGCGCGGCCAGGGCTCTTTGGTTCCCTTCCCTATCGCGACAAACATGGCGATCACATGGTCTTCGGGCAACCGAATCAGCTTTGCGACTGCATCGAAATCAAATCCGTCCATTGGACAGGAATCATACCCCATGGCCTGGGCCGCCAACATGAGGGTTTGTGCCACGATGCCGCATGACCGCATGGCCTCATCGCGCTGCACTTGATCGTGTCCCCGATAATATTTGTCTATCGCAGGTATCATGAATTCTTGCACCGGTTGCGGAGCATTTTTCCAATAACGCCCCGGATCTCTCTCCCACGCCTTCAGATCGGCGCAGACGATGATGAACAGCGATGCGTCGGTAACCTGGGCCTGCTCCCATGCCACGGCACGAATCTTCTTGCGCAGTTCGTCATCACCCACCACCACAAAGCGCCAGTTTTGAATGTTGAACGCAGTAGGCGCCAATACAGCAAGCGACATAAGCTGTGCCGTTTCCGCCTCTGTCATCTTATGATTACTGTCGAACTGCTTTACTGCCCGGCGCGATTCTATTGCGGTTTTCGTGTCCACTTAAACCTCCTGCCAGTGATCTGTATCGTTAGCCCATAGTAACTCATGCTGCCTTTATGCCGGTTGCGCAGCGCGCATCCACGCAAGGCAGGCGGACACGCCTGCCACCACCAAAAACTCCCACTTGTGCGGTTGCGGCCGCATAACTCTTACCGCCGCGTAAGCACAAACCCAAGTTCGTGCAGTTCTTCGCGCGAAGGGTGCGCGATGCGCACCGCTGCCTCACCGGGCCAAGCCCAGCGCTCGACAGGAAACAATATGCGCATGTCCGCGAGCTCGCAGTGAAACGGCGGGCCGCCGGGCTGACTTATCTGCATGAAGAGGGCGTACAGTTTTCCGCCGGGCTTGAGCCATGCCCCTAATCGTTCGGCGTACTCGCGGCGGGTGGCAGGGTCGATGGCGCACAATGTGGTTTGTTCGTAGATGGCGTCAAAGGTGGCGTCCGGCTGCCAGTGAAAGATGTCCGCCTCCACTATCTGTGCTGAGAGCCCGGCCGCTGCAAGTGCGGTGCGCAGCGCCTGCACGGCAGAGGGTGCGATGTCGATTGCCGTGACGTCGAAACCCAGCCGTGCCAAGTGCACTACTTCGTAGCCACGGCCACAGCCGGGCACGAGTATGCGGCAGGGGATGAGGACGCCGCTCGCCAGCCACGCATGGAGCGCGGGGCTGTGCATGCCGCGATCCCAACCCGTCGCACCAGTCTGGTAGCGCGTTTCCCATTCCGTACGGCGTCGCTCGGTTTCGTTCATGCCTGTGGGTAAGCCTGCACGGCGGGTTATTTTTTGATGTGTTTCAGGATGCCTTCCAGTTCGTCGAGACTGTTGTAGCCGATAACCAGCTTACCCTTCGCCCCGGACTGAATACGCACGCTGGCGCTGAGTTTTCCGCCTAGTCTTTTCCTGCCGGCGCACGTCAAGGGCGGGGCCTCGGCCTTCCTTGCCACTTCCTGCGCCGCCGAGCTTTGCGGCTTGCCGCTCAAGGTGAAAAACGGATTTTCATAGAGAGCCGGCACATCGTTCACAAACGGCGGCGAGGGCGTGTCACCCTCGCCGTCTGTGACGATTGCCTTACTTAATTGGCTCTCTCATTTATGCGCATGGAGCACCAGCGTCTGTTCGCGTTTTTGATCGCCTTCGCCGACACTGAGCTTCACTTCGTAGCGCGTTCCGGGTACGACGAAGAGTGGCTTGAAGGTGAAGATGAAGTTACCATTTGCGTCACTTCTCACGGTGCGGTTGAGGATGTTTTGATTCATTCCAATGATGCCGGCGAGCGAGGCGAAGGCCTCAACATTTACGCTCACGTCGACATTGGGGGCGCTTCTGCCCTTCACCTCCACGGCTCCAGAGCCGCTCACCTGGCTGTTGTTGGCGGGGCTCAGGATTTCGAGCGGCAAGACGGCTCTTGTATCTGGCTTCACCTCGCCACGCTGCACTTTGAATTTCCACTGCATACGCGTTGCATTACCGGCCAGATCTTTGGCGTTGACCTCTACTGTATATTCCTTGATGGAAAGCGGAGACTCAGGCTGATAGCTGAAAAAGCTTGCCGTGATAACGGCGCTATCGGTGATGTCGCGCCCGTCAAATAGCACGCGCACCGCAGTGGGATCTACACCGGAGCCTGCGCCGTCGTCAAAACTGCCGGAGATGAAGATACGGCTGCCCAATAATACAGTTTCACCATCGCGCGGCGTGAGATTTTTAATGACCGGTGCGTCAGCGTCTTTGACCAATGGTTGTTTGAGCGTTGCTGTCACCGATTGCGTGTGTGGCGAGAGCGTGGCCGTGATTTTCACGCCGGGTGGGAAGTTGTCGCGCTGGCGTATGGTGTATGTGCCCGCGTAAACGCCGGCGCTGGCTTCCCTCATCAGTGCGTTGGTCACCACCCCTTCGATGGTAAACGTAGCCTTGGCACGCGGCGTGCCGTTCAGCGTGAAATTGAGATCGGCGCCGGGCTCGATACGATCCACGGCTTGCATGGTGAAGCGCTCAATGCTCAAACTGCCTGTCTGTGTGCTGGAGTCGGTTGTGAGCGACTGCCCCAGGCGCTGAGTGGTCAGCAGTCCTCTCTTCTCAAGCGTGGCGCTCACGCGGACATTAGCCTTAAGTTTATCCGTACGCTTGATGGTGTAGCTGCCTTCATACACGCCCGACTCAACCTCTTGCATGGGAATGGTGCGCGCGATACCGCTGATGCGTAACCTGGCCGTGCCGCCCGATGTACCTTCCAGGATAAACACCAAATCGGTGTCCGGGTCGAGGCTCTCCACCTGCTCGACGTAAAATTTGTCTATGACCGGCGTGGCTTTTGCATCAGCCGCGGCGGCGGGTGCACTTAAGATAAACGGGATTAATAAAGATACGATTAAAAGAAAACGCTGGTTGAACATAGACCCTCCTTAAATTGGCTGCTGCTTATTAGCCGTGGCCCGCTCGTTTGAACAGTAATCCAGGGTTTTTAAGTGGATTCCCCGCTGCTGCTCATGATGCCGGTTTAATCGTCGGCAGCATCACGGCGTAAGCCTCATCCGGTGTTCTCGTTCTCTTGCCCAGGCTCGAATGCGGTCTGCATCGGTTGTACCAGTCCAGGTAGTGCATGATCGACGTCCAGGCTTCGACATTTATGCGCCCTTTGCCGAAGGTGTTCTGTACGCTGGCGTACATAGCGCGTGCTGCATGATGCTACTTGATGTGTTTCAGAATACCTTCCAGTTCGTCGAGGCTATTGTAGCTGATAATGAGCCGTCCTTTGCCTTTATCACCGTGCTCCACGCGCACCGGCGCGGCGAGCTTTTCCGAGAGTTCGGTTTCAAAGCGGCGGATGTCGGGGTCGATGCGCGGTTTGGTCTTGCCGCGCGCGGGCGTCGACTGCAGGCGTCGCACCAGTTGCTCGGTCTCGCGCACCGACATACCCTTGTCGGCCACACGCTGCGCGGCCTCGCTCTGCGCCTTGCCATTGAGGCCGAGCAGGGCGCGGGCATGGCCCATTTCCAGCGCGTTGGTTTCCAGCAGCTTGCGCACATCGGCGTTGAGCGCGAGCAGGCGCAGCAGGTTGCTCACTGCCGCGCGCGAGCGCCCGACCGCCTCGGCGGCAAGCTCGTGCGTCATGTCGAATTCGTTGATGAGGCGCTGCAAGGCGTTGGCCTCTTCCAGCGGATTCAGGTCTTCGCGCTGGATGTTTTCAATCAGCGCCATGGCGATAGCGGCCTGATCGGCCACCTTGCGCACCACGGCGGGGATGTCGGTCAGGCCCGCGATCTGCGCCGCGCGCCAGCGGCGCTCGCCGGCGATGATCTCGTACTGCCCCGCCGCAATGGGCCGCACCACAATAGGCTGCACCACGCCCTGCGCGCGGATGGAGTTGGCGAGGTCTTCCAGCGTCTCCGGACGCATGTCCATGCGCGGCTGGTATTTGCCGCGCCGGATAGCCTCCAACGGCAGTGTACGCAGATCGCCATCGCTGACCTGACCGGCCGAAACCGCACCGCCGAGCAATGCATCGAGGCCGCGCCCCAGTCCGCGTTTTTTAATTGCCACTGGCCATCATCTCCTTGTTCATCGCCTGCATCTGTTTGTCTTTTCTCAGTATCTCGCCGGCCAGCGCAAGGTAAGCGAGCGCGCCGCGCGAGGCCTTATCATATACCAGCGCCGGCATGCCGTGGCTGGGCGCCTCCGCCAGCCGCACGTTGCGCGGAATCACGGTGCGGTAAACCTTGTCGTCGAAATGCTGCGTGAGCTGCGCGGAAACTTCGTTTGCAAGATTGTTGCGCGGGTCGAACAATGTGCGCAACAGGCCCTCGATGGCCAACCGCGGGTTGTGCGTCTGCCGCACGCGCTCGATGGTGTCGAGCAACGCGGTCAACCCTTCCAGCGCGTAATACTCGCACTGCATGGGGATCATCACCGATTGCGCCGCCACCAGCGCGTTCACCGTGAGCATGTTGAGCGACGGCGGGCAGTCGATGAGAATGTAGTCGTACTGCGCGCTCACCTGCGCCAGTGCCAGCCGCAGCCGGTGTTCGCGTTGCAGCTTGCCGACCAGCTCCACCTCGGCGGCCGTGAGGTTGGCATTGCCCGGCAGCACAAAAAAGTTTTTCAGCTGGGTCGGCTGTACGGCTTCTGCGGGCGAGACATCACCCGTCAGCACATCATAACTGGAGTAGCTGACACCGTTTTTATCAATGCCACTGCCCATGGTGGCATTGCCCTGGGGGTCAAGATCCACCAGCAGCACACGCCGGTTGCACGCCGCGAGCGAGGCCGCGAGATTGATGGCCGTGGTGGTCTTGCCGACGCCGCCCTTCTGGTTGGCGAGCGCGATGATGCGCGCCATCACGCAGGCCCCTGTGGCGCGGCGCAGTGCACGCGTACCAGATGGCGCTCGGCATCGAGCCCCGGCACCCGCAATTTGATGACTTCAGCCATTTTGAATTCCCCGGGCATATCCGCCAGCTCTTGCGCCGGGTAAGCCCCCTTCATGAACAGAAACTCGCCGTTACTGGCGCACAGGTGCTGCGTAGCGCGCAGAAGTTCCGCGACGCTGGCAACGGCACGCGCCATCAGTGTATCGAATTTCCACGCAGGCCGGTACTTCTCCACCCGCGCCTGCACCACCTCGACATTGGCCAACCCCAGCTCCATCGCGGCCTGGGTGACAAACCGCGTCTTCTTGGCGTTGGCATCGAGCAGGGTAAAACGGGTGCCGGGCAGGGCAATGGCCAGCGGCAGGCCGGGCAGGCCCGCGCCGCAGCCGATATCCAGCACGCGCGGGCCTTGCACATACGGCAGCACTGCAAGGCTGTCCAGCAGATGGCGGGTGACCATCTCCTCCGGGGCTCGTACCGCCGTCAGATTGTAAACCTTGTTCCACTTCTCGATGAGCCGGACAAGGTCGATCAGGCCTTGCTCCGCAGCAACGGGCAACGCCACGCCGAGCTGCACGAGACCGGCGTGGAGCGCATTTTTCAGCGGCTCATGATTGCGCACGCCACCTTTTCACATGCACCCACAACAGCGAGACAGCGGCGGGGGTGACGCCGGAGATGCGGCCCGCCTGGCCCAGCGTCGCCGGCCGGTAGTCGCCGAGCTTGATCTGCACTTCCTTTGAAAGGCCGCGCACGGTGTTGTAATCAAGGTTCAGCGGCAGCGCCGTGTCTTCGTGCCGCCGCGCGCGCGCGATCTCGTCGTGCTGGCGCTCGATGTAGCCGTGGTACTTGGCCTGTATCTCCACCTGCTCAGCCACTTTTTCATCTGCCGCCGCTACGCCCGCACCGGGCAATGACAGCAGCGTGCGGTAACTCACGTCCGGGCGGCGCAGCAAATCCATCAGCGTCGTCTCGCGGCTGAGCGGCTGCCCCAGCACGCGCACGGCATCATCTTCCGGCAACGTCTCCGGGCGCAGCCGGGTGGCGCGCAGGCGCTGCTGCTCTTTTTCTATCGCCTCGCGCTTGGCCTCAAACGCCTGCCAGCGCGCGTCGTCCACCACGCCGAGCTCGCGGCCCTTGGATGTAAGTCGTAAATCCGCATTGTCTTCGCGCAACAGCAGGCGATACTCCGCGCGGCTGGTGAACATGCGATACGGCTCGCTGGTGCCGCGCGTGGTGAGGTCGTCAATCAATACGCCGACATACGCCTCATCGCGGCGCGGACACCACGCGGCCTGATCCTGCACCCGCAGGGCGGCGTTGATACCCGCCATGGTACCTTGCGCCGCCGCCTCTTCGTAGCCGGTGGTGCCGTTGATCTGGCCCGCGAAAAACAGATTGTTAATACTTTTGGTTTCGAGCGAGGGCTGCAAATCGCGCGGATCGAAATAGTCGTATTCAATCGCGTAGCCGGGGCGCGTGAGGTGCGCGTTTTCAAATCCCTTGATCGAGCGCACCAGCTCGATCTGCACATCGAACGGCAGGCTGGTCGAGATGCCGTTGGGGTAAACCTCGTGCGTGGTCAGCCCCTCCGGCTCGACGAAAATCTGATGCGAAGTCTTGTCGGCAAAGCGCACGATCTTGTCTTCGATGGACGGACAATAGCGCGGCCCCACACCTTCAATCACGCCGGTGTACATCGGCGAACGGTCGAGACCGCCGCGGATGATCGCGTGCGTGCGCTCGTTGGTATGCGTGATGTGGCACGGCACCTGACGCGGATGCTCTTCCACCCGCCCCATGAAAGAAAACACCGGCAGCGGTTCATCGCCCGGCTGCGGCGTAAGCTGCGCGTAATCAATCGTGCGCCCGTCGATGCGCGGCGGCGTGCCGGTTTTCAGGCGGCCCACGCGAAACGCCAGCTCGCGCATACGGCTTGCGAGCGCATTCGCAGGCGGATCACCCGCACGGCCGCCCTGATGATTCGACAGCCCGACATGAATGCGCCCGGCGAGAAACGTGCCCACCGTCAGCACTACGCAGCGGGCGCTGAAGCGCAAACCCATCTGCGTCACGATACCCGTCACGCGCTCGCCTTCGATAATTAAATCATCCACCGCCTGCTGGAAAATCGAAAGATTGGCCTGCGTCTCCAGCGCACCGCGCACCGCCTGCCGGTAGAGCACCCGGTCGGCCTGTGCGCGGGTGGCACGCACCGCCGGGCCCTTGCTCGCATTCAAGGTGCGGAACTGGATACCGGCCAGATCCGCCGCGTGCGCCATCAGCCCGCCGAGTGCGTCAATTTCCTTCACCAGATGCCCCTTGCCGATGCCGCCGATGGACGGATTGCAGCTCATCTGGCCCAGCGTCTCGATACTTTGCGTGAGCAGCAGCGTGCGCACGCCCATGCGCGCAGACGCGAGCGCCGCCTCGGTGCCCGCGTGCCCGCCGCCGATGACGATCACATCAAATTTTTCGTTGTATTGCATATCTCAGCGCCAAAATATCAAATATTCCAACCGGAAAATCTTCGCTTGAACTGTGATATTATGAACCATAAAGCCACCAGTCACCGCAAAGGGTTGCCCATGCAAAGGGAATTCGATGTGATCGTTGAACGCGACAGCGAGGGCTATTATGTCGCCTCCGTGCCCGCACTTCCCGGTTGCCACACCCAGGCAACATCTCTCGATGAACTAATGGAGCGCATTAAGGAAGCCATTGAGCTTTGTCTCGATACCGAGGGAGAAAGCACCGAAAACCTCCGCTTCGTCGGCATTCAGCGAATCACCATTGCCGCATAGATGCCCCTCCGCGTAACGGGCAAGCAACTCCTTGCGGCTTTATCCCGCGCCGGATTCTCCGTTAGCCGCATCAAAGGCAGCCACCATATCATGCGCCATCCGGATGGCCGCTCCACCGTCGTTCCTGTTCATGCCGGTGAAACTATCGGCCCCGGCCTTCTGGCAAAAATCCTCCGCAATTGCGATCTAACCCGCGAAGACTTGCAACAACTCCTGTAGCCTCATCGCTACGCGATCCGATCCAGCGGGCTCTGCACACCTTTCCCGCCGCGGTTCAGCACATGGGTATAAATCATCGTCGTCTGCACATCCTTGTGGCCGAGCAGCTCCTGCACCGTGCGAATATCGTAACCGGATTGCAGCAAATGCGTGGCGAAGGAGTGGCGCAAGGTATGCGGGGTCGCGAGCTTGACGATTCCGGCATCCCGCACCGCCTGCTTCATTGCGCGCTGAATGCCTTTTTCATCCAGGTGGTGACGGCGCGTAACACCGGAGCGCGGATCAACGGAATGCTTGATGGAAGGAAAGACATACTGCCAGCCCCACTCGCGCCCAGCGCCAGGATATTTTTTGCCGAGCGCGTAAGGCAAATAAACCTCACCTAACCCATTCGCCAAGTCCTGCTGGTGCAACGCCTTGACCTTGTCGAGATGCAGCTTAAGCGGATCGACTACGGACGTCGGCAACATAGTCACACGGTCTTTAAAACCCTTGCCCTCGCGCACCACGATTTCGTGGCGCGCAAAATCAACATCCTTCACGCGCAGCCGCAGAGCCTCCATCAAGCGTAACCCCGCACCGTATAACAGGCTTGCCACCAGCCAATGGGAGCCGGGAATGCGCTCCAGCACCGCGCGCGACTCAGCGACAGTGAGCACCACCGGAACCCGCTCCGGTATCTTGGCCTGGGTTACGTTATCCAGCCAGGGCAACTCTTGATTCAACACCTCGCGATAAAGAAACAACAGCGCACTTTTAGCCTGATTCTGAGTAGACGCCGACACCTTCCCCTGTACCGCCAGGTAAGTCAGAAACGCCTCAACTTCCGGCGCGCTCATAGCCTCTGGGTGCCGCTTGCCATGAAACAAAATAAAGCGTTTAATCCAGTCTGTATAGACCTGCTCGGTGCGGATACTGTAGTGCTTTACCCGTAGTCGCTCACGCACTTGATCCATCAAACGCGGGCGCTCTGGCGGTGGGGCTTTAGGGGAGATCATAGGGTGTGTCCAATTTATTTAATCTCAATAAATCAGCTTCTTATGTCTTGCGCTCCAGTATTATACACCTCGACAAGGTGTATTTCCCCGTTTTTTAGGGTGTCTACTTTACGTTAGGCCTCAGAGACACTTTCATGGCAGTTGATGTAGAACAGCAGTTGCACTTGCACTAACCGGCCGCGAGGCCATTCAATTCACTTCAGGGGAGATTTGGTCATGGCTGAGCTTATGGGTGGTGGCTTTGGTGTAGTGGTTGTTCTGTTCCTTTTTCTTCTGGCGTTGCTTTGGTTTCTTCTTCCTTTCGCGATCTTCGGCACAAAAGACAAGCTTTCTGCTCTGATTGCTGAGTCAAAGAAAACCAATGCTGAGCTGGCGCGCATTGCCTCGGAACTTGCCGCTGCACGTTCCGAGCTAGCTGTACAAAAGGCACGCAGCCCGGCAGCAAGTGAGGCCTAACCCGGCGTTCGAGCGGGACGCCGCAGAAGCGCGGCGCCCCTCAACTTTACGTTGGGCCTCAGCATGACTATTGACGATCTCGGCGACTGGCGAATTGAAGCGGTAACGCGTATTGCGGAAGACGTGCCTCCTGCGTTTCCCGGCGGTCCATCTTTTAAGACCGGTGACCGCCTATACCTGACCACGCTTACGCAAACATCCAAAAACGAGTTGATTGGTTTCACCACCCCCAATGCATCGGCGTTGGCTATGAATGTAGCATTTGGGGCGGCAAGGCGAGCGGTTGAGCTTAAGGCACAGTTCTCGTTCAAATCCGGGCCTAGCCCATTTGGCACATCGCAGTCAATTGCATCGGATCAAAATGATCTTCTCTTCTCTTTTTTCGAGAGTAGCTTGGTGTGCGTCACGTTCAGCTTTCAGGCGCTTGAGGCTTTTTGCAACTACTCTATCAGTCGCACTTGGCGAAAACCTGTCGAGGTAAAGAAAGGGAAAAAGAAGGAAGTGTTGCACCACGTGGCAGCAGAACGTGCGGTATCTACCGAAGACAAATTGAAATCCATTCTTCCGAAAATCTATGACGTACCTACTCCGTCCGGAAAGGCCATTTGGGAGCGGTTCATCAAGCTCAAGCGTGCCCGTGACGCCTGCGTCCACATCAAATACCAAGATCAATATCCGCTGGGGGGCAAAATTGACCAAGAAAGCTTGTTCTTTCAGTTCTTGGACAACGACCCCTTGTCTTTTCCAGAAGGGGCGGCAGAGATGCTCGCTTACTTCTATTCGAAGCAGGAACAACCAAGGTGGTTACAACAATTACCCCGCTGAGGTCTAACACTGCGGTGTATGGACGCAACCAATTATTCTTTTCCGTAGGAGGAATCAATGAAACAAAGCAACCTTATTGCCATCCTGTTTTCGGTCATCACAATGCTTGGCTGCTCAATGCAACCCACGGTAACAAGTTCTTCTGAAGGTACAGTAGTGATTAAAGCTGCCATACCCGATATGGGGGTTGAGCAGGCTTTGTCACTAGCCGAGGCGGAATGCAAGAAATATGGGCTGAAGGCAAGAGTCCAATCGGTAACCGGCCCTACAACCGATCGTTACATTTTTGCCTGCGTAAATCGATAGCAACTCACTACAACTTTGCAGAACGTCGGCGCTGGCGTGACGGCAATTGGAGTCATGGGGCATGGCCCAACCCGGCAGTCCACACGGACGCTGCGCGATAAAGCCGCGCAGCGCCGGTGACCTCTACGTTAGCCCATAAGGAGATCACACGATGTTGAGGAAAGTTCATTTCATTGCAGGGTTGCTGGCAACGTTCACGATTGCTACTTTTTTTCTTTCTACTGTCATTGTCGAGTTATTCGGTTCGCACGAGG
>CAMTVY010000002.1:0-38376 GCA_947085325.1 uncultured Gammaproteobacteria bacterium | reverse complement strand
GAAGTCTTTGCGCAAAAATGGCTTAAAACCGCCGCTTCCGGATGAATTGAGAACATAGTAGCGAGTAAATGCTTTCCTCGCTACTGGCTACTCGTTACTGATTGGTGGAGGTCTACCGAATAACTCGCGCAAACCCGCATGATTGCTGGATTCTGTTCATCACCTCGCAATCTGTTACCCCCAAAGTTACCCCTGATCGAGTAACCGTTATCTCTCACGCTGATAGCAGTTTACCAGATCATGAGGATAGCCGAGGGCGGGGGAGTGGAAACCGAAGTGACCGGCGGGCGGGGCGCATGCAACTTGAACAGGAGCAGCTCTCCGGACTGGAGCGCGCGGAAGTTGGCTGCCGAGGGGGCCCAGAAATTGACTTCACTGAGGCTTGGTTGACGCCGGAGCATCTCGAACCAGTCATCATCGGTAACGGCGATTACAAGATTGATGCCCATCGTGGCTATCCATCCTGACGCTTTTTGTAGCCAACAATGCTCTCGGCGGGGATCAAGATCCGTCCGTTGATCCGCAACTGCGTCCACTCCAGATCGCCTCGGCCCATCATCCCCCTGACTTTGGTGGCTGTTGTCGAAAGCATTCGTGCGGCTACTGAAGCGGGTGAAGTCCAGCGCAAGGATCTCGCGCAGCACGACAGGATCGTCGATCGGCTCTTTGCACTTCGGACACTCCGGCGCAGAGTCAGCGCGGATTCGTGTGCTGCTGGCACAGTTCCTCCTCCTCGGCGGCGAACACGACCTCGAGGCGCGGAACGATCTGCTTCTTCCTCGACATGCAGCCGGGTAAGTGGACCGCGCCGTTCTCGGCAGGGCCGAATGCCCGCTCGAACAGATCGACGCGATCGCCGACGACCCAGAGGTCGCTCGCTTCCGCCTCCACGTCGGTAATCATCAGGATCACCTGTGCCAGTCCCTGCGCCTCGCGCACGGCGTGCATCTCGCGCAGGATGTCCTGCGTCCGGCCTGAAAACGCGCCGGGTCGCAACACCTCCACCTGTGCGATCCCGACGCGATGGCCACCGAACTGAAACTCCTTGAAGTCGTCCCTGACGATTCCGGCGGCGCTCTTGCCCTCGATGGCGGCGGTCTTGATCTGGCGCAGTTGCTGGCCGAACGCGCGCAACTCGACGCCCGCGAGCGGCTGCAGGCGTGCGGCCACCGCATGATCCTTATCGCTCGTCGTCGGCGAGCGGAACAGCACGGTATCCGAGAGGATCGCGGCAACCATGACGCCCGCCATTGCCCGCGTCGGTGTGATACCGTGAGCGAAATACTGCTCTGCGATGAGGGTCGCCGTCGCGCCCACGGGCTCGCAGTGGAACACGATGGGCTTCGGCAGTCGAAGGTCTCCGATGCGATGGTGCTCCCAGATCTCGATGATGTTGGCCCGCTCGATGTTCGGCAGTGCCTGGCCCACCTCGTTGTGATCCACGAGGATGAGATCGAGCCCGGCGGCATCGGTGACGAGCTCCGGCACGGGTACGTCGAAATACCTCAACACGAACGCCGTCTCCGCGTCGATCTCGCCCGCCCGCGCCGGCCGTACCGTCGGGTGCCCGAGGCAGTTCTTCAGATGCGCGTAGGCGATCGCGGAGCAGACGCTGTCAGTGTCGGGACTCCGATGGCCGATCACGTAGGTGGATTTCTCCATGCGTTCCTTACCGTGAAACTCGCGAAGCAAAACCGCGCGCGCCCTCTCCTGCAAGCGGGAGAGGGCGGGGGTGAGGGAAAACGGTCATGGCGCACTGCCGTTTCATCATCCTGGCCGGTGCACAGATTCACAGCACACCGGAGCCTTTTCGTTGCCCAGGTCTGGAGGCATATCTGTGCCACCTTTATTTGCAGGCATAACCGTTCCGAAGCGACACAGTTTTATGCCTGCAGGCACCACAGGCGCGCCCGAAGAGATAAAGATGGGCACTGGAAAACGGATATTTCATTACCTTGACCTTGCGATACGAACCCAAAGCCTGCGTTCAAGACCCTATGCTCTAATCGAGTAGCTTAGATATATCCCTCGCGCTAAATTCAATAAACGAAACCAGATTCATCGGCTTGGCGATAAAGTAACCTTGCGCCATATCGCATCCCATGTGCTTCAGCGCATTCCAGTCCAGCTGTGTCTCTATCCCCTCGGCTACGCTCTTGACCTGCAGCTTGTGCGCCATGTCGATACTCGACTCGACCACGATGCGCAATGCATCGTGGTCAACAAAGTCCACGAAAGACTGATCGATCTTCAGTTCGCTAAAGGGTATGCGTGTGAGCTGCTGCATACTGGAATAGCCGGTTCCATAATCGTCGATGGAAAGTCCGAATCCATTCATATACAAACGCCCCAGATTTTCCAAGGCGTGTGCGACATCGGTCATGGCCGCTGTCTCGGTGATTTCCAGAATGACATAACGCGGGTCAAGCCCGGTATTCCTCACCACCTGGGCGATCTTGTCCGCCAGCCCGGTATCACCCAGCGTGGCCAGCGAAAGATTGACCGAGATGGGAAACATGTAGCCCTTATCGTGAAGAGAAAGACACGCAGCCGCGCTTTTTTCGAGCATAATAAAAGTCAGATCGTCGATATGGCCGCTCTTCTCAAGCAGCGGGATAAAGGCATAGGGTCTGATCTCACCCTGCTCCGGATGAATCCAGCGCGCCAGTACTTCAGCCCCCACTATCAGACCCGTTTGAAAATCTACTTTGGGTTGAAAGAACGGCTCAAACTGGTTTGCACGGATCCCGTGCAGTATTTCCTCAAGGGTAAAGCCTGCCGCGACATCAACCTGTTGCCACTTGTTCTCTGAACGCTCATATTTTGAAAACAGCATCTGGAGTTGCCCCATCATCATGGGTTTCTCAATCACCCCCAGCAGTTTAATGCCATACATCTTGGCCATGCTTCCCGCCGAGGCCAGCAACTTGTTACCCAGCGCAGTGACAATGATAATTGCAATGGTATGGCGCTCTTCGCCCAGATGCCGCAGGAACTCCAGGCCATCCATTTCAGGCATGTTCAAATCGCAGATCACGATGTCCGCCGGCCTTTCACTCACCTCACGCACCATCTCAAGCGCCTGCCTGCCATTTTCTGCTTCGCCTATCGATTCCACCCCCAATGAGTGCAGCATTTTTACGATCATACGGCGCTGGAAGTCATCATCCTCTACCACCAATACATTCAGTTCATTTGGAGGCGTCATTTTTTAGCACCTCAACAAGGTATGATTCAAACAGCTTGATAGCTGAATCCAATGTCGTCCTTGCTGCTCTGGCGCCTGCCATATCCCCATCCCGTGCAGCCTGTTCGATGGCTGCGCAGATTTTTACCAGATACTTTGCCCCCACCATGCGGCAGGATCCTGCCATCCGATGGGCCGTGCTCACCACTTTGGTCTGATCACCCTGTTCCAGCATCTCGAGCAGCTTGGCCTGATCAGCGCGAATATGCGACTGAAAATCTTGCAGCACCTGATGAACCTGCGCGGCACTGTCCGGCGCAACCTGCTCCAGTACAGCATGATCAATGGCCCCTGCCATCTGGCCACTATCCGCATCATGCAGTGAAGGCGCGGATTGGCTGCTGCCTGTTTCCGCGATGGACAGCCACTTTGCCAGCGTCTTTTTCAGTAGCGCCAGATTGGCCGGCTTGACCAACAGATCGTCCATGCCGGAGGCGCGACACTGCTCCTCTTCCCCAGAGAGTGCATTGGCCGTCCAGGCGATGATCGGGGTGCGCGGAAGTCCTTTCTCGGCCTCGATCTTGCGTATCGCCCGCGAGAGCGTATAACCATCCATCTCCGGCATGTGGCAGTCGGTAATGACCAGCGCAAAGCGTCCGTCCCGCCACATCAACAGCGCCTCTACACCATTTTCCGCAGTTTCAGCACGCAGCCCCAGCAGCTTGACCTGACGCGCCAACAGATCGCGGTTGATCGGATGATCGTCCACTGCCAGCACCAGCGGCGTATCCGCGCCGCCTTCAAACAGAGGTTTGACCGCCCTTTGTTCCACCGTAAGATTCTGAGTTTGCAATGCCTCCCCCGCCGCGCCGGAAACCAGCAGGGTCAGCGTAATGCAGAAAGTGGAACCATGACCCGGCTCGCTGACCAGTTCGATCTGTCCATCCATCAAATTCACCAGGCTCTGGCAGATCGCCAGCCCCAGCCCGGTTCCGCCATACATGCGGGCGGTGTTGGCACTCTCCTGCTGGTAGCGCCGGAACAGGTGTTGCTGGGCGTCCTTGGTGATGCCGATGCCCGTATCCCTGACAGAGAAGCGTATCCGCTCGCCACTCTCGAGTCGATCGAGCAGTTCGGCGCAAAGCACGACTTCCCCACTCTGGGTGAACTTGAGCGCATTGCTGACGAAGTTGTTCAGCACCTGCGAAAGGCGCAGCCCGTCGACGATGTGCGCCGGGCTAAGGCGTGCATCGACGTGCTGCCTCAACACCAGACTTTTAGCGCTGGCTACGCGCGAATATGTGTTAATGACCTCTTGCAGCAACTGGGGAATCGAAGTTGATTGCGACGCAAGATGCAGCTTTCCTTCATCGATCTTCGACCAGTCGAGGATGTCGTTGACGATGCGCAACAGGCCCCTGCCGGAATCCCACGCTGCCTGCAACGTCTCTTCCTGATCGCGATTGAGCCGTGTCATGGAAAGCATCTCCAGCATGCCCAGCATGCCGGTGAGCGGAGTGCGGATCTCATGGCTCATGGTGGCGAGGAAGGAATCCTTGGCGCGATCGGCCATTTCCGCCTTCTCCTTGGCGGCCACAAGACTGAATTCGGCCTGTTTGCGCTCAGTGAGGTCGTGCACGATGCCGGTGAAGTAGCGCTGGCTGTCGAGCCTCATCTCGCTTACTGCCAGATACATCGGGAACGTGTTGCCATTCTTGCGCTGACCCACAACCTCCCGCCCGATGCCGATGACGCGCGCCTCGCCGGTGGCGCAGTAATGCTCAATGTAGCCATCGTGCTGGCTGTGATACGGCTCCGGCATCAGCATGTTGATGTTCTGTCCGGCGACCTCGGTGGCGGCATAGCCAAACAGACGCTCTGCAGCCGGGTTCATGGTCTCGACGATGCCGCGCTCGTTGATGGTGATGATGCCGTCCGCCACGGTATCGAGAATTGCCCGGATGCGCGCGGCGCTGTCGCGCAGCGCCGTTTGCGCCGCGTATTCCTTGGTCACATCGCGAAACACCAGCACCGCCCCGATCACGCCGCCCTCGCGATTGCGTATCGGCGCGCAACTGTCGGCGATGGGATACTCGCTGCCGTCACGGGCAATCAGCACGGTGTCGTTGGACAGACCATGAATGACACCTTGCGCCAGGGTTGCCGCCACCGGGGTGGGCGCGGGCTGGCGCGTCTTGAGATGGATGATGTGAAAAATATCGTCCACCGGACGACCGACCGCTTCCGCCTGCGACCAGCCGGTAAGCTGCTCGGCGATGGTGTTCAGGCGCGTTACCCGCCCCCCGGCATCGGTCGCCAGCACCGCATCGCCGATGGAGTTGAGGGTGACGGAGAGGTTTTCCTCGCTGGCGCGCAAGGAGGAAAGGGTAAGCTCCCGTTCTTTGTTTACCTGCTCTTGAATACTCACTCGACGCTGTGTTTCGCGATACATCAGATAGGTGAAGCCAAAAACCAGCATCACCACCAACCCACCCATGGTCGTGATTAACACCAGCAACTGGCGCAGGTTTGTGTTGAATTTGGCATCGCTCTGCACCAGCAAGCCATCTTCAAACGTGGTGAAGGCAGCAATCTCGGCACGGATCAAATCCATCAATTGCCTGTCTTGACCGCTACGCAATATTTTCAGAGCGCCCTCAACATCTTGATCGCGGCGTAACTTTATGGTCTGTTTTAATACCAGCATTTTTGCATCCACCAACGATGCTATTACGTCCAGACGATGTTGCTGAACAGCGCTGTCTTGAGTGAGTCGACGCAATTCAGCCAACTGGCCCGCCATGGTATCGAGCGCTTCCAGATAAGGCTCCAGATAGATTTCTTCACCCGTTAATAGATAGCCACGCTGACCAGTCTCGGCATCTTTCACGCTGGATAAAAAATCATCCGCTGCAGCCAACACCAGAAAAGTGTGTTCCTGCAATTCGGCAGCGTCCTTGCTCTGCCTGAGTAGCGAGAACGACGCCAGCACCATCAGCACAACTAGCAGCCCGGCACTGCCGAACCAGAAATAAATCTTATGGGTAGTTTTCAAGGAATCTGAGCCCCCTCTATTTTTCGTCTTCCAATCCGGCAGTCTCAGGCCGCCATTTTCCGCTCATGCTGAGCGCTAATCCAGGGTACGATCCGGGCACACAGGTAACAGTTTAGTCCCAGGACATGGGTGACATATTGCGCCACACTCACGGGCACCGCAAGGAGGTGCCCCATACCCTGGAGTCAAACGTCACCCATGGATCAACGAACCCGATTCATTGCCGATTATCTGCGCGAGACCTTGAACATCCCCAGCCGAAACATGCTGACGCGTAGATTCGCAATGCCCTTGTTTATCGTCGAAGACTATGTCCGCTCCGAATGCTTTCAGGAATTTGCCTTTTTCTTTCCCACCGGGGAACAATGTTTCATCGATACGTATCTTCCACACACGTAATGTGCGAATGACGCGCTCGTGAGCGGGGGCGCCGCGTGCCGTGATGAGTGCCGTTCGGATTGGTGAAGCATCTGCCGGATAGTCCAATTGAATCTGGCGCAGCATGGCGAGGAAGTTCTTGAACGACCCACCCGGCAAAGGCCGCTTGGCTGCCATCACTTCATTGCTTTCAAAAGCGACCAGTCCATTCTGCTTGAATATGCGCTCTGACTCATCAGAGAACAGCACCGCATCGCCGTCGAAGGCACTGCGCAACTGCGAAGAATTTTCCATGCCTGTTGATAGAGTTGAAGCTGAACGCAAAATCGTTGCGGCAGCAAACCCAGCCTCCAGCGCCTTGCGCAGACCATAGCTGGACAATAAACATTGTAACTCATTGATGTTTATTGTCATTCTTGACTTTGCTGGACTTGCTTGGACTACTGAATGGTGGAGCGGAGGAGGATCGAACTCCCGACCTCTGCATTGCGAACGCAGCGCTCTCCCAGCTGAGCTACCGCCCCATCGAAACGTGGGCATTGTAACATCGCCCACCCGGCTATTCCATCGCGCGCCGGTGTCTGGCATGCGCTGAAATCTTCAAGTACCCTAAACCCATGAGCGACGCACGCCTCAGCATTATCATTCCCACCCTCAACGAAGCCGGCGGCATTGTTGCAACATTACAGCCCCTGCAACCACTGCGCCGCCACGGGCATGAAGTCATTCTGGCGGATGGCGGCAGCACAGATGCCACCGTCCTGCTGGCCCAGCCATGGGTAGATCAGGTGACGCACAGCAACTGCGGGCGTGCCCTGCAGATGAATGCCGGGGCCCTGGTGGCTCACGGTCAGGCACTGCTATTCCTGCATGCCGACACGCAACTGCCGCCCGCAGCGGACCGCTTGCTGCTCGAGGCCCTGCAAACACGGCACTGGGGCCGGTTTGATGTGCGCCTTTCCGGCGCACGCGCCGGGCTGCGCGTCATCGAATGGCTGATGAACTGGCGCTCGCGCCTCACCGGCATCGCTACCGGCGACCAGGCCATTTTCGTGCGCCGCACTGCATTCCAGGCGGTCGGCGGTTTTCCCGTCATCCCCTTGATGGAAGACATCGCCCTCTCACGCGCCTTGAAGAAATCGGGCCGTCCACAATGTCTGCGCCAGTACGTGATCACCTCCAGCCGTCGCTGGGAACAGCATGGCCTGATGCGCACCCTCCTGCTCATGTGGCGGCTGCGCCTCGCCTACTGGCTGGGCGCAGACCCGGCCCGGCTCGCCAAGCATTACCACGCATAATCCACGTGCAATTTCCTGATGCCGTCATCCTGGTATTTGCCAAGGCGCCGCTCGCGGGTGAGGTGAAAACCCGCCTGATTCCGGCCATCGGTGAAACCGCCGCCACCGGATTGCATGCCCGGCTCGTACGCCACACACTTGCCATTGTGTCACGCGCTGACATCTGCCCGGTGCAGCTTTGGTGCGCCCCGGACACAACTCACACCTTCTTTGCAGAGTGTCGGCACGACTTCGGCGTCACGCTGCACGCACAACGGGGCAACGATCTCGGTGCACGCATGGCGCATGCCTTCGACACCGCGTTGCGGGAGTATCGACAGGCAGTGATTATCGGCAGCGACTGTCCCCTGCTCACGGCGCAGGATATCAGCGCCACGCTGACCGCATTACGTGCCGGCTGCAATGCCGTTCTCGGCCCGGCACAGGACGGCGGTTATGTCTTGCTCGGGCTCCATCACATCTCGCCCGTGTTGCTCGAAAACATCCCCTGGGGCACACCGGACGTACTTGCTCTTACACGCGAGCGGCTGCAACAGTTACAATGGCGTGTTCATGAACTGGCTGTGCACTGGGATGTGGATCGGGCTGAGGACCTCGCCCACCCGTTCATGCAGAAACTGTTGCGCGAGATCAAACCCGGATGACAACCACACCCGTACGGATCGGCATTATCACTGTCTCAGACCGCGCCAGCACGGGCGTTTATGCAGACCGTAGCGGCCCCGCCATCCGCGCCGCGCTGGAAAAAATTATCGCCACGCCGTGGGCGGCCTATGCCTGCATAATTCCCGATGAACGCGAGCTTGTCGAGGACACGCTGAAAGACCTGTGCGACACGCAGGGCTGCTGCCTCGTAGTCACCACCGGCGGCACCGGCCCGGCACCACGCGACATCACACCCGAGGCCACGGCAGCGGTGTGCGACAAGATTCTCGACGGCTTCGGCGAGCAGATGCGCGCAGTGTCGCTCAATGTCGTACCCACCGCGATCCTCTCGCGCCAGATCGCGGGCATACGCGGCAAGAGCCTCATCATCAATCTGCCCGGCAAGCCATCGGCCATCGATGACTGTCTGCATGCCGTATTCCCTGCCGTGCCCTACTGCATTGATCTTATCGGCGGGCCGTATCTGGAAACCCGCACCGACGTGCTCACCGCCTTCCGCCCCAGGAAATAGCCCACATGACCCTGAGTGATTTCATCAAGACCCTGCCGCAATATCTGGCGCCGCAGCACCCACTGTCGAGACTCATGCACTTTCTTACGCGCGCACGCCTGCGGGTATGGAAAGAATGGCAGATTCGCTGGTTCATCCGTCGCTACGGCGTGGACATGGACATCGCCGCGCAGTCCGACCCGCTGGCCTACGATGACTTCAACAGTTTCTTTACCCGTGCACTGAAGGCGGGTGCGCGCCCCATCGCCGGCGGCGCGGACGACATCGCCTGCCCGGTGGACGGCGCGGTCAGTCAGATCGGCAACATCGAGGACGGTCGTATTTTCCAGGCCAAGGGGCACACGTTCGGGCTGGAGGATTTACTGGGCGGTTCCGGCACACGCGCCGCACCGTTTCATAATGGGCAATTCGCCACGCTCTACCTCGCCCCCAAAGACTACCATCGCATACACATGCCGCTCAGCGGGCAACTGCGCGAGATGGTCTATGTCCCCGGACGATTGTTCAGCGTAAACACACGCACCACGTCTGTCGTCCCGGATTTATTTGCGCGTAACGAGCGCGTCATCACGATCTTCGACACCGACGCCGGGCCGATGGCGCTGGTGCTGGTGGGTGCGCTGTTTGTCGCCAGCATTGAAACCGTGTGGTCGGGCGCCGTAACGCCGCCGTTCGGGAAAGCCGTACAACTATGGAATTATCAGGGCAAGGATATCCACCTCGCGCGTGGCGCGGAGATGGGGCGCTTCAACATGGGCTCAACCGTGATCGTGCTGTTTGGCGCCGGCAATGCTGTGTGGCGCCCCGGGCTCTGCACCGAAACCCCGGTGCAGGTGGGGGAAGTGCTGGGCAAGACCCAACACTAGTTGCATACCTGCCCCCGCAGGGGATCGCGAATAACCCGTAGCCGCAGGGCGCTTATTTCTCTACCTTCAGTGCCAGCCATAGCGTGCCTTTACCACGCTGCACCAGCACACGTATTGCCTTGCCCTCCGGCAATGCCCGCACGATTTTGTTGAAGCTTGCGATATCCGCCACAGTTTCACTGTTGATGCGCAGAATCACATCCCCACGCCGCACGCCGCCCTTGAGTGCGGGGCCTTCGTCCACCTGCTGCACCAGTACGCCGCCCTTGATTTCAAGCTGTTTGCGTTGCTCGGGACTCATCTCGGCAACCACCACGCCCAGCTTGTTATCGGTGACGGATTTTGGCTCACGCATGCCCAGCTTGAGCTCCTCTTCCTGCGGCAGTTCACCCACCTTGATCTTGAGCATGACCTGCTTGCCGTTGCGCAACACCCTGGCATCGACAGGCTCCCCTATCCTGCTGCGTCCCACCAGGCGCGGCAGGTTGGAGGATTCCTCCACCACCTTGCCGCCGAACTCCAGCACGATGTCACCGGCCTGAACACCTGCCTTCTCCGCCGGCCCGCCGGGCAACACTTTCGCCACCAGTGCACCCTGTGGCTTGCTCATACCGAACGACTCGGCGAGCTCCTGCGTGACATCCTGAATGATGACACCGAGCCAGCCCCGGGTGACTTGACCCTTGGTCTTGAGCTGTTCGGTCACCTCCATTGCCACGTCCATGGGAATGGCAAAGGACAGGCCCATGAAGCCCCCGGTGCGGCTGAAGATTTGTGAATTGATGCCTATGACTTCGCCATCCAGATTGAACAGCGGGCCACCTGAGTTACCGGGGTTGATCGCCACATCGGTCTGTATGAAAGGCACGTAGCTTTCAGACGGCAAATTACGCCCGACGGCGCTGATGATGCCGGCAGTAGCCGAGTGGTCAAATCCGAACGGGGAGCCGATGGCAAATACCCACTCACCTACCTTCAGATTGTCGGAATTGCCGATCCTCACCACCGGCAGATTGTCTGCTTCTATCTTGAGCAACGCGATATCGCTACGCTCATCGGTACCCACTACCTCGGCCGTGAGCTCACGCCGGTCGCTCAGTTTCACCACGATCTTGTCGGCATTCTTTATTACATGATTATTGGTCAGCACATAGCCCTGCGGCGAGATAATAAAGCCCGAGCCCAGCGACTGGGAGTTGAATGCTTCCGGGCCGCCACCTTCACCATCGCCATCCCCAAAGAAATGGCGGAAGAAATCATCAAACTGCGGTGAATCGGGGAAGGGGTTTTCCATGCGCGGCGGCATCTTGCCGCGTGGTTGCTGCATTTTTTGTGTCGTGCTGATGTTCACCACCGCCGGGCTGTTTCTTTCCACCAGGATGGTAAAATCAGGCAGGTCGCGCGCCTGTACAGCGCCCAACGGAGCGAGCAACAGTGCAACATAAAAGAGCGGACGCACGACAGCGTGCGTAACAGCGACAAAGTGTTTCATGCTATCTCCAGCAACCAAGGTATGTCATATGTGAACATCCGAAAGAGGTCTTGCGAGGTCAGACAGCCGGGCAGCCACACCGGGAGGACTACTGCACCCCTGTGCGGCGCAGCACCACCGGCTGATAGCGTACGTCATCCTCGATGCGCCGGGCGAAAGCCCTGACGCCCGCAAACCCTGCGGCCAGGCCTGCAAGCGCGAACAGCACAATCCAGGTTTCATCCTGCTCCAGCCGTAGCAAGCTGCTTATATACTCACCTGCAAATGCGCCCAGCAACAACGCCAGCAGCGGCAACGCATACAGCACGAGAGAGCCCCTGATCAAGGCATCCTCCGCCAGCCCCAACACCACTTCATCGCCCACGGTAACGGGCAGGGTATTCATGGCCTTGATCCGCGTGCGACGCGACCCCAGCAGCCTGGCAAGCACAGCGCTGCCGCAGCCCTTATTCAGTGAGCAGGCCCCGCAGGCAGATTTGCGCTCGGTTTCCACCCAGACAAATCCGGGCTGCAGGGCGACAACACGTGCCTGCTCCTCCATCATGGCTGCGCCACCGGCATCACATGTCTGATTGACTCGCCAATCAACTGTACGGTGGCACGCGGCACCTCACCCACAACGGTAATTTGATGGTCGTCCACTACCGAACCGTAGGCATTGACCGCGCCGCGGCGCGTAAAACCTGAAAATCTGTCAGGGCCCTCCAGCTTTTCTATGAACACAGAAACCAGCGCCAGGCCATCACTGAAGACCAGATGCTCCACCGGCATGGGTCTACCCGGCATGATCTGTTTTTCGTGCTCTGCGAGCGTAAAACCTTCGGGCAACTGCGCGACACTCCAGCCCACGTCGACAGGCAGGTGAGGCACCTTCTTGTGCGCGTCATTATGCCAGCCAGCATGCTCAACATCACAGGGTTCCTGTAGCTCAGCGGGCGGGGTGTCGCTGATGCCGAGACTGGTGAACAGAATCTGCTCGACCAGTTTGCCGCTTTCGTTTACAAGATCTGACTTTAGCAGCAGGCCTGTGGCACTATCCACGCCGAGGCGGTAACCATAACGGTATTGGTCTTTAGGTATTACGGCAACCATATGAGCAGACCGATTGGCAATGCGGTCTTCACCCGTAAGCGTAAAATCGTAATAGCTGGCAAGCCGATCAACGTCCATGGTGAGTGCGCCATTGAAGGGCCTGCGCGCGCGGGCATTGCCCACCACATTGCGGTTATCAGACCGAATGCAGACGTTCCCATGTTCACCGCGCATCACTTCACGCGCGGTACCGCTGAGGGAAATCAGGCGCTCGCGTTCACCCTTGACGTCCGCACCGTGCAGGATACGCAGCGTCATAAGACGTCCTTCGTGCATGTAAATAAAGGTGCCGTCGTAATTCAGGGTGCGGGTCACCTGCACCATTTTCTCCAGCAGTGTACGCGCCTCTTTCGCGCCATCTTCTGCCCAGAGCGGGCTCAACGGCATCAGCAACAACAGACCCGCGCTACAAATCCTAGCCAGTTGACGCATCAGCAATACGATCACTTGTCCGCGTCATACGCCACGATCCGCGCGTGGGGCAGCATACCTTGCAGGCCGGCGGATGTAGAGTATTCATTGTGATTGGTAAGATAGTGATTGAGCCGTGATTCAAATGCCGGCTTGGCTGATTCCCAGCGCGCACCCTGGGATTGGGTGCTCACGGGCGAGGCTGCTACTGAGGGTGACGACAAGGCTGCGAGTTGGGAGGTATCGGTACCGGGGGAGATAAATACGAATGTTTGTACACTGAAGATGGCCAGGGCGGCGACTGATGCGGCGAGGGCGAAGCCTGCGAGCGGTTTGATTATCCGCCGGGAGTGCCAGCCACGCATACTATGCGTCTTGCCTGACAGGGGCATGATACTGTCGTTCCGGCTGTGGTTGAGTTGAACAGAGGCATGGTTGTGCAAGACATCGCTGATGAGGTGGTATCGCCCCCAGCAGCCTTTTAGTCCGGCGTCGCATTTGAGTTCGTCCAGAGCGTGCTGCAGAGCCTCACCCTGCAGCTCGCCATCCATCAATGCCGATACCTGTTCCGCTCTATCCGTTACCATGACCTACCTTCCGCCATTTCAATGGCTCAATAAGGGTTTCAGTTTGCTGTCTATCGCCTCGCGCGCCCGAAAGATACGGGAGCGTACGGTGCCTACCGGGCAGCCCATCGCCTGTGCAATATCTTCATAACTCAGACCCTCCAACTCGCGCAGGGTGATCGCAGTACGCAGATCCTCCGGCAACTGCTCGATGGCGCTGAACACCGTCTTTTCAATCTCGTCCCGCAACAACAGGTTCTCGGGAGTGGCTACTACAACCAGCGCCGACTCCAGCCCCGCTTGCTCCGCATCCTCCAGCTCGATGCCGCTCCCGGAGGGCCTGCGCTTCTGGGCCACCAGATAATTCTTGGCCGTGTTATCGGCGATGCGATAGAGCCAGGTGTAAAACGCGCTCTCGCCACGGAAACCCGGCAGTGCGCGATACGCTTTCAGAAACACCTCCTGTGCCACATCCTGCGCCTCACTGAGGTCACGGACGTAACGCGACACCTGGCGCACGATCTTGTGCTGGTACTTCAGCACCAGGATATCAAATGCCCCTTTGTCTCCTTTCTGAACGCGCTCGACCAGCTCCCGATCAATAGTATGCTCGCCCATCCGGGCCTTCCCCTTGCTTGGCTGCGCGGCACTCCCTTGCCATTTCAATAGACCCCATTGTTCATATATAGTTCGCAAGCCGCGACGGCGTTATGGATTACACTATGCGCCACGCCCCATTTCCGCATGACGTCGCGAATTATGACCTGAAAATGCCTGTGCGCCAACGACCATGACCGATCACACACACAACGCAGACGTCCTGATCATCGGCAGCGGCATAGCTGGACTCAGTCTAGCTTTGCGTCTGGCGCCTCACGCACGCATCCACATCGTCACCAAAGGTCCGCTGACGGAGGGCGCCACCTACTACGCACAAGGCGGCATTTCGGCCGTGCTCGACAAGCGCGACTCCATCGCCTCGCACATCGAAGACACCCTGAGTACGGGCGCGGGGCTGTGCGACCCTGACATTGTCCGCTTCACGGTAGAGCGCGGCAGGGCCTGCATCCAGTGGCTGGTGGATCAGGGCGTGGCCTTCACCCGCGAGACCCTGGTCGATGGCACACATGATTACCACCTCACGCGCGAAGGCGGCCACAGCCACCGCCGCGTCATCCACGCAGCCGATGCCACCGGGCGCGCAGTGGCGACCACACTGGAACAACTGGTGCGCCGCCACCCCAATATTTCCCTGTTTGAGCAACATATCGCCGTCGACCTGATCACGGCCACCAAACTGGGACGCGCACGCCAGCGCTGCCTGGGGGCCTATGTGCTCAATCGCGATAGTGGCCAGGTGGAAATGTTCCGCGCACGCTTTGTGGTGCTCGCCACCGGCGGCGTGGGCAAGGTCTACCTCTACACCAGCAACCCGGATGTTGCCACCGGCGACGGCATTGCCATGGCCTGGCGTGCCGGGTGCCGTGTCGCCAACATGGAGTTCGTACAGTTTCACCCCACCTGCCTCTACCATCCCAAGGCCAAATCGTTCCTGATCACCGAAGCGGTGCGTGGCGAGGGCGGGCGGCTGCTGCTGCCGGACGGAACCCCCTTCATGTCACAATTCGACCCCCGCGCCGAACTCGCGCCGCGCGACATCGTGGCACGCGCCATCGACCACGAGATGAAGCGCCTCGGCGCGCCGTGCGTCTACCTCGACATCAGCCACCAGCCGGCAGACTTCATCCGCTCGCACTTCCCGACGGTGTATGCGCGCTGCCTGGAGTTTGGCTTCGACATGACCAAAGAGCCGGTACCGGTAGTGCCTGCCGCGCACTATACCTGCGGCGGCGTGGTCACTGATCAGTCGGGGCAGAGCGACATCGCCGGCCTCTACGCCATCGGCGAGACCGCCCACACCGGCCTGCATGGTGCCAACCGCATGGCGAGCAACTCACTGCTGGAATGCATCGTGTTCGCCGCTGCGGCGAGTGAGGACATCCAGCAGCAGCTGGCCCAGGCGCCACTGCCGGGCGAACTCCCGCCCTGGGATGAAAGCCGTGTTACCGACTCCGACGAAGAAGTGGTAGTAGCGCACAACTGGGATGAGTTGCGCCGCTTCATGTGGGACTATGTCGGCATCGTACGCACCACCAAGCGGCTGCAACGCGCGCAACGCCGGGTCGATCTGCTGTCACGTGAAATATCCGAGTACTACGGCAACTTCCGGGTCACCAATGACCTGATCGAGCTGCGCAACCTCACGCTGGTGGCCGACCTCATCATCCGCTCGGCGCTGGCGCGCAAAGAGAGTCGCGGCCTGCACTACACACTGGACCACCCCGAGCCTGACCAGAGTCACCCACCCGCCAACACTATTCTGGTGCCAGAGGCGTACGAGGCGCGGCGAGTAGCCGCACACGCAAACGCCTGAAGCTGTCGGCATCGAGCATATCGGCCAGTATCACCACCCGACGCCGACGCCAGCGTTCTCCATTGCGGGCAAAATTCAGCACCACCAGTTGCGGGTGCAGGTAGCAACCCGGCAACAGACGCGCCACCACGACATTACCTGCGCTATCACGCAACACCCATTCCTCTGCCACCTCCTCGATCAACTCCACGATCGCGCCCTGCTTCAGTAATGCAACGCCGAGGCTCCACCCCAGACTGGTGAGCGTCGCCAGCCACAGCACCAGCATGACCGGCCAAGGCAGTGGCAACATGAGTGCCAGCACCAGCGCACCGGCATGGATCAGTATCAGCACCACCACCAGGCGGCGTGAAGGACGCAGCGTGAACCTGAGAGCAGCAGATGCAGAGGCCATAGGTTTCATGCCAGAATAATAATATGACAGCCCTCGAAAGTGACGGATTTCTTATCGACCGCGCACATGCGCATCGTGCCGTGCTGAAAAACACGGTGTATGTCGATCTCTCACACCTCGGGCTGATTGCTGTGGAAGGGGCGGATGCCGCCAGCTTTTTGCAGGGCCAGCTGAGTAATGACCTCAATGCCGTGACCGAGGCACGTAGCCAGCTCAGCGCCTGGTGCAATGCCAAAGGCCGTGTGCTGGCATTGATGCGCGTATCTCTGCGCTCAACCACCTACTACTTACAACTACCACGCGATCATCTGGAGTCCACACTCAAACGCCTGCGCATGTATGTCTTGCGATCACAGGTGACCCTTACAGACGCCAGCGACACGCTGCTGCAAACCGGAATCGCCGGTGCAGATGCGCCTGCGCTACTGGCGCATCTGCTGGATATATCCCTTCCCACAGAGGTCAACGGCGTGGCCAGCACACAGCTGGCAAACGCAGTCGTCAGCGTGCTCGCCTTGCCGGGGGCCCAACCCCGCTTTGCCGTCATCGCCGATGCCGCCTCTGCACAGGGCTTGCGACGCCAATACGCCAATGCAGCAACAGCGGCCAGCGCCGACACCTGGTCACTGCTCGACATCCGCGCCGGCCTGCCCGCCATACACAGCGCCACGCAGGACATGTTCATACCACAGATGATCAATCTTGACCTTGTGGGCGGGCTGAGCTTCACCAAGGGCTGCTATCCCGGCCAGGAAATCATCGCCCGTACCCACCATCTGGGCGCCGTGAAGAGGCGCATGTACTACGCCTGCGCACCCAGCAGCGCACCACCTGCGCCGGGAACCGCGTTATACTCCGTTGCCAGCGGCAACAATACCGGCCACGTCATTGCGGCAGTCATCGGGCCAGAGGGAGATACGGAGCTGCTCGCCGTGTTGCCCACAGCCGATACAGTCAACCAGCGCATCCGCCTGTATGACGCAGATGGGCCGCTGCTGCACTTTTTGCAGTTGCCTTATTCGCTGCCGGAATAATCGCTCTTCAGAAAAAATAACCGGATTCGCTAATCCACAGCAGGGAGATAGGTCATTATGCTGGAAGAAAAATTTCTGTCCGAATTGCTGGACGACATCTACCACAACCGGCTCATTCTGCCGACCCTGCCGGAGGTCGCGCTCAAGGTGCGCAAAGTGGTGGATGATCCCAACGCCAGCGCTGGACAGATCGCCAAAGTTGTCGCCACGGATGTGGCACTGTCGGTGCGCCTGATTCAGGTAGCAAACAGCCCGTTGCTACGAGGACGCACCGCAGTGGACAATCTGCAAACCGCGATCGCACGCCTCGGTAATGTACTGGTGCGTAACCTGGTCACTGGGCTGGTGATGGAGCAACTGCATCAGGCGCGCACGCCACTGTTGAAAGCGCGTCTCACGACGCTATGGCAACACAGCACCCAGGTTGCGGCCATCAGTCATGTGCTTGCCGCACACTTCACCAAACTCAAGCCCGACGAGGCCCTGTTGGGTGGGTTGATACACGACATTGGTGCATTACCCATACTCACTCGTGCCGAAAAGATTCCGGAATTGATGAACGACGCCGAGGCACTTGACCGTGTCATCGCCAGCCTGCACACGCAAATCGGCAAGGCAATACTGGAGGCATGGGACTTCCCGGTCGCCCTGATCTCGGTGGTCGCTGAACATGAAGACCTTAAGCGCAACAAAATACCTGACGCGGATTATACCGACGTGGTGCAAATCGCAAATCTTCAAAGCTACATTGGTAGCGCGCATCCTCACGGCAATGCCGATTGGGCACACATCCCTGCGCTCGCCAAACTGGGCCTCAGTCCGGAGGTAAGCATCGTGACCATGGAAGCGACCGCAGAAGACGTGCAGGAAGTGCAGCGTTTGCTGACTTCCTGACGGTTACGCCTCCGGACGCATGTGGGGAAACAACAGCACATCGCGTATGGAAGGTGAGTCGGTAAGCAGCATCACCAAGCGGTCGATACCGATGCCCTCGCCCGCCGTCGGCGGCATGCCATATTCGAGTGCGCGGATATAATCAGCGTCGTAGTGCATGGCCTCGTCGTCACCCGCGTCTTTCTCTGCCGCCTGTTTGCGAAAGCGTTCAGCCTGGTCTTCTGCGTCATTCAACTCGGAAAAGCCATTGGCGATCTCACGCCCGCCTATAAACAGCTCGAAACGGTCGGTCACAAACGGGTCTACGGTATTGCAGCGCGCCAGCGGCGACACTTCGGTGGGGAATGCGGTGATGAAGGTGGGGTTCTGCAAGTGGTGTTCCACGGTTTTTTCAAAGATTTCAATCTGCACCTTGCCCAACCCATAGTTTTCCTTGAGCGGAATATGCAGTGCCGTAGCGACCAGGCGTGCGGCATCCAGCGAGCCCATGTCGTCTGCGCGCAAATGCGGATTGTAATGCAGAATGGCGTCTTTCACCGTGCGGCGCGCAAACGGCTTGCTGAAATCGAAACCCTGCCCCTGACAGGTAATGCTCATCGTGCCCAGCACATCATGCATCAGCTTGCGCAGCATGACCTCGGTGAGATCCATGAGGTCGTTGTAATCCGCATAGGCCTGGTAGAACTCAAGCATGGTGAATTCGGGGTTGTGGCGCGTGGACAAACCCTCGTTGCGGAAGCTGCGATTCACCTCGAACACGCGCTCGAAACCGCCTACCACCAGCCGCTTCAGATACAGCTCCGGCGCGATGCGCAGAAACATGTCCATGCCGAGCGCGTTGTGGTGCGTCTTGAACGGGCGCGCCGTTGCCCCCCCGGGAATGACGTGCATCATCGGCGTTTCCACTTCAAGAAAGGCATGCTCAGCCAGAAAGCCGCGGATGAAATTGATGACGCGGGTGCGCATCTCAAACACCTTGCGCACTTCCTCGTTCATGATCAGATCCAGATAACGCTGACGATAACGGATTTCGTGATCCACCAGGCCGTGAAATTTTTCCGGCAGCGGCCGCAGCGACTTGGTGAGCAGAGCAATGGCCTCCACGCGCACCGATAGCTCCCCCGTCCTGGTTTTGAATAGCGTACCCTCGGCGCCGAGGATGTCGCCGATGTCCCACTTCTTGAAGCCTTCTTCGTAGTGCTCAGCGCAAATGGCATCACGCTGCACAAACAACTGGATGCGCCCCGACATGTCCTGTAGCTGGGCAAAGCTGGCCTTGCCCATGACACGCTTTGCCATCATGCGTCCGGCCACCTTTACCCGTACCGGCTCACCTTCCAGTGCGGCATTGTCGAACGCGCCATACTTTTCATGCAATCCGGCGGCAAGACTGTCGCGCCGGAAGTTGTTGGGAAAGGGGTTGCCTTGCGCGCGCAGCGCCGCCAGCTTGGCGCGGCGCTGTGCGATCTGCGCGTTTTCGTCTGAAGAAATGTTGTTATTTTCGTCGTTCATATAAAGACAGATACAAGAAGAAAAGGTACACAATACAAGTTTAAAGGCAAAAGCGCCTGCTCTTTTTCTCTTGTATCCTTTGCCTTGTATCTTTCCCCTGCTTTTATAACTGCTGCTTCAGACTGGCTTCTATAAAGTCGTCAAGGTCTCCGTCCAGCACGGCCTGGGTGTTGGCCTTCTCTATGCCCGTGCGCAAATCCTTGATGCGCGACTGATCCAGCACATAGGAGCGTATCTGGCTGCCCCAGCCGATGTCTGACTTGGAATCTTCCAGCACCTGTTTTTCCGCGTTGCGCTTTTGCATTTCGAGCTCATACAGCTTCGCCTTCAACTGGCTCATCGCGGTGGCGCGATTTTTGTGCTGAGAGCGATCGCTCTGGCACTGTACTACAGTGTTGGTCGGCAGGTGCGTGATGCGTATGGCGGATTCAGTGCGGTTCACATGCTGGCCACCCGCACCGCTCGCGCGGTAGGTATCGACTTTGAGATCGGCAGGATTGATGTCGATCTCAATGCTGTCATCCACCTCCGGCGTCACGAATACCGAGGCAAACGAGGTATGGCGGCGATTGCCCGAGTCGAACGGCGACTTGCGCACCAGCCGGTGTATGCCGGTCTCGGTGCGCAGCCAGCCGTAGGCGTATTCACCCTCGACCTTGACGCTGGCGCCCTTGATACCGGCCACTTCGCCCGGCGCCAGATCGATCACATCCGTGCGGAAGCCGCGCCGCTCGGCCCAGCGCAGATACATGCGCAGCAGCATGTTGGCCCAGTCCTGCGCCTCGGTGCCGCCGGAGCCGGCCTGAATATCGAGAAAGGCGTTGTTGGGATCCATCGGATCGGAGAACATGCGGCGGAATTCAAGTTGCGCCAGTTGCCGCTCCGATTTATCAAGATCTGTGACGACGGCCTCGACCGTAGCCGCATCATTCTCTTCCTGCGCCATCTCCAGCAAACCGCGCGCCTCGGTCAGACTGCCGCCCAGCACTGACAACACGCCCACCACCTGGCTCAACTGCGCACGTTCGCGACCCAGCTCCTGTGCGCGCTCGGCCTTGCTCCACACGGCAGGGTCGCCCAGCTCGCGTTCGACCTCAATCAGGCGTTCGCGTTTGTGGTCGAAGTCAAAGATACCCCCTCAGGGTCTGATAGCGCCCCTGCAGTTCTTTGATACGGGTGAAAACGGGGTTAAGCTCAAGCATGACGGTATCTGGGTTATCTGCCACAATGTGACTGATTTTAGCACACGCAGTGGGGCCGCATGGAGATCCTGATCACACGCAGCATCGGGAGTCTGGCGCTGCCACTGGGCAGTGTGATCCTGCTGCTGGTCATCGGGCTGCTGCTGATACGCCGCCACTGGCGCAGTGCCGCGACCCTGGTCGCACTGGCACTGCTGGGTCTGTATACACTGAGCCTGCCGCTGACGGCAGACAAGCTGATGCACTCGCCGGAAGCCTATCCCGCGTTGCAGCCACAGGATATCAAGGACAGTCCGGCACAGGCCATCGTGGTGCTGGGCGCCGGACGTTATCCGGCCGCACCCGAATATGGTGGCGATACCGTCTCGACCGGCGGGCTGGAGCGCCTGCGCTACGCTGCGCACCTGCACAGGCTCACCGGCTTGCCGCTGGTGGTCTCCGGCGGCTCGCCTCTGGGCGAGACCCTCTCCGAAGCGGTTTTAATGCAAGCGTCCCTGATCAACGATTTTCACGTTACGGATATCTGGATCGAAGACCAGAGTCGCACCACGGCGGAAAATGCTTTTTTTACCAAGACCTTGCTGGATGAAAAAGGTATCCATCACGTGTACCTCGTCACCCATGCCTGGCACATGCCGCGCGCCGTGGGCATTTTCAAGCAGGCCGGATTGGCCGTGACGCCAGCGCCCTCAATATTTGCAACCGCGCGCAACAGCGGCGCCTGGCTTGATTGGCTCCCCAGTGCTGGCGCCCTGCATGACACCAGCCTGGCACTGCACGAGAAACTGGGGCTGCTGTGGCATCGAATACGTCATCGGGCCGACACTGCAGCCAACTCTGCCGCAAGATAATCTGCCGCCTGCTGCACCCCTCGCGGCGTAACGGCAGGCCGCAACGGCATCCCCCACACGGCGTGCAGCGCATCAACAATATCGCCGCGTTCAAGTTGCGCGCGGCTGATTTCCAGGCTACGGCCACGGCGCTCCAGCCACTCGACCAGACAAGGTTCTTCCGGCCAGTCATGGCGTTTCACATACAACATCGGAACGGCGTTGCACGCGACTTCCGCAAAACTGCCATAGCCGGGTTTGCCGATCAACGCATCGCTGCTGCGCAAGATATCGATAAAATGCATGGCGAGCGATTCGATGCTGATCGCATCGGGATGCGTCACCCGCCATGCGGCGGACACCAGCCAGCGCACATGCGGCAGGCGCGGCCAGGCATGGATAGGCAATGGCAACTCCATGCCGCCCGGGGCGATCAGCACCAGACGGTCGCGCGCGGACAAGCCCAGCTTGCGGTTAATCTCGTCACGGCGTGCGTGGCCGACGCGCGCCACCGGGCCGATAGAGCGGCAGCGAGCCAGGCCGGCCATCGGCATATGCGGCTCAGGTTGCAGGAAACAGCGGGCACTGTTGTAAGCCGCCAGCATCTGCGCGTGAATTTCCGCTGCCTCCGGGCGATGGCCACAGTAGTGCGCGTAGATATCCGCCCAGTTGAGCGAGCACAGCGCCACAGCGGGAATGCCCGCCTCCGCTGCACCGGCCAGCGCAAGATAAGGCACATTGGCGAGCACGAGGTCGGGGGCGAGCCCGGCGAGTGCGTGCGCTTCTTCGCGTACCTTGCCTGCCCAATGGCGGTGAAATTCCGCATAGCTATGCGCGCTTTCCTCGGCAAGCACATCCACCGCCGAGGCCATGCACATGCCGAAGTCGCTCGCCGTCGACACCCGCGTGAACTTGCCCTCGAAGCGCGCCGCGAGCAGCGCGGGCGAGACTGTAGTGCGCAATGTGACGCGTAAATCCGGTATTCGCTCCCGCAGCGCATTGACCACCGGTGCGGTCTGCGCAGCGTGGCCGAAGCCGTGCGCTGAAATGGCGGCGAGCAGATGCGGCATGCGTCAGCAATTACTGCTGCAACTGTTGGTCCAGCGTGTGCAAGCGCTCGGGGGTACCGATATCCAGCCAGCGGCCTGGGTAATGCTCTCCGCTCACCCCATTACTGCGCATCGCCTCGCGCAACAGCGGTGCGAGCGGAAATATACCCGGCTCACAGCCTGCAAACAAACGCGGGTGATAGACGCCTATGCCGCTGTAGGTAAGTCTGGGCCCGGCATGGCCGGTGACCCTGCCATCGCGCAACGCAAAATCGCCCGCCGCATGGTGTGGCGGGTTATCCACCAGCACCAGATGCGCCAACCCTTCCAGGGTCTCAGGCAGCCGTGCAAACGGGTAATCCGTCCAGATGTCGGCATTCACCACCACAAAAGGCGCCCCGCCCAGCAATGGCAGGGCATGGTAGATGCCGCCGCCGGTTTCCAGCGGATGCCCGCCCTCGGCGGAATAGCGAATTGCCGCACCATAGCGGGCGCCATCGCCCAGCGCCTGTTCGATGCTGAGGCCAAGACGGGCATGATTGATGACAATCTCACGCACACCGGCGCGTACCAGGGCCTCGATGTGGTATTCGATGAGCATGCGGCCTCCCGCTTGCAACAGTGGCTTGGGGGTGTGGTCAGTGAGCGGGCGCATGCGCTTGCCCAGACCCGCAGCCAGTATCATCGCCCTCATGGTGCGTGCTCGTGCATGCGCGGCAGCACCTGCTCGCACAGCAGCGTGTGTAGCGGGGCGAGCTCGGCATAGCGTCCGCTCACACCCACCATATAACCCAGCGAGCGCGGAATGTCCTTGAGATAGCCCGGCTTGCCGTCACGAATATTGAGCCGGGCAAAAATGCCGATTGCCTTCAGATGCCGCTGCACGCCCATCCAGTCGAACCAGCGCAGGAAGCGGGCCGCATCGACGCCTCGCAGCAACGCCGTCTCCGCCAGCCGGGCATGGTAGCCGAGCACCCAGGCCTCTACCTGTGGCCGTGGCCACGCGATGTAGCAGTCACGCAGGAGCGACACCAGGTCGTAGGTAATCGGCCCGTATACCGCGTCCTGAAAGTCCAATATGCCGGGGTTGTTGGCTGCCGTCACCATCAGGTTGCGCGAATGGTAGTCGCGGTGGACGCACACACGCGGCTGCTCCAGCGCTGAAGCCGCCAGCACCGCGCAGGTGCGCGCATGCAGCGCCGCCTGAGAGTCATCCAGGCACAGCGTCAGATGTTTCTCCAGAAACCAGTCACGGAACAGGGCCATCTCCCGCAGCAGGAGCGCCTCATCATACAGCGGCAAGTGCGCAGCCTCGTTGTCACAGCGCGACTGCAGCCGCCACAGGGCCTCCAGCGCATCGCCATACAGGCGCTCCACACTATCGGTATTGAGCGCGTCAAGATAACAGCAGGTGCCCAGGTCGCTGAGCAACAGGAAACCTCGCTCCATATCCTGTGCCAGGACCGCTGGCACATGCAGACCCAGCCCCAGAAAGCTGTGTGCGATGGCCACAAAGGGGCGGCAGTCCTCATGCCCAGGGGGCGCATCCATCACGATATAGGTCTGCTCGCCATGGCGCACACGGAAATAACGCCGGAAGCTGGCGTCGCTGGAGGCTGGCGCAAGCTCAAAGTGAGTGGATCCCAGCGCACTGCCCAACCAGCGCGTCAGCTCATCAAGGCGCTCAGACATGCGCGGATTGCAGATTAAACATAAGGATTGAACCAAGGGCCATTCTGTGCGATTTTAGGCAAAGTCATACTATAACCAACAAGAGTCGCCTTGTGTTGCGCAAGCTGCTACCGCGCTTTCTCCAGTTACCCATACTGGCCAGCCTGTTCCTGGGTCTGCCGCTCTCAGCGCACGCAGGCAACGGCGCAGACTTTGGCTTGTGCAGCGAGCCCGGGCTGGCGCACAACCTGCGCGAGCCCCTTACACTGGCCGGAGACGAAACCACCTACCTGGATGCAGATACCTCCGAGGTGCTGCAAAACGAAATCTTCCATTTCGGAGGGGATGTCCTGGTGCGCCGCTCCGGCCGGGAGCTGGAAGCCGACAACGTCACCTACAACCGCACCGAAGATAGCCTGCAAGCCTCGGGCAATATACGCCTGCGCCAAAATAACCTGAGCCTGCAAGGCGATACTGCCCACTACAATCTTGGCAATGACACCGGCGAAATCAATACGGTTACGGATTTCCGCCTGCCGGAGATACATGGCCGCGGCAGTGCAGACAGCGTTATCTTTGAAAGCCGCGATCACCAGCGCATCAAGGGCAGCCTCTACACGACCTGCAATACCGGCAATGACGACTGGTACTTGCACTCCTCCGACATCAGGCTCGACCAGACCGAGGATGTAGGCACGGCGCGCAATGTGTGGATTGAGTTCAAGGGCCTGCCGATATTCTATTCGCCCTATCTTAGCTTCCCGCTGAACGATAAACGCAAGTCGGGTTTTCTGGCACCCAGCTTCGGCAGCAGCACCGAGACCGGCACCGACATCCGCATACCTTACTATTTCAATCTTGCGCCCGAGTACGATGCCACCCTGACGATCCGCAGTATCAGCAAGCGCGGTCTGCACCTGCTGGGCGAATTCCGTTACCTCACCACCCAGAGCCACGGCCAGCTAGATCTCGGTTACCTGCCGGATGACAACCTCCAGAACCGTGACCGCATGCTGCTCGGTTATCGCCACAGCGGTAACTTCGCGCCGCGCTGGAGCACCGATGTCAACTTCAACTATGTGTCGGACAATAATTACTTCGAACAATTGGGTGATACCCTGAGCATCGCCAGCACCACGCACCTCGAACGCCGCGCCGAAACCACCTACAAGGCAGACAACTGGAGCGCCACTGGCCGACTGCAAGCCTATCAAACGGTAGATGCAACACTTTTAACCAACGAACGTCCCTACCAGCGTCTGCCGCAGCTGCTGTTTAGCTCGACATTGCCACAGCATGTATGGGGCAGTACTGCCACATTCAGCGGTGAGTACGTGCATTTCGATCGCGCAGACAGCCTCACGGCACAGCGCATTGACCTGCAACCCACGGTGACGCTGCCGTACGCATCCGAGGCAGGTTACCTGCAGCCCGCGCTCAGCCTGCGCCACACCCAGTATCTGCTGAACGACAAAACACCTGGCACGCCGTATGATACCAGCCGGACATTGCCTATCTTCAGCCTCGACAGCGGCGCATTTTTCGAGCGCGACATGACCTTTGATGCGCGCCGATTCACCCACACGCTTGAGCCACGCCTGTTCTATCTGTATGTGCCCTATCAAGACCAGTCCGATATCCAGATTTTCGACAGTGGCGACACCAGCTTCACCTTCGCCAATCTGTTTCAATCCAACCGCTTCAGCGGTGCCGACCGGGTGGGCGACGCCAACCAGGTTACACTTGCGCTCAGTTCACGACTTCTGGATGCCAGCAGCGGCCAGGAAAGACTCCGCGTCAGCCTGGGACAGATCCACTACTTCAGCGATCGCAGAGTAACACTACTCCCGGGAGGAACCGTTGAGACTGCGTCAAACTCCGATATCGTCGCTGAACTCAGAAGCAGTGAATTTGTCCAATATTGGAACGCCACTGCAAACCTGCTGTGGGATCGGGAGCAGGGCGAGATCAACACGGGAACTTTCGGCTTGCGCTATCGCTCGGATGAAAAACACTTGATCAATCTATCCTACCGCTATCAGCAGGACTCGCTGGAACAAACCGACATTTCTGCGGTCTGGCCGCTCAGCCGGAACCAGCAGCGTCACCTGAACGCCGTGGCACGCTGGAACTACTCCCTATCGGACAGCCGCACGCTGGAATCGCTCGCCGGCATTGAGTACGACACATGCTGCTGGAGAGCGCGCATCACCACACGCCGCTTTATCAACAATACCGCAGGCGACAGCAATACTGCATTGTTCCTGCAGCTGGAGCTAAAAGGCCTTACCAGCTTTGGCGACCAGGAGTATCGCAAGGGACTGGAAGGTTTGCTGGACTCCTCCACCTTCGCCCACTGACAATCAATGTTGCCACGATGAAACTACACTACTACTTGCTCGCCGCACTACTATTCACATTTTCCGCATTGCATGCCGCCGAGCAAAGGCATACTCCTGAACGCGTCATCCCGCTGGACAGAATTCTGGTCGTGGTCAACAATGACGTCATCACCCAGAGCGAACTCGACACGGAGCTGCGCACCATCACACAACAGCTGCAACAGAAGAATATCGAGATACCGCCACCGGACGTATTGCAGAAGCAGGTACTGGAGCGTCTTGTCATCCGCCACTTGCAGCTGCAACTTGCTGAGAGCACAGGGATTCGCGTTGATGATGACACCCTGACACGCGCACTGGACACTCTGGCGAAGCAAAACAACCTGTCGATCAGCCAGTTCCGTGACATACTCACACGCGATGGTTTCGATTTCGCCGTATTTCGGGAAAACATCCGTCACGAGATCATCATCAATCGCCTGCGGCAGCGTCAGGTGGACAGCCGCATCAACGTCACTGATCAGGAAATCAACGACCACCTTGCGACGCGCGGCACACAGACAGCCAGCGCCGGCAATGAATACCGCGTGGGGCAGATTCTCATCGCGTTGCCAGAAGCTGCTTCTCCAGATACCGTAAAAGCGGCACAAACCCGTGCACAGCAGGCGCTGGATCGCTTGCGTGCAGGCGAGGACTTCAGCCAGATGGCCATTGCCAGCTCCGACGACCCGCAGGCGTTAGAGGGCGGCGACCTTGGCTGGCGTACCGCAGCACAACTCCCCAGTCTGTTTGCAGATGCCGTACCGCAATTGAAGCCGGGCGAAATCAGCAACCTCATACGCTCGGCAAGCGGGTTTCATATCGTGAAACTGCTGGAGGTACGCGGAGAGGTACAGCATGTGGTGCGTCAGACCCTGGCACGTCATATTCTTGTGCGTGCCAACGAACTTACATCAGACCAGGACGCACAAAACAGGCTGGAGCAGCTCCGGCAGCGCATTGTGGGTGGCGATGATTTTGGCGATTTGGCGCGCGCCAACTCGGAAGATACGGCCACCGCAACCAATGGAGGGGCTCTGGGCTGGGCCAGTCCGGGTGATTTTGACCCTCGCTTTGAAGAAGCCATGACCACGCTGAAACCCGGCGAGACCAGCGCGCCCTTCCAAAGCTCCTTCGGCTGGCATATTGTACAAGTCATGGAGCGCCGCGATCACGACAACACCCGGGAATTCCAGCGCAACCAGGCGCGGGAAGCCATTCGTCAGCGCAAGATCGAAGAGCAGACCCAAATATGGCTGCGTGGTCTGCGCGACGAGGCCTATGTTGAATACAAGGCCGAGGATCTGTAATTAAGGAAGCGCAGCACAGGCCAGCCTGATGCGGGAGAGACGCGCAGGACTGCGCCGGCGTTGCCACCCACAACAGCAGCATCCCGAGCACATACCGGAGTTACATGATACCCCGCCTTGCCCTCACACCCGGTGAGCCCGCCGGCATCGGACCCGACCTCTGCGTGCAGATCGCACAGCGGGACTTCCCCGCCCTGCTGGTTGCCGTGGCTGACCCTGCCCTGCTCACCGCGCGCGCCCACGCGCTCAACCTTCCGCTCACGCTGGAAATCTATGCGCCAGCGCAACCGGCTCACCCGCACACACCCGGCACGCTCAAGATCATGCCTGTCACGCTGGCAAAACCGGCCCGCTGCGGACAACTCGATCCGGCCAATGCCGGTTACGTGCTGGAGACCTTGCGTCATGCAGTACGCGGCTGCCTCGCAGGCGAATTTGACGCCCTGGTCACCGGCCCGGTACACAAGGCCCTGATCAACGAAGCCGGTATTTCCTTCGCCGGTCATACCGAGTTTCTGGCCGAACTGACACAAACCCCGCAGCCGGTGATGATGCTCGTGGTACCTGGACTGCGCGTTGCCTTGACTACCACCCACCTGCCACTGAGCGAGGTCAGCCGGGCGATTACTCAGCCACGCCTGGAAGCCGTGTTGCGTGTGCTGCACCGTGACCTGAAAGCACGCTTTGGCATTCCGCGCCCGCATATTCTGGTATGCGGCCTCAACCCCCATGCCGGCGAAGCCGGGCACTTGGGGCGTGAAGAGATTGAGGTCATCGAACCTGTCATTGCCAGGCTGCGCGCTGAAGGCATGCACTTGCAGGGGCCGCTGCCCGCAGACACCGCGTTTGTGACTGCGACCCTGGCACCAGTGGACGCTGTACTGGCCATGTACCATGATCAGGGCCTGCCGGTGCTCAAACACCTCGGCTTTGGCAAGGCCGTCAACATCACACTGGGGCTGCCTATCATCCGCACCTCGGTCGATCATGGCACGGCGCTGGAACTCGCAGGCAGCGGCAAGGCCGACAGTGGCAGCTTGCTGGCGGCGATACAGACGGCCCTCGAACTTGCAGCGCGCAACGCCCGCCATGACTAGCATGGGCCTGGGTGTTGCGCGCAAACGCTTCGGTCAGCACTTTCTGCACGACCGTACCGTCATCCAGCGCATTATTGCTGCCCTGCAACCGCAGCCAGGTGATGCGCTGGTCGAGATAGGCCCAGGCCGCGGGGCACTGACCCACGACCTGTTGCGCGCTGCGGGTGCGCTGGATGTCATTGAACTTGACCGGGATCTGATTGCACCACTGCAACATGCCTGCGCGGAAATGGGAGAGCTGCGCATTCATAACCAGGATGCCTTGCGTTTTGACTTTTGCAGCCTGATGCAGGGCAACACACGGCTGCGCATCATCGGCAATCTGCCCTACAACATCTCCACACCGTTGCTGTTTCACCTGCTGGCGCAGGCGCATTGCATCCGCGACATGCACTTCATGTTGCAACATGAAGTGGTGGAACGCATGATCGCCGCGCCGGGTGGGCGCACCTATGGGCGCCTGTCCGTCATGATTCAGTACCGCTGCGCAGTGCAGAAATTATTTCATGTCGGGCCGGGTGCGTTTACCCCGCCTCCCAAAGTGGACTCCTCCATCATCCGCATGGTACCCCACGCCACACCGCCGGTCGCAGTCAGCGACGAGCATATATTCGAGCAGGTGGTACGCGCCGCCTTCGGCCAGCGGCGCAAGACCCTGCGCAACACACTGAAGGCGTTGCTGACCGCAGATGAAATTCAGGCGCTAGACATTGATCCTGGCGTGCGCGCCGAGCAACTTACCCTGCATGACTTCGCCCGGCTCAGTAATACCGTAGCTCAAAAGCAAAACCCGAAGGCCTAGCCTTCAATCAGATTTTTTGCAGTTCTATACGCCGGAACCAGCCGCCATTGAGCGCTACATCGCTCACCACCCGCAGTGACGGTACCGCAGCCAATAACTGTTCGAATACCACATCCATGCGCGTGGCGACTCTGCCCAGCAGTGGGCTCAGCATGCGACGCAGCGGAGCGCGCTGCCCGGGACGCAAGAATTTGTCGATGATGAAGATTCTGCCACCCGGTTTGAGCACGCGTGCCGCTTCTCCCAATGCACGTTTCGCATCAGGCACCACGGCCACAATCAGGTGCATGACAACGGCGTCGAAAGATGCATCGGCATAGGGCAAGGCCATAACATCCCCCTGTTGCAGTTCAACCTGACTACCACAGTGTTTTGCACGCGCCCGCGCGCGCCTCAGCATCGCGGGAGTGATGTCCAGGCCCGTATAACTGCCTCCCTGCGGCAGGTACGGAATATCCAGCCCACTGCCAATACCCGCAATCAGTATTCGCTTGCCCTGGATGCCAGTCGACATCGCTGCCAGTGCGGCCAGGCTGTCCTGCCGCCAGCGGCGGCTGGCGGCCTCGACCATCATGTCGTACACCGGGGCCAGCAAGGTATAGGTGTAGCGCAGCATGGCCGGGGATAAAGCAGGGGGACTAGTGCAAGATATAGGGCACTGACAAGGTGAACGGCGGAATGGCGGCGTCGAATTTGGTACCGTCATCGGCCAGCATTTGATAGCTGCCCTGCATGCTGCCAAAGGAGGTTTCCAGCAGCGTGCCGCTGGTGTACTGAAAGCCCTCGCCCGGCTGCAGGTAAGGCTGCTCGCCTACTACACCCTCGCCCCGCACTTCCTGCATCTTGCCGTTGGCATCGGTGATGACCCAGTGGCGGGTCAACAGTCTGGCGGCGATGCTGCCAAGATTCTGGATCGTGATGGTGTAGGCAAACACAAACCGGTGCTTTTCCGGCATCGACTGCTCGCTGATATAGGCCGTCTCTACATCAACCTGAATTTTGTGCTGGGCCACCTCAGTCATGAGTCCATTTCACCGCAATCCCCCGGTGGACGCAAGCCCGTCCGCATTACAGCCGGCTGCCCGCCAATGCGGCCCCGATCAGCCCTACCTTGGCATTGAGCACGACCTGCACCGGCATGGCCGCAACCACCGGCGTCATCACATCCTTGTCGAGAAAGGCGCGCATAAAACCTCCCATCCTGATGCGTTCGATGATTCTGGGAGCAATACCGCCTGCGACATACACCCCGCCACGCGGCTGTGCAATGAGCGCCAGACTCCCCGTCCACGCGCCGTAAAGCGTGATGAAAAAATCCAGCGCGGTACTGGCCAGTGGGTCATCACCACGCAAGGCAAAGCGTGTGATGGCAGCCGCCGCATCTCCCTCGTCGTGCATTGCCTGGCGCAGGCCTGGCGTCACAGCCTCAGGTTGGCGCGCAGCCAGGAAGCCGTAGCTGTTTACCAACCCGGCACCTGACAACACCCTATCATAAAACGCACGGCCACCCTGCGCCATCAGGTAGCTCGTAAACTCAGCCTGCATCTCGTCACAAGGGGCGAATTCTGCATAGCCGGCCTCGGCCGGAAACACCTCGTAATGATCCTGCTGCCAGATCAACTGGGCAGTGCCAAATCCGGTGCCCGCACCCACCACCAGGCGCGGTGCATGTTCCAGTGGGTTGCCCGGGTGCAACACTGCCACGTCCTCCGGCATCAGCGCCTCGATGCCGTAGCCTGCTGCCTGGAAGTCGTTGATGAGACGCACCGTGGGAATCCCGGACTCCTGCGCGAACACGTGCGAATCAATCTGCCATGGCAGATTGGTGACGCGCACGGTTTGGCGGCCGGCGTCGCCTTGCACCGGGCCCGCCACACCGAAGCAGGCCGCATCTACCGGCAGGGTGCCGGTGCCGTCCAGGAATTCACGCACCATCGGCAGCAAATGCGGGTAGGCGGTGCTGGCAAAGCACCGCTCTGCGAGCATACGCCAGTCTGCGCCGGTAAACTCCGCCACCTGCAACCAGGTCTTTGTGCCGCCTATGTCGCCTGCCAGCACCCTCATGACTGCCCCGCTATCCGCGCCGCAGCCGCCTGATCCAGGTACCACTCCAGTTCGCCGAGCGGTTGTATTCGCTGCACCGGCAATGGCACGTCTACCGGATCGCCGCGCAAGACACGCTCCAGAATCTCCGCCTTGCCAGCGCCTGCTGCCAGCAGCAGTATGTGGCGCGCCTGATTGATGACAACCAGGGTGATGCTGATGCGCCAGGCGCGCATGCTGTCTGCGTACACTGCTGTGACCGGACGTTTATCATAAAGCGCGCTACCGGTCGCAGGGAACAAGGAGGCAATATGCCCATCCGGCCCTATTCCCAACAGCACCAGATCAAACTGCGGCAGGTTGTTGCATGCGGGCAGACTGGACTCCAGTACGGCAGCATACGCAGCCGCACGCTGGCGCACATAGGCAAGATCGGCTGCGATGCGGTGAATCTGCGCAGGCGGAATCGGCACATGCATCAGCCATGCAGTATTGGCCATGCGGAAGTTGCTGTCGGGGTGGTCAGGCGGTACGCAGCGCTCATCGCCGAAATAGACATGTACCTGTGACCACTCTATTGCGGATACATACGGCGCACGCGCAAGCCGTTCATACAGATGGCGGGGCGTGGCGCCGCCGGACAACGCGATATGAAATGCGCCACGCTGGGCGATAGACTGCGCCGCCACCTCCGCAATTCGCCCCACAGCGGCGTCACTCAGTGCGTCAAGATCAGGAAACAGATGTATCTGGCCTGGCATGTCAGCGGCTGTCTGCCTGCACGGAGATAAGATATGACCGGGATTTGATATTTTTGTGATTATATCGGGAGCTGCGGGATATAGAGTACACCAAGGTTTACCATGACAGCGAGGCCTCCATGAAATCCATGTTGCGGCATCATCCATTTCTGGCGCCGGTACTGGCCGCACTGGTCTACGTCATTCTGGCGCAAATACCTGCCGTCGGCAATGCGCAAGAGGCGTGGGCGGCCCCTGACATCAGCAGCCCTACATGGCTCAACAGCCCTCCACTGCGGATGGCAGAAATGCGTGGCAAGGTGGTGCTGGTGGAGTTCTGGACCTATGGCTGCTCCAACTGCCGCAATGTCGAGCCCTATATCAAGGTCTGGCATGAGCGGTATGCGTCACAGGGTGCCGTTGTCATCGGCGTGCACACGCCGGAATTCGCCCATGAAGGCGATATCACGAATGTTAAACGCTATGTCAGCGAGCATGGGCTGCGTCATGCCATTGCCATCGACAACGACTTCGCCATCTGGAAACGTTATCACAACCGGTTCTGGCCCACACTGTACCTGATCGACAAACAGGGCATGGTACGCTACAGCCATATTGGCGAAGGCAACTACGACACGACCGAGCGTCAGATTCGGGCACTGCTTGCCGAGCCCTGGACTGGCTAACGCCATGCACGACTCTCACAGACCAATCCACACCGCCCGGCGACTGCTACTGTCCGCACTGCTGCTCGGCGTGACAGGCCTGGCCCAAAGCGGTGAACCCCTGGCTGACGGAAAGTTCTCTGCTGCCAGCCCGGGCGGGGTGATACCCCGGGAATGGCAGCCGCTTACGTTTGCCAAGATCGACCGGCACACACACTACCAACTGGTGGATGATGGCGGTGCTACGGTGATCAGGGCACAGAGCGAGGCCTCGGCCTCAGGCCTCACCCGCGCCGTCCGGATTGATCCCGCACAGTATCCGCTGCTGCGCTGGCGCTGGAAGGTGAGCCACGTCATCACAGCGGGTGACGTCAGATCCAGACAGGGGGACGACTATGCCGCGCGCATCTATATCACCTTCGCCTACCAGCCTGACAAGGTCAGTCTTGGCCGCAGGCTCAAACATCAGGCCGCACGGATTTTATATGGCGACCTCCCCATAGGTGCCATCAACTACATCTGGGATAACAAGACCCCCGTCGGAACTATCGTTAGCAACAGCTATACCGACTCTGTAAAGATGATCGTGGTGGAAAGCGGCAATGAAAAATCCGGCCTATGGGTAGAGGAGGAACGCAACATCTATCAGGACTATAAGCGCGCCTTCGGTGAGGAGCCGCCGATGATCTCCGGTGTCGCCATCATGACCGACACCGACAATACCGGTGCCAGTGCCACGGCCTTCTACGGCGACATCATCTTTGCCGCATCACCCGAATAACACATACTCTGAACTTGAACTGTTTCAGCAGCACCCCTGTGTCGGTGACGGTGTATGCCGGCCACCCTTGGTATCGGCCACCGGCCGCCGCGTGCCGGCAGGTGCGCACCACGGCACGGGTTCGTTCGTCACCTGTGGCGCGATGCCTATAAATTGTTCGCGGTAAGGCCCTTCCTCAGTCAATAACCGGTAAGTACGCTCGCATACTGCCATACGCTCACCGCGCGGATAGACATGACCCTCGTCGTCCGTCACCGAGGCGTAGGGCCCGCGGTAAATCACGGCGTGTCCGTAATCGAGGCACTCCGTGCCCGCCCCCTTCACTGCGGTGAGCGTGACCGAGCGGAACTCGATGCCTTCCACCACCTGCCACGGCGTGGCATCCCATTTGTCATACTGCACGGCAAGAAATCCTGACTCGACAAAGGCGTTAATAAGCTCCTGTTCCTGAAACGCGCCCGAGATGCAGCCTGTCCACAGTTCGGCATCACCTTTCAGGTTCGCAGGCACGAATTCGTCACTCACGATATCTGAAATTGCCACCCGTCCGCCCGGCTTGAGCACCCGGAATATTTCGCGCACCAGTTGCGGCTTATCGGCATCGTCCACCAGGTTCAGCACACAGTTGGAAATCACGACATCCACCGAGTTATCAGCAATCAATGGACGACTGCGGCGCTGCCCGTCCTGCCAGGCGGTGAACGCGGCAAGTTCTACCGCAGAACGCACCGGATGTTCGGTGAGATAGCGCTCCATGGCCTCCACATCCGGCACCAGGTCTTCAATTCGGCCCTTCAGAAATTGCACCTGTGCTACGCCTGGCTTTGCTGCCATCTCGGGCTGATATTTGCGCGCCAGTGCCAGCATGTCATCGTTCATGTCCACACCCAGCACACGCCCGCTCACGCCGACCACCTGCGCCGCCATATAGCATACCTTGCCGCCGCCGCTGCCGAGATCCAGCACCACGTCGCCTTCGCGCACATAGCGCGAGGGGTCGCCGCAGCCATAATCCTTTTCAATGATTTCCTGTGGCAACAGCGCCAGCAGCCCGGGATCGTAGTTCACCGGACAGCACAATGTCGCCTGCCGCTCCCTTGCGCCTTCGGAGTAACGCTCCAATACACTGTCAACATGCGTGTTCATGAGGATTCCTGTTTGTTTAATGCGCCACCACAACTGCTGCCCTGCCCTGCCGTGCAGCCATAACAATGTTCTTTTACGACGATCGGGCGGTTCTCAAGATTGACGCCCTTCAACTGGGACAAATGCACCCGTGACTGACCACTGACATGTAACGGCAGATTGAGCATCTGGTTGAAATCACAGTCATACACATATCCCTGCCAATCGATACTGATCAGCGATCGGCACATGACACTAGCAAGATTACTGTCCTGATGGGCTGCACGCAGCAACCGCATATAGTCGGCAAACTGACCTTTTGAAACAAGTGTGCTGCCGAAACGCTGTATTGGCATGTTGGCGAGACTGTGCAGACTATTGAACGACACGCCGTAGTGGTCGGAGAGGTATGTTTTGTACTCTTGCTCCAGCGCCTGTTGCGGCGGAGGCAGGGCAGGCCCCTGCGGATTATAGACCAGATTCAGGCGCAGACTGCCACCGACCCGGCCATAACCCAGTGCGTTGAGTTTTCGCAGTACCCGGATACTGGCCTGAAATACGCCGTCGCCGCGCTGCTGGTTCACATTTTCCTCCAGATAGCACGGCAGCGAAGCGGTGATGTCAACGCCTAGCCCGGCCAGAAATTCGGCCGTATCTTCCTGCCCCGGTTGCTCCAGCACGGTGAGATTACAGCGGTCTATCACCCGCACGCCCAAGTCGCGCGCCGCCTGCACCAGATACTTGAAATGCGGGTTCAGTTCCGGCGCACCGCCGGTAAGATCAAGTGTGGCGGCGCCCCCAGCGCGCAGATAATCCAGCACGCAGTCCACCGTATCGCGCCGCATGACCTCCTTGCGGGTCGGGCCGGCGTTGACGTGACAATGCAGGCAGGATTGATTGCACAAATAACCGAGATTGACCTGCAAGGTCTCCAGCCGGGCGCGTTTGAGCGCGGGGAAATCGGTGGTTTCGAGTAAAGGCAAAGTAGCGTGCATGACTGTTCCTTCATTCTATCCCGTATTTTAGACTCTTCATAAACTGATAGGACTGCCTCAGCCGCTCATCCCCGATACGTACGCCGCCGTCAGCGGATGTGCAGGCGCCTCGAACAGCGGCTGGCAGCGCCCGAATTCGATCAGCTTGCCGACGCGCTCCTTCATCCAGAAAAATGCAGCATAGTTAGCGATGCGCCGCGCCTGGGCAAGGTTGTGGGTGACGATGACGACGGTGTAGCGCCCGCGCAGCCGCAGGATGAGTTCCTCCACGACACCGGATGAAATCGGATCGAGGGCGCTGCACGGCTCGTCCATGAGCAGGACCGACGGCTCCAGCACCAGGGCGCGGGCGATGCACAGCCGCTGTTGCTGGCCGCCGGAGAGTGCGAGCGCCGGCCCATCGAGCCGGTCGCGCACTTCCTCCCACAGGCCCACGTCACGTAGCGTGGTTTCGATCTTATGCTCCAGCACCGCGCGGCTGCGCACACCATGTTCGCGCAAGGGCAGCTCCAGATTGCGGCGGATTGAAAGCGGAAACGGATTTGGTTTCTGGAAGATCATGCCGATACGTCGCCGCAGCGCCAGCACGTCGAGGTGGGGATCGAGCACGTCAATTTCATCAAGATAGATGCGGCCGCGCACTTGCGCGCCCGGCATCAGATCGGTGAGCCGGTTGAGCGCGGAAAGAAAGCTCGTCTTGCCACAGCCCGAAGGACCGATCAGCGCAGTGATGCAGCCCTTGTAGATATCGAGTGATACGTTGTCGAGCACGGTAGTGGCGCCGTAGGCGATGGAGAGGTCTGTGATGCGCAGATGGGCGACCGGCTCGCAGCAGGGTGGGCCGGATTCGACATCACCGACGGTGTACGCAAGCAGCGGTTCAGGTTTTGATGTCGTCATGCCGTTACAATCCTCCGAGTCTGCCAGCGGTCAGAAAGAGCAAGCGCGCCAGTGTTGATGGCCACGATCAGCACCACCAGCACCAGGGCCGAGGCATAGGCCGCGCCGTCGCCGCCGGTGACGTTCATCGTCAAATCGTAGATATGCACGGCCAGCGCACGGCCGGAATCAAACAATGACTCCGGCATGCGGTCCACATAACCGCTGGTAAATATCAGCGCCGCCGTCTCCGCCGTGGCGCGGCCGATGCCGAGCATGAGCCCGGCGGCGATGGCCGGCGCGGCGGCCGGTAACAAGATATGCCAAAGGGCGGCGGCGCGCGTCATACCCAGCGCCGCTGCGCCGTGACGCCACTCGTCCGTGACGGCGGCAAGCCCGGCCTCGCTGGTGCGGATGAAGATCGGCAGAATCATGCAGGCCAGTGTCAGTCCGCCCGAGAGAATTGAGAACCCGAGCCCGAGGAATACACAGAAGAAGGCGCTGCCGAATAGTCCGAAGACGATGGATGGCACACCCGCCAGCACGTCGAGACTGAGACGGATGCTTTGTCCTGACGTGCTGCCGCGCCGGGTGTATTCGGCCAGCCACACGGCGGCGCCCAGTCCCAGCGGAACCGACGCCGCAAGCGCTACAGCGAGAATCAGCAGCGTGGACACCAGAATAGGCGCGATACCGCCCGCGCGGCCCGCGTTCATCGGCTCGCTCACCAGAAATGACCAGGAGAGGTGCGCCACACCGTGCCAGGCCAGATCGCCCAGCAACCACAGGAAGGCGGATGCCACTAACGCAGCAGCCCCCCAGATGGCGACTGTGAATACGCGATCAGACATGGCGCGAACTCCCCGCGACTCGCACCGCCAGTGAGGCCAGTACCAGCACCAGCAAAGTCAACATCAGGCCGGAGGCAAACAGACCGGCCCGGTGCGTGCCGGTGGCGTAGGCCATTTCGAGAGCGATATTCGCGGTCAGCACCCGCACCGGCTCGAACAGGCCGG
>CAMTVY010000001.1:0-85699 GCA_947085325.1 uncultured Gammaproteobacteria bacterium | reverse complement strand
CACCGGTGTTGTTGGAGGAGGCGCTCGCTGGCCTCGCAGTCAAACCGGAAGGCCGCTATGTGGACGGTACCTTCGGGCGGGGTGGTCATGCGGCAGCCGTGCTGGAAAAGTTGGGCAAGGAGGGGCGCCTGCTGGCGCTCGACAAGGACCCGCAGGCGGTGCAGGCAGGGTTGGAGGGGCTGGCGGCGGATAAGCGCTTCATGATTGAACGGGGGTCGTTTTCGGTGCTCAAGCAGCACATCGAAAGCCGGGGGTGGCTGGGCAAGGTCGATGGTGTACTGCTCGACCTCGGGATGTCTTCGCCCCAACTTGACGACCCGGCGCGCGGTTTCAGCTTTTCCTCCGACGGCCCGCTCGACATGCGCATGGATCCGGACAGCGGCATCAGCGCCGCTGACTGGCTGGCGCAGGCCGCCGAAGACGAGATCGTCCGCGTCTTGTTTGAGTACGGCGAAGAACGCTATGCGCGCCGCATTGCCCGCGCCATCGTGACCCGGCGCGTGCATACCCCCATCACCACCACACGCCAGCTGGCCGAGATCGTGGCCGCCGCCAACCCGCGTTGGGAACGCGACAAGAATCCCGCCACGCGCAGCTTTCAGGCCATCCGTATTTTTATCAATCATGAACTTGAGGATCTGGCTGCCTGTCTAAACCAGTGCGCCGATGTGATGGCGCCCGGTGGGCGGCTGGTTGTCATCAGCTTTCACTCCCTGGAAGACCGCCTGGTAAAACGCTTCATCCGGCGCGAAGCACGTGGCGTCGAACTGCCGCCCGAACTCCCCGTCATTCACGCCGACCTGCATCCGCGCTGGCGTGCCGTCGGCAAAGCCATCCGCCCGGACGCGGCCGAGATCGCCGCCAATCCGCGCGCGCGCAGCGCCGTGTTGCGGATTGCGGAGCGTCAACCATGAACCTGCAAGGCGACAAGCTGTTCGCCGCCTTACTCGCGTTAGCTGCGCTGGCCAGCGCGCTCGCTGTGGTCTACGCGCGCCACGAAGGCCGCAAGCTGTTCATCGAGTTGCAGGCCCTGCAACAGGTACGCGATGACATGGATGTGGAATGGGGACAACTGCAGCTCGAGCAAAGCACCTGGGCCACGCACAGCCGCATTGACCCTATTGCGCGCGAGAAACTGGAAATGTCGGTGCCCGCGCCGGACGCCATCCAGATCATCAAGCAACCATGACCACCACCGCGCCCTTTACCCTCCATCCCGCACGCCGCATCGTGGTATTCGCACTGCTTGCGCTTGCCGGCCTGACCCTGGTCTGGCGCGCGGTCGATCTGCATGTTGTGCACAAGGAGTTTCTGCGCGACCAAGGCGAGGCACGCTACCTGCGCGTGGTCGCCCTGCCCGCGCATCGCGGCATAATTACGGACCGTAATGGCGAGCCGCTCGCAGTGAGCACACCGGTGGAGTCAGTCTGGGCCAACCCGCGCGAACTCGCCACCGCCCAAGCCGACTGGCCACGCCTCTCGGCCCTGCTCGATCTCGATAGCACTGGTCTTGCAGCCTATCTGGCCGAGCGGCTGGAGCGCGAGTTCGTCTATATCAAGCGCCGCATCGACCCCGACCTCGCGGCGCGTGTGATGGCGCTCAATGTGCCCGGGGTAGCGCTCATGCGCGAGTACCGGCGCTATTATCCGGACGGCGAGATCATGGCGCATGTGGTCGGCATCACCAACGTGGACGACATCGGGCAGGAGGCCATCGAGCTCGCCTACGACGACTGGCTGCGCGGCGTGCCCGGGGCAAAGCGTGTGATCAAGGATCGTCTCGGCCGTATCGTGGAAGATGTGGAGAGCCTGAGCATCCCGCGCCCCGGCAGGGAATTACGTCTCAGCCTCGACCGCCGCATCCAGTACCTCGCCTACCGCGAACTCAAAACTGCGCTGCTGCAACACAAGGCCCGCTCAGGCTCAGTGGTGGTCATGGAAGCCGGCACGGGTGAAGTACTGGCCATGGTCAATCTCCCCGCCTACAACCCGAACCGCTCCAACGGCTCGCGCAGTGACAAGCGCAACCGTGCGGTCACCGACCTGTTTGAGCCCGGCTCCACGATCAAGCCCTTCACCGTCGCCGCAGCCCTGGAGTCCGGACTGTACCAACCCGACACCATGATTGACACCGCGCCCGGCCTGCTGCGCGTGGGCAACAAGAGCGTGCGGGATATCCATGACTACGGACGCATCGATGTTGCCACCGTGATCCAGAAATCAAGCAACATCGGCGCCACCAAGATGGCGCTCGCCATCTCGCGTGAACAGTTGTGGCGCATATTTTCAGGCGTGGGGTTTGGTGCCGCCACCGGCAGCAGCTTTCCGGGTGAGGCGGACGGCGTGCTGACCTATCACACACACTGGCGCGAAGTAGAGCGCGCCACACTTGCCTTTGGCTACGGTGTTTCGACAACCGCGCTGCAACTCGCCAGCGCCTATGCGGTGATTGCCAATGGCGGACAGCTGCATCCGGCATCGTTTTTACCCGTAAAGAACCCGCCGCATGGCAACACCGTCATGCAATCGGATACGGCGGCGGCACTGCGCTCCATGCTGGAGCGCGTCACCAATGAAGGCGGCACCGGCACCCAGGCCCGGGTCACAGGTTATCGTGTAGGCGGAAAAACCGGCACGGTACACAAGGTCGGCGCGCGCGGCTATGACAAGAATCGCTACGTTGCATTGTTTGCCGGTTTCGCACCCGCGCATCACCCACGCCTGGTCACCGTCGTGGTCATTAATGAGCCTGGAGGCGAACAGTATTACGGCGGCCAGGTAGCGGCCCCGGTGTTTTCGCGCGTCATGGCCGGCGCCCTGCGCCTGCTCAATATCGCGCCGGATGCCCCTGTCGCCCCGACACAACAACTCGCACACAACGTACTCGGCACTGATTTACACCAGACAAGCATCATCAACCTGCCCTCCGACACCTACACAGGAGATGCCGAATGACCGCTGCCTCACGTTCCAGTAGTTGCCACGCACCCGCGGCACACCGATTGTCGGCCCTGCTGGCGGGCTTCACTGAAATCGCACCCGCCTGCGAGCGCGTGATTTACGGCCTGTCGCTCGATAGCCGTACCACCCGCGCCGGCGACCTGTTTCTCGCCTGCGCCAGCCAAGGACGGCCTGGTGTCGCGGAAGGCAGGACGCCGGGAGCGGCCCACGACACGCAGACCGATGGCCACCGCTACATCGAACAAGCCGTGAAGGCAGGCGCCACCGCCGTGGCCTGGGAGTGCACCCCCGGGCAGGCGCAACCTGATCTGCAAACCGACTGCAATGGACGCAAAAACCGCACACCCATGATCGGCATCGAGCACCTGAGCCAGCGTGCGGGGGTGATTGCCGAACGCTTTCATGATTACCCGTGCCAGCACCTTACTATCATCGGCATCACCGGCACCAACGGCAAGACTTCAGTCAGCCAGATACTTGCGCAGGCGCTGTCAGAGGACAAGAAACCCGCCTGTGGGGTCATTGGCACACTGGGCTACGGGCCTTACGGCCAACTGCAACCCGCGCGCAACACGACACCTGACCCCCTTACCCTGCACGCACTGCTGGCGCAGTTCCGTGCGGCACACGCCCGCCATGTGGTAATGGAGGTTTCATCGCATGGACTCACTCAGGGCCGCGTCAACGGCGTCAGTTTTGATACCGCAGTATTTACCAACCTCACGCGCGATCATCTCGACTACCACGCCAGCATGGAAGAATACGGCCAGGCCAAGCGCCGCTTGTTCCTGATGCCCGGACTGCGGCGCGCGGTGATCAACACCGATGACGCCTACGGGCGCGATCTCATCAACACGCTGCCCGACCATGTCAAATCCCTCAACTACGGGCTGAGCGCGGCGGCCGCAGGCGGCGTACGCGGCAGTCAGCTCAAGCTCGGCCCTAATGGACTGCGCATGAAGGTGCATACGCCCGCCGGCGAAGGCATTTTGCACAGCCCGCTGCTCGGCCGCTTCAACGCCTCCAATCTGCTCGCGGCACTCAGCGTGCTGCTGCTTCAAGGCAAGTCATTGCAGCATGCGCTGGATCAACTGGAAGCCGTGCAGCCCATACCCGGCCGCATGGAGCGCTTCGGCGGCGGACGTCGGCGTCCGCTGGTGGTAGTGGACTATGCCCATACCCCGGATGCCCTGGCCCAGGCCCTGCAGACGCTGCGCGAACATACCCCGCCCGGCGGCAAGCTGTGGTGCGTCTTCGGCGCCGGCGGCGACCGTGACCGCGGCAAGCGCCCGCTCATGGGCCAGGCGGCGGAAGAGTACGCCAACTTCATAGTACTCACGGACGACAATCCGCGCCATGAAGACCCGGTGAGCATCATCGCCGACATCCTGGGCGGCATGGCCAACCCGGACGCTGTTTATATCCATCGCGGGCGCGCCGAGGCCATTGCCTTCGTGCTGCACCACGCCTTATCCACAGACACCGTGCTGATAGCAGGCAAGGGCCACGAGGACTACCAGCAGATCGGCGATGAAAAACTGCCGCTCAGCGACCGTGAACAGGTGCAGCGCCTGCTGCATGAGATGGAGTAATGATCCAGATGCAACTCTCCGCCGCCGCCCACCTGCTTGCCGCCGAACACATCGGCGCCGATGTGACGTTTCGCGGCGTGAGCACGGATACCCGCAGCCTGCAACACGGCAATTTATTCGTTGCGCTTGCCGGCCCAAACTTCGACGGTCACCACTTTATCTCCGAAGCGGCCGCAAAGGGCGCGGTGGCGGCCCTGGTGAGCCAGCGGGCAGAGACCACTCTGCCCCAGCTCGCGGTAGCGCATACCCACCAGGGGCTGGGTCAGCTCGCCGCAGGCTGGCGTGCGCAGTTTTCGCTACCGCTCATTGGCGTCACCGGCAGCAACGGCAAAACCACCGTAAAGGAAATGATCGCCGCAATTCTGGCCCAGAGCGGCCCCCTGCTCGTCACCCAGGGCAATCTCAACAATGACATTGGCGTACCGCTCACCCTGCTGCAGCTCGATGGCAAACATCGTTACGCCGTGATCGAGATGGGCGCCAATCATCTGGGTGAAATCGGTTACCTCACCCGGCTTGCCCGTCCTACGATTGCACTCATCACCAATGCCGGACCGGCCCATCTGGAAGGCTTTGGCAGCCTGGACGGGGTGGCGCAAGGCAAGGGCGAGATTTATGCCGGGCTTGATGACAATGGCATCGCCGTGATCAACGCCGATGACGTGTACGCGCCCCTGTGGAGGAAGCTCGCGGGCAGCCATCGCATCCTGAGTTTCGGGCTGTCACAACCCGCCGATGTGAGTGCGCAATGGGAGGCGCAGGCCGACGGCAGCCTGATCCAGCTGGTAACGCCCGCCGGACAGCTGGCGCTGCGCCTCAAATTACCCGGCAAGCACAATGTGATGAACGCACTCGCGGCAACAGCAGCGGCGCTGGCTGCCGAGGCCCCGCTCACTGATATTCAGCATGGACTGGAAGGCATGCAGGCCGTGGCGGGGCGCCTGCAACTGCGTACCGGCTATGCCGGCGTGCGCATCATCGATGACAGCTACAACGCCAACCCGGCCTCACTGAACGCAGGTATCACGGTTCTGGCTGCACAACCCGGCGCCAAGTGGCTGGTGCTGGGCGACATGGCGGAGTTGGGGCCTGATGCCGCGCAACTGCACCACGCGGTCGGCCGCACGGCACATGCAGCGGGCATCAATCGTCTCTACTGCGTGGGCGAACTGAGCCGCGAAGCCACCAAGAGTTTTGGCCATGGCGCGCACCACTTTGCCACCCAAGCCGAACTGATCGACGCGATTCGCCATGCGCTTGCAAGCAACCATGCGGATGATGTCACGCTGCTGGTGAAAGGCTCGCACAGCGCGCAGATGGAGCGCGTGGTAGCGGCACTCACGGCTACGGAAACGGAACACTGACCATGCTGCTATACCTGTTCAAATATCTGGAAGAACTCTACAGCGGCTTTAGCGTGTTTCAATACCTCACGCTGCGCGCCATTCTCGGCGTGCTTACCGCGCTGCTGATTTCACTCCTGCTGGGCCCGCGCATGATACGTCAGCTCAGTTTCCGCCAGATCGGCCAGCAGGTGCGCGGCGACGGCCCCCAAAGCCATCTGAGCAAGGCGGGCACGCCAACTATGGGCGGAGCGCTGATACTGGTCTCCATTACAGTGGCAACGCTGCTGTGGGCCGATCTCGGCAATCGCCACGTCTGGCTGGTGCTGCTGGTCACACTGCTGTTCGGTGCGATCGGCGGCATCGATGATTATGCCAAGCTGACCCAGGGCAGCTCCAAGGGCCTGTCCGCGCGCAGCAAATATTTCTGGCAGTCCATCGTGGGCTTAAGCGCGGCGCTGATACTGTTTTTCACCGCGCAGATTCCCGCCGAGACCCAACTCATCGTCCCGTTTTTCAAACATGCCACGCTTGAGCTTGGCGCGCTGTTCATCGTGCTTGCCTACTTCGTCATCGTGGGTACGAGCAACGCGGTCAACCTCACTGACGGCCTGGATGGGCTTGCCATCCTGCCCACGGTGATGGTGGGCGCGGCGCTCGGTATCTTCGCCTACGCCAGCGGTCATGTAAACTTTTCGCACTACCTCGGCATCCCCCACATTCCGGGCGCAGGTGAGTTGGTGATTTTCTGTGGCGCGCTGGCAGGCGCCGGGCTCGGCTTCCTGTGGTTTAACACCTACCCGGCACAGGTATTCATGGGCGACATCGGCGCACTCGGCCTGGGCGCCGCGCTGGGTGTGATCGCCGTGATAGTACGCCAGGAAATTGTGCTGTTCATTATGGGTGGCGTGTTTGTGATTGAAACCGTGTCGGTGATTCTGCAGGTCGCGTCGTTCAAGCTCACCGGCAAACGCATCTTCCGCATGGCGCCGCTGCACCACCATTTCGAACTCAAGGGCTGGCCCGAGCCGCGCGTGATCGTGCGTTTCTGGATCATCACCGTGGTGCTGGTGCTGATCGGCCTCGCAACACTGAAGCTGCGTTGAGATGGCGGCTGTCATGACAACCAACACAGCACTGCCGCAGACACTGATCGCCGGCCTCGGCAAGACCGGGCTCTCGGTCGCGCGCTTCCTGCGCCGGCGCGGCATACCCTTCGCCGTTACCGACAGCCGCGCCGAACCGCCCGGCCTCGCCGTGCTGCGCAAGGAATTTCCCGATGCACCGCTGCGCCTGAACGGTCTGGATGCGGACGCCTGCACGCACGCGCGCCGGATCATCGCCAGCCCCGGTGTGAGCCTGCGCGAACCCGCGCTCGCCGCAGCGCAGGCGCAAGGCATCGAGATCATCGGCGACGTCGAACTGTTTGCGCAGAACGCGCAAGCCCCAACGGTGGCCATCACCGGCTCCAACGGCAAGAGCACCGTCACCACACTGCTGGGCAACATGGCCGAGCGCGCCGGACGCGACGTGCGCGTAGGCGGCAATCTCGGCACACCGGCACTTGATCTGCTCGACGGCACCCAACCTGATCTCTATGTGCTGGAGCTGTCCAGCTTTCAGCTGGAGACCACGCGCTCGCTCAACGCCACTGCCGCCACCGTGCTCAACATTACCCCCGACCACATGGATCGCTATCACGACCTCGCCGGGTATGCAGCGGCCAAGCAGCGTATCTATCACGGCAACGGCGTCATGGTCGTCAACCGTGACGATGCTCGGGTGGCGGCAATGGCGGACGCGCGCCGCAACTGCGTTGGCTTCACGCTGGCAGAACCGCAGGCGGGCGATTTCGGTGTGCGCGTGGCGCACGGCGAACGCTGGCTCGCACATGGTGAGAAAAACCTGCTGCCCGTAAGCGCGTTACGTATCAAGGGCGACCACAACATCGCCAACGCGCTGGCCGCACTGGCGCTGGGTACCGCCGCAGGCCTGCCCATGCGCGCGATGCTCGACACACTGCAAGCCTTTCCCGGCCTGCCCCACCGCTCACAGTGGGTAACCGAGCGCGATGGCATTGCCTGGTACAACGACTCCAAGGGTACCAACGTGGGCGCGACACTGGCCGCACTGTCCGGCCTCGGTGCCGTCCTGGGTGCAGGCAAGATTGCACTGATCGCCGGCGGCGACGGTAAAAACGCCGACTTCTCCATTCTACGCGACGCCGTCAGCCGCTACGCGCGGGCAGTAGTGTTGCTTGGCCGCGATGCACCTGTCATCGCCACGGCGCTCGAAAACACCGTACCGCTGGTGCAGGCGCACGATATGAAAGACGCCGTACGCAAGGCGCAACAGTTCGTGCATACAGGTGACGCCGTGCTGCTGTCACCGGCCTGCGCCAGCTTCGACATGTACAGCGGCTACGAAGAACGCGGCCGTGTATTTACCGCCGCCGTGCACGCCTGCCTGGGAGAGCCCGCGCCATGAGCCAGGCCTCGCCCGCCACCTTGCGCAGCGTTGATGCCTGGCTGCTCGGCGCAACGCTGGCGCTGCTTGCCCTCGGCCTGGTCATGGTAGCCTCCAGCTCTATCACCAGCGCCGAACGCGCCACCGGCCAGCCGTTTTATTTTCTGCTGCGCCAGAGTGCGTATCTCGGCGTCGGCCTGCTGTGCGCACTGGGAGTGTGGCGCATTCGCCTGGTCTACTGGGAAAAGCACGGCGCGCCGCTGTTGCTGTTCGGCCTGCTACTGCTGGTGCTGGTGCTGGTACCTGGCGTCGGGCACGCGGTGAACGGCAGCATGCGCTGGCTCCCGTTCGGCCCGGTGAACCTGCAACCTTCAGAGTTCGCCAAGCTGCTGGTGGTAATCTATCTCGCGGGTTATCTGGTGCGCCATGGCGCGGACGTGCGCAACTCGTTGCAGGGATTTTTCAGGCCGATGGCGCTGTTTGTCGTGATGGCTGCGCTGCTGCTGGCCGAACCCGATTTTGGCGCGGCCCTGGTCATACTCGCCACCGCCCTCGGCATGCTGTTTCTTGCCGGTGCACGCCTGTGGCAGTTTGGCGCACTGCTTAGCCTCGCCGTGCTCGCCTTCGCCGCCCTCGCCTTCGCCGCCCCCTACCGCCTGCAACGGCTCACCACGTTTCTCAATCCCTGGGCCGACCCGTTCGACAGCGGCTTCCAGTTAACACAGGCGCTGATCGCCTTCGGACGCGGCGACTGGTTTGGCGTCGGGCTGGGCGCAAGCGTGCAGAAACTGTTTTATCTGCCGGAAGCGCACACCGACTTCCTGTTTGCAGTACTGGCCGAAGAGCTGGGGCTGGTCGGCGTGCTGGTGGTCATCGGACTGTTTACTGTCGTCGTGTGGCGCGCCTTCGCCCTCGCCCAGCTGGCGCTGATCAGGAGCAACTATTTTGCGGCCTATCTCGCCTGGGGTATCGGGCTCTGGCTGGCGCTCGCCGTCACCATCAACCTGGGCGTAAACATGGGATTGCTGCCCACCAAAGGCCTCACGCTGCCGTTCATGAGTTACGGCGGCAGCAGCATCGTGGCCAGTTGTATCGCAGTGGCCCTGCTGCTGCGCATACACCACGAGTTGCGCATGCCGCAGCGTTCACCTATAGCGGGCACGCATGGCATGGGGAGGCCCGCATGGCAACACGCGTAATCATCATGGCGGGCGGCACCGGCGGGCGAGTTGCGGCGCAACGAGCGCCATGCCGTGGACGGTATGGCCGGGCGGCTACACCAGGGATGGTTGCATACACGGGTGTCTGGTTATGAGAGTTCTCATCATGGCGGGTGGCACCGGCGGCCACATCTTTCCGGCCTTGGCAGTGGCCGAAGAATTAAAGACACAAGGCTGTGAAGTATTGTGGCTCGGCACGCGCGCGGGACTGGAGGCGGACATCGTGCCGCGCGCCGGATTTCCGATTTCATTCATCGTGGTCGGCGGGCTGCGTGGCAAGGGTGTGTTGAGCTGGGTGCTGGCGCCCTACAAACTCGGGCTGGCATTCCTGCAGGCATTGCTGCTCATAACGCGGCTCAAGCCCACCCTGGTGCTCGGCATGGGCGGCTTCGTCACCGGGCCGGGTGGCCTGGTGGCCTGGCTGCTCGACAAGCCCCTGGTGATTCACGAACAGAACAGCATTGCGGGCCTCACCAACCGGCTGCTCGCGCCGATCGCCAGCCGCGTGCTGGAGGCCTTCCCCGGCAGCCTGCACATCAAATATCATCCGCTGCACACCGGCAACCCGGTGCGGGCGGCGATCGCCGCACTGGCCAGCCTCGCGCGCCCGGCGCATGCGGGCCCGCTGCGCCTGCTGGTGCTGGGCGGCAGTCGCGGCGCACGCGCCTTGAACGAAGTGGTGCCGCGCGCCCTGGCCAAACTTGCCGCCGCGCAGCGCCCCCAGGTGTGGCACCAGACAGGGACACAGCACCTTGCGGCGGCCCAGCAGGAATACCGTGCCGCGTACGTGACCGCGCGGGCTGAGCCCTTCATCGATGACATGGCGGCGGCCTACAGCTGGGCCGATCTGGTGCTGTGCCGCGCCGGTGCATTGACCATTGCCGAGCTGGCCTGCGCCGGCGTTGCCTCCATTCTGGTGCCCTACCCGTTCGCAGTGGATGATCACCAGACCCGCAACGCGCGTTACCTCACGGATGCGAATGCCGCGCTGTTGATGCCGCAATCGCAATTGACGCCGCACGCCCTCGCCACGCTGCTCTCCGATCTCCAGCGCACACCCGAACGGCTGCGCGCCATGGCCACGGCAGCGCACCGGCTTGCCCTGCCCGATGCCGCTGCGCGTGTTACCGATGTCTGCCGGGAGGTGGCGCATGGCTAACAATATGTTGAAAAAGGCCATCCATGGCCTTTTTCAACCCGCAAAGCAAAAAACGTGGTTTTTTCTTTGCTCCATTTTTCAAGCACATAAACCGTGCCTGAAAAATGGCGGCGCATCCCTGCACCGCACGCAGGCTGTTTTTCAACAGCCTGCTAACGCGCGTCATACCCTGGGCATGGGTCGTATGCGCCGCATCCATTTTATCGGCATAGGCGGTGCGGGCATGGGCGGTATTGCCGAAGTGCTGCTCAACCTGGGCTATCAGGTATCCGGCTCCGATCTGCACCCGAACGCCATGACACGCCGCCTCGCCGAACTCGGCGCCCGGATTGCGATCGGCCATGATGCGCGCCATGTACAGGACGCCGACGTCGCCGTCACCTCGACCGCCGTCAAGAGCGACAACCCTGAAGTCGTGGCAGCGCGTGCGCGGCGCATCCCGGTCGTACCGCGCGCCGAAATGCTGGCCGAACTCATGCGCTTTCGCCACGGCATTGCGGTTGCGGGCACGCACGGCAAGACCACGACCACCAGCCTGGTCGCGAGCCTGCTCGCCGAAGGCGGGCTCGACCCCACCTTCGTGATCGGTGGCCGCCTGAACAGCGCGGGCGTGCATGCCCGCCTGGGCGCAGGCCAGTATCTGGTCGCCGAGGCGGACGAAAGCGATGCCTCGTTTTTATATCTGCAACCCATGATCTCCGTGGTCACCAACATCGATGCCGACCACATGGACACTTACGGCGGCGACTTCACGCGCCTGCGCCAGACCTTCGTCGAGTTTCTGCACCACTTGCCGTTTTACGGGCTGGCCGTGCTGTGCGTGGACGATCCGGTGGTGCAGGAAATTCTGCCGCAGGTGACACGCCCCATACTCAGCTACGGATTTTCCGCCGACGCCGATGTTTGCGCGCACGACATCCACCAGGAACAGGCGCGCACCCACTTCAAGGTCAGGCGCGGCGGCAACGAGTGGCTGCCAGTCACGCTCAACCTGCCAGGCCGTCACAACGTGCTGAATGCGCTCGCCGCCATGGCGGTGGCGCACGAAGTCGGCGTGTCCGACGCCGCCATCCAGCGCGCGCTCGAGGGCTTTCAGGGCATCGCGCGGCGCATGCAGGTGCATGGCGAGATCGTCACGCCCGGCGGCAAGGTGCTGATCATCGACGACTACGGCCACCACCCGCGCGAAATCGCCGCCACGGTGCAGGCTATCCGCGACGGCTGGCCGCACCGACGCCTGCTGGTCGCCTTCCAGCCGCACCGCTATAGCCGTACCCGCGACCTGTTTGACGACTTCGCGCGCGTATTGTCCGAGGTCGATGCACTGGTGCTGACCGAGGTGTATGCCGCAGGCGAAGCGCCCATCACCGGCGCCGATGGCCGCGCACTCGCGCGCGCCATTCGCGTGCGCGGCAAGATCGAACCGGTGTTCGTCGAACACGCCACTGAACTGCCCGAGACGCTCTCTGCCCTGCTCGCCGATGGCGATGTACTGCTCACGCTGGGCGCGGGCGATATCGGTACCGTGGCGGCGACCCTGCCACAGCAGCTTGCAGCAGCACCGCAGCCGGTCACGCCCCTGCAACGGAATCACCGCAGCAAGCAGCACGGGAATGGAAGCCCATGAACGTAGAGCTCCATCATCACAACTCCCCGATGGCGACGTTTAAGCTGCGCGGGACACTACGCCACGACGAGCCCATGGCGCGTCATACGTCCTGGCGTGTGGGTGGTCCTGCGCAGCACTTTTTTCAACCCGCCGACCTGGACGACCTGGGGCAGTTTCTGCGGCAATTACCCGCGACCGAACCGCTGCTGTGGCTCGGCCTTGGCAGCAATCTGCTGGTACGCGACGGTGGCTTCAACGGCAGCGTGGTTAGCGTCAGCGGCGCACTCAACGAGCTTACCCAGATCGACGCGCGCACCGTGCGCGCCGAGGCGGGCGTGGCCTGCGCCAAGGTGGCGCGCTTTGCCGCGCGCGCGGGCCTTGCCGGCATCGAATTTCTTGCCGGCATTCCCGGCACCGTGGGTGGCGCGCTGGCCATGAATGCCGGTGCCCATGGCAGCGAAACCTGGCTGTGGCTGTGTGCTGTCGAAACCCTCGACCGCCACGGCGATCACCATCTGCGCACCCCGGAGGACTTTCACATCGGCTATCGCAGCGTGCAACCGCGCAGCGCCCGCGAGGAGTGGTTCGGCGCCGCGCATTTCCGCCTGGCACCCGGCGATAGCGTCGCCATCAGCGCACGCATCAAGGAATTGCTTGAGAAACGCAACCAGACCCAGCCGGTCAACCAGCCTAATGCGGGCTCGGTGTTTCGCAATCCGCCCGGGGATCACGCCGCGCGCCTTATCGAGCGCTGCGGACTCAAGGGCCTGTGCGTCGGCGGCGCCTGCGTGTCGGACAAACACGCCAACTTCATCATCAACACCGGCACTGCCACGGCGGCGGACATCGAGACGCTGATCCGGAAAATTGCCTCCAGCGTGCAGCAGCAGTGCGGCGTACAACTGGTGCCGGAAGTGCGCATCGTGGGGGACGCATGACGCGCGCGACGGATTTCGGCAAGGTCGCCGTCGTGTATGGCGGGACATCCGCCGAGCGCGAGGTATCGCTCACCAGTGGCAAGGCCGTGTATGAAGCGCTGCGACGCAAAGGCGTGGATGCGCACGCACTGGACGCCTTCGGCACTGAACTGTTGCGCCTGCTGCAACAGGGGGGCTTCGACCGCGTTTTCATCGTATTGCATGGCCGTGGCGGTGAAGACGGCGTGCTGCAAGGCGCGCTCGAAATGCTCGGCCTGCCTTACACCGGCAGCGGCGTGCTCGGCTCGGCGCTGGGCATGGACAAGGTGCGCACCAAGCACGTGTGGCAGGCGCTGGGGCTGCCGACGCCGGAGTTCGCGGTACTCAATCACCCCGATGACGTGTCGCGCGCATTACAAGAGATAGGACTGCCCCTGATTGTGAAACCGGCCCGCGAGGGTTCCACCCTGGGTATCACGCAGGTGACGACACCGGATGCACTGCACCCGGCATGGCAAGCGGCCCTGGCCTACGACACCGACGTGGTGGCCGAACGGTATATCCAGGGCGCCGAATACACCGCCTCCCTGCTGGGCGGCGAAGCGCTGCCGCTCATCCGCATCGAAGCGGCATCGGGATTTTACGACTACCAGGCCAAATATGTCGCCAATGACACGCTCTATCACTGCCCCTGTGGCCTCGACCAGCAGCGCGAACGGGAATTGCAGCAACTGGCCGTGCGCGCATTCGAAGCGCTCGGCTGCAGCGGCTGGGGGCGCGTCGATTTCATGGTTGACGCTGCGGGACAACCGTGGCTGCTGGAGGCCAACACCGTACCCGGCATGACCAGCCACAGCCTGGTACCCATGGCCGCGCGCGCCGCAGGCATGGATTTCGATACACTGGTGTGGCGCATTCTGGAAACCAGTCTGACTGCATCCCGGACGGAGGCTGGCCGTGTTGCATAACGCCGGCACAATCCGCCCGCTGCGCCACACCATCGAGCATGCGCCAATCATGCCGGCCATGCATGAGCGGGACGTTGTTGGCCATGCCCGACTGCATGCGCAGCGGAAAGAGCCCGTACTCCACATCGCCGTGCGCACTGACGCAGCGCCCCCGCGCCGTACACCGCAGCCGGTAACGCGACAGCGTCCGCGTCTGCGCATGCTGCTGCTGACCACGCTGGGCGTACTGGTCGCGGCAACGGCAGGCGTGCTCGGCATGAAGCTGCTCGACCCTGCCACCTTGCCGATTACATCGGTACGCATCGAGGGCCGCTTCACGCATGTGACTGCCGTGGAGTTGCAGCAGAAACTTGCCACTGTGACCAGCGGCAATTTCCTCCGCGTGGATGTCGACGCCATCCGCCAGACTGCGCTGGCACTGCCCTGGATCAGCAGCGTCAACGTACAGCGCGTGTGGCCTGACACCCTGCGCGTGAGCATCACCGAACATGTCGCCGCCGCCACCTGGGCCGAAGCCGGTGACGAAGCAGCCACTGGCCTGCTCAACACCAGCGGCACGCTGTTTACGCCAGACCCCGCCTCTTATCCGGAACGCCTCCCCGCCATCCGGGGGCCGCACGACGCGCACGGTGCCCTGCTCGGGCATTACCAGGCCATGAACCAGACACTGCTGCCGCTGGGGCTGCGGATAACACACCTCACCCAGGACAACCGGCGGGCGTTTCATCTGACACTCGACAACGACATTGACCTTGCGCTTGGCCGCTCTGACAGCTATGCGCGCCTCATGCGTTTTGTGCGCGCATGGCCCGCCTTGCAAGCCGCGGGGTTACAACCTGCCGTCATCGATTTACGTTACAGCAATGGTCTGGCCGTGCGCTGGTTGCAACAGGAGTCCGGCGAAAATACAGCAGCAACGGGGAGAAATAGTTGATGTCCAGGAAAACCGAAAAAAACCTGATCGTGGGTCTCGATATCGGCACCTCCAAGGTGGTCGCGATCGTGGGCGAAATTACTGCTGACGGCAGCATCGAGATCATCGGCATCGGCTCACATCCCTCGCGCGGGCTGAAAAAAGGTGTGGTCGTCAACATCGAATCCACCGTGCAGTCCATACAGCGCGCAGCGGAAGAAGCCGAGCTCATGGCCGGCTGCCAGATCCACTCGGTATATGCCGGCATCGCCGGCTCGCACATTCGCAGCCTCAATTCGCATGGCATCGTGGCGATCAGCGAAAAGGAAGTGCACCAAAGCGACGTTGAGCGCGTTATCGACGCTGCACGCGCGGTAGCGATTCCCGCGGATCAACGCATACTGCACATCCTGCCGCAGGAATTCATCATCGACAACCAGGAGGGTATCCGCGAGCCCATCGGCATGTCGGGCGTGCGCATGGAGGCCAAGGTGCATCTGGTAACCGGCGCAGTGAGCGCAGCGCAGAACATCATCAAATGCGTGCGCCGCTGTGGGCTGGAAGTGGACGACATCATTCTCGAACAGCTTGCCTCCAGCGCGGCGGTGCTTACTGACGACGAAAAAGAGCTTGGCGTCTGCCTGGTGGATATCGGCGGCGGCACCACCGACATCGCCGTATTCACCGGCGGCGCGATCCGCCACACCGCAGTCATCCCCATCGCCGGCGACCAGGTCACCAACGACATCGCGGTGGCATTGCGCACACCCACGCTGCATGCGGAGGAAATCAAGATCAAATACGCCTGCGCGCTGACCCAGTTGGCGCAGGCCGACGAGACCATCGAGGTGCCGAGCGTAGGCGACCGTCCGGCACGTCGGCTGGCACGCCAGACCCTCGCCGAAGTGGTCGAGCCGCGCCTCGAAGAGCTGTTCACCCTGGTGCAGACAGAACTCCGGCGCAGTGGTTTCGAGGATCTGATCGCCGCCGGCATCGTGCTTACCGGCGGCAGCTCCAAGATGGAGGGCACGGTCGAACTGGCCGAGGAAATCTTCCACATGCCCGTGCGGATTGGCCTGCCGCAGTACGTCGGCGGGCTGGTGGACGTGGTGCGCAATCCTATCTACTCCACCGGCGTCGGCCTGCTCTTGTTTGGTCAGCGGCATCGCAGCAGCCCCAAGTCGAACAGGAAACTCAAGTCCGGCCAGGGCGTGTGGGAACGCATGAGAAGTTGGTTTCAGGGAAATTTTTAAAAATACAGTGGCGAGTGGCTAGTAGCGAGCAGCTAGAAATTAGTTACTCGCCACTGACACCTCGCTACTCGCTACTTCAATTAAAGGAGGAATACCATGTTTGAACTAATCGATACCTATACGCAAAACGCAGTCATCAAGGTCATCGGCGTAGGCGGCGGCGGCGGCAATGCGGTCGAGCACATGGTGCATGCCAATATCGAGGGCGTCGATTTCGTCTGCGCCAACACCGATGCCCAGGCACTCAAAAACACCTCGGCCCGCACCGTGCTGCAACTGGGCGGCGCCATCACCAAAGGGCTGGGCGCCGGCGCCAACCCCGACATCGGGCGTCAGGCCGCCATGGACGACCGTGATCGCATCATCGAGGTGCTTGAGGGCGCCGACATGGTCTTTATCACTGCGGGTATGGGCGGCGGCACCGGCACCGGCGCAGCGCCGGTAGTAGCGCAGATCGCCAAGGAGCTGGGCATCCTCACCGTGGCCGTGGTCACCAAGCCGTTTCCGTTTGAAGGCAGCAAACGCATGCTGATCGCCGAGAACGGCATCAAGGAATTGAGCCAGTATGTCGACTCGCTCATCACTATCCCGAATGAGAAGCTGCTCATCGTGCTGGGCAAGGACATCAGCCTGCTGAATGCCTTCAAGTCGGCCAACGACGTGCTGCTCGGCGCGGTGCAGGGCATCGCCGACCTCATTACCCGCCCCGGCCTCATCAACGTGGATTTTGCCGACGTGCGTACCGTCATGTCGGAAATGGGCATGGCGATGATGGGCTCCGGAGTAGCCTCCGGCGAAAACCGCTCACGCAAGGCGGCCGAAGCGGCCATCGCCAGTCCGCTGCTGGAAAACATCAGCCTGGCAGGCGCACGCGGCATCCTGGTCAACGTGACCGCCGGCCTCAACATGTCCATCGGGGAATTCGAGGAAGTCGGCAACGCCGTGAAAGAACTGGTCTCGGAAAACGCCACCGTGGTGGTGGGTACCGTCCTTGATCCTGATATGAACGAGGAAATGCGCGTCACAGTTGTGGCCACCGGCCTGGGCCAGAGCACCAGGAGCGAAGAGCGGCCCGTGCGCCTGGTGCAAAAAAGCACCAGCCCGGTCGTGGATTACGGCCAACTCGAGCGTCCCACGGTAATCCGCAATCAGGTGGCAGGCGGCGAACGCTTCTCCGGCAACGCCGACGGTAATCTTGACTACCTCGATATCCCGGCCTTTCTGCGGCGGCAGGCGGACTGAAGTTGAGGCAATTTTGGCCACTACAGACCCAATGGGGCGTGCCGCCGCACACCCAGGCTGGCTGACGAACCAAATGGAATCAGGCACTTATACCGGGATAGCGGCTACAGCAGGCTAGGCAAAGGCCATTTTCCTGTGATAAGATTGCTATCTGTCTGAATTATAACCACCCTTTGCACAGGGAGCGGGGAAGAATGATAAAACAACGCACGTTGCGCAATGTCATCAGGGCCACTGGGGTTGGCCTGCACACCGGGGAGAAGATCTACCTTACGCTGCGACCGGCTGCCGTCAACACCGGCATCGTGTTCCGTCGCGTTGACTTGCCGGTACCGGTCGAGGTGCAGGCGCGCCCGGAAAACGTTGGCGACACCCAACTCTCTACGACACTGGTAAGCGGCGATGTGCGCATCTCCACTGTTGAACATCTGCTGTCGGCGCTCGCGGGCCTCGGCGTAGACAATGCCTACATTGACCTGAGCGCGGCTGAAGTGCCGATCATGGATGGCAGCGCCGGTCCGTTTGTATTTCTGATCCAGTCCGCCGGCATCGAAGAGCAAAACGCCCCCAAGCACTTTATCCGCATCAAGCGCACCGTGCGGGTAGAAGACGGTGACAAATGGGCGCGCTTCGAACCCTTTAATGGCTTCAAGGTGGCCTTCAGCATCGACTTCAACCACCCCCTGTTCAAGGACAGCCATCGTGAGGCGTCCATTGACTTCTCCACCACCTCGTTCGTGAAGGAAGTGAGCCGCGCGCGCACTTTCGGCTTCATGCGCGACGTGGAACTGTTGCGTGAACGCGGTCTGGCCCTGGGCGGCAGCCTGGATAACGCCATCGTGATGGATGATTACCGCATTCTGAACGAAGACGGCCTGCGCTACGACGATGAATTCGTCAAACACAAGATACTGGATGCCATCGGCGACCTGTACCTGCTCGGGCGCAGCCTCATCGGTGCCTTCAGCGGCCACAAGTCAGGCCATGCGCTCAACAACCACTTGTTGCGCACCCTCATCGCCGACGAAAGCGCGTGGGAACTGGTCACCTTCGATGACGAGCGCTCCGCGCCGATTTCCTTCATGCAACCGGTCACCGCCAGCCACTGACGCCTGGCACCCTGCGCCGCTCAGTTGCCGGGATGGCTGGCGGGAAAGGACTTGATGTGGATAGTGCGCAGTCCTGCGAAATCCGGCTCCTGCCTGAACTGCTTAAGCAAGGGCGCCACCTGGAAACGGAGTTTGGCCGCCCACGCAGGCGTATCCGTATGAATTACCAGCACATCGGCGCGGACATTCGCCACCACACAATGCCCGGCCGCCTGCTCGCCCACGCACCCATGCAATATCCCAGTCGCACGCCGCACGTGCTGTGCGTGACGCACCAGACGGGCGACGGAGGCAGTCTCCAGCAAATCATTTATATGGCGCGGTAATGTCATACGTCCAGACTCTCAACGTAGTACTATACTACCCCACCAAAAACCCGTCGAGCAGCCCTGATTGCGCCTCACCCGAGGCGCCCGCACCCGGGAACACTGTCAAACCATGGCCAGCAAACTGTTAAGCAGGATTTTCGGCAGCCGCAATGAGCGGCTTCTAAAGCGCACCCTCAAGGTGGTGGCACACATCAGTGCATTCGAGCCTGATCTGGCCGCCTTGTCTGATACTGCGCTGGCCGCCAAGACGGCCGCGTTTCGCGCCCGCCTGGCACAGGGCGAAGCCCTGGAGGCCTTGCTGCCGGAAGCCTTCGCCACAGTGCGCGAGGCCGGCAAGCGGGCACTCAACATGCGTCATTTCGACGCACAGCTGATCGGCGGCATGGTGCTGAACGACGGCAAAATTGCCGAGATGCGCACGGGCGAGGGCAAGACCCTGGTCGCCACCCTCGCCGCCTATCTCAACGCCCTGCCCGGGAAAGGTGTGCACGTCGTCACGGTCAATGATTACCTGGCGCGACGTGATGCGCGCTGGATGGGCAAGCTGTATGCGTTTCTCGGCCTCACCACCGGCGTAGTGGTGGCAGGCATGAGCGGTGAAGAAAAACGCGCCGCGTATGCCGCTGACATCACCTACGGCACCAACAATGAATTCGGCTTCGACTACCTGCGCGACAACATGGCGTTTGCCAGCAGCGAACGCATGCAACGCGACCAGCATTACGCCATTGTCGACGAGGTGGACTCCATCCTGATCGACGAGGCGCGCACACCGCTCATCATCTCGGGCTCCACCGAAAACAGTTCCGACCTGTACCATAAAATAAATGCACTCATCCCGCGCCTCACCCGCCAGGCAGACGCCGACACCCCGGGTGATTATCTGGTGGATGAAAAAGACCGTAACGTGCTGCTCTCCGAACAGGGCCATCAGCGTGTCGAGGAACTGCTGGCGGAGGCCGGGATCCTGCATGAGGGCGAGAGCCTGTATGACACTGCCAACATCATGCTCATGCATCATTTGCACGCCGCTTTGCGCGCCCACGCACTGTTCCAGCGCAATGTTGACTATATCGTCAAAGACAACCAGGTCGTCATCGTCGATGAGTTCACCGGGCGCACCATGCCGGGGCGGCGCTGGTCGGAGGGCCTGCATCAGGCCGTAGAGGCCAAGGAAGGCGTGCAAATCCAGAGCGAAAACCAGACGCTCGCCTCAATCACATTCCAGAACTATTTCCGCCTCTACAGCAAACTTTCGGGCATGACCGGTACGGCTGACACCGAGGCCTACGAATTCCAGCAGATTTACGGCCTCGAAGTGGTCGTGATTCCGACCCACAAGCCGATGGTGCGCAAGGACTATGGCGACCTGGTATACCTTACCGCAGGTGAAAAATTCAGCGCCATCATCGAGGATGTCAAAGCCTGTCAGGCGCGCTATCAGCCCGTACTGGTAGGTACGGCGTCCATTGAAACCTCTGAACATCTGTCGCGCCTGCTTGACAGCGAGGGCATCAAACATCAGGTGCTGAACGCCAAGTTTCATGAACGGGAGGCGGAGATCGTGGCGCAGGCCGGACGGCCAGGCACGGTCACCATCGCCACCAACATGGCCGGACGCGGCACTGACATCGTGCTGGGCGGCAGCCTCGAAGCCGAGCTGGCCGCACTCGAAAACCCGGACGAGGCGACCACAGCCCGTCTGCGCGATACCTGGCAGGCGCGGCATGACGAAGTACTCGCGAGCGGCGGCCTGCACATCATCGGCACCGAGCGCCATGAATCGCGCCGCATCGACAACCAGTTGCGCGGGCGTTCCGGGCGGCAGGGCGACCCGGGTTCGAGCCGGTTTTATCTCTCGCTCGAAGACAACCTGATGCGCATCTTCGCCTCCGAGCGCGTGGCCGGGCTGATGCAGAAGCTCGGCATGAACGAAGGCGAGGCGATCGAACATCCATGGGTTACCAAGGCGATCGAGAATGCGCAGCGCAAGGTGGAAGGCCGCAACTTCGACATCCGCAAGCAATTGCTGGAATACGACGATGTAGCCAACGACCAGCGCAAGGTGATCTACGAGCAGCGCAATGAGTTGATGGACAGCGATGACATCTCCGAGACGGTTACCATCGTTCGCAGCAATGTGATTGACGAGATCATCAATGCCCACATGCCGCGCGCAAGCCTCGAAGAGCAATGGGATATTCCCGGACTGGAGGCTGCCTTACGGTCCGAACTCGGCATGACCCTGCCCATCGGTGAATGGCTGGTAGGCGACGATACGCTGCATGAGGAAACCCTGCGCAACCGCATCCATGACGAGATCGGGCAGGCGATGCAGGCGCGCGAAGAAGCCATCGGCAGCAGCGTCATGCGCCACCTCGAAAAGGCCATCATGCTGCAGGTGCTGGATGCCCTCTGGAAGGATCACCTTGCCGCCATGGATTATCTGCGCCAGGGCATACACCTGCGCGGATACGCGCAAAAGAATCCCAAGCAGGAGTTCAAACGCGAGTCTTTCGCGCTGTTTGCAGATATGCTGGAGCGTATCAAGCATGAGGTCACACGCCTGATCTGTACCGCGCAGGTGCGCGCCGAAGAGGACGTACACCTGATTGAGCAGCAGCGGCGCGCTGCCACCAACATGCAGTTCCAGCATGCCGCCGCGAGCGCACTCACAGCAGCTGCCGAAGCAACACCAGACACCGCAACTGCCGAACCCGCTGCCCCCTTCGTGCGCGGGGAACGTAAGGTAGGGCGCAACGAGCCCTGCCCCTGCGGTTCGGGAAAAAAGTACAAGCAGTGCCACGGCACGCTGGCCTGATCAAGACCCCAGCCCGAACACGACAGTGGCCGTAGGTATCCCGCCATTACCACACCTGCACCCGGTAGCGGGTGTGCGCCTGGGCACCGCGTGCGCCGGCATCAAGAAGCCCGGGCGGCGCGATCTGGTGATCATCGGGCTCGACACCGGTGCGGGCTGCGCCGCCGTATTCACCCGCAACGCCTTCTGCGCCGCACCCGTGATCGTCGCACGCCAGCATCTCGCACACGCTGCACCGCACTACCTGCTCATCAACACCGGCAACGCCAACGCGGGCACGGGTGCACCGGGGCTGCATGACACCGAGGCGTGTTGCGCCGCACTGGCACAGCTCGCGCAGTGCAACAGTGACGCGATACTGCCATTTTCTACCGGCGTTATTGGAGAACCGCTGCCGGTGGCGAAAATCCTGCGCGGCCTGCCAGAGGCGTACGCAAAACTGGATGCTGCCGGCTGGGAGGATGCCGCCCACGGCATCATGACTACCGACACCGTAGCGAAGGCTGTTTCGCGCAGAGTGGAAATCGAAGGCAGCACCGTCACCATCACCGGCATTGCCAAGGGCTCAGGCATGATCCGGCCCGACATGGCGACCATGCTCGCCTTCATCGCCACCGATGCGGGCGTCGATCAGCCGCTCCTGCAGCAGTGCCTCAACCAGGCCGTCGAGCGTTCATTCAACCGCATCACCGTCGATGGCGACACCTCTACCAACGATGCCTGCCTGTTGATCGCCACCGGCAAAAGCTCGCTAGCACGCATCGACCACAGCACACAGCCCGCGTACCGCATGTTGTGCGACGCGATCACACAGGTATGCACCGAGCTTGCGCAACTGATCGTGCGTGACGGCGAAGGTGCGACCAAGTTCATTACCGTGTGCGTCAAGGGTGGCGCGAGCGAAACGGAGTGCGATGCCGCCGCCTATGCCATCGCACACTCGCCGCTGGTCAAGACCGCGTTCTTTGCCTGCGACCCTAACTGGGGCCGCATTCTGGCCGCCGTAGGCCGCGCCGGCATAACTGGTCTGGATATTGCATGCACTACACTCTATCTGGACGAGGTGTGTATCGTACGCAACGGCGGACGGGCACCGGAGTATACAGAGGAGCAAGGCCAGTCCGTCATGCGCAGAAATGAAATTACCATCAGCGTTGACCTGGCGCGCGGGGCACACTGTGGCACCGTGTGGACCTGTGACTTTTCCTACGACTACGTACGCATCAACGCCGAATACCGCACCTGATTCCTCTGGCTTTCGGACAGTACTTGGGGCAATATCATGCGTGTTCTCCTGGCTACAGGGTAATACTCAGCCACCTCGTTATAAAGCGGCGGGAGAGAGGCTTGATACCGAGCACAGCACTGGTAGTACCGAAAACCTCACTTATCGGGCCGCTGCTCAGCTTGCTCGCGGCGGCGACGCTTGAAATATTTTCACGCCTGCTCTACCCCGTACCCAATCCTCCCGCCATCCTGCTCATCACCGTGGTATTTGCCGCCTTTCATGGCGGAATACGCTCCGGACTGCTGAGCGCCGCCATCGCCTGGCTTTATTTTGTACATGCCTTCGCCATTCCGGGCGAGCCCCTGCACTACACGCATGAGAACGGATTGCGGATTCTGATCTGGGGTATAGCCACACCGCTTATCGCTGTCATGACCGGTCTGCTCAAGCGTCGTGCGGAACATGCACTTGAGCTGCAGCGCGCCAATGCGGTACTAGAAGCCCATATCGCTGAACGCGACCACTCAACGCGGGTGTTGCAGGCTAAGGAAGCCCTACTGCAAGCCGTTCTGGAGAACCTGCCCGTAGGCGTGTGGCTGATCGACGCACAGGGCAACATCACACACGGCAACCAGGCCGGCCAGCACATCTGGACCGGCAAGCGTTATGTCGGCATCGAGCAGTATGATGAATATAAAGGCTGGTGGGCAGATACCGGAAAGCTCATTACTGCGCAAGAGTGGGCGGCGGCGCGCGCCATCACACGCGGCGAGACCTCGATTGATGAGGTGATTAACATAGAGTGCTTTGATGGCACACGCAAAACCATTCTGAATTCGGCCATTCCAATATTCGATGCTGAACACACTATCACCGGCGCCGTCGTGATGAACCAGGACATTACCGAACGCCGTCGAGCCGAGGAACGCCTCACCTATCTCGCCTCCTATGACTTCCTCACTGGCCTGCCCAATCGAACGCTGTTCAGCGACCGGCTGACACAGGCTATGGAGCGCACCAACCGCAACACCGACAGGCTGGCCTTACTGCTGCTTGATCTGGATCGCTTCAAGGAGGTCAACGACACCTTTGGACACAGCATCGGCGACATGCTGCTGAAACTGGTTGCGAACCGACTGCAGCAAGGCCTGCGCGGGGTGGATACCATCGCCAGGCTGGGTGGCGACGAGTTCACCATGATTCTCGAAAACATTGGAGATACCGACACTGCCGCCCGGGTGGCCCACAAGGTCAAGGATATTTTTGCCCAACCGTTTGTCCTGCATAAACATCAACTGTCTATCACGCCCAGCATCGGCATAGCGCTCTACCCCGACGACGCGCAGGATGCCGAACTACTGCTCAGAAATGCCGACATAGCCATGTATCATGCCAAGCACACCGGTACTGGAACCTTCCAGTTCTATACGGATCAGATGCACAGCCTGCACCCACTCCCGCCTGACCCGGCTCAATAATGCCGGATCAATGGGCGCCGCAAGCAGTGACGCTCCAGATTCCACAGGGGCCCCAGCCCCTACTCAGCACCGTCTTCTGGCGACCTCTGTGTTGCATCCGGGACACGGTAAGACTCGTCAGCCCAGGCACCGAGATCGATCATTTTGCAGCGCTCGCTGCAAAATGGCCGCCACGGGTTTTGTTGCAACGACCAGATGGCGTCTTTACCACAGGACGGGCAGGCGAAGGTTTTTTCCTTTTCGCTGGCGTTCACGACATGCAGCAGGTCAGCTCGAATTTCACATCTTCGGCAGACTGCACCGTGCGACCGTCCGTCGCCGGCGCCAGAAAGCGCACGGTAAATCGATGCTTGCCGCCGCTGATCTCGGGGTAATAAGGCAGGCGCGCAGGTACCGTCACGCGCACCAGTTGACAGGGGGTATCCTGATCGAGCGAGCGCTGAAAAAATCCAGCAACAGCCACTCCCGGTACGGGGGCAACACTCTCGCGCGTCAACCGGAGTATGAGTTCTATGGACAGCCACATTGGATTGATGGGTGACAACCACTCTTGCAGATTCTCAAGACGCTCTTTGGCAGGACGCTGTAGCCAGTAGTGATACATGGGCAGATCGAAGTCACACAGGCCCCCAGGAATACTACTGCGCTGGCGTATACTGCAGATGAACTCATTGTTTCGCAACGACTGTCCAAATTGGATGCTGGTGGCATGCAATCGATCCATGAGCGCATCCACTTCACTCAGCAGATCTTTCAACCTGCCCTGATCAACCTCCGGCACATGCTCGAGCCGTGCCAGCATGGTGCCATGACGTTCGAGCTCACGCAGAAGCTCGGTTTTGAGATCGGTGCGGCTGCATACATTGAGAATTTCAATCAGACTGGTAAGCGTGGCGCGACTGTTCCACTCCGAACTCCCCTCCAGATTGTGTTGCACCTGGAGAAACAGAAGCTCGAGCCGCAGAAAGGTACGCATCTTTTCATTGAGCGGTTGTTCGTAGGTAATTTTGTTGAGCACTCACACCACCGCAACTATAAAAACCAGGACTGTGACGCCAGATGGGTTTATTGTCTATTACTTGATATGACGCTGGCAATTCCTATTTAATGACCGGCGTGCGCCAGCCCCAGATAATGCTCATGCAGCGCCCGCACCCTGCTTTCTACATGCTCTACACCCTGATCGTTCACAATCACGTCATGGGCTACGGCAAGACGTTCGCGCCAGCGGGCCTGAGCCCGCAGAATGGCAGCCACCTCCCGGGCGCTTAGCCCCCGTGCCATCACCCGCCGGTACTGAAGCGCATGCGGCGCATCAACCACCAGCACGCGCTCGACCTCGCCCACCTGGCTGGTTTCCACCAGCAGCGGGATACTGAGCACGCAGTATGGCGCGTCCAGCTGCGCCATGCGTGCCTCCATACCGGCGCGAATCAGCGGGTGCAGGATAGCCTCCAGTTGCGTGCGCCGGGCGACGTCAGAAAAGACGCTATGGCGCAATGCAGCTCTGTCCAGCGCGCCATCCGGCCCCAGGATTTCAGCGCCAAATTGCGCGGCAATGCGCGCCAGCGCGGGCGTGCCCGGCTCCACCAATCCTCGCGCAATTTCATCAGCATCGATGACCGGCACACCCAATGCGCCGAAATAACCTGCCACTGTGGATTTTCCACAACCGATGCCCCCGGTGAGCCCGACGCGATACATCGTGGTGCTACCCGCCCAACAGCTCGAGATAACCCTGCGTCAGTGGCATGCCCCAAAGCAGGGCTATCCAGCCCGCGGCGGCAAGGTACGGCCCGAATGGAATCGGGACATCCCGCTGATGCCTGCGGAACAGTATCAGGGAGATTCCTGCCACGGCCCCCACCAGCGATGACAACAGGATGATCAGCGGCAACATCTGCCAACCGAGCCACGCACCAAACACGGCAAGCAGCTTGAAGTCACCCTGCCCCATGCCTTCCTTGCCGGTGACCAGCTTGAACAACCAGTACACTGACCACAAGCTGAGATAACCCGCCGCCGCGCCAATGATCGCCGTGTGGCTGTCTACCAGCACAGCACCCAGGCTAAGTAATAGCCCGCCCCATAACAGCGGCAGCGTAATCGAATCCGGCAGCAGTTGATGGTCGAGGTCGATGAAGGCCAGCGCTATCAACCCCCAGGTAAGCGCCAGTGCCGCAGCCGCGCTCCAGCCAAAACCGAAATGCACCGCCACCGTCGCTGACATTACAGCCGTAAGTATTTCAACGACAGGGTAGCGTGACGAAATGCGGGCTCCGCAGGCAGAGCACCTGCCCTTAAGTATGAGATAGCTCAGTAGCGGGATATTTTCGAGCGCGGTAATAGTATGCCCGCAGTGCGGGCAACAGGAGCGTGGAGCCACCAGATTGAAACGCGGCGCCGCATCAGGCGACGTGCATGTAGGTGCGAATTTATTCGCATCCTGGCCGAATGAATTCGGCCCTACCTCAGCAGGCAGTTCCAACAGCTCCCGGCACTGCGCCTGCCAGTCGCGCCGCATCATCAACGGCAGGCGATGGATCACGACATTCAAAAAACTGCCGACCACCAACCCCAACATGCCAGCGGACACGACAAACAGCCAGGGAAACACCCGCAGGGTATCAATCATGGAGGGGCTGAAAAAAGAGCAAAGAGGAAAGAGGAAAGTGTTGCAGCATTATTGGCTTGTCTTTTCTCTTGTATCTTTTATCTTGTATCTGTTTTTAAACTACCGACCCCATCTTGAAAATCGGCAGATACATGGCGATCACCAGTCCGCCCACCAGCACGCCAAGGATGGCCATGATCATCGGCTCGAGCAGACTGGACAGGGAATCCACCATATTGTCCACTTCCTCTTCGTAGAAATCAGCCACCTTGGCCAGCATGGTATCCAGCGACCCCGCCTCCTCGCCGATGGCGACCATCTGCACCACCATGTTGGGGAATAATTGCGTATTACGCATCGCCTGCTGCAACTGCGTTCCAGTTGAGACATCGTCGCGCATGCGTAGCACGGCATCGGAATAAACAATGTTACCGGTGGCGCCCGCCACCGACTGCATCGCTTCCACCAGCGGTACACCGGCGGCAAACATGGTGGAAAGTGTACGCGCAAACCGTGCTATGGCGCCTTTATTCAGAATGACGCCGATAATGGGTATCTTGAGCGCCAGCCGATCCATGGTATGGCTCACGGCACGTGAGCGCCTCTTGGCCTGTATCAACGCATAGACCGCACCTCCGATGGAACCGAAAATCAGCCACCACCATGCCTGAAAAATTGCAGAGAGCTTGATCACCATCTGCGTGAGCGCGGGCAAATCGGCGCCAAAGCCCTGGAACAGTGACTCGAACTGCGGGATCACGAAGATGAGCAAAATCGCCGTAATGATAAACGCAACCACCAGCACCGCCGTTGGGTAAAACAGCGCCTTTTTGATCTTGCCCTTGATCGCCTCTGTCTTTTCCTTGTAGATGGCGATCTTGTTCATCAGCGCTTCGAGTATGCCGCCCTGTTCACCCGCGCGCACCAGATTTATATACAGCTCATCAAACTGCAGCGGGTGTTTCTCCAGCGCTTCCGCCAGCGAACTGCCGCCTTCTACATGATTCTTGATGGAGAGCACCAGATCCTGCATGCTGATATTCTCATGCCCTCGACCGATAATCTCAAACGACTGCACCAGCGGCACGCCGGCGGCAATCATGACCGAGAGCTGGCGACTGAAAACGGCGATATCCTTGGCGCTAACATTCTTTTTGCGTACACCAAACAATGGTGCGGATTTCTTTCTGACTTTGCGCAGACTGATACCCTGACGGCGCAGATCGGCCTTAACCAGCGTGAGCGTTGCGCCCTGCATCTCACCGCGCATGCGCCCGCCATTTTTGTTGGTGCCTTCCCAGACGAAGGTATCACTCTTTTTTATTGTCTTTTCAGCCATATGTGTGCCGGTGGTTATACATTGGTGACACGGTTGATCTCTTCCAGACTGGTAATACCTTGCCTGACCTTCCTGAGCCCGGACTCGCGCAGGTCAGCGATGCCCTCTTTTTTCGCTTGCTCGGCGATCTGCATCGCATTGCCGCCCGCCATGATGATATGCCCGATAGCCTCCGACACCGGCATCACCTGATAGAGGCCCACACGCCCCTTGTAACCATCCGAGCACTGGTCACACCCCACCGCGCTATGGAGCTTGACGTCCGCGAGCTCGGCCTCCTTGAAGCCCTCCTTCAACAATGCCTCGCGCGGAATGGTGACCGGCTTCTTGCACAATGCGCACAAGCGGCGTGCCAGACGTTGTGCGATGATGAGCGACACCGCCGAGGCGATATTGAATGGCGCTACGCCCATATTGGCCAGACGGCTCAAGGTTTGCGGCGCATCGTTGGTGTGCAGGGTGGAGAGCACCATATGGCCGGTCTGCGCCGCCTTGATCGCAATTTCAGCAGTTTCCAGATCACGCACCTCACCCACCATGATGATGTCCGGGTCTTGGCGCAGAAATGCCTTGAGCGCTGTGGCGAAGGTAAGTCCGGCCCTCGGATTGACGTTGACCTGATTGACTCCAGCGAGATTGATTTCGACCGGGTCTTCACACGTCGAGATATTACGGTCTTCGGTGTTCAGGATATTGAGCGCGGTGTACAGCGAAACGGTCTTGCCGCTACCGGTGGGGCCGGTGACCAGCACCATGCCATAAGGGCGGTGGATCGCATCCATGAACAGTTTTTTCTGCTCTTCCTCGTAGCCCAGCGCGTCGATGCCGAGCTGCGCGCTGGCAGGATCCAGAATACGCAGCACAATCTTCTCACCATACAGGGTCGGGCAACTGCTGACGCGAAAGTCGATAGCGCGGTTTTTGGACAGCCGCATTTTCATGCGCCCGTCCTGCGGCACACGGCGCTCTGAAATGTCCAGTCTCGACATCACCTTAAGGCGCGCGGCGAGACGGGGCGCGAGCACTACCGGCGGCGCCGCGACCTCACGCAGCACACCATCCTGACGCAGACGCACACGGTAGATTTTCTCATACGGCTCGAAATGCACATCCGACGCCCCCTTATTGATGGCATCGAGCAATACTTTGTTCACGAAACGCACCACCGGGGTATCGTCGATATCGGCGGCGGCACTGTCGGCGGCGGCGAGATCTTCGTCGCCACCGCTGATTTCCAGATTGAGATCGTCCACGTCGGCGCCCGTAAGCGCGCTCATCGAGGTATCGTTCCTGGCCAATACCGTCTCAATGGCCTTGGACAGCTTGTCCTCCTCCACCAGCACGGCCTCGGTGTTCGCACCCACATGAAACTTTATTTCATCCAGGGCCTGGAGGCTGCTCAGATCAGAAATCGCGAGAAACAATTTTCTGCCGCGCTTGAACAGGGGCAGTATGTGGTGCTTGCGCACCAGCTTTTCCTCCACCAGCGTAGTGGGGGCTTGCTCCATATCGACGGCGTTGAGATCCAGCAGCGGCACGCCGGATTCCTGCGAGGCCGCATTGGCAACCGCGTAACTGTTGAGGATAGCCTGCCCCACCAGGTAGGAGGTCAGCGGAGTTTTCGCCTTAAGCGCCTGCTCACAGGCCTGCTGCATCTGGGTTTCAGTGAGCAGACCCTCCTGCACCAGACGGCGCGAGAGCCCGCTCAGCTTGAACTGCATATTGGACGATGATATGGCCATGCGCTTATCACCCCGGACGGGCCACCTGCACCCCCGGAAGCCCCTTATTGAACCTGCTTAACGTCACATCTTCGCATGTCCGCAGCTTGTCATACAATAGGGAAGCAAGTACCATGCCGGTTCAAGCGCAGCGGAGTAAATGTTGATGTTTCATGGCAGTATGGTAGCGCTGGTCACGCCCATGGCGGCGGATGGCGTCATCGACCATGAAAGCCTGGACAGACTGGTCGAATTTCACATTGAAAACGGCACTGACGCCATTGTCGCTGTCGGCACCACGGGTGAATCTGCGACCCTGGACACAGACGAGCATTGTGCGCTGATACGCACCATCGTGGAGCGGGTACACGGGCGTGTACCGGTCATTGCAGGCACGGGGGCCAACGCCACCAGCGAGGCGATTCAGCTCACCCGCTGCGCCCTCCAGGGCGGCGCCGACGCCTGCCTGTTGGTCACGCCCTATTACAACAAACCCACCCAGGAGGGCCTGTACCTGCATTACAAGGCGGTGGCCGAGGCCGTACCCATCCCGCAAATCCTCTACAATGTCCCAAGCCGCACGGCCTGCGACCTGTTGCCGGCAACCGTGGCCCGTCTCGCCCCCATCCCCAATATCATCGGCGTCAAGGAGGCCACCGGCGACTTGGCGCGCGCGAGGGAGATTCTTGACCGCTGTGGTGATAAAATGGATTTATATGGAGGTGACGACGCTACTGCCATGGCCTTGATGCTGATGGGCGGCAAAGGCGTCATTTCAGTCACTGCCAATGTAGCGCCACGGCTCATGCACGAGATGTGCGCCGCCGCCCTCCAGGGTGATCGCGCGCGTGCCGAGGCCCTCAACGAGCAGCTTATGCCGTTACACCAGGAGTTATTCATCGAAGCCAACCCGATACCGGTCAAGTGGGCGCTCAACCAGATGGGCCTGATCCCGGCTGGCATACGGCTCCCGCTCACCCCCCTGTCAGCAGCCTACCACGCCCGCGTGCGTCAGGCGCTGCTACATGCCAACATACCTTTATAAAAGCACAGGTTTATCTCATCATGCCGTCCATCTACCGCCGCTTACACCGCCTGCTTGCCGTTTGCCTGCCGATCCTGCTCGTGGCCTGCAGCTCCATCAGCGCCAAGCTCGACGAAATCGCTCCAGACCCCAAGACCGATTACAAAAAAAGCCAGACCCTGCCTGCGCTTGAAGTGCCGCCGGATCTGACCAAGTCCACCATCGACGATGCCCTGGCCGTACCCGACATCGACCCCGGCAGCGCCAGCGCGACCTTTTCCTCCTACAGTGGAGAGCGCACCGGGCCACAGCTGGCCCGTAGCGAAAATGTACTGCCCCAGCAAAACAACATCCGTGCCGAGCGTGACGGCGACAAACGCTGGCTCGTCATGGAAAGCCCGCCGGAACAGGTCTGGCCCAAGGTGCGTGAATTCTTCCTGCAGAACGGGTTTTTGATCAAGGAAGAAGACCCGCGCATCGGCATCCTGGAAACCGACTGGCTCGAAAACCGCGCAGACATCCCCAAAGACCCGATCCGCTCCATCATCAGCAAGGTGTTCGACTCGCTCTATTCCGCCGCCACCCGCGACAAATATCGCGTTCGCCTGGAGCGCGGCAAGGAACCCAACACCACCGAGCTTTACCTCACCCACCGCGGCGTGGAAGAAGTAGGCCAGGGCAGCTCCACCATCTGGCAGAATCGCCCCTCCGATCCGGAGCTGGAAATCGAAATGCTCAATCGCATGGTGGTATTTTTCGGCGTCGATACGCAGAAGGCGAAATCACTGCTCGCCCGCGGCCAGGACGTGCCGCGCGCCCAGCTCACGCGCGATGCGCAGGGCCGCAGCTTCCTCAGCCTCGATGAAGACTTCTCACGCGCCTGGCGCCGCACCGGGCTTGCTTTAGACCGCATTGGATTTACCGTGGAAGACCGCGACCGCTCGCGCGGGTTGTACTATGTGCGCTATGCCGACCCGCTCAAGGAAGAAACCAAAGACGGGTTCTTGAGCAAGCTCAAATTCTGGGGCGGCACCAAGGACAAGCAGGCGGAAAATACACAATATCTGGTCAGCGTAGCGGGCGAAGGCGCCAACACTCGCATTACGGTGCTGAACAAGGACGGTACGCCTGAGAACTCCGAAACCTCGAACCGCATCCTGACCTTGCTGCACGAACAACTGAAATAACCCTGCACACACCCACATCGGCCATGCTCCAACTGCGCGGACCGCAGGCGCTGTCCGGTTTCAGACTGGACAAGTTGCGCGCCAGCCTGCGTGCCGTCGCACCCGATCTGGCCACAGTCAGCGCCGACTTCATCCACTTCGTTGATCTCGCGCACGAGCTCACCGCTGCCGGGTACGCGCAACTCCACAAGATTCTTGATTACGGCACCGGCGTGCCTCTGACGCAAACTGGCGAGCTGCTGCTGACCGTCCCGCGCACAGGTACACGCTCGCCCTGGTCGAGCAAGGCCACGGATATTGCCCGCATCTGCGGCCTTGGCCAGGTACGGCGCATCGAGCGTGGCGTCGCCTACTACGTCACCAAGACAGACGGCACACCGCTCACTCGCAGCGAACGCGCACATATCGCGCCGCTGATACACGACCGCATGACCGAACAGGTGCTGGCCGATGCCGGCGAGGCCGGGCAGCTGTTTGCGCAGGCGGAACCGGCACCGCTGGCGGTGGTTGATGTGATGCAGCAGGGCAGGAACGCACTGGCGCAGGCCAACCAGGCATTGGGGCTCGCGCTCACAGAAGACGAAATCGATTATCTGCTGCAAAACTTCACGGCGCTCGGGCGCAACCCGACCGATGTCGAACTCATGATGTTCGCGCAGATGAACTCGGAACACTGCCGCCACAAGATATTCAATGCCGACTGGATCATCGACGGCGTGCGCCAGGATGCGTCGCTGTTTGCCATGATCCGCAACACGCACCAGCGACATCCGCACGGCATCCTCTCCGCCTACAAGGACAACGCCGCCGTCATGCAAGGCGCGCGCGCCGGACGTTTCTTCCCTACAGCGGAGCGCGAATACCGCTATCACCCCGAAGACATGCATATCGTGATGAAGGTGGAGACGCACAATCATCCCACCGCCATCTCGCCGTTTCCGGGCGCGGCCACCGGCAGCGGCGGCGAAATCCGCGACGAAGGCGCCACCGGCCGTGGCGCTAAACCCAAGGCTGGATTGTGCGGCTTTTCCGTTTCACATCTACGCATTCCCGGCGCGATGCAACCGTGGGAACAGCATGACTTCGGCAAGCCGCGCCACACCGCATCGAGCCTCGACATCATGCTCGAAGGGCCGCTCGGCGCGGCGGCGTTCAACAACGAATTCGGCCGCCCGAACCTCTGCGGTTACTTCCGCAGCTTTGAAGCACAGGTGCCAGCCGGACACGGTATCGACCGACGCGGCTACCACAAACCCATCATGCTCGCGGGCGGCGTCGGCAATATCCGCTCGGCGCATATAGAAAAAAATGCAATCCCGCCGCGCGCAGTACTCATCGTACTCGGCGGGCCTGCGATGCTGATCGGGCTGGGCGGCGGCGCGGCATCGTCGATCACCAGCGGCAGCGGCGATCAGGCACTCGACTTCGCCTCGGTGCAGCGCGGCAATCCCGAGATGCAGCGCCGCTGCCAGGAAGTGATCGACCAGTGCTGGCAACTGGGCACGGCCAATCCCATCCTCTCGATACACGACGTCGGCGCGGGCGGCCTGTCCAATGCGCTGCCGGAACTGGTGCACGGCAGTGCGCGCGGCGCACGCATCGAACTGCGCAAGATACTGAGCGACGACAGCGGCATGTCGCCCATGCAGCTCTGGTGCAACGAGGCGCAGGAGCGTTATGTGCTGGCGGTAACGCCGGAGCGATGCGAGGAATTTGCCGCGCTCTGCGCGCGCGAACGCTGCCCCTATGCCGTGGTCGGTGTAGCCACTGCGGACGAACAGCTCACGCTGGTGGATGCGCAGTTTCACAACACGCCCATCGACCTCGCGCTCCACATGCTGCTCGGCAAACCGCCGAAAATGCTGCGTGATGTCCGTCACACGCCGCCGCTGCTTTCCGAATTTGATTGCAGCAAAATCGATCTGCACGAAGCCGCACTGCGCGTGCTGCGTTTCCCCGCCGTGGCGAACAAGGGTTTCCTCATCACCATCGGCGACCGCAGCGTGGGCGGACTGGTGACGCGCGATCAGATGGTCGGCCCGTGGCAGACTCCAGTGGCGGACGTTGCGGTCACCGCAACGAGCTTCGACGTCTACACCGGCGAGGCCATGGCCCTCGGCGAGCGCGCGCCGCTCGCGCTCATCAACCCGGCGGCCTCCGCGCGCATGGTGGTGGGCGAAGCCATCACCAATATCGCCGCAGCGCGCATCACCCGGCTTTCCGACATCACGCTCTCCGCCAACTGGATGGCCGCCGCCGGTCATCCCGGCGAAGACGCGGCGCTGTATGACGCCGTGCGGGCCGTCGGCATGGAATTATGCCCGGCGCTCGGCATCGCCATCCCGGTGGGCAAGGATTCGCTCTCCATGAAAACCGTGTGGCGCGAAAACGGTGTGGAGAAATCGGTGACTGCGCCGCTGTCGCTCATCGTCAGCGCCTTTGCGCGCGTACGCGACTGCCGCCGCACACTGACGCCGCAATTACGCGCCGATCAGGGCGACACCGAGCTGCTGCTCATCGATCTGGGACAGAATAAAAATCGCCTCGGCGGTTCCGTGCTGGCACAGGTCTATAACGAAACCGGCACACAGGCGCCGGACGTGGACGACCCGGCGCTGCTCAAGGCGCTGTTCGCCGCACTGCAAGCGCTCAACGAAAATAATTTCATTCTCGCCTATCACGACCGCTCGGATGGCGGCCTGTTTACCACCGTCTGCGAGATGGCCTTTGCCGCGCATACCGGCATCACCTTAAATTTTGATGAACTCGGCAATGATATTCACGCCGCGCTGTTCAGCGAGGAGCTGGGCGCTGTCGTGCAGATACGCCGCACGGACAGAGCAGCCGTATTGAAAATACTGCAAGCCGTCGGCCTGGAACAACACACGCACGCCATCGGCACGCTTAACAGCACCGATGAAATCGTGGTGACACAGCGGGGACAAACGCTGCTCAGCGACACGCGCATCCATCTTCAACGCGCCTGGTCGGAGACCTCGTACCGGATGCAGGCACTGCGCGACAACCCCATTTGCGCGCAGCAGGAATATGACGCCCTGCTCGACGCGCGCGACCCCGGCCTGAACGCGCAACTCAGCTTCGATCCGAGCGACGACATCGCCGCGCCTTACATAAAAAAAGGCCTGCATCCGCGCATCGCCATCTTGCGCGAGCAGGGCGTAAACGGCCACATCGAACTCGCCGCGGCCTTCGACCGTGCCGGATTTTCCGCTATCGACGTGCACATGAGCGACATACTCGCAGGCCGCGTCTCGCTGACTGAATTTCAGGGCCTCGCCGCGCCCGGCGGTTTTTCCTACGGCGACGTGCTGGGCGCGGGGCAGGGCTGGGCCAAATCCATTCTGTTCAATGCGCGCGCGCGTGACGCATTCAGCGCGTTCTTCAAGCGCGCCGACACCTTCGGCCTCGGCATCTGCAACGGCTGCCAGATGATGTCGAACCTGCACGAACTCATTCCGGGCGCCGAACGCTGGCCACAGTTTATGCGCAACACCTCAGAACAATTTGAGGGGCGCTTCTGCCTCGTCGAGATTCCCGCCTCGCCGTCGCTGTTCCTGCACGACATGGCCGGCTCGCGCCTGCCCATTGCGGTAGCACACGGCGAAGGCCGCGCCTCGTTCCGTTCCGGCACAAACCCCGAGCAGGTATTGGCCCAAGGCATTGTGGCGCTACGCTGGGTGGACAACAGCGGCCACCCCACCGAAGCCTATCCCGCCAACCCCAACGGCTCGCCGCTCGGCATCGCCGGCCTCACCACACCCGACGGCCGCTTCACCGTCATGATGCCGCACCCGGAGCGCGTGATCCGCACCGTGTCCAACTCCTGGCACCCGGACGACTGGGGCAACGACGGCCCTTGGCTGCGCATGTTTCGCAACGCACGGAAGTGGATTAATTGAGACACCTGTCTGGGAATTAAGGCCACTGTCCGGCATGATGCAACAAACGCAAAATCATGACCGCGCCGCCATGCATCCCTGCTAAAAGGGCTCTGATCTTATCCCGATAAAACGGGTTTGCTTAAATATCAAGATACAAGACGCGACCCCTTTTTCCTGTTTTTTGACTCATACAAGGGGCCATGGACAGTTTCTTTTACGATCGCCGCGCCAGGCCGAGGAGAGGAGTTCGCAATGTCGAAAGAATACTTATGCCTCCTCTTGCCGATAAAAAGATCCTTTAGTTTGGACGGCGGGAGGTCATGGATCGGCACGATCTTTATACCCTCCCCAAGATCGATACTCACTCGCGGAGAGATACCCCAGACGGGAATGATTTCCAATACAGGACTCTGATTCTTGGCGATGGCTGCCATCAGGCAGGCTACGCAATCCTCTGATGGCGAAGCACGTGCTTGGGCCAATAGCCAATGCCCAATCAAGTCCAGCGAGATTGACCCACTGGCGGATGGCGAGTAGTGCGCAATGCCTCCGTCTAGTCCACTGAGCGTTGGAATACCGCGCAATGTTTCGGCAAAAGCCCGCAGGTCATCGTCTGACACTGAGACGCGGTGCATTCGCGTAATCGTCACATCTGCCGAATCCGCTTCGTAGCCTGCAATTTCCGGAGGGTCTCCCACAGATTGGGCCAGTGCCCGGAGATGGTCTGCAACTGGCTTCAGGTCGTCCAAGCTCGCCCCCAAAGAAATTTCTCAAATTTAAAATTTAAGGGGCCAGAGCCCTTTACGCACTACTATAGTCTACACACCGAACAGACTTATAGAGAATGGATTAAACGCTATACTTTGTTTTCTAGCAAGCGACATCCACGAAGCCTTGGGCTAGGTTGTTTGAATTTCTTCGTATTTTTCAAACAACGCGATGGATTCAACATGCGTGGTATGGGGAAACATGTCCATCACTCCCGCACTCAGCAACCTGTATCCGCGCTGCACAAGCTCCTGCGCATCGCGCGCCAGGGTGGCGGGATTGCACGAGACGTACACAATTCTTGCGGCCCCGAACAGCGGCAGTTGCCTGACGATCTCCAGCGCTCCGGTGCGCGGCGGGTCGAGCAGAATTTTGTCGAACTGTTTCCCAGCCCAGACCTGTTGGGCCAAATCCTGACTGAGATCGGCCGCGTAGAATTCCGCGTTGTAGATACCGTTGTGGTGCGCATTGTCTTTTGCGCGCTGCACCAGTTTCGCGTCACCCTCCACTCCGGTGACATGGCCGGCATGACGCGCCAACGGCAAGGTGAAATTGCCGAGCCCGCAGAACAGGTCGAGCACACGCTCCTGCGGCTTGAGGTCGAGCAGCCCGATGACGCTCGCTATCATGGCGCGGTTGATCTCGCCATTGACCTGCATAAAATCGGTCGGCGAAAAAAACAGTTCGAGTCCGTCATCGGGTAATCGATAACTCAGGCTCGCGGCCGTCGGCCAGAGCAGCGTCACGCTCTCCGGCCCCGCCGGTTGCAGATATATCTGTAAGCCGTGCGCCTCTCCGAACTGCTGCATCTTTTCCAGATCGGAGCCGCTCAACACGGCCAGGTTGCGAAATACCAAGGCCGTCGCCTCGTCACCCACGGCCACTTCAATCTGCGGAATGCAATTATAGCTTTCGAGACCGGCAATAAGCGCGCGCAGCTCTGGCAGCAACTCTCCGACTGAAGGATGCAATACCTCGCAGCGCTCAATGTCGGCCAGCAGTGCGCTGCGCTTTTCACGAAAGCCGACCAGCAGCTTGTCTTTCTTGATGACGAACTTGACGCCCAGCCGCGCGCGGCGCCGGTAGCCCCAGTGCGGGCCTCTCAGTGGCGGCAATACCTGCTCTGGCTCGACCCTGCCGATCTGCCGGAGATTGTCCAGCATGACCTGTTGCTTGGCCTCGATCTGTGCGGCGGCCTCCATATGTTGCAGGCTGCATCCGCCGCAAATATTGAAATGCACGCAGCGCGGCGTTACACGTTGCGGTGACGGCTTGAGAATTTGCGCAGCCTTTCCTTCATCGTAGCGCTTGTGTTGTGCGACATAGGTGAACAACACCTCTTCGCCCGGCAATGCGCCTTCGATGAACACGGCCTTGCCGCCGATATGCGCCACACCGCGCCCGTCGTGGTTGAGCGACTCGACGTACGCTGGCACAGGCTCTTGCGGCTGTGATTTTAAATTACGTGAACGGCGGGGCATTTAGAAGCAGTAGCAAGTGGCAAGTTAGAAGTAGCAAGGAGGTGTAAGTTGGGTGGATTATACATAGTGCCAGAAATCGTAGCGAGCGGCTTTCAGGCGGGGGTGGCGGAGCGCAGGAACCGGAGTGTACAAGTAGTACATGAGGATTCCGAGCACCGCACGCACCCGCATCAAAGACGCGCAGTAGATTTATGACGCTATGTACGCCAGGCGGCAAGAAATTCGTGTAGATGTGGTTTATTTTCGTGCACCAGCTCATCACGCAGCCGCTGGCATTCTAGATCGTATTCTTCTTGGGTCATGTGGCCGCGAATCAATTCAAAGCGCATATATACGAGATAGGTATTGAGCACGTCCGTTTCGCAGTAGTTGCGGATGTTCACAATCTCGCCGCGCATGTAATTGTCCCACACCTGGCTGCCGTGCATACCCATCTTGCCGGGGAAGCCGAGCAGCGTGGCGATCTCATCCAGTGGCGCCGTGGCGCGCGGCTGATACAGGGAAATAACGTCCATGAGATCGGTATGGCGCGCGTGATAGCGGCTGAGGTAGTTATTCCATTTGAAGGAGCTGTCCGCCTCGCCCGTATCCCAATACTTCGGCGCGGCCACGCCGTGCAGCAGTGCGCGATAGTGCAGCACCGGCAGGTCAAAGCCGCCGCCGTTCCACGACACCAGTGTCGGCGTGTATTTTTCGATGCCGTCGAAAAAGCGTGTGACCAGTTCCTTTTCTGGCGCATCCACTTCACCCAGAGACCACACTTTCACTTTGTCGCGCGTGCGCACCACTGCGGAGATGGCAATGATGCGGTGCAGGTGCAGGCGCAGGAATTCAGAGCCTCCGGTTTCCTGCCGACGCGCATGAAACATCACCTCGGCGACTTCCTTGTCGTTGAGGCCGTCAAGTTTGTACAGCCGCCGACCGCTCTCCACGTCCGGCACGGTCTCGATGTCAAATACGAGTATATTCATTCGGGGAACACGCCGGTGGAAAGATAGCGGTCGCCACGGTCGCATACGATGGCGACAATCACGGCGTTGGATACTTCACGCGACAAATGCAACGCCGCCGCCACGGCGCCGCCGGAAGAGATGCCGGCGAATATGCCTTCGCGCGCGGCAAGCTCGCGCGTCATCGCCTCGGCCTCGCTCTGGCTCACCTCCACGACCTGATCCACACGCGCGGGGTCATAAATCTTCGGCAGATATTCCTTGGGCCAGCGGCGGATACCGGGGATTTGCGAGCCGTCGCTCGGCTGCACACCGATAATCTGCACTGCGGGATTTTTTTCTTTCAGAAAGCGTGAGGTGCCCATGATGGTGCCGGTGGTGCCCATGGCGCTGACAAAATGCGTGATCTTGCCCTGCGTGTCGCGCCAGATTTCCGGCCCGGTAGTTTCGTAGTGCGCGCGCGGATTATCGGGGTTGGCGAACTGGTCGAGCACGCGGCCCTTGCCATCGGCCTGCATCTGCAGGGCGAGGTCGCGCGCGCCTTCCATGCTCGCGGCGCGCGACACCAGAATGATCTCGGCGCCGAAGGCCTTCATGGTGCTGCGCCGCTCCGCGCTCATGTGTTCCGGCATGATAAGCGTGAGGCGATAGCCGCGTATCGCCGCCGCCATCGCAAGCGCAATGCCGGTATTGCCGCTGGTGGCCTCGATCAGGGTGTCGCCCGGCTTGATCTCGCCGCGCGCCTCGGCCTGTTTGATCATGCTCATCGCCGGACGATCCTTCACCGAGCCCGCCGGGTTATTGCCTTCCAGCTTGACCAGCAGGGTATTGGATGTGGCGCCCGGCAGGCGCTGCAAGCACACCAAGGGCGTGTTGCCGATAAACGCCTCAATCGTGGGATGGTCTGTGGCCATGCTTATTCCGTGATCAGCGTGACAAACGCCACGGCGTGGTCATCTTCATCGGCAATGCTGACATGCCCGGCACTGATACCTATCTTTTTCACCAGTGCGCTGGCCTTGCCATGATACTCCAGCACCGGCTTGCCGTTGCTTTCGTGACCGACGCCAATATGCCGCGGTGTCAGGCCCGCGCTAAAACCCAGCCCCAGCGCCTTGACCGCCGCCTCCTTGGCGGCGAAGCGCTTGGCGAGGAAATGGGCCGGACGTTCGCAGCGGGCGAAGTCAGCGAGCTCGTTGAGCGTGAGGATGCGGCGCGCGAACTTCTCGCCGTAACGCGTGAGACTCGCCTGCATGCGCGACACGCGCACGATGTCGGTGCCAATGCCGAAGATGCGCTCAGCCACGGCGCGCCTCGCGCATCAGGCGCTTCATCTCGCGCACCGCCTCGGCAAATCCGGTAAATACAGCTCGCGCCACAATCGCGTGCCCTATGTTGAGTTCGCTCACTTCCGCCAGGGCGGCAATGGTCGAAACGTTATGGTAGTGCAGGCCATGCCCGGCATTGACCTGGAGCCCCAGCGCTTTGCCGTGTTTTACGGCCGCCATGATACGCTGCAATTCCGCTGCCCGTGCGTGATCGTCCTGCGCATCCGCATAATGCCCGGTGTGAATTTCGATCACCGGCGCACCCGCGCGCGCCGCGGCCTCGACCTGGCGCAGCTCGGCATCAATAAACAATGAGACCCGCACACCTGCCGCCTTAAGCGCTGTGCAGCCTTCACTTACGCGCGCAAGCTGCCCGGCCACGTCCAGCCCACCCTCGGTAGTCAACTCCTCGCGCCGCTCCGGCACCAGGCAACAGTCGCGCGGCTTGATGCGGATGGCGAATGCCAGCATCGCATCGGTGACCGCCATCTCCAGATTCATGCGGGTCTGCAAGGCGCCCTTCAGCACCTCCACGTCACGCTCCTGGATATGCCGCCGGTCTTCGCGCAGGTGCAAGGTAATGGCATCCGCACCGGCCTGCTCCGCCTCAAAGGCGGCCTGCACCGGATCGGGATAGCGCGTGCCGCGCGCCTCGCGTAGCGTGGCCACGTGATCGATATTGACGCCGAGCAGAATCTCGCTGTTCATGATGCCTTTTCCAGCACGGGCGGTACCCGTGCCGGTGACATATCCCTTTGAAAGTCGATATACAGTTCGCGGCTTTGCAGCGGCTTGCTGCCCAGGTACAAGCCGAGCGCAGCGCGCATCAGATGCTTGCTTTCGCGCAGGCTCGCCGTGTCGTGCAGGGTCTCATGCAGCAGTGCCAGCAGGCTGCTGCCCTGCATGCGAATGCCGGCGGACACGCCGGCGCGATCCCTCAGCGGACCGCGCTCCAGATGGTAATTATACGCCCGTCCGGGCTCTATCGGTGCGCCGCTCTCCGCCTCGTGATCCAGCATCAGCGCATAGCCTATTTCACGCAGCAGGTGCTTCTCGAAAATGCGTAACGCACGCTGCTCCGTCGCGCCCGTTGCGCCTGCGCCACTGTCCGGCTGCTGCATGACATGCAGCGTCTGGGCGTAGCACTCAAACAGCGCGGGATGCGGGTCGTGCCGGTGCAGCAGCCGCAACAGCAATTCGTTCAGGTAAAAACCGCTGAGGACCAACGGGCCACCCAGCCTGATCATGCCGCCGCCTGCCTCGCAGCCGGTAAGCGTGGCCAGCTCGCCGCGCCCGCTCCACGAAACCAGCAGCGGATGAAATGGCTGCACCACGCCCTGCAGGCGCGACTTGGCCGACCGCAGGCCACGTGCCACCAGCCCCACGCGCCCGAACTCCGGCGTGAAAATCTCCAGCAGCGCGCTGGTGTCGCGGTACGGACGATGGTGCAGCACAAAGGCGGGCTGCAGGCTGACGCGCGCGACACTCATTCGTAGCCCATACGCGCCATTACGCGCGCATCGTCCGACCAGCCTTCCTTTACGCGCACCAGAAGCTGCAAAAATACCTTGGACTGAAACATGCGCTCCATCTCCATGCGCGCCTGAGTGCCGATGCGCTTGAGGCGCTCGCCCTTCTCGCCGATGATGATGGCCTTCTGCCCCTCGCGCTCCACCCAGATCACGGCGTGAATATGCAGCACCCCGCGCTGGTGCGTGAATTTCTCAATCTCCACCGTGACGGCGTAAGGCACTTCCTGACCGGTGCCGCGCATGAGCTTTTCGCGCACAAACTCCGCCGCCAGGAAGCGTTCGCTGCGATCGGTAAGCTGGTCTTCCGGATACAGCGCTTCCCCCTCCGGCAACAGCGCCTTCACGGCCTGCTCCAGCTCCGCCAGATTGCTGCCATTGCGTGCGGAAAGCGGAATGATGTGTGCGAACTGCATCTGTGACTGTAGTTTGCCGAGGTGCGGCAGCAGCGCCGTTTTATCGGGAATCTTGTCAACCTTGTTGACGGCCAGTATTACCGGCACCTTCAGCGCCTTGATCCTTTCCAGCACATAGCTATCTTCATCCGTCCAGCGCAGCCCTTCAACCACAAAAATCACCACCTCTACATCGTTCAGGGAGGTGAGCGCGGCGCGGTTCATGTATTTGTTTATGGCACGTTTGCCCGCCTGGTGCAGGCCGGGGGTATCCACGTAGATGATCTGGAAATCGCTGCCGCTCTTGATGCCGAGAATGCGGTGACGCGTGGTTTGCGGCCGCTGCGAGGTGATGCTGATTTTTTGCCCGAGCAGGTGGTTGAGCAGTGTCGACTTGCCCACATTGGGGCGGCCCACGATAGCGGCATATCCGGAGCGCATCAGCGGCCGCCTTCCTGACTTTGCCCCAGCTGCCGGAGCGCCTGCTCTGCTGCCGCCTGTTCCGCGCGCCTGCGGGTACTGCCCACGCCTTCGGTGGTCACTATACCTGCGGCACGGCATTCAACGCGGAAGGTTTGCGCGTGCGCCTCGCCTGTCGCCTCGACCATGCTGTATTCCGGAGTTGGCTTGTGGCGCGACTGGAGATATTCCTGCAACCGGGTTTTGGGGTCTTTGATCCCTGTCGCTGACGGCATATTTTGCAGTGCATCCCGGTACAGACCCAGCACGAAAGTCCGGCCCGCCTCAAAGCCACCATCCAGATAGACGGCACCGATAATGGCTTCAAGCGCATCCGCCAGCGTGGAGGCACGGCGTTGACCGCCGCTCTTGAGTTCACCCGGCCCCAGGCTGAGATGCTCGCCGAGCTTCAGGTTGCCCGCCAGATCAGCCAATGCGTCGCGTTTTACCAGGCTGGCGCGCAACCGGCTCAAATCGCCTTCGCGCGCCTCGGGAAAGCGTTGGTACAACTCGGCAGCGATGATGAAGTTCAGGATGGCGTCGCCGAGAAATTCCAGCCGTTCGTTGTTGGCGCCGCCCACGCTGCGGTGGGTAAGCGCATCCTCCAGCAGCCCGGCGTTGGCAAAGCGGTATCCAAGCAGCTCATGCAACCGTCTGCGCGCTTCGCTCAACGCAACTCCACGCTCTTGTCGAAACGCACCACAAAGTCGAGGTTGCCCATCAGGTTGCCGCGGATTTCATATTTAACGCTCAGCAGAAAACCGCCGTTGTCGCCCGGCCTGATTTCGATATTCGCCGGCTTGACGTGATCGACATTGTCTACATCCAGGCGCTTGATCAACATGTCGGTGATTTCACTTCTGCGCTTCTCGCCTATGCCCGGCTGGCTGCTGAGCGAATCCATGGCAAACGAGACCTTGAAGTTTTCCATATAGGCCGGATATAGCCTAAGCGTTATCAGTGCACATACACCGATCAGCCCAAGAATGAAGATAAACCCGATCGCCGATATACCGCCCTGTTTATTGCTGTTATACATGGCTCCCCCTGTGGCTCACATGGCACAAGCATTAGACGTTACTGGATGCTGGTCCCGATACGCCGCCATGATACACCACCATTCGAGCCGTCCCAATTCATCCAGATCATGAAGGCCTTGCCCACCAGATTCTGTTCCGGCACGGTGCCCCAGTAACGGCTGTCATTGCTGTTATCGCGGTTATCACCCATGACAAAATACTGCCCCGCCGGCACCGTGAACTCGCCCTCGACCGAGGGCTGGCCAGGGCGCACCAGAATCGGGTGCGCCTTGTCGCCCAGGGTCTCCTGCAGCAGATCCGCCCCGGTCATGCCGCTACCGGCACCCGCCCCGGTGTAAATACCCATGGACTCCTGCGCCATAAGCTGGCCATTCACACGCAGGGTCTTGTTGTAATACGCGATATGATCGCCCGGCACACCGGCCACCCGCTTGATATAGTCGGCCGAGGGGTCAAGCGGGTAGCGGAACACAATGACGTCACCCCGCTGCGGCGTATTCATCTCAATGACTTTCCTGTCGATCACCGGCAGCCGGATGCCATAGGTAAACTTGTTCACCAGAATAAAGTCACCGGTAAGCAGGGTCGGCATCATCGAGTTTGAGGGTATACGGAACGGCTCCACCAGAAACGAGCGCAGCAGCAATACGGCCAGGAATACCGGAAAGAATGAGCGCGCGTACTCCACCAGCACCGGGCCACGCTCCAGACGCTCGATCTCCGCCTGTGCGGCGCCCCCCGCCCGCATGTGGGCCAGCGCTGCCCGCCGGCGCGAGGCAAACAGCATTGCGTCAAAGGCCCATATCACGCCACTCACGACCACTGCTGCCAGCAGCACTGCTGCAAAATCAACGTTCATTTGCCACCTGTCTTAAGCACTGCCAGAAATGCCTCTTGCGGAATCTCCACCCTGCCGACCTGTTTCATGCGCTTTTTTCCTTCCTTCTGCTTTTCCAGCAGTTTGCGCTTGCGCGAGATGTCGCCACCGTAGCATTTTGCGATTACGTTCTTGCGCATCGCCTTGACTGTCTGGCGCGCAATCACGTGGGATCCGATCGCGGCCTGGATGGCAACTTCAAACATCTGGCGCGGGATGATCTCCTTCATCCGCTCCACCAGCTCACGCCCCCGCATCTGGCTGCGTTCGCGGTGCACGATCAGCGACAGCGCATCCACCCGCTCGCCGTTGATGAGGATGTCCAGCCGCGTCAGGTCAGCGGCCTGAAAGCGGTCGAAGTGATAGCTGAAAGAGGCGTAGCCGCGACTCACCGATTTCAGCCTATCAAAGAAATCCATCACGACTTCATTCATCGGCAGATCGTAGGTCAAGGATGCCTGCTTGCCGTGAAATTGCAGATTCTTCTGCACCCCGCGCTTTTCCACGCACAGGCCGATCACATCGCCCAGATACTGCTGGGGCACAAAAATATCGGCGCGAATAAGCGGCTCGCGCATCTCGGCGATGTGGTTCTGCGGCGGCAACTTGGACGGGTTGTCCACGCGCACCACTTCACCCTGGGTGGTCAGCACCTCATACACCACGGTGGGGGCCGTGCCGATGAGATTGATCTGGTATTCCCGCTCCAGCCGCTCCTGCACGATCTCCATGTGCAGCAGGCCGAGGAAACCGCAGCGAAAGCCGAAACCGAGCGCCTGCGAGGTTTCCGGCTCATAGTGCAACGAGGCGTCGTTCAGTTTGAGCTTGCCGAGCGCCTCGCGTAGATCCACATAATCTTCCGGGTCGATCGGGAACAGCCCCGCGAACACCTGCGGCTGCACCGCCTTGAACCCGGCGAGCGCCTTCAGGGCCGGATTATCCACGTGCGTGAGCGTATCGCCCACCGGCGCGCCATTCACGTCCTTGATGCCGGCGATCACATAACCCACCTCGCCCGCCTGCAGCCCTTGTGTCTCGCTGCGCTTGGGTTTGAATACACCCACCTTTTCCACCTGGAACGCGCGCCCGGTAGACATCACCCTGATCTTGTCCTTGGGTGTGATGCGCCCCTGCATTACGCGCACCAGCGAGATGACGCCGACAAAATTATCAAACCAGGAATCAATGATGAGCGCCTGCAACGGCGCATCGGCATCACCGCCGGGCGCGGGCACAAGCTGAATCAACTGCTCCAGCACTTCCCTGACACCGAGACCGGTTTTGGCGCTCACGCGCAACGCATCCTCGGCCTCGATGCCTATGATTTCCTCGATTTCGCTGATCACCCGCGCGGGCTCCGCCGTGGGGAGATCCACCTTGTTCAATACGGGCACGACCGTGACCCCCTGCTCCATTGCGGTATAGCAGTTGGCCACGCTCTGCGCACCCACCCCCTGCGCCGCATCCACCACCAGCAGCGCACCCTCGCATGCCGCGAGCGAGCGCGATACCTCGTAGGAAAAATCGACGTGACCGGGCGTGTCGATCAGGTTTAACAGGTAGGTCTCGCCATTGTCGGCCTTGTAGTTGAGCGACACGCATTGCGCCTTGATGGTGATGCCGCGCTCGCGCTCGAGATCCATCGAATCCAGCACCTGCGCCGACATCTCGCGCGCCGTCAAGCCGCCACAGAGCTCGATGAAGCGGTCCGCAAGCGTGGATTTGCCATGGTCGATGTGAGCAATGATGGAGAAGTTACGGATATGCGAGATAGCGACCACTGTCCAAACCCTTGGTGCAAGGGGAAATTATACCTTAAACCACCCCCTCTCAGCTATCTGCGGCCTTCACGGCCTTCGATACAGCGGCCCCCATCCGAAGGAGTAGGGAGCAAGGCTCATGGAGCACCTCCCCCTTGCCGCACGGGGGAGGATTTGTTTTCTGGCCTGGTCTGCACCCTATAATAAACAGGGCCGCGCTCTGCTACGCCCTGGGCAGCGAGAGGATAAAGTCCACCAGCTTCTCGATATCGGCGTCGGAGACGCGCGGGGAGTACGCCGGCATCACACCCATCTGCCAGCGGCCAGTGCCGCCTGAGTGCACCCACTTGATGAGATTCTCGCGCGCACCCGCGTCGCCTTTGTACTTCTTGCCCACTTCACTCCAGGCCGGGCCAACACGCTTCTGCTCCATATGGTGACAGGCGAAGCAGCCGCCCTGCTTGCCGAGCGCCGTGCCCGCCTCCATGTCCAGCACTCCGCCGGCTGAAGCCGCAGCGGGTGCGGGTGCTACTGGTGCCGCCGCAGGGGTTTCCGGAGCGGACGCTACAGGCGCTGGTTCAGGTGCGGGAGCAGCTTCTGGTGCAGGCGCCGTCATCGTCACAGGTGCGGGAGGGGCCGGGGTTGCGGGCGCAGCCTCTTGCTGCGTCGGTGTAATCGTGGTTGATTCCTCTTTGCCACACGCGCCCAGTGCCAGTGCCAATACACCGAACATAAGAATGATTCGTTTCATACGCAACCTCCTTCTCTGGTAACTAAAAATATCAGTATCCACTGCCCGGACTGACGTATCGGCATGCAGTGCCAGCATACCGGCGGATGCAAAATTCTAACAGATTTGGCCTGTGGCTTCAGCCCGCGGTCTTTTTCGCGTCCTCCGCCTTGCCCGCTTCGACAGGTGCAATGACAGGCTCTTTCCATGGGCCTTTGATCGTGTATTGATACGCTGCGATGTCCTTGAGGCCCGGCAACAGCTTGTTGGCCAGAAAGAATGACAAGCCCACTATCGGCCCGCCCGCGAGCCCTGCGCCCACGGACAGTCCCTCGCTGATCTCGGGCTGAACCGTGACTACTTGATCGTAGTCCTTGGCCGCAAGCCCCGTGCGACCTGTCACTGTCACCTTGGCCGCAGGACCCTGCATGACGAGGTTATTGGTATAGGCATTGCCGTTTTCCAGCACGAAACTGCCTTCGATACGATCAAAACTGAACCCCCTGGAGAACAGGTCGCTGAAATCGAGCGTCAACCTGCGCGGCAACGCCTGCAGGCTCAGCAAGCCAAAAACCCGCCCGGCACCGGGGTCTACTTCCAGCAGGCGCCCTTTGGTTACCCGCAGATCCAGGTCACCATTCAGTTGCTCGAGCGTGAAATCAGCGGGGGAACCCGGCCAGCTGGCGGCAAGATCAAACTGGCTCTTGCCTTCGGAGACCGGGGTGTCGTAGCCGAAGGCGGTAAGCATTTTTCCCATGTCATCCGCGCGGGCCTTGGCCGTAAAGCGCGACATGGGTCGTTCCTGCTCCATCACCCAGTCGCCCTGCCCGGTGATCTGGAAGTTTGGCGATGTGAGCTTCACGCTGTCGATGCGCAAGCCGAGGCTGCGCTTGGCGGCATCAAGGTGCAGCTGGCCAAGGTTGGCATCGCCATATTTGAAATTTTCCACATCGACCCGCAATGCCGGCCACTGGCGTGGATCCGCGCCCTTGGTCACGCCTCCTGTTACCTTGCCGAGATGCAGGCGATCCAGCTTCATCACCAGCATGGCCTCTTTCTCGCGCGCCAGATGCAGGCTGCCCGCCAGCGTCGCACTACTGACATTCGCCTCCCAAGCCCGGGCCGTCTGGGACGCACGTAGCTGGATATCGCTGAAATTCTGACCGTACACTTCCAGCGCACCCACATGTACATCCACGGCATTGAGCTTGTCCGTAAAACCGCCTGCACGGTTGTCGCCCTGGGCCAGAAATTGCAGCCACTCTGTCAGCGCGAACCGCTCAACCTCACCACTGACGCGCAGGCCCTGTGGCGGCAAGGTCGCCTTGGCCGCACCAAAATACAGCTCGCCACGCGCCAATTCCCACACCTTGTTGGTGCGCGCTAATTCGAATGCGCCATTTATGCGCTTACCGTAATGCAGGTTGAAGCGCCTGTTCTGCGGGGTTAAGGCCGGCGCACTTTCGACCATGAATGACACTGCCTCCGTCTCGGGTTTGCCGAGCGGGTCGGGCAGTTTCAGCGCCATACCCCGCAGCGAAGATGCCAGCCGCCACTCACTCTCAAAAGAGGCATTATCGGCAGCTGCCTGCAGATACAGCGTCCCAACCCAGTCAGTGTCGCCGCTTAGCCAGTCCAACGTGCGTGCCTGCATGTCCGGCGCGATCTGTTTCAGTTGCCGCACGATACCGGCAACATCGGTCTTGCCGCGTGCCTCGATCGCCAGCAACTGTCTGGCGTTGCCTGCCGCAGCCGACGTTTCCGTCCGCAGCGCAAGCTTCACTTTCTGGCCGTACAGGGTGGCGTCAATATTATTGCCGGTGATATGGTAGTCGCCGCTGAAGCTGAGCGTGCCGTTGATGTGCGTGAGCTCGATATCGCGCTCCTGCGGCTTATCCACATAGCGTAGCGCCCCCTCCTTGAAGGCCAACGCACCCTTGATCTGGTTGGGCCGGGCGGAAAGCGGTATCAACAACTCCAGATCGAGCGTGATTCCACCGCGTGCACTCACGCCCGCCACGTAGCCTGCCACTGTATTCTTGAGTGGGCTCTCGCGCAGCAGGCGCAGCACATCGGTCGCCGCGCCGCGTGCTGTGCCCAACACAGTGAGCAGCGGCTCTTTCAGCGTCATATCGGGAATCGTGGCGCTCACCTTCTTTACTTCGGAGTCGAGTATTTTCCCGGAGACAACATTAACCTCCAGACTGCGACCGCGAACTATCACTTCGCCCTCAACATCTCCCAACCACGGCCAGCCCGGATCATAATCGAGCACCGCCCCACTCAGCATCATGCGTATCTCGGCCACCCCGCTGCCGCCATCAAACGGAAAATCGCTGAGCCGCCCGCGCACAACCGCGCTGCCTGAGTGGATGCGACCTGTCACCAGCGCGCGCGTAACCCAGGTGCGCGCTGGTGCGGGTAACGCATCCGGCAGATAGTCCGGCAGGTGCCCGATATTGGGGCTGGAAAAATCAGATCGCAGATTGACGCTCGGGGATGAACCGTCGCGGGGCCACTCGATCACACCGCTGGTATGCACACTCAGATCATCGTTATTGAGCTCCACGCCCTTGATCCCGGCGCGCCAACCCTGATCCGTACGCACCCAACCCAGCGTGCCGGTTGCACGTTTGATTATCACCGGCTTGCGCAGACCGCTGAACACAACATGCCCCTGATGTGTGTCGATCTCGAAGCTGCCGGAGTCTGCATCGCATTGCAAAATACCACTGACATTATCGAGCGCGGGCAAGGACTGGAAGGCATGCGTACGCACACCCTCGGCCCGTGCGCTGAGATAGAAGTTCTTGAAAGTGCCGCCGGATGACTGTGACGCAACGCGCACGCGCACATCACGCAATATACCCCGTGGCTGCATGCTGGTAAGTGGCGCTCGCAGCACTGCCTCTGCCGTACCAGTCGCCAGCAGCAGTGCGGCGGCATCTTCGATGCGCCACTCGCTCACACGCGCATCCAGCACCGATGATCCATCCGCCGCCTTGGATGACACAACCGCCAAACGTATCGCAGGCGCAACCGTATCACGCTCAATCACAAAACGCTCGGCCGCAAGATTCCACCCATACGTTTCCCGCTGCCACTGCAGTTGCGTACTCACCCGGCGCACCTCCAACACTGGCTTCCCCGCAGCCACGAGGCGTACGTCGCGCGCCGTAGCCTCGCCCTCCAGTCGCTGCAGGCGTGTATCGCTCCACTCACCCCAAAGCATGAAATCAACAGCACCTTGTGATGCCACCGCGCCCGGCCATTGCAGCAACTCCTGCACCTGTACCAGGTCGACATCCTGCGTTTGCAGGTACATCTTGCCGCCCCAGCTGACAGGGGCGGCAAGATCGCCGCCGAAATCGAGCGCGAGCGTCACATGCCCGGGCTGTGTACCGGGTAACTCCAGTTCGCCATTCAACTGATGTCGCTTACCATCCGTCCGCAGCAAGAAGCTCACGTCATTGAAACGCCGCCGTGACTTACCCGTCTCCTGATCGGTCCAGTCTACCCGGCTGTGCCGTACATCGAGCCGCCCCTGTCGTAACAACCATTGCACGAACACGCCATCCGACAGGTCGCGGCCTTCGAATCCTTCCAACACGATACTGCCTTCCGGCGTACGGATGAGCGACAGATCCACCCCCACCAGCACCAGATGGCTGGGCTCAACGCGCCTGTGGCGCAGATAAATCAGCGGGTCAATGCGCATCAGCGTATCACTGAATCGTAGCAGCACCTGCTCGCCCTGCGTGGCGTACACGCGCACATCGGTCAGCTTGATCTGCGGCAGCCACCCCGACCAGTCCGCCTCGAGTCCACCGATCTTCACCGGCTGGCCAGTGGCAGCGCTGGCCCAGGCCTCGATGTCGCCGCGAAATTCGCCCAGCATGGGCGACAGCAGACGCGCCACACCGAGAATCACCCCCGCCGTGATAACGATGACGGCAGTCGCGCCGATGGCCATCTTCCAGGTATGGTGCAGCGTGATATGGCTTGCCGCCATCAGCCGGTGTAACGCAGCGTGCAGTCTGTAGCGGGTAGCGCGCATTGTGTGCCTCAGGTCAGCACCACGTCGTATTGTTCCTGCGTGTACTGCGCCTCGACCTGGAGCCGGATCTGCTTGCCGATGAACTCCTCCAGCTCCGCCAGCCCGGTGGACTCTTCATCCAGCAGCAGACCCACCACTTCCTGCGAGGCCATGACCAGAAAACGCTGCGCCTCGAACTGGCGCGCCTCACGCAGGATTTCACGGAAGATTTCATAACACACGGTCTCGGCGGTCTTGAGCGAACCCCGTCCCTGACAGGCCGGACACGGCTCACACAGCACATGTTCCAGGCTTTCGCGCGTGCGCTTACGCGTCATCTCCACCAGCCCCAGCGCGGACACTTCGGAGATGTGGGTCTTGGCATGATCACGCTCCAGCGCCTTGTTCAACGCACGCAACACCTGGCGCCGGTGATCAGAGTCGATCATGTCGATAAAGTCGAGAATGATGATGCCGCCCAGATTGCGCAGGCGGAGCTGGCGGGCGATAGTTTGCGCCGCTTCCAGGTTGGTCTTGAAAATGGTTTCTTCCAGATTGCGATGGCCCACGAAGGCGCCCGTATTGACATCAATTGTTGTCATCGCCTCGGTCTGGTCAAACATGAGATAACCGCCCGACTTCAGTTGCACCTTGCGCTCCAGTGCCTTCTGAATTTCGTCTTCCACGCTGTAGAGGTCAAAGATCGGGCGCTCGCCCGGGTAGTGTTCAATGCGCTCTACGATCTGGGGAATGAATTCCCGTGCAAACTGGAGCACGCGCTGACAGGTTTCGCGCGAATCAATGCGCACCTTTTCAACCTCCACCTCCACCAGGTCGCGCATGGTGCGCATCACCAGCGGCAAGTCTTCATGAATCAGCGGCGCTGCCTCCTTGCTGCGCGCGCGCTCATCGATCGCCGTCCACAATTTGTGCAGAAACGCCATATCAGAACGCAACTCATCCGCGCTCACTCCCTCCGTCACCGTGCGGATGATGTAGCCGCCACCTGCCGCAGGCGGGATATTTTCCTTAAGGATATCCTTCAGGCGCTGGCGTTCTGCAGGGTCTTCAATCCGCTGCGACACACCGATATGCGTCGTGTTAGGCATGAACACAAGGTAACGTGAGGCAATGGATATCTGGGTGGTGAGACGCGCGCCTTTGCTGCCCAGCGGATCTTTCACCACCTGCACCAGCAACTCCTGGCCGTCACGCAACAGCGAGGCAATCGGCTCGCTGGTTTTTTTCTCGTCCGGCTCATCGCCATTGGTGGGGGGGAGAATATCCGAGGCATGCAGGAACGCAGTGCGCTCCAGACCGACATCCACGAAAGCAGCCTGCATGCCGGGTAATACGCGGCTCACACGGCCCTTGTATATGTTACCGACCAGACCCAGCTTGCGCGCGCGCTCCACAAAAATATCCTGCAGCACGCCGTTTTCAACGACGGCAACACGCGTTTCGCGTGGCGTGACATTGATCAGGATTTCGCGACTCATGGCTGGCGCAGCATCCGGAATAACGCCCTTGACAGGCGAGTGGAATCTCCCCGCTCACCTGCGGCGGGAACTGGCCACACGCGCCAAGTGACTGTGGCAATACTACTGTAATCGAGCGTCCGTGCGGACACAAACCGCTCAAGCGAGCGCAACGGCACCCGCTGCAGAATAGCGCTGCTCCAGCCTATCCACCGCATCATAAGGCTATACCTTAGAAATACACGCTGAGCGACCGCGCCAGCGTACATTTTTGTCCCACCGAATAGCGTAAGCTTACCAGAACAGACCCACCGTGGGTAACCTTGCCACCGCCCGCTTGGCGGCCACTATCGTCATCCGGCGGCAGTTCCTATAAAGTGAGTGGAAAATGCGTCTACGCCCCCTTATTTTTACCCTCCTGTTCGTGCTGCTGGCCGGTGCTGGCGCGTATTACTTTCTGTCCCTGCCCGTCACTGTCACCGTTACACAGCCCCTGCGCGGCCCGGCGGTGGAGGCGGTGTACGCCACCGGCAATGTCGAACCGGTGCGTTGGGCCAAAGTGGGGCCGAAAGGCACGGCACGCATCGAGCAGATACTGGTACGCGAAGGCGAGCAGGTTACCCACGGCCAGGTACTCGCGCGCCTGAACGATATAGAAGCGCGGGCGCGGGCGGCCCAGTTGTCTGCGCAGGAGCGCCTGCTGCAAGGCGAAGTGAAACGCCTCACGCCGCTGCTGGCGAAGGGCTACGTCGGCAAACAGTCCTATGACCGCACCGTGAGTGATCATAAGCAGGCGCAAGCCAACCTCGCTGCCGCGCAGCAGGTGGTAAACGACCTCAGCCTGCGCGCGCCGATGGACGGCATCGTGTTGCGCCAGGACAGCGAACCGGGTGAAACAGTGACCAGCACACAGATTCTATTCTGGGTAGGCGAGGTAAGCCCGCTGCGCATCACCGCCGAAGTGGACGAAGAAGACATCCCGCGTGTAAAAACCGGCCAGCGCGTGGTGATCAAGGCCGACGCCTTCCCGGGCGCAACGCCGGAAGGCGCGGTCGCCGAGATCACGCCCATGGGCGACCCGATCAACAAAAGCTATCGCGTGCGTATCAGCCTGCCTGCCGACACCCGCCTCAAAATCGGCATGACCACCGAGATCAACATCATCGTGCGTGAAGCCCCGCAGGCACTGCTGGTGCCCGTCGACGCCATAGTAAACGGCGAGGCATGGCTGGTGCGTGACGGCAAGGCAATGCCAGTCGCAGTGACCACGGGCGCGCTCGACGAAGAGCGCATCGAAATTACCGCAGGCCTCAGCGACAACGACAGCCTCATCGCTGCCCCGCCGCCGGGGCTGAAAGCGGGCGACAGGGTGCGCATCAAAGCACCACCCGCCCCCTGACATGTGGGCACCTCTAAAAATAATGGATTTTGATTCAAGACAAGGCGCAGCGCAGGCGAGCAGCGGAGCATACAAGCCAGTATGTGAGCAGCGGAGACAAGTTGCAACGCAGTATTGGAACAAAAGACATATTTTTAGAGGTGCCCATGTGGCTGCCGGTTGAGATAGCGCTAACCCATCTACGTAACCGCAAACGCCAGACCCTGGTGTCGGTGCTCGGGGTGGCGATGGGGGTGGGCTTTTTCATTGCCATGGCCGCCTTGATGCAGGGTTTTCACGTCTACTTCATTTCCAAGGTCATCGACGTGTGGCCGCACGTCACCATCAAGGACGAATACCGCAGCGCGCCGCCGCAACCGGTACAGCGCCTGTTTGGCGACGGCGTGGTCACCCTGTACGGCCTGAAACCGCGCGAAGAATTGCGCGGCATCAAGGACGCCGACACGGTGCTCGCCGAACTCAACCGCCGCACCGACCTCGCCGCCGCACCCACCTTGCGCGGGCAAGTCTTCCTGCGTTATGGCTCGAAGGACGTCTCCGCCACTCTGGTCGGCATCGAGCCGCCGCATGAGCGGCGCGTGAGCCATCTGGAAAACGATCTCATCGCCGGCAGCCTCAACGCCCTGCACACCGCCGCCAACGGCATCATCCTCGGCGACGGCGTGGCGAAAAAAATCGGGGCGGAATTAAACGACACCTTGTCGGTCATCTCGCCTGCGGGCGTCATCCTCAAAATGAAAGTGGTCGGCATCTTCCGCACCGGCATCACGCCGATCGACAATTTCGAATCCTACGCCCTGCTCAAGAAGGCGCAGATACTGCAAGACCGGCCCAACGTCATCAACCAGATACGCATCCGCCTGAACGACGTCAACCAGGCGCGCAGCATCGCCAGCAGCATCGAGGCCCGCCTCGACTACCGCACCGAGTCGTGGGAGGAAACCTACGAAAACATCCTCGGCATCTTTGTCATCCAGAACGGCATCATGTACTCCACCGTGGGCGCCATCCTCATCGTCGCGGCGTTCGGTATCTTCAACATCATCTCCACCGTCATCCATGAAAAAACCCGCGACATCGGCATCCTCAAATCCATCGGCTTCGAGGAGCGCGACATTCGCCGCATATTCCTCATCGAAGGCCTGCTGGTCGGGCTGATCGGCACCCTGCTGGGCTGGGCGCTGGGCTACGGGCTCACGCGCCTGCTCGGCACCATACGCTTCCACATCGAGGGCTTCGTCACCGCCCAGGGCTTCATCCTGTATTACAGCATCACCCACTACCTCATCGCCGGGGGCTTTGCCATCCTCTCTGCCGCCTTTGCCGCCTGGCTGCCCGCACGCAAGGCGGCGCACCTCAATCCGGTGGACATCATCCGGGGCGCCGCATGACGCCCCTGCTCGAAACACACTGCGTCACCCGGATACTGCCCGGCCCGCTGCCGGTCACGCTGGTGCGTGACATCAATCTCACCGTGCAACCCGGCGAATTCATCGCCATCACCGGGCCCTCCGGCTCCGGCAAATCGTCACTGCTCTACCTGCTCGGCCTGCTCGACGTGCCGACCGGCGGCTCCGTCTATCTCGAAGGCCGCGACACCTCCAAACTGAGCCGCAGCGAACTCGCCGCATTGCGCCTGAAAAAACTCGGCTTTGTGTTTCAGTTCCATTTTCTGCTGCCGGAGTTTTCGGTGCTCGAAAATGTGATGCTGCCCATGCGCAAGCTCGGCGCGCGCAGCGAGCCCCAGATGCGCGCCCGCGCCACCGAGATACTCGACGAACTGGGGCTGAGCCCTGAAATCAAACGCAGGCCCGACCAGATCTCCGGCGGCCAGCGCCAGCGCGTCGCCATTGCCCGCGCGCTCGCCAACGATCCGCTGATCATTCTCGCCGACGAACCCACCGGCAACCTCGACACCAAAAGCGGCCACATCGTATTCGACATTTTCAGGCGGCTGGTAGAAGACAATCGCCAAACCGTCATCACCGTCACCCACGACACCCAACTCTCCGCCCTCACCCAGCGCCAGATACATCTGGTAGATGGAAGTATTGTTGGCGCAGAGTACGCCGCATCGGTTTGACAGTGCTGCCGACAGTAAACATCCGGCGCAATGCCCTTCGGTTATTGCGCCCGCCGTACGCGAGAAAAGAGGACAAATGAGTGTCAAAATAACCGTTTACCAGAAGCCCGCCTGCGGCACCTGCAAATCGACACTCGCCCTGCTTAAAGAACACGGCGCTGACTTCGAGGCCGTCAATTACTACGAGGTGCCGCTGACCGAAGAGCAACTGCGCGGGCTGCTGCTGAAGCTGGGCATGGCAGCGCGTGACATCTTGCGCAGCGGCGAGCCGCTGGCGCATGAGCTTGGGCTGGCGGAGCGGCAGATCTCCGAGGCCGAGCTGATAAAAATAATGGTGGCAAATCCCGACCTGATTCAGCGGCCGATTGTGGTACGCGGCGATGAGGCGGTGCTGTGCCGCCCGGCGGAGAACGTGAACAAGCTGCTGACGGACTAGATTTTGAGTTTCGCGCTGTAGCGTTCGCGGAATTTTTTTACCTTGGGAGCAATCACCATCCGGCAGTAGGGTTGGCTGCCGTTTCTGGCGTAGTAGCTCTGATGGTCTTCCTCGGCACGGTAAAATGCGTCGAAGGGCGCAAGCTCCGTCACCACGGCCCCGCCCCAAATCCCTGCCGCGTTAATCTCCTGTATCACCTTTTCGGCAGCGGCCTGCTGCTCCGGCGTGTGATAAAAGATTACGGAGCGGTACTGAGTGCCAACGTCCGCGCCCTGCCGGTTCAGCGTGGTCGGGTCGTGGAGGGTGAAAAAGATTTCCAGAATCTCTTTATAAGAGATGATAGTTTCATCAAACGTGATCTGCACTACTTCCGCATGGCCAGTGGTACCCTCGCACACTTCGCGGTAGGCAGGATTCTTCACTGCGCCGCCGGAATAACCGGACTCCACCTTCTTCACGCCCTTGAGGCCGACGAGCACGGCCTCAAGGCACCAGAAACAGCCGCCGCCCAGCGTGGCAATTTCAGCGTGCTCGGACATACGCGCTATTCGTTCTTCAGCGGCGTCTTGCGCGCGAAGTCCTGCATGGTGTCGAGCTGGATGCGCTGGATTTCCAGCAGGCGCTGCCATTGACGCGTCATCAGCAAGTCCATCTTTCCGTTGAGATGGCGTATCTCCAGCTCCGCCTTCAGGTTCACCTGATAGTCATGTTCCGCGTGCAGGCGGTCTTTGGACTCCTGGCGGTTCTGGCTCATCATGATGATGGGCGCCTGTAGCGCCGCGATACACGACAGCACAAGATTGAGCAGGATAAAGGGATAGGGGTCGAAGGGACGTGTCAGCATGAAGCTGATGTTGACGGCGATCCAGATTCCCATCACGGTAAGAAACGTGATAATGAAGCTCCAACTTCCGCCGAACTCGGCGACCTTGTCGGCGACGCGCTCGCCCAGAGTGAGTTGCTGCTCAAATTCAAGATTGATGTTTTTGGCCAGCACCTCGTGCTCGCGCAGGTTTTCCAGCACTTCTTGTTCGAGCGTGGAAAGCTCGCCCTTCTGCAACTCAAGCACGTCTTCCACATATTCGGTGCGGAAATGATTGAGGCAATCGGAGCATACCAGGCCATGCACAGGCCATTCGGGGCGCTTGCGCAGGATGAGATCCTCTACCGGGCCATAGACCAGCTCACGGTTGACGGCCTCATCCTGCGGTTTCTGTTGCCCGCAGATCGGACAGGGGAACAGGCTGCTCTCGGCGAGCGGCACTATATGGCCTGCTTCAGAGCAGCCTGCACATGCTGCAGGCGGAGATACGGCAACAGCCATGGAGTGAGGCGCTGCTGTTCGCCCATATCCAGGTGACGAAATGACAGCACCACGCTACGGCAGTTCGCCGCGCCACAGCAGCACGGGAAGCCTTCAAAGTCTGCCTCGTCTATCGCTGTGCTGTAATCCCAGGTGATTTCCTCGTCGCGCGCAATATTACGCAGCGCAACTAGCGCGAGTCCCCTGCCAAAACCGGCGTTCGGGTTGCAGCTGTGGTTAACGTAGTCGTCGGCCTCACCTGAGGCGCCGAGATAGAGGTTATCGCCAATCTGGAGGTGGTAGTCATCGGGTTTGAACTGCCCGCGCTGTATCAGCGGACCGGTGAAGGTGAGTATCTCATCGCCCGCCGCAATCGCCGCTGCCGCAAACACACCCCTGCCATGCTGCGCACTGATTTTGACTCGTACCTTCATGTCACCCCCCCTCCCAGCCAGTCGCGCGGCTTGAGGAAGACATCGTACAACTTCGCCTCCTCCGTGCCGGGCGCAGGGTGCCAATTGTAACGCCATTTTACCAGCGGCGGCAGCGACATCAGGATGGACTCTGTGCGTCCGCCAGACTGCAAACCGAACAAGGTGCCACGATCATACACCAGGTTAAACTCCACATAGCGCCCGCGCCGGTAAAGCTGAAAGTCGCGCTCGCGTTCGCCGTAGGCGATATTCCTGCGCCGCGCGACGATGGGCAAGTACGCAGGCAACAGGTGATCGCCCACGCTCTGCATGAAGTTGAAGCAGTGCTCGAAGCCGCCTTCGTTGAGGTCGTCATAGAAAAGCCCGCCGATGCCGCGCGGCTCGTTGCGGTGCTTGAGAAAGAAATATTCATCGCACCATTTTTTGTAGCGTGGATAAACGTCGCCACCGAACGGCTGGCAGGCGGTCTCTGCGGTACGGTGCCAGTGCCCGGCGTCTTCCTCAAAACCGTAATACGGCGTGAGGTCAAACCCGCCGCCGAACCACCACACCGGGTCGGCGCCTTCTTTTTGCGCGATAAAAAAACGCACGTTGCAGTGGGTGGTGGGAATGTAGGGGTTGCGCGGGTGGAACACCAGCGACACACCGAGCGCCTGGAAATCGCGCCCGGCCAGCTCGGGCCGATGCGCGGTGGCGGACGGCGGCATTTTGTCGCCAAACACGTGTGAAAAGCCGATGCCGGCCTGCTCAAACACCGCGCCTTCCGACATCACGCGCGAGCGGCCACCACCGCCCTCCGCACGCTGCCACAGGTCTTCCGTGAATTTTCCGCTGCCGTCTTCCTGTTCCAGCGCGGCGCAGATGCGATCTTGCAGGTCGAGCAAGTAGCTCTTTACGGCTTGAATGTCAGGTGCGTGCATGGGCTATGAGCCTGATTCGAATACTCGCATATTAGGTGGGCACTTCGCTCCCTGCAAGAAGGGTTTTATACATAGCGCCAGAAATCGTAGCGAGCGGCTTTGTCGCTCCCGGCATCCTGCCTCCCGCGACACTAGTACATCCCTGTACGTCGCAGGCAGGGGCGGCGGAGCGCAGGAACCGGAGTGTACATTCCAGTCTGCCGCTACGCGGCCCCGGATTCCGAGCACCGCACGCACCTGCATCAAAGACGCGCAGTAGATTTATGGTGCTATGTAGGCCCAATCGCCCCACAAGGTTTGCATGGCGGCGAGCGCAGCGGCGGGCACGGTTTCCGTGCGCAGGATGCGCGGCCCCAGACGCACGTCGATAAAACCGGATTGCTTGGCCCGCGTCACTTCCAGATCGCTCAGGCCGCCCTCGGGCCCGGCCAGCAAAACGATGTCGCCCTGCGGCGGCGGCAGTTGCCGCAGCGTGGTCTGCGCCAGCGGGTCGAGCACCAGCCTGACGCCGGCATTTACCGTAGCCAGCCAGTCGGAAAAGGTCTGCGGTGCCTCCACCACCGGCACCCGCACCCGCCCCGACTGCTCGCAGGCGGAGGTCGCAACACCCTGCCAGTGGGCGACCCGCTTGCCTTTGCGTTCGTCTTGCAGCTTGACCACGCAAAACTCGGTGATCAGCGGCACGATGCGCGTCACGCCCAGCTCTGCCGCTTTCTGCACGGCGTAATCCATGCGCTCGCCGCGCGAGACGGCCTGGGCCAGCGTGATGTGCAGCGGCGACTCGGTATCGCGCGCCACAAACCCGCCCACCTGCACCACCGCAGTGGCGCCCTGCACGCCTTGCAGCGTACACGGGTATTCGCCGTGCTGCTGGCCGACCGGCTCGCCGTTAAACAGCAGCAGCGGATCGCCCACCTCCAGACGCAGCACGCGCAGCACGTGTTGCGCGGCCTGTTTGTCGAGCGTGACGGTGGCGCCGCCGGTGAGGGGCGCGGGGAAATAAATACGCGGCAGTGTCACGCAGCAAAACGCTTGAGATAGAAGCGCCAGAGCAGGATGGCCAGCACGGCCAGCACGGCGAACAGCGCCAGCTGGTAAAGAAATCCCAGCGGCATGAACAGCAGGATGACGCCTGTCACGCCTGCCGCCACCCCCAGGCAGAGAAAAAACAGCCCCGGCGTGGCAAACTCCAGCAGCACCAGCACCGCTGCGACGATCCACCAATGCCAGTACCCTATATGCTCAAACGGCGACATGCGCCTCCTCCAGCCGAAAGCCTGTTGCACGGCTTTCGAGTATAACCGGGATTGCGTAGAATAGACGCATGCACACCGCGCAAAAACCACCCAAGCCCCTGCTGCGCCACGCGGGCAAGGCGATTGCCGAGTTCGACATGATCCGCGACGGCGACCGCGTATTGCTCGGCGTCTCCGGCGGCAAGGATTCGCTGTCGCTGCTGCACATCCTGCTGCACCTGCAAAAGTGCGCGCCGCTGCATTTCGACCTCGGCGTGGTGACAGTGGATCCGCAGGTTGAAGGCTTCGACCCTTCACCGCTCAAGCAGGTGATGAGCGACCTCAAGGTGCCGTATTTTTACCGCGCCCAGCCCATCATGGAACAGGCCAAACAGAACATGACCAACGATTCGTTCTGTGCCTACTGCTCGCGCATGAAGCGCGGCGTAATGTATGACGCGGCGCGCAAGAACGGCTATAACGTACTGGCGCTGGCGCAGCATCTGGACGACCTCGCCGAGACCTTCCTCATGTCGGCCTTTCACGGCGGCAAGCTGCGCACCATGCAGGCGCACTACCTCAACGACGCAGGCGATGTACGCGTGATCCGGCCGCTGGTGTATGCGCGCGAGCGGCAACTGCGGGATTTCGCCGCTGCGGCGCAACTGCCGGTGATCCGCGACAACTGCCCGGCCTGCTTCAGCATGCCGATGCAGCGGCAGCATCTGAAAACCCTGCTGGGCACGGAGGAGAGCACCAACAAAGGGCTGTTCAAGAGCCTGCTCTCCACCCTCAAGCCGCTGATGACTACCGCGCAAGTAACACAGCAATGAAATTGGTGACGGTGGCCCAGTTTGATCTCATGCCGCTGGCGCACATCGCCAAGGGCAGCCTGGAGGCCGAGGGCATCCCCTGCCACATTGCCGACGAGCATCTGGTGCAGACCGACTGGCTGTACAGTATTGCTGTGGGCGGGATCAAGTTGCAGGTAGACGAGGAGTTTGTCTCGCGTGCGCGCACGGTGCTGGGCACGGATTATTCTGCGAGTCTGCCGGACAGCGAGGATGAGTTGGAGGCGTGAAAATTTTCCTTTCCCCTTCCAGGGGGAAGGTGGGGATGGAGGTTGGAGTTGGAGGCTTAAAGCCTGGCGCAAACATTTACCCCCACCCTAGCCCTCCCCCTGGAAAGGGGAGGGGATCAAGAATTTTTTTGCAGCCGCTTCAAAAATACTTTCATTTCTTTCGCTGCTTGCAGGTCGCCCTTGTCCTCCGCGACGCGGATCCCCGTTTCGTAGGCGCGCACGGCGTCTTCGCTGCGCTCTGCGGCGGCAAGCGCCTGTGCGTAGCCTTTCCAAGCTGCGGAGTAACGCGCATCCAGCGTCACCGCGCACGCAAAATGTTCGCACGCCTTGGCGTAGTCGCCTTGTTTGAAATACGCATTGCCCAGGCTGTAGCGCAGCAGCGCCGAGTCGTCACCCCTGGCCAGCATCGCCTCAAGGTTTTCGATCATGCCCATGACACTGTGTTTATTTACGCCAGAAGGCAGGCGTCAGCAGCACCAGCAAGGTAAATATTTCCAGACGCCCGAGCAGCATGGCAAAGGAAAGCATCCATTTCGCGGCCTCCGGCAGCGCCGCATAATTGGCCGCAGGCCCCACCCCGCCCAAACCCGGGCCGAGATTGTTGATCGCTGCCGCCGTTGCGCTGAACGCCGTCACCATTTCCACACCCTGGGCCGAAATGGCCAGCCCGATGAGGGCGAAGCAGGCGAGGTAGGTGGCGAAAAATGCCGATATCGCGGCCACGGTACGATCCGGCACCACCTTGCCGGAAAGCTTGAGCGGCACCAGCGCGCTGGGGTGCATCAGGCGCCGTATCTCGCACAGGGTCTGCTTGAACAGCAGCACGGCGCGCACCACCTTGATACCGCCTGAAGTGGAGCCGGCCGAGCCGCCAATGAAGGCCAGCACCATCAGCAGCGCACCCAGCACCGGCGGCCAGGCGCCATAGTCGGCGCTGACATAGCCGGTGGTGGTCACCATCGACGCCACCTGAAACACGGCGTAGCGCAATGACTGCCAGATGTCCACATAGTAGTGGCTCCAGGCAAGGTAGGCCGTCACCGCAACAGTGGCTGCCACGAAGATGCCCATATGGACACGGAACTCGGAATCCTGCCAATAGACGCGCAGGCTGCGGCCGCGCAGCACAAGAAAGTGCAACGCAAAATTGATACCGCCGAGCAGCATGAACAGCACCAGAATCATTTCAATCAGCGGGCTGCTGAAGTAGGCGATGCTGGCATCGTGGCTGGAGAAACCCGCCGTGGACACAGCGGTAAAGCTGTGCATAATGGCATCAAACGGCGTCATGCCGGCGAGCCACAGCGCAGCGGCGCACAACACCACGAGGCCGACGTAGATGTACCACAGCGCCTTGGCGGTTTCCTTGATGCGCGGCGTGAGCTTGCTGTCCTTCATCGGACCCGGCGTTTCGGCCTTGTAGAGCTGCATGCCGCCCACGCCCAGCATGGGCAGAATGGCCACCGCCAATACCACGATGCCCATGCCGCCCAGAAACTGCAAAATCCCGCGCCACAGATTGATGGACATGGGCAACTGATCCAGCCCGACCAGAATCGTCGAGCCTGTCGTGGTCAGGCCGGACATGGTTTCAAAATAGGCGTCTGTAAACGACGCCGTATCGTGCCCGAACATGAACGGCAAAGCGCCGAACAAGGCAAGCAGCGCCCAGAACAGGCTCACGATCACAAAGCCGTCGCGCAGACGCAGCTCTTTTTTAACGGCGCGCACCGGCAGCCACAGCACCAAACCACTGACGAGCGTGATGCCGTACGACCATAAAAAAGCATCCATCATCCTGTCATGATGGAGCCAGGCAAGCAGCAGCGGCGGCAGCATGCTGATGCTGAACAGCATCAGCAGCAAACCCATGATGCGTTGAATGACGGTGAATTGCATAAGTACAGTTACAAGGTACAAGATACAAGGTACAAGTTCCCAGCAACAGTGGTGCGGTCGCTGTGGAACTCTATTTGTATCTTGTATCTTGTATCTTGCATCTGTTTTAAATAAACGTCACGCCAACCTGGAACAGGCGCTCGATATCGGAGATGCGCTTCTTGTCCACCAGGAACATGATGACGTGGTCTTCCGACTGAATCACAGTATCGTGATGGGCGATCAGCACCTCGTCCCCGCGCACGATAGCGCCGATGGTGGCGCCCACCGGCAGCTTGAAGTCTTCGATGGAGCGCCCCACCACTTTGGATGAACGGCTGTCACCGTGCGCCACCGCCTCAATCGCCTCGGCCGCACCACGCCGCAGCGAATGCACCACCGCGACGTCGCCACGCCGCACATGCGCCAGCAGGGTTCCAATCATCGCCTGCTGCGGCGAGATCGCAATATCAATGCTGCCGCTTTCCATCAGATCCACATACGAGGCGCGGTTGATGAGCGCCATCACCTTGCGTGCGCCCATGCGCTTGGCCAGCATCGCCGACAGGATGTTGTCCTCATCGTCGTTGGTCAACGCGCAAAACACGTCGATATCCCCGATGCCCTCCTCTTGCAACAGCTCTTCATCCGTGGCGTCACCTTCGAGCACGGTGGTGTTATGCAACTCCTCGGAAATAGCGCGCGCCCGGCTCGGATTGTGCTCGATAAGCTTGACCTGATAGTCCTTTTCCAGCGCGATGGCGAGACGCTTGCCGATGTTGCCGCCGCCCGCAATCATGATGCGCTTGTAGGGCTGGTCGAGGCGGCGCAGTTCGCTCATCACGGCGCGGCAGTGCTTGGTGGCGGCGATGAAAAATACTTCGTCGTCGGCCTCGATGACCGTGACGCCCTGCGGTATGATGGATTGCCCACGCCGGTAGATGGCCACCACGCGCGTCTCCACGCCGGGCATGTGCTCGCGCAGCTCGCGTAGCTCACGCCCTACCAGCGGCCCGCCGTAGTAGGCCCGCACCGCGACCAGCTGCACACGCCCACCGGCGAAGTCGAGCACCTGCAGTGCGCCCGGATATTCGATCAGGTGTTGCACATAATTGGTGACCAGCTGCTCGGGGCTGATCAGCATATCCACCGGAAAGGCCTTGGGGCCGAACAGTTGCGGCGAAGACAGATACTCCTGCTGGCGCACGCGCGCGATCTTGGTGGGCGTGTTAAACAATATGCTGGCGACCTGACAGGCCACCATATTGGTCTCGTCGCTGTTGGTTACGGCGAGAATGATATCGGCATCGGCTGCACCCGCGCGCAACAACACCTCGGGATGTGACGCGTGCCCCTGCACCGTGCGCAGATCAAACCGCACCTGCAGCTCCTGCAGACGCCTGGCATCGCTGTCCACCACCGTGATGTCGTTGGCCTCGCCCACCAGATTGGCGGCCACGGACGATCCGACCTGACCTGCACCGAGAATAATGATTTTCATGTCACCTTCAGCTTTGCTCCGACTCTTTCGTCTGGCGTGGATCAATGCCCAGCGCACGCAGTTTGCGGTACAGGTGTGTGCGCTCCATACCGGCCTGCGCCGCCAGCTTGCCTATGCTGCCGCCGGCCAGTCGCAACTGATGTTCGAAGTAGGCCCTTTCAAACCGGTCGCGCGCCTCGCGCAACGGTAAATCAAAATCACTTGAACCAGACGCCGCCGGCAGGGCCGTTGCTGCGTGCAGCAGCCGCTTGCTCAGCGCGGCCTCCACTTCCTCCAGGCCGATTTCCTCGCCACTGCCCAGAATCAGCAGGCGTTGCACCAGATTACGCAGTTCGCGGATATTGCCCGGCCACGGGTAATTGCGCAAGCGGTTCTGCGCAGCAACAACGAAACTGCGGTAGGGCAGGCCCTCCTGATTCACGAACCAGTCGACGTAGAATTTCAACAGCTCCGGCACATCCTCGCTGTGCTCACGCAGTGCCGGAACACGCAACGGTATGACATTGAGATGATAGTACAAGTCTTCCCGGAAACGCCCGGCCTGCACTTCCTGCTGCAGGTCACGGTGCGTGGCGGCAATAACGCGCACATTCACCGCCACCGGCTGTGTGCCGCCGACCCGCAGAAAGCTGCGGTTTTCCAGCGCCGACAGCAACCGCGCCTGGGTGGCGCTGTCCATGTCGCCGATCTCATCGAGAAACAGGGTACCGCCGCTCGCCTGCTCCAGATGGCCGAAATAAAGCTTGTCGCCCGACTCGCTGCCGAACAATTCAACGGCGGAGTTTTCGCGCGCGATGGCGGCCACCCCCACCTCGACAAACGGCCCTCCACGCCGCGGACTCTGCACGTGCATATAGCGCGCCACCACTTCCTTGCCGCTGCCCGGCTCACCCGTAATCAACGCCCAGGTGTCATGCTGTGCAATGCGCCGCGCCTGTTCGCGCAGTTGCTGCATCACCGCGCCCTTTCCAAGCGGTTCACTGACCGGCTGCACCTGGCGCCGTAATCCGATATTTTCCTTGCGTAACCGCTCTGCCTCGAGCGCGCGCTCGACTGTGAGCAACAGCTTCGCCATGGACAATGGTTTCTCGATGAAGTCGTAGGCGCCGAGGCGGGTTGCCTCCACCGCGGTCTCCACCGTGCCATGCCCTGACATCATGATCACCGGCGACGACAACACACCGCCTTCGCTCCACTCATGCAGCAGCGAGATGCCGTCGATATCCGGCATCCAGATATCCAGCAGCGTCAGATCCGGCCGCCGCCCGCGCCGCGCTTCGCGTGCCGTTGCGCCACAATCCGCCACGCTCACTTCGTAACCTTCGTCCTGCAGGATTTCCTGCACCAGACGGCGGATGTCGGGCTCATCGTCCACCACCAGGATATAGGCCGCCATCACGCCGTGCCCTCCTGCGTGGATCGCATGTCTGCGGCTTCGGCCACCACCGGCAGGCGCACGATCATGCGCGTCCCGCCGTCCGCCGGCTGCTCGGCCGTGAGCGTACCGCCATGCTCCTCTACAATCTTTTTCACGATGGCGAGGCCGAGCCCGGTACCCTTGGGCTTGGTGGTCACATAGGGCTCGAACAACTGGGCACGTATTTCTTCCGGTATGCCCGGCCCGCTATCCTGTACACAAATTTCGACGTGACGGCAGCGCGCATCCTCGTCACAGCGCGTGCTCACGCTGATGTGCGTGCCGGGCATGGCCTCCAGTGAGTTCTTGATCAGGTTGTGCAGCAACTGACGCAGGCGCCCGGCATCGGCCTCGACCTGCGGAAGATCGGGATCAAGATTCACCTCCAGCCGCGCACCGGTCGCATCGTTGCGATACAGATCCAGCACCTCGGTCACCAGTTGATTCAGGTCGAGCAAGCGTGGCCGCATTTGCGGCGTGCGCGCATACTCGGCAAATGCATTCACCATTTCCTTCATCACTTCCACCTGCTGCACGATGGTATGGGTGAGACGATCCAGGACTTCGGCATCTTTGGCATCCATGGTCTTCAGGTATTTGTGCCGCAGGCGTTCGGCGGAGAGCTGAATCGGCGTCAGCGGATTGCGGAATTCGTGCGCCAGACGCCGCGCCACCTCACCCCACGCCGCATCGCGCTGCGCCTGCACCAGCATGGTCATGTCATCGAACACGACCAGATGGTCGGGCGGCGCTGCATCCAGGCCGGGCAACGGCACGCCCCGGCACATGAAGACGCGCCGCCCCGCCCCGGCTGACGGCAGGATGATCTCGGCGCGCCACTCCGTGTCCGGCGTTTGCACGTGCTGCTGCAGGGCGTCCACGAACGGCTGCAACTGAGGCTGCTCCGCAACCAGCTGCTCCAGCGAACTCACTGTACTGAAATCCACACCCAGCAGCTGGCCAGCAGCAACATTGGCGGTGCGCAGCCCGCCCTGCGGGTTCACTGTCATAACACCCGACGACAATCTTTCCAGCAGTGTAGCAAGATATGCACTCTGGGCCTCCGCCTGCTGCTGGCTCAGCTTCACGTCATCGCTCGCGAGCGCCACCCGCCGGGTCATGTCATTGAACGATTGCACCAGAAACCCGAGCTCATCATTGCCGGATACCGGCAGACGAGTGTCGTAATGGCCCGCCGCCACCGCACGCGTGCCCTCGGCCAGCTCGCGGATCGGCGCCACCAGCCGCCGCGCGGAATAAAACGCGGCCCACAATGCAGTAAGCAGGCTCAAGGCCAGCACCAGTGAAAGCGTCAGCGTAAAGCTGTATTTCAACGGCGTGCGCAGATAGGCGAGTTTTCTGTATTGGGCGAAGGCAGACTGCACCGTGTCCGCCAGCCGGCTCATGCGTTCGGCCACCGGAAACAGGGCCTGCAACACGCGGCCTTCCATGGCGGGCCCGTCGGCGGGCGCATTGACGGCAACGCGTATATGCAGACCGGCATCACGCGCCAGGTCCAGACCGACATAATTTTCCCCCTGCCGCAGTTGCAGCAGTATGGCCTCGCGCGGCACATCCGGCACCAGCGCCAGTGCATCGACACTGCTGGAGGTAATGATGCGGCCTTTCTGGGTGAGCAGGGTCAGCTCATCCGCACCGCTACGTGCCCGCAGCTCATTCAGCAGCGCCGCCGAGGCATTATCCGCCACGCCGGTGAGCTCAAGTGCATCGCGTGCCGTCTGCTTGATCACTTCGCGCATACGCATGTCAAGCGCGGCGCGGGAAAGATCGAGCGCATTGCCGAGCGCGCGCTCGATACCAACATCGAACCAGCTGTCGATGCCGCGATGCAGAAACCCCAGCGAGAAATAAAATACCGTGGTCACAGGCGCCACCGCGAGCACCACAAACATCACCAGCAGGCGTAACGTCAGCCGCGAACCTGCCGCACCCGCACGGTACTGGCGAATCAGGCGCACAAGATTGGTGGTGATCAACACCGCAAGCACCAGCAGGCCAAGCGCGTTCAGCGCCAGCAGTTGCAGGTACAGGCGGCTGAACTCGGCGGAGTTTTCCGTGATCGCGCTCATTTGATAGAGCGACACCAGCAGCAGCGCAAACAGCGCGATCATGAGCGCGACCCCGGAAGCGGGGCGTTTCAGGGCTGTAGCGGCCATGTCACCCACTCACCTGTCAGCCGCCACTGGGCGGAAAAATAGGCCGGCAGCCGCATCGGCGTCGGCAGTGCATCGATATCGAGATGCGGGCGCAATCGCACCACATAGATTTCGTCTTCCAGCAGCAGACGCTTGTCGATCAACGGCAGACTTTCCACCTGGCCCAGCGCCTTGAGGGCCGCCTCGGCATTCGTCAGGCTCTGCTGCGCGGCGCTGTTGAGGTTTTTCACCAGATATTGCTCGGTCAGCACGTGATAACTTAACTGGTAGCGCTGGGAGAGACGCGCCTGCTGCACATCCCATAACAGGTCACGCTGGCGCAACAACTCGATCTGTAACTCAATCACCAGCGGCACACCATTTTCGAGCGCCTCCAGTACCGGCTTGCTGAACAGGTACTCAATCTGCGCGTCGAGCAGATAGACCTCGTCCACCAACCGCACCGCACCGCTCTGCACGGTAAACTGCCCGTCGCCGGAGTAGGTGGTCTCGGCCTCGACTGTCGCCGCAGCCAGCCACAGCCCTGCCGCCAGCGCGAACGCTGTGTGTGCAGCCCGGGGCCGGCGGCTGGCAGGCTGTTGAAAAACAGCCTGCGCGCGGTGCAGGGATGCACCGCCATTTTTCAAGCACGGTTTATGTGCTTGAAAAATGAAGCAAAGCAAAAATCGCGCTTTTTGCTTTGCGGGTTGAAAAAGGCCATGGATGGCCTTTTTCAACCTCCTGTTAGTGCTTACGTAAGCGCGCATAATAAAATCCGTCCATTCCGCCGCAACTGCCGGTAGGCAGACTGATGCCGCACCGGGATGGTTCCGGCGCCGCTGCATCAGGCAGCGCCAGCGGTTCGGCCTGCGCGTCCTGTTGTTCTGCAATAAAACCGCGCACTTGTTGCTCGCCCTCCTCCGGCAATACCGAACAGACTGCATACAACAACACCCCGCCGGGCTTCAGCAACGGCCACAACGCTTGCAGCAGGCGGCGCTGGGTCTGCGCGGCAGCGGCGATATCCGTCGGCCGGCGCAGCCATTTGATGTCGGGGTGGCGGCGTATCACACCGGTACCCGAACACGGCGCATCCAGCAGGATGCGGTCGAACGGCCTGCCGTCCCACCAGCCCTCCGGCGCGCCGGCATCCCCTTCCACCAGCCGCGCCTCCAGCCCCAGCCGCACCAGATTCTCCCGCACCCGCGCCAGGCGTGGCGCAGAATTGTCGAGCGCCACCAATTCTAGCAGAGAAGGCTGGAGCTCGAGGATATGACAGGCCTTGCCGCCGGGCGCGCTACAGGCATCCAGCACCCGCTCGCCGGGCTCTGCCCCCAGCCATCCGGCGGCCAACTGCGCGCCTGCGTCCTGCACCGACACCTCGCCCACACCGAAACCCGGCAGGTTATCGACGCTCATGGGCTGCTCCAGCACCACACCCTGTGAACTGTTCGGGGCGGCATGAGCCGCCAGCCCGGCCGCCTGCAGCGTTGCGAGATACTGCTCGCGCGAGGCGCGGCGTACGTTTACCCGCAAACACATCGGCGGACGCTGGTTGTTGGCGGCGACGATGGCCTGCCACGAGAGCCCATGATGATCGCCGGGCCAGGCCTGCTGCAACATCGCCAATAGCCAGGCGGGGTGCGCCAGACGACTGCTCTCGCTGGCGTCGGCCTCTGCCAGCAGGCGTGTGCTGTCGCGCAAATAGTTGCGCAACACCGCGTTCACCACGCCCTTGGCCCAGCCCTTGCCCAGCACCCCGGCAGCCGTCACCGTGGCATCCACGGCGGCATGCGCCGGCAGGTTCAGATACGCAAGCTGATACAAACCGACCAGCAGCAGACAGTGAATATCCTGATCCCGCTCCTTGAAAGGCGCGTGCAGCAGGCGCTCGAGCACGGCCTCCAGTCGCGGTTTCCAGCGCACCACGCCGTAGCACAATTCCTGCATCAGCGCGCGTTCGCGCGGCAACGTGAATTCCGCCGCGTGCTGGGCGAGGATATCACTCAGCGATTTCCGCTGTTGCAGCACCTGCACCAGCGTGCGCGCCGCCATCACCCGCGAATTGGCAGTCATGACCCGCTAGCCCAGCCTGGCGTGCTGCATCACATGGGCATTGAGAAAGTCGCGCGCGCGCATTGGCCGCCCGCCGGGCAGCTGCACTTCGGTAATCCGCAGCACGCCCTCGCCGCAGGCAACATCGATACCCGCCGCACTGGCCTGCACCACCGTGCCCGGCGGCGCGCTCACAGGCTGCGACAACACGGCAGCGGCCAGCAGTCGCAGCGACTCACCCTGCCAACGGGTATGCGCCACCGGCCAGGGGTAGAAGGCCCGCACCTTGCGCGCGAGCGTCTGCGCCGGTTCACGCCAGTCGATCTCTGCCTCGCGCTTATCGATTTTCGGCGCATGGCAGGCCTGTCTGTCGTCCTGTGGCTCGGGAGTGATCGCACCGCGCGCGATGGCGGGAAGCGCGGCCAGCAGGGTCTCGGCGCCGAGCTGCGCGAGGCGGTCATGCAGGCTCGCGGCGGTATCTACGGGTAGAATCGGGCAACTGCGCCGCAGCAGCACCGGCCCGGTATCGAGCCCTGCCCCCATCTGCATCAGACTGATGCCGGTTTCGCTGTCCCCGGCAAGAATGGCGCGCTGAATCGGCGCTGCGCCGCGCCAGCGCGGCAGCAGCGAGGCATGCACATTGATGCAGCCGAGGCGTGGCGCCGCCAGCACCGGCGGCGGCAATATCAAGCCATAGGCCGCCACCAGCATGAGGTCGGCATGCAATGCCGCCAGGGTCTGCTGCACCTGGCTGTCTTTCAAACTGGGAGGCTGATGCAGCGGCAGTGCGTGGCTGGCCGCGAGCTGCTTGACCGGGCTGGGCGTCAGCTTGCGCCCGCGCCCGGCAGGCCGGTCAGGCTGGGTATATACCGCGCTCACCGTCACCCCGGCATCGAGCAGGGCCTGCAATATCACCGCTGCGAATGCCGGCGTACCGGCAAACACCATGGTCAGACGCGAAGTATCTGACTCATCAATGCTCACAGGGCCTGCTGACGCACCTTTGTTATGCGTTTGTGTAACCGTGTGCGTTTCAGTTCCGAGAGATAATCCACGAACAGCTTGCCCTCAAGATGATCGATCTCGTGCTGAATGCACACTGCCAGCAAGCCATCGGCCTCCAGCTCAAAGGGCTTGCCGGTACTGTCCAGCGCGCGCACCGTCACGCGCTCGGCGCGCTGCACGGTTTCAAACACGTCAGGCACCGACAGACAGCCCTCTTCCATCTCCTCCACACCGCTGCTGCGGGTGATTTCGGGGTTGATGAAACACAACGGGGTATTGTTCTCGGGCGAGATGTCCAGCACCAGCACCCGTTGCGCCACATTGACCTGGGTCGCGGCCAGCCCGATGCCCGGCGCATCGTACATGGTCTCAAACATGTCATTGACCAGCGTGCGCACAGACGCATCGACGCGCTCCACCGGATGCGCCTTGTTGCGCAGGCGTGGGTCGGGGAAATGCAGTATATTAAGCAAGGCCATGGACTTTACACCGCCGACACAGAGGGCTTGGTTGGCAAACACCCGGCGCACACGGTACAGTGCGCGTGCCGGGCGGCACACGGCATCATTGTAACGGATGGCGCCCGTTATTCGCCACCGGCGTCTGTTGCGGAGCGGATCGGAATATGACAGGGGGGGACATCATGCAGCTACTGGCCAGTCGGAAATTACGCAGTGCAGCGTATGTTTTTGGTGTGTGGCTGGTGCTCATCTCCGCCGCCACCACCGCAAACGGGTTGGAGCTCAACGCCAATCCGCCCGAACACTACACAGTAGTGCGAGGTGACACCCTGTGGGGTGTGTCGGAACGCTTCCTGCGCGACCCCTGGCGTTGGCCGGAGATATGGAAGGGCAATCCCGAAATCAAAAACCCGCACCTTATATATCCGGGCGATGTCATCGTGCTGCGCTACACTGACGGCGCGCCCGAGCTGCACCTGCAACGCGGCAACGGCGTCGGCTCCACCATCAAACTCTCGCCCGAAGTGCGCAGCAGTACCATCGTTCACCCCATACCGACCATTCCGGTAGACGCCATACGCCAGTTCCTCACCCAACCGCGCGTGGTAACGCGGGAGGAGATGGCAAACGCGCCGTACGTCCTTGCCGGAGCTGACGAACATGTGATCATGGGCGCGGGTGACAACGTCTATGTACGCGGCATCACACAGCCTGATACCCGGCGCCTCATGATCTACCGGCTGGGCTCCGCCTACCGTGACGCACCGGCAGGCGTTGTATCCACATCAGACAAGGATATCCTTGGCTACGAAGCACTGTATATCGGCGAAGCCAGTCTCGTGCGCAACGGCGATCCCGCCACGCTTGCCATCCTGCGCTCCAGCAGCGAGGTCAGGCGCGGCGATCGCCTGCTGCCCATCGACGAGCAGGAGCTCGAGCAAGTGTTCCAGCCGCATGCACCCGGCGCTGACGCCGAAGGCCGCATCATCGCAGTCGTCAATGGCGTATCGCGCATCGGCCAGGGACAGATCGTGGTACTCAACCGCGGCACCCAACAGGGCATTGAAATCGGCCATGTCTTCGCCGTGTATCAGGCAGGCCGGACAATACAGGATCCTCTCAGCAAAATACGCGGCGAGCGTGTCGCCCTGCCCGATGAGCGGGCCGGCACTGTGATGGTGTTTCGCAGCTTCGAGCGCGTGAGCTACGCCCTGGTGATGCAGGCCAAGGGGCCCATGCACCTCTATGACATGGTGAAAACCCCTTAAAGCTGAACGCCGGCTTGCACGACATCGCCTACTGGCTGGCCCTGTTGCGCGCACCCGGCGTCGGGCCCGTCACATTTCTCGGACTGTTGCAGCACTACCCTGCGCCGCGCGCCCTGTTTGAGGCCAGCAGCGCGCAGCGCGCCAGGCTGGGCCTCCCGCGCGCCACACTGGAGTATCTCAGCCAGCCGGACTGGGACAGCGTGGAGCGTGACCTGGGCTGGCTGGAACAGCCCGCGCACCACGCGCTCACCCTGACCGACCCCGCCTACCCGCCGCTGCTGCTCGAAATCGCCGACCCGCCCCCGGTCCTGTTCGTGCACGGCGACCCGGCACTCCTCGCCCGCCCCCAGCTTGCCATGGTCGGCAGCCGCAACCCGACCCCCGGCGGCAGTGAAACCGCCCATGCCTTCGCCCGCCATCTGGCGCAGACCGGGCTGGTGATTACCAGCGGCCTCGCGCTCGGCATCGATGGCGCCAGCCACCGGGGGGCGCTGGAGGGCGGTGGCGCCACCATCGCCGTCACCGGCACCGGTCTCGACCGCGTGTACCCCGCCCGTCATCGCACGCTGGCCCATGCCATCGCCGCGGGCGGCGCGCTGGTCTCCGAACTGCCGCCGGGCGCACCCCCGCTGCCGGAGCACTTCCCGCGCCGCAATCGCATCATCAGCGGCCTGAGCGCCGGCACGCTGGTGGTGGAGGCCGCCGCCAACAGCGGCTCACTCATTACCGCGCGGCTGGCCACCGAGCAGGGACGCGAGGTATTCGCCATCCCCGGCTCGATCCACAACCCGCTGGCGCGCGGCTGCCATGCCCTGCTGAAACAGGGCGCCAAACTGGTTGAGACCGCGCAGGACATCCTGGAGGAGCTGGGGCCTCTGACAGGCGGTTTTTCCCTGCCCGCAGCCCGTCCAACGGCCCCAGGGAACGATCAGGCCTCATTCACGGTCGAACAAACAGCCCTGCTCGACTGCCTAAGCTTCGAGCCTGTAGCGGTCGATACTATCATCAGGCGCAGCGGGTTGACGCCGGAGGTGGTTTCCTCCATTCTCTTGACCCTGGAGCTGCAAGGGTGCGTGACATCGTCTGCGGGCGGATGCTACTCCCGGATTGGTAACAAGGAGCTGACATGAAAGAAAACGTACTGGATGTGCTGATGTACCTGTTCGAAAGCTATCTGGACGAAGAGATCGATATCAACCCGGACCAGGAATCACTCAAACTTGAACTGATGGAGGCAGGCTTCCCGCACACCGAAATTGACAAGGCGCTTGACTGGCTGGAAGGTCTTGCCCAGTTGCAGGATCAACCTGTGTCGCACGGCACCCAGGCCAACCCGTCGCTGCGCATCTTCACCGATCAGGAGGTATCAAAACTCGATGTGGCGGGGTGCGGCTATCTGCAACTGTTGCAACAGAGCGGCGTGCTCGACCCCATTGCGCGCGAACTCGTCATCGACCGCGTCATGGCGCTCGGCGCGGAAGAAATCAGCCTCGACGAGCTGAAATGGGTCGTGCTCATGGTGCTGTTCAACCGCCCCGGCCAGGAGGCTGCGTTCGCCTGGATGAAGAATATCGTGTTCGACGAAACGGCGGGCAATTTGCATTAAAAAGTCACAAGATACAAGTCACAAGATACAAGTACAGCCCGCTTCCCGCGGGCTTTGCTTTATTAAGACAGATACAAGAGAAAAGATACAGGGGAACCGCGCCATGAGCCATCTACTTTCAGCGTCTCTTCACTCTTGTATCTTGTATCTTGTATCTTGAATCTGAACTTATGAAATATCTCGTTATTGTTGAGTCGCCTGCCAAGGCCAAAACCATCAAGAAGTACCTGGGCAAGGACTTCGATGTGCTGGCCTCGTACGGCCACGTGCGCGACCTGCTGCCCAAGGAAGGCGCCGTGGACACCGCGCACGACTTCGCCATGAAGTATCAGCTCATCGACAAGAACGAGAAACACGTCGACGCCATCGCCAAGGCGGTAAAGAAAGCCGACACCCTCTATCTCGCCACTGACCCTGACCGCGAAGGCGAGGCCATCTCCTGGCACCTGCACGAAATCCTCAAGGAGCGTAATGCACTCAAGGGCAAGCTCGTGCAGCGCGTGGTGTTTCATGAAATCACCGAGCGCGCGGTAAACGAGGCGGTGGAACACCCGCGCGAGCTGTCCGTCGAGCTGATCAACGCGCAGCAGGCGCGACGCGCACTCGACTATCTGGTGGGCTTCAACCTCTCTCCGCTGCTGTGGACCAAGATCCGGCGCGGACTCTCTGCGGGCCGCGTGCAGAGCCCGGCGCTGCGCATGATTGTGGAGCGCGAGGAAGAGATCGAAAAATTCGTGGCGCGCGAGTACTGGAGTCTTGAGGCCGACACCGCCAAAGGCAAGCACAACTTCAGCGCCCGGCTCAGCGTGTACCAGGGCCAGAAACAGGAGCAGTTCAGCATCACTGCGGCCGATACGGCACATGCGGCGCAAGCAGCACTGGAAAAAGCCGCTGCGGGCGCGCTGGTGGTCGACAAGGTCGAAAAGAAAACGCGCAAACGCAACCCCGCTGCGCCGTTTACCACCTCCACACTGCAACAGGAGGCGGCACGCAAGCTGGGCTTCGGCGCGCAGCGCACCATGCGCACCGCGCAACAACTGTATGAAGGTATCGACGCCGGTGAAGGCGCTGTCGGTCTCATCAGCTACATGCGCACCGACTCGGTCAGTCTGGCGCAAGAAGCGATTGCCGAGATCCGCGCCTTCATCACCCAGCGGTATGGCGCGGACAACCTGCCCAGGCAACCGCATACCTACAAGACGCGCGCCAAGAACGCGCAGGAAGCACATGAGGCGGTGCGTCCGACTTCAGTGGAACGTACGCCGGAAGCCATCAAACCGCACCTGACCGCCGACCAGTTCAAGCTGTATCAACTGATCTGGAAGCGCACCGTCGCCTGCCAGATGATCCACGCCACCATCGACACCGTCAGCGTTGATCTCGCCGCAGGCGAAAACAACCTGTTCCGCGCCAGCGGCTCAACGGTGGTGAACCCCGGCTTCATGGCCGTGTATCAGGAGGGCAGCGACGACGCAAAGGCCGAAGAGGCGGAGCCGGTGCTGCCGCCGCTCAAGGAAGGCGAGACCATCACCTTGCTCGGCATACGCAGCGAACAACACTTCACCGAGCCACCGCCGCGCTTCACCGAGGCCAGCCTGGTCAAGACCCTGGAAGAATACGGCATTGGCCGTCCGTCCACCTATGCCAGCATCATCTCGACCCTGGTGGCGCGCGAGTATGCCACGCTCGACAAGCATCGCTTCACGCCGACCGATGTCGGGCGCGTGGTGAATAAATTCCTCACCCAGCACTTCAGCCAATATGTAGATTACGACTTCACCGCCAAGCTCGAAGACGAACTCGACGCCATCGCGCGCGGCGAAAAAGACTGGGTACCGGTGCTGAAGAAATTCTGGGAGCCGTTCAAGCAGCAGGTGACCCTCAAGGATGAAACCGTGCAGCGCAAGGACGTCACCCAGGAAGCGCTGGATGAGGCGTGTCCCAAGTGCGGAAAACCGCTGTCCATCCGCCTCGGCCGGCGCGGCAAATTCATCGGCTGCACCGCGTATCCCGACTGCGACTACACGCGCAACCTCGACGACAAGCCGGGCTTGGTGGAACCGGAGATCGTGGAGGGGCGCAGTTGTCCGTTGTGCGACAATCCGCTGGTGATCAAGGCCGGGCGCTACGGCAAATTCATCGGCTGCAGCAACTACCCCAACTGCAAGCACATCGAACCGCTGGAGAAACCCGCCGACACCGGCGTCGAGTGTCCCCTGTGCCACGCGGGCACCCTGTTAAAGCGCAAATCGCGTTACGGGAAAATCTTCTACTCCTGCGCGACCTATCCCAAGTGCACCTACGCGGTGTGGAACGAGCCCGTGGCCGAGCCCTGTCCCAAATGCCAGTGGCCCCTGCTCACCCTCAAAACCACCAAGCGCCGTGGCACGGAAAAGGTGTGCCCGCAGAAGGAATGTGATTACGCCGTGCCGTACGAACCGGAAAGCGCTGTCACCCCTTGATTCGGCCACGCTGACGCGTCACTCGCAGTACTCCTTATCTCCCCCACGTCTCCCTGCGCTTCGTCAGGAGTAACGAATTAACCAGATATCCCCTGAAAATTCAAGGACGCGAAGACGCAGAGAATGCCAGACTGTTTAAGCATGAAGCATGTATAAACTTTGCGTCTTTGCGTTAGCTTCTAGGGAATCCACAAAACGAAAACACTTCATTTTTCTTCCCCCCTCCAGGGGAGGGGATTTAAAGTGCCTTGTCCACCGCAGCGCGTGTCAGGTGCGGCGCGAACAACTCGATAAAGGCGTACAAATAACCGCGCAGAAACATACCGCGCCGCACTGCGATATAGGTCGTGCTGGTGGCGAATAAATGCGCTGCGTCCACCATGCGCAAATTCTTGTCGCGCGCCGGCTCAAACGCCATCCTGGCGAGCAGGCCTACGCCCAGACCCAACTCGACATAGGTCTTGATGACATCCGAGTCGAGCGCGGTGAGCACGATGTTGGGTTTGAGGCCCTTGGCCTCGAACGCCTGGTTGATGATCGAGCGGCCGGCGAAGGCGAAGTCGTAGGTCACGATGGGATAGCGTGCCAGCGCCTTCAGCGTGAGCGGTTTCTCCTTCAGCACCGGGTGCCCGGGCGGCGCCACCACGCAGCGGTTCCATTGATAACACGGCAACACCACCAATCCCTGATGCCGGGCCAGCGCCTCGGTGGCGATCCCGATATCCGCTTCGCCCTGCTCCACCATGGCGGCGATCTGCGTCGGATTACCTTGATGAATGTGCAGGTTGACCTGCGGGTAGCGCAGCGTGAATTTCTTGATCATCCTGGGCAACGCATAACGCGCCTGGGTATGTGTGGTGGCAATCGACAGGCTGCCGGTGATCTCGTTGGTAAATTCGGTACCGACCTGCTTGATGTTCTGCACGTCGCGCAGCACTTCTTTGGCCTGCGCGAGTATAATACGCCCCGGCGCGGTGACACCGGTCAGGCGTTTACCGCTGCGCTCGAAGATGTGCACGCCCAGTTCTTCTTCCAGCAGGTGGATTTGCTTGCTTACGCCGGGCTGCGAGGTGTGCAAACTCGCGGCGGCGAGTGAAATGCTCAGGCCTTGTTGCTCGACCGCGCAGATATAACGTAATTGCTGTAAATTCATATAGTTAGAAAACCCATCGGAGCCATCATTTATAACTATAAACGATATACATATATAATTATATTCTTTTATGAGTATATGATCGACTGTTATACTTCCCGCTTCCAAAAGTATCCGGTCATGCATGCTCAGCCTGGCTAGGATTTTACGATGAGACTTTACGATGGATTTTGCCTACACGCTATCAGGTTTTGTGGTCGGCATGCTGGTCGGTTTGACCGGCGTGGGCGGCGGTTCGCTCATGACGCCGCTGCTGATCCTGTTCGGCATCCCGCCGGTCAAGGCGGTGGGTACGGATCTGCTGTTCGCCTGCGTCACCAAGGTGGCCGGGGTCTGGGTGCACGGCAGGAAGAAAACGGTGGATTGGCGCATCGTCGGCCTGCTTGCTTCGGGCAGTCTTCCCGCGTCGCTGTTGACCCTGGTGTTGCTGCATCATATGGAGGCGCGCGGCTGGAAAGTGGACGCCATCATCGTGCCGCTCATCGGCGTGGCGGTGATTCTGACCGCACTGGCGCTCATCTTCAAGGTGCAGTTGCAGCGCCATCCCTGGTTTAAAACCCGCTCTCATCCGGCGTCCCTGAATATTTCCACGGTCGCCACCGGCGCGGTGCTGGGGGCGCTGGTCACACTGACCTCCATCGGCGCGGGGGCCATCGGCGTGGTCGCGCTGTTTTTGCTCTATCCGTTGATCGCCACCACCAGGATCGTCGGCACGGACATCGCGCACGCCGTGCCGCTCACCCTGGTGGCGGGTTTGGGACACCTCGGCATGGGCAACGTGGACTTCGTGCTGCTGGGAAGTCTCTTGTTAGGTTCGCTGCCCGGCATTTATTTTGGCAGTCACTTGAGCGTCAACATCCCGGAGAAGGTGTTGCGCATTGCGCTTTCCATCATGCTGATACTGGTCGGTGTCAGACTCATCGCGCATTAAGTTGCGCGGTTTATTAATCAAGGAGACATGGTAATGAACGACCCGCGCATACTGGTCAATTTCGACGAGATCGAGCGCTACGAGCAGGCGGTGCAGGCCTACCTCGGCCTGCAACTGGATGCCGACCGCTTCATGTCCGCGCGCCTGCAACAGGGCGTGTACGGCCAGCGCCAGGACGGCGTCCACATGCTGCGGGTCAAGGTGCCGGGCGGAAAGATGCTGCCGGAACAACTGATCGCCATCGCCGACGTGCTGGAAAGCTATGTTGATCATCCCGTGGTGCACATCACCACGCGGCAGGACTTCCAGATTCATTACGTACCGCTGGCCCAGACCCCGGCGGCCATGCAGCGCCTGGCTGCGGCCGGCCTCACCACCCGCGAGGCGTGCGGCAACACGGTGCGCAACATCACCGCCTGCCCGCTGGCCGGTGTCTGCCCGCGCGAGCATCTCGACATTCTGCCGGTGATGGACGGCGCGGTGGCGCACTTCCTGCGCCACCCGCTCACCCAGCATCTGCCGCGCAAGTTCAAGATCAGCTTTTCCGGCTGCGAGCACGATTGCGCGCAGGGCATGATGCACGATGTCGGTGTGATCGCGGCCAGGCGGGACGGACGTTACGGCTACAAGATCGTGGCGGGCGGTGGCCTGGGCCACAAGCCGCACGAGGCCATTACCGTCGAGGAGTTCATCGAGGAGCAGGATCTGCTGCCCAGCATGGAGGCCCTGGTCTCGCTGCATCACCGCTATTCCGATCGCGTCAAGCGCGCCAAGGCGCGCATCAAATTCCTGGTCGATCGTTTCGGCCCGGAAGGCTTTGTGGAAAAATACAAGGAAGAATACGCGCGCACCAAGGCGGCCTTCACAGGCCGCGATTACCCCAAGGGCGACTGGGTAGCCAACACGCCGGGCGAGGCCTGCGGCATGGGCGCGCCGCGCGCGGTGTTCGCGCAGAAACAGCCGGGCCTGTCGGTATTCCCGATCAGCGTACCCATCGGCGACATCACCGGCGCGCAACTGCGCGGCATCGCGCAACTGATGCAGGATGAAGGGCTCAGCGACATTCGCACCACGCAGGATCAGAACCTGATGCTGATGAGCGTGCCCAACGCGCGCATCAGTGCCATCGGCAGCGCGCTCGCCGGCATCGGCCTCGGCTTGCCCCAACCCGGCGACGACGTCGTCGCCTGCCCCGGCACCTCCACCTGCCGCCTTGGCATCACCTCCTCGAAAATCATCGGCGCCAAGCTGAACGGCGGCAGCGCCGACCTGCGTATCCGCGCCAGCGGCTGCCACAACGGCTGCGCCCAGCCGGAGACCGGCGACATCGGCATTTACGGCGAAGGCAAGCGCCTGCACGGCAAGCTGATACCGCACTATCAAATGTATTTCGGCGGCGACGGACGCGCCCACGGCGGTCTCGGCCTCAAGGGGCCGTCGGTGCCGGCGGCGCGCGTTGAAACCGCCGTCAGCCGCGTCCAGCAAACCTACCTCAAGGAACGCAGCGGCGGCGAGAGCTTCTTCCACTGGACCCGGCGCCGTGGCAAGGAATCCTTCACCGAATTACTGGCGGACCTGCTCAAGATCGCGCCCGAAGAACTCCCCGGCGTGCTGCACGACCACGGCGAAGCCGCCGACTTCAAAGTGCTGCAACTGGGCGGCGGCGAATGCGCAGGCGCGGCACAAGAGCTGGTCTCGTCACAGTTTGCCGAGGCTGCCTACGAGCGCGACTGCCGCAACGCGTTCGCCTCGCAACACAAATACAGCGAAGCGCTGGAGTGTGCCGAAGCCATACTGCGGTTGATCGGCCAGTCACTGCTGCTCATTTCCGGCGAGAAAAAACTCGACGCCATCGCCGAGATCGCGCGCGTGCTGCCCGGCCTGCGCCCGGAAAACACCGCGCTCGCGCAGCGCCTCTCCGCGCTCACACAGGGCATCGACGCACTCAAAATAGAGAACGACGAAGCCGCCTTCACGCAGCTGATACTGGAGCTGGACGACTGGACCCGCGCCAGCGCCGCCCTGTGCCAGGCGACCGACAGCCAGCTGGATCTCTCCACCTCGCTGCCCCGGCCCACCGTGCCGTCGGCAGGCACGCGCCCGTCCGTCGCCTTGATTGACCTGTCGAGCTACGGCTGCCCGGTGCACTACATGAAGGCCCGGCTGGAGCTCGGCAAGCTCGCCTCGGGCGAAGAGATCGACTTCCTGCTGGAGGCGGGCAAACCCGCCAGCCAGGTCTCGGAAAGCCTCGCTCAGGACGGACACAGCATCCTGTCCTCGGTGGAACACGGCGCGCATACCCGCGTGCGGGTGCAGAAAAAACCCGAAGCCGCAGCGGCCCAGTCCGCCTGAAGCCATGACACTCGACGCCAACATCGGGCGGGCAGCCGGCCTGCTACGGACCATCGCGGCGGAGCATGCGCCCGCGGCCTTCGCCAACAGCCTGGGCGCGGAAGACATGGTGCTCGCCGACCTCATCAGCCAGCACGCGCCTGACATCAGCCAGTTTACGCTGGATACCGGACGCCTGCCGGAGGAGACCTACCAGCTGATACAGCGCGTGCGTGCGCGCTACCAGCTGCCCCTGCGCGTGTATTTCCCGGAACCGGAAGCGGTGGAGGAGTTCGTGAACAGCCACGGCCCCAACGCCTTTTACGAAAGCGTGGCGCTGCGCAAGCGCTGCTGCCATATTCGCAAGATCGAGCCGCTGCGGCGCGCGCTTGCGGGCCACCAGGCCTGGATCACCGGCCTGCGCCGCGCCCAATCGACCACCCGGGCAGGCACGCAGCTGCAGGAATGGGATGCCGACAACCGGCTGCACAAATTCAGCCCGCTGATCGACTGGAGCGAGCAGGACGTGTGGGACTACATCCGGCGTTTCGATGTGCCGTATAATACGCTGCACGACAAAGGCTACCCCAGCATTGGTTGCGCACCCTGCACCCGCGCCATCACCCCGGGCGAAGACGTCCGCGCCGGGCGCTGGTGGTGGGAGCACGAAAACCTTAAAGAGTGCGGCCTGCATGCAAAATCGAACTGAATTTCGCCCTGCACGATATGCAATCGCGCAGGCGGCCCCATTGCCAACGTGCCCGCAGCAGGCTGCGGGGGTATGAATAAGAAATCCGCAGGACACACACACTGATGTCACAACCATCCGCCCGCAGCGCCGGCACACAGCCGGGCGCGCACACTGCGCTTGCCCATCTCGACATCCTCGAGAGCGAGGCCATTCACATCATGCGCGAAGTCGCCGCAGAATGTAAAAATCCGGTACTGCTGTTTTCCGGCGGCAAAGACTCCATCGTCATGCTGCGGCTGGCCGAAAAGGCATTCCGCCCCGGGCGCTTTCCGTTCCCGCTCATGCATATCGACACCGAGCACAACTTTCCGGAAGTGATCGCCTTCCGCGACATGCGCGCCGCCGAACTCGGCGAACGGCTCATCGTGCGCTCGGTGCAGGATTCCATCGACCGTGGCCGCATCAAGCTCCGGCACGAAAACGAAAGCCGCAATGTGATGCAAACCGTGACCCTGCTCGACGCCATCCAGGAATTCGGCTTCGATGCCTGCTTCGGCGGCGCACGCCGCGACGAGGAAAAAGCACGCGCCAAGGAGCGCATCTTCTCGTTCCGTGACGAGTTCGGCCAGTGGGATCCGAAAAACCAGCGCCCCGAACTCTGGGATTTGTACAACACGCGCGTCCACCCCGGCGAAAACATGCGCGTATTCCCGCTCAGCAACTGGACCGAGATGGACATCTGGCAGTACATCGCGCGCGAGCGACTCGAAGTGCCCTGCATCTACTACGCGCATCGGCGTGACGTGGTGTGGCGCGGCGGCTGGCTGCCGGTATCGCATCTGGTGCAGCCCAAGGCAGGCGAAGAGGTCAAAAACATCACCGTGCGCTTCCGCACCGTGGGCGACATGAGCTGCACCTGCCCGGTCGAGTCGAACGCCGCCACGCCTGACGACATCATTCTGGAAACCGCCGGCTCGCGCATCACCGAGCGCGGCGCCACGCGCATGGACGACAGAACCTCCGAGGCGTCGATGGAACTGCGCAAGCGCGAGGGGTATTTCTGATGCTGGAGTCCAACGCCAGGATGTTTAACTGCTCAACGCAAAGACGCCAAGACGCCAAGATTTATTTTTCTGTTCCTGCTTTGCGTCCTGGCGGCTTGGCGTTGAGTTTTTATCGGTATTTATTCTAATGGATCTTTTACGTTTCACTACCGCTGGCAGCGTGGACGACGGCAAGAGCACGCTCATCGGCCGCCTGCTCTACGACGCCAAATCCATCTTTGAAGACCAGTTGCAGGCCATGGAGCGCAGCACCGAGCGGCGCGGCGGCACCGGCGTTGACCTCTCGCTGCTCACCGACGGCCTGCAGGCCGAACGCGAGCAGGGCATTACCATCGATGTCGCCTACCGCTACTTCGCCACCCCGAAACGCAAGTTCATCATCGCCGATACCCCCGGCCACGAGCAGTACACGCGCAACATGGTCACCGGCGCCTCTACCGCCAATCTTGCCATCGTGCTGATCGATGCGCGCAAGGGCGTGCTCACCCAGTCGCGCCGCCACGCCTACATCGCCCGCCTGCTCGGCATCCCGCACCTGATCGCCGCCGTCAACAAGATGGACCTGGTCGATTACTCCGAAGACACGTACCGGAACATCAAGGCCGATTTCAGCGCCTTCTGCGACCAACTGGGCGCACGCGACGTGCACTTCATACCGCTCTCGGCGCTGCACGGCGACAACGTGGTGGAAAAGAGCACGCGCATGCCGTGGTACACGGGCGCGCCGCTGCTCGATGCGCTGGAATCCACCCCCATCCTGCACGACATCAACCAGCGCGACTTCCGTTTCCCGGTGCAACTGGTATGCAGCCCGCAGATCTCAGGCCTGCCGGACTTCCGCGGCTACATGGGGCGCATCGAATCCGGCCAGGTCTGTGTCGGCGACGAGATCGTGGTGCTACCCTCGGGGCACCGCTCGCGCATCCAGGACATCGTCACCTACGACGGAAATATCGCCGAGGCGCGCGCGCCGCAGTCCGTCACCCTCACGCTGCAAGACCATATCGACATCTCGCGCGGCAACATGATCGTGCACCCGGAGAACCCTCCGCGCAGCGCGCGCGAATTTCACGCCATGCTGTGCTGGATGAGCGAGCAGCCATTGCATCCGGGCGGCAAATACCTCATCAAGCACACCACGCAGACCGCCAGGGCGCTGATAAAGGCCATCGAACACAAAGTGGACATCAACACCCTCGCCACCGGCGCGGCGAGCGAATTGCAGATGAACGAGATTGGCCGCGTGCAGATCACGCTGCAACGCCCCGTGATCTGCGACGCCTACCGCGACAACCGCGCCAGCGGCGCCTTCATCGTCATCGACGAACACAGCAACAACACCGTCGCGGCGGGGATGATAGAGTAGGCGTGGTATCGGGGTGAGGCAGCGAGTAGCCCGGATTCCGCTGCGCTGCATCCGGGCTACTCGCTGCCTGAACCTGAGCCATATTCAGATGTATGGTAGTCATACAATGAACTTCGTATCCTTCTCCTGCCGACTTTGAACGTTTTGGGAGTACACTTTCCGACGTGATCGAGCAGGCTGAGTCGGGAGACATCGGCTGGACTTTAGGCCAGCCCCTTGCGGGGTCAAGCCTGTGGG